>JBLFWX010000060.1:0-29829 GCA_047611805.1 Gammaproteobacteria bacterium
GGAACGCCTCCCTTTCATCTCGCAGGGCGCCGATAGCGATGCGTTAGAGCGAGCCCAAAGTCTCGATTTAAGTGACTACTTAAACAGCAACCTAGGCAGCGTTTCTATCAACGGTGCCCAGAACAATCCGCTGCAGCCAGACGTGAACTACCGAGGGTTTTCGGCCTCACCCTTACTTGGACTCCCCATGGGCATCTCTGTCTTTCAGAACGGTGTGCGTATTAATGAGCCGCTAGGCGACGGTGTGAACTGGGATTTATTGCCAGAATCTGCAATCCACAGTTTGAATTTAGTCGGCGGCGCGAATCCGTTGTTCGGGCTGAACACATTGGGTGGCGCTTTGTCGATAAAGATGAAGGATGGTTTTAATTACACGGGTCACGCAGCCGAGATATCCGGTGGTAGTTGGGGCCGAGTGAGCGGGAATATCGAAAGCGGTGGCAACAACGAGAGTTTGGGTTATTACGCCAATTTGCAATATTTTGATGAAAGTGGGTGGCGCGATCTGTCGGACTCGGATTCGCTTAACTTCTTTACAGCATTCAGTTGGCGCGGGCTACGCGGTGAGGCAAACGTCAACTTTCAATACGCCGATACTGAGTTAACTGGTAACGGGCCCGCACCTGCGGGTTTGTTATCACGCGATCGGGCGCAGGTCTTTACTGCACCAGACATTACAGAAAATCGTTTGCACGCTTTGACGTTCGACAGTACGCATGACGTCTCCGATGAACTCTCGCTTAGCGGAAACGCGTTTTACCGTCGCATAGAGACTGCCGCATTTAATGGTGACGCTTCCGGGTTTTCAACATGCGCGCTGTCGAACGGTACGTTCTTGCTCGATGAATTGGATGAAGACGGACTCGACGCCTTGGGTTTGGATCCGCAGTCCTTATGCACGAGCAATTCGTTGGGTGCGGCCGATCCGGACGATCTAGAAAGGAGACTAAATTCTTTTGCTGGCTCGCCTGGCGATTTCAATATTGAAGACCTGACGCCGAGTCTGACAGGAACTGGTGTGCTCGAGGACGAAGCAATAAATAATCGCAGTACGCGCACGCAACAAGCCTATGGCGCAGATGCGCAAGCCGTGATTACCCGCGCGCTATTTTCCCGCGAGAATTATTTTGTCGCCGGTTTTAGTTTTTATCGCGGCGAGGCTGATTTCGACGCTGTGGTTGAGCTAGCTCGACTTGATCCCCTCACGCGCAGCACAGCCGGCCGTGGGGTCGGAACCTTCGTTCAGGATTTAGCCGCGAATGTGCAAACAAGGTCAGATACCTGGAGTTTTTATTTCCTCGATAATTTCGTCGCCACAGACAAGCTCACACTCACTGTTGGTGGCCGCTACAACGATACGCATACCCGACTGCGCGATCGCTCGGGGGAGCGTCGCGAATTAAACGGCGACCACGATTTCCGGCGGTTTAATCCAATGTTAGGCGCTACGTATGCGGCCTTAGAAGCCGTTAATGTTTATGCGAATTACAGCGAGTCTTCGCGCGCACCGACGCCAATTGAACTGGCATGCAACGAAGGCGTGTTTGAAGTTGCTCGGGAGTTCGCCATAGAAGATGGTGAAGATCCTGATGATATTGAGTTCGAATGTCGATTGCCGAACGCGTTCTTGGCCGACCCGCCACTTAAGCAAGTTGTCGCCAACAGTGTAGAAGGCGGGGTGCGCGGGGTTCTCGCCGAGGTCGACTATCGCATCGGATATTTTCACACGGCCAACAATGACGACATTATTTTCCAATCGACCGGGCGTAATACGGGACTGTTCGCCAATGTTGATCAAACTAAGCGCGAAGGTCTGGAAGTGGCGTTCGCTGGCACGTTCGCCAGACTCGAGTGGTTCACGGCTTATAGTTACATTGACGCCACGTTCGGGAGTCGGTTCGCTGTGCTGAGTCCGAACCACCCAGCCGCGGATAGCGATGGAGAAGTTCTGGTCGACGAAGGCAACCGAATTCCAGGTATTCCCCGTCACCAGCTGAAACTGGGTGGCGACATGGCGTTTGATTTTGGCTTCAATCTCGGCTTTGAGATTCTATATAGCTCAGACCAAGTATTGCGCGGCGACGAGGCGAATCTACTGAACACCGTTGACGGTTACGCGACCGTTAGTCTGCGCATGAAGTATTCAGTGACTGCCAACGCGGAATTGTTTGCACGAGTCACCAATTTATTCGATACCGATTATGAAAACTTCGGTTTAATTGGTGAAGACCCGACAGATGTGCTGCCCACTTTGACTAATCCTAGTGGCATCTTTTTAGGTGCGGGCGCGCCGCGCGGCGCTTGGGCAGGATTGCGCGTTCGTTTCTAATCAGCGGATCTTGGCGGGCGTAGTCCACGTCGGAACACTTGGCGCGCATCGATTAAGCGGCGCGCGCCTCTCGAGTTTGGCGGCCCGGCGATTGGGCCCGACGGCGGAATCAGCCGCACGGGATTCACCTAGGTGGTCCATCGCACCGCCGATTTTGCGGTAGACTCGGTGGCCTCGCACCACGGAGTAAAAAGAAATGGGACCTCCGAAGTTCGGATTGACATTGTCCAATCGTAGCGTGGTACTCGGATTGTCAGACGTGCCCGACATGTTAGATCTTGCGCGAGCAGCGGACAGCGATCGGGTCTGGGATTCGGTCTGGCTCGGTGATTCCATCTTTGCGAAACCACGACTCGATGTGATGGTCGCACTCGGTGGACTGGCGGCCGTTACGTCGCGCGTTAAGCTTGGCGTCGGTTGCATGGCGAGCGCGCCGTTGCGAGACGCGCTCTTGTTAGCCTATCAATGGGCGAGCTTCGATTTCATGTGCAACGGTCGTTCGATCTACGTTGCGTGTCAGGGCCAGCGCGAGGCCGGTGGCGGGCAATTCTCAGAAGAATTTGCCGCATTCCGGATCGACCCTGCAACGCGTAGCAAGCGGATGGAAGAATCGATCGAAATAATGCGTCTAATATCGCTCGAAGAAAATGCAAGCTATACCGGTGAGTTTAATCAATTCGACAATATCACTGTCATCCCGCGCCCAGTCCAGCGACCGCTACCAATATGGGTGACGGCGAATCCAAACGCCGCATTCCCCAAACTTCGAGCGTCGTCGTTAAAGCGCGTAGCTGAATTGGGCGACGGTTGGATGACGACCGCGAATACCGTCGAGAGCCTTAAAGAAAACCTAGCCGAAATTTATCGCTATGCCGAGGCGGCGAAGCGCGATTTGCCAGATGAT
Organism: Gammaproteobacteria bacterium; assembly: GCA_047611805.1. Taxonomy (GTDB): domain Bacteria; phylum Pseudomonadota; class Gammaproteobacteria; genus UBA11873. The sequence goes on from JBLFWX010000060.1 coordinate 3,234, forward strand.
TTCGAAGTGTGTTTGTACTACAACATTCGTGTCGGATCAGATCGCGAAGAGACGATCAAAACCAGCGCAGAATATTTACGCGCCTATTATGGTGTCGACTACGACCGTGACTTTCTCGAGCGTTGGGTGGCCATGGGCGACCCGACGCGCTGCATTGACGAAATTGGGAAGTTTATTGATGCAGGGGTCTCGACCGTTACGTTACGCCTGGTTGGCCACGATGAAAAAGAACAATTTGCAAGAGTAAGCGAAGACGTTCTGACGGCGTTTCGATCATGATTGCACGATTTGATCACGCAGTGATCGCAGTACGCAGTATTCCTGAAGCCTTGGAAGCCTACGCTTCGCTCGGCTTTGAAGTGGCCGCTGGCGGACGTCATCCTTCTCTCGGAACGCAAAATGCGATCGTGAGATTCGGACTCGACTATCTTGAGTTACTCGCCGTTGAAGATCCCGTCCAGGCGCGCGCACGTGGCCCGTTCGGCGCGGAACTCGCCGCCTACCTGGAGCAAACGTCTGGCTTAATTGGGTTCGTGCTCGCGAGTTCCGACTTGGACGAAGAGGCCGCTGGGCTGAAAGCGATCGGGCAGGCGGCTGAAGGTCCTTTCGCGATGGATCGAGAACGCCCAGACGGGCGACGTCTTGCCTGGCGTCTTGTCATCCCAGGGGGATCGCCGTGGCGCAAACCGTGGCCGTTTCTAATCGAATGGGAAACTCCTGATGCAGAAAGAATCGCGTGGGACTCTCCGGGTCGACATCCGAACGGAGCAATCGGTGTCGCAGGCGTTGAGTTATTGGTCGACGATATCGCGGCAGCTCGACAACTTTACGAGAGCGCATTTGGTCTAGGCGCAAGCAATATCGGCGCCGCGCATGTCGACTATGCGATTGGTTCGTTTTTATTGCAGCTACACACAGCGACGAGCCAGGATGCTGTAGGTGAACTGACGAGCGTTGGTCCAGGGCCGCATCGTTTATTGTTACGCCGGGACGGAGACTCATCGCCCGCCGTTGATTTGGACATTGACGCAGCACTTGGGGCGCGAATCCGCATTACCGGACTGTGATTAACGGTTGTGTGATTAATTAAATTTACGGAACTGGAATCTATAAAGGGATCCACTATGAGCATTGCCGAATACAGTGAACTCGATGGTTTAGCGATGGCCGATCTGGTCCGTCGTGGAGAAGTCTCTGCACTAGAACTCGTTGAAGAAGCGATTGCGCGCATCGAGGCGCTCAACGGTCAACTTAATGCGGTTGTCTATCCCATGTATGACATCGCACGCGCTCTAGCGACGAAAAAACCAGAAGGCACATTCGGTGGTGTGCCGTTCGTGCTGAAAGATATGACTGCGCATTATGCTGGTACACCGACGACGCACAGCACGCGGCTACTGAAATCAATTGGCAACAGCAACTTTGACACGGAAATTGTCCGAAGATTCAAGCGCGCCGGATTAATCACAGTTGGACGAACCAATACGCCAGAACTTGCCCTTGCCGCGACCACCGAATCGTTGTTGCATGGCGCGTGCCACAACCCCTGGGATCTGAGTCGCACGACCGGTGGATCGAGCGGCGGCAGCGCAGCAGCGGTTGCCGCGCGCATCGTGCCAATTGGGCACGGCGGTGACGGCGGTGGTTCCTTACGCATGCCCGGATCGTGTTGCGGCATCGTTGGCTTTAAGCCGTCGCGCATGCGCACCCCTCATGGTCCAGAGGTGAGTTCGGTATGGGAATCTTGTTGCGGCGAATTCGTGATGTCGCGGAGCGTTCGCGATAGCGCCTATATGCTCGACGAGGTCGCCGGCCAAGACATTGGTGCTTACTTTTCGGCGCCGGGCCAAGAGCGTCCATTTCGCGACGAACTTGAGCGAGAACCGGGCAAGCTAAAAATCGCTTGGTCGGCGCGTGGCCCGGACAACATCGATACCCATCGTGATTGTGTTGCAGCGGTGGAGCACGCCGCACAACTATGCGCGGATCTCGGTCACGACGTCGAAGAAACGTGCCCGCGGCTTCCTGAAGATTTAGGCGCGGCATTCGCGGAATCGTTCCTCGGGTCGCTCGCGATCGAGACGGCACAAGATGCGGCCGAGCTAGAAGCACTGGTCGGGCGGACCGCGGGTGCGGAGGATTTCGAACCCGCGAACTCGTCGTTTATCGAATACGGCCGTAGCTTATCTGGAACTGATAGCGTGCGGTTCCGACGCACTTTGCACAATGTGGCGCGCGCCGTCGGGCCGTTCTTTGAAGACTACGATGTCTACATCTCACCCACTCTCGCCAAACCGCCCGTATTGCTCGGAGATATCGATACGACGGTTCCGGATTGGTCAGAATTTTTCGGGCATATGTTTGAGTTCATGCCGTTCACGAGTCTGTTCAACGTGACCGGTGCGGCTGGCGTTTCCTTGCCGTTGTATTGGAACAATGCCGACTTACCGATTGGTTGCCAGTTCGTCAGCCGGATGGGACGCGACGGTCTGCTCTTCAGTCTAGCCGCGCAAATTGAGCGTGCTGCACCGTGGGCGAACCGCAGGCCGCCCGTGTGTGCTTGAGCTTGTTCGCGTCCTGGCTTTGTAGGGTCTACTAGGAGAAGCATTTCATGGCTGAGATAAATCGCGCGGCGTTGTTTTTCGAACCTGGAAAACCGTTTGAAATCGCTGAGTTTCCAATCCCGGAGCCCGCCCCAGGGGGCTTAACTTTACGCATCAGCCGCTCGAACATCTGCGGATCTGAGCTTCATCAATGGCGCGGCGACGGACGACTAGCGCAAGCCATTACCCCTAAAGGTCGGATCTTAGGGCACGAAGCGACCGGTCGGGTCCACGCTTTAGGTGAGGGCGTAACGACCGATTGGAATGGCGCTCCTTTGCGCATTGGCGATCGCATTGCTTATCAATACTTTCAACCGTGCGGTCGCTGCCGCAACTGCACACGCGGGATGAGCGAGGCGTGCATGGAAAGCTTCAAGATCCGCAGCGGCGAGCTAGACGCGTGGCCGTACACGCGTGGATCATTCGCCGATTATCTTTATCTGCATCCCCGTCAAGCCATTTTTAAAGTGCCGGAGAACGTCACCGACACCATGGTCGTGGGTGCGAATTGCGCACTCGCACAAGTGATCATGGGCCTAGAGCGAGTCAACGTCGAGATGGGCGACAGGGTCGTGATTCAAGGATGCGGCGGACTCGGTGTTTACGCTTGCGCGATCGCTAAGGAGCGCGGTGCGGAGACCGTGATCGCCATCGATGGTATCGACGATCGTCTCGCGCTCGCGACCCAAATGGGCGCCGATCATGTGATCGATTTTCGCGACGTAACTGATTCCAGGCAGCGCGTTCAGGCCGTTAAAGATTTAACCGGTGGACTCGGTGCAGACGTGGTCGTCGAGCTGGTGGGTTCTGTCGAAGTCATCAATGAAGGCTTGCGTATGCTTGCCTGGGGCGGACGTTATTTGGAAATTGGCGTGTTCTTCACGGGCACCAGTTTCGATTGCGATCCGGGACGCTTAGTGAGTCTCAATCAACGCATCGAAGCTGTCGGGTCATATGATGCGGCGAGCCTGCAGCGAGCCATTGAGTTTCTGGGTCGCAACGCGGATCGTCTACCGCTGGACGACGTGGTGGTGGATTATCCTCTGGAAGCCATCGAGCAGGCGTTTGCTGATCAGAATTCAGGTCTGGTTAAACGCGCTTCGCTCGTGATGACCTAACACGTTCCGCTCCCGTACCTGTTAAAAAAAGTAGCACACAAGGATCGCATGATGTCCGACGAATTCGCCGAAGAAGAGCGCATGCTCATTGAACTCGTACAGAAATTTATCGACAACGAACTAATGCCGCTTGAAAAAGCCGTGATGGCGCGGGAGGCGGCCGGGCTTCCCTACGCCTTAACACAAGAAGAAGAACAGCCGCTGCTCGCGAAATGCAAAGAGATTGGTTTATGGGCGCTCGATGCGCCGGAAGAAGTCGGCGGTGTGAATTTACCGTCGCGGGTAATGCTCGCGATTCAAGAACGTTTGAAAGGCACAATAACGCCATTCATTTTCCCACCAGATTCGCCGAATTTACACATGCTGATGGCGGTCGCGACGGATGCCCAGAAAGAGAAATATATGGAGCCTTACGCGCAAGGCGAAATGAAATCTGGTATTGCGATTTCTGAGCCAGGCGCTGGTGCCGATCCTGCGGATATGAAAACTCGCGCGATCCGGGAAGGTGACGAATGGGTGATCAATGGGCGGAAAATTTGGGTGTCGAATGTGCCGAGCTCGGATTTCATGATCTTGATGGCCGTCACTGATCCGGCGAAAGGGGCGCGCGGTGGCATTACCGCGTTTATCGTCGATAAGGACACGCCGGGATTTATTACCGAACGCGAAATACCCATGCTTGGCGGTGTGCGGACTTACGAACTCGTGATCGATAACTTGCGACTCACCGATGCGCAAGTACTCGGTGAGGTCGGGCAAGGTTTCGCACCCATGCAAAAGCGTCTAACCGTTCGGCGACTTGAAATGGGTGCTGCCTGCGTAGGCATCGCGTCGCGGGCCTTGAAGATGATGTGTGAGCATACCCAACAGCGAGTCACGTTCGGAGAAAAACTGAGCGACCGACAGGCAATTCAATGGTGGATCGCTGATGCGGCAACGAAGATTCATGCGACTCGACTCATGGTGACGGATGCGGCGCACAAGCAAGATCGCGGTGAAGACGTGCGCACGGTCGCCTCTATGATCAAAATTTTCGGCACGGAAATGGCAACTGAAGTGTTAGACAACGCCATGCAAAGTTTCGGCGCGATGGGCATGACGCGCGAACTACCGTTTGCGATCATGACGCAACGTGTGCGGTTGATGCGTATCTACGAAGGACCAAGCGAGGTACATCGCATGGTCATCGCGCGTCGCACTTTGAAAGAGTACAGCTAGGCTGCGAATTCGCCGGATCACACGAGCGTCTAGAGAACCCTAAAATACGAGCAAGTCGCGATTTCCTATTCGTCGCTGGGTGACTTGCTCGTCAGTACATGGATTTCATGTTGCGTAGCGATTCTGGGCATTGTCCGTCCCACGTCCAACCATCACCCAAAACTTTCGCGCTATATTCCAAGGAAAATGGCATTGCGACCTTAGGGTAGATTCTATTCATGTCGCTCATAAGCGATTTCGAGTCTGTGGTTGTCTTGAGCTTTTCGATGAACGTAACAATGTATTGGCGGGTGTAATTGATTGAAGCAGGGGATAGGTATTCATTCGACGGCGCGTGTCCTGGTACAACGACTTCTGGCTCAAGCGCCTCGAACTTATCGAGCGCGTCCAACCATTGTTGGGTGATTTCCGGGGACTTTGCCGCCGATAACCACGCGTGCGCATGGTCATAGATAAAGTCTGATGCAACGAGCGTTTTGATGGACGGGATCCAAACGGCGCTCGAGTTCGGTGCGTCGCCCTGAAAGGGGCCCAAGATTTCAAGACGTCGCCCTTCAAGCATGATGACAGGTTCGTCGAGGATCTCGACTGCAACTTTCGTTTTTGCACCATTGTGAGCGAGTATTTTCTTCCCCCAATAATCCAATTTAAAATCGAAGCTTTGATTGACGTCATCCGCGCTCGCTTTTAACGAGACGACTCTCGCGTTCGGAAATGCTTGCTTAACGACCGGCAAACCCATGAAGTGATCAGGATGTTCGTGGGTGATATAGATGGTGGTGAGCTTGCGACCTGTTTCGATTATTTCCGCGACCAGGCGATGCGCATTAGATAAAGTCGACTGTGCGTCGACCAACACGGCTTCTTTATCACCATAGATAATGGCTGACGCGACGCCGAGTCCCATGTGATCTTCGGAACTCATAAAGACCTTAAGTTGCAGAGGATTTTGCGCCACCGTCGTTGTCGAAAACGATAAAAGCATTACGAAAAGAACTGTCGGGAATAGAAGATTAATTAGTCGTTTGGTGGTCGTCGGTTGCTCCAAATAGCGTTCGCCAATTATTCGACTGAGCTTGGCAGTGTCGGTTGCCAGTTAGTTTAACGAATAAGGGTTGTCGATACGAAGTTGACCTGCGCCGTGCAGGCATCGCAATTTATTTCTTTTTAGCCAAATTCTGCTGCAAACCATCGGTGGCACGCCGCGATAGGCGTGCGATACTGGTAAACTAGTCGCGTAATGCGGAAAGTTGACGCAACCACTCGCTATGAGGAAAGTAAATGCAAGGTGATGCTAAGGTTATCGAATATCTCAACAGTGTTCTTAAGAACGAGTTGACCGCGATTAATCAATATTTTTTGCACGCTCGAATGTTTAAGAACTGGGGGTTTACTAAGCTTGACGAAATCGAATACGGCGAGTCGATCGACGAAATGAAGCACGCCGATCAGTTAATAGAACGGATATTATTTCTGGATGGCTTACCGAACCTCCAAGCACTGGGCAGATTACGTATTGGCGAGAATTCGCACGAGATTCTGAAAGCGGACTTAGCGCTCGAACTTGAAGCGGTTCCGGTGTTGCGTGAGGCGATAAGTTATTGCGAGTCTGTCAGTGACTTCATCACACGCGAGTTGTTCGAAAAAATCCTCGAAAGTGAAGAAGAACACGTCGATTGGCTGGAAACCCAAATCGCATTGGTGGCCAAAATTGGACTAGAAAACTATTTGCAATCAAAGCTTTAGGGTTCGACCCACCGTATTCGTAGATCGTTAAGAATCGAGTTGCAAACAGTTCTCATTTAGACTACGATTCTCATTACTGGACCTTGAAACGGCTTTAGTGAGGCAGCGATGTACGTTTGTATTTGCAAAAACGTGACGGAAAAAGATATCAAGCGAGCAGTCCGAGAAGGCGCTTGCTCGATTTCATGTTTGCAGTCGACGCTCGGCGTAGCGACTGGATGCGGTGAGTGTCGTGTGATCGCAAAAGAGATATTGGAAAACGCCGTTTCTTGTAGCGACTCTTTCCCGCTAGCTCAGGCGACTGCTTAACGAGCCGACCCCTGCGATCGGCGAATCCTGCGCTCACCGTAACGCGGCTCTGGTTTGAGTTCTGTGGAACTACGCATCGACGTGGATTAAGTCATTCCCGCGTAGGGGATCTCCTTTCGCAGGCTATCGATGGAACTCGTTATCTTCGTTTTCGATTACGTTTTACCCACGCAATATCGCGCTGGCTTAAAACTACGATCCCCCTAAAATTGTAGAGACCGCACGCTCAACTCGTTCGCGCTCTAGCTATACTGTCACTAACGATGCGCGGCGTTGCGCTACTGCACTAAGGCCAATGGATTCCGTCACTAGATTATGAGCAGTCACACTAACGACACAACGTCGGAAAAATCGTTACGGCGCACTCCGCTCTATGACTTGCATGAATCCATGGGCGCAAAATTTGCGCCCTTCGCGGGCTTTTCAATGCCTGTCGAATATCGCAATGGCCTAAAACACGAACATCAGCAGGTGCGGTCTGCGGCCGGTCTATTCGACGTTTCTCACATGGGTCAAATTATGCTCCGTGGCGCACATCTCGCCGAGCAAATGGAATGCCTAGTGCCAAGCGATATTGTCGCACTCGCGCCGCATCGGCAACGCTACAGCGTATTGACTAATGAGCAAGGCGGGATCATGGACGACATTATGATCACGCGCCTGCCTGACGCTTTATTCGTGGTGGCAAACGCCGCATTTGTGACCCAGGATTTAGATCATTTAACGGCAGGGCTCAAGAAACAAAACTCTGTGGAGCTCCTCGAAGACCAGGCGCTGCTCGCGCTACAGGGTCCAAAAGCCGCCCACTGCCTTGGGAAATTGTCGCCCGAGATCAGCCAGTTAATGTTCCTGCAAGCAGGTTATTTTTCTTTGCACGGGTTTGACTGCCTAGTCCACCGTTGTGGTTATACGGGCTGCGATGGCTTCGAAATTTCGCTTGCTGGCAAGGATGCGGCAGATTTTGCGAGCGTACTGCTAAGCGATGAAGATATTGAATTGGCAGGACTCGGCGCTCGCGACTCGCTGCGTTTGGAGGCTGGATTATGCCTTGCCGGTAGCGATTTCACTGTCACTACAACACCAGTAGAAGCGGATCTGCGCTGGGTAGTCGCGCCCAAATACCGACGCGCACCAAAGGTAGTAGCGCAGTTTCCCGGTGCCGAGAAAATTCTCGATCAATTTGAGCAGGGCGTCGTCCGGCAACGCATCGGTTTGATATCCCGCGGACGCGCGCCGGTCCGATCAGGTACTACGATCACGCGCGACGGGATTGAAATTGGCCGCGTTACCAGTGGCAGCTATTCGCCGACATTAGCCGTGCCGATCGCGATGGGCTACCTGGACCAATCCCATTGCGAGGTTGGGAGTCAGGTCGAGGTAGAAATTCGAGGACGCACGCACGAGCTTCAAGTCACAGCATTACCCTTTGTACCGCACACTTACTATCGACCCTAGACGACGGAGAAGAACCCCGATGAGCGCGATGAAATTTACAACCGAACACGAATGGATCCGCCTCGACGGAACGACCGCAGTCGTCGGTATATCAGATTACGCGCAAGAACAGCTTGGCGACGTGGTGTACGTTGAACTGCCGGACGTCGGCAAGAAATTTTCCGTTGGTGATAATGTCGGTGTGGTTGAGTCCGTGAAGGCGGTTGGAGAAATTTATATGCCCTTGGCAGGCACGATCGATGCCACGAATGAGCGCTTAGAGGACGAACCAGAGCTGGTGAACACCGCGCCAACGGGAGACGGTTGGTTATTTAGCATAGCGCTCGAAAAAGGAACGGACGTCGACGGACTAATGGATGAGGCGCAATACGCCGAGTTTATCTCCAAGCTCTGAGCCAGGTACTGATCGCAGCAATTCAATCGTCGACTATTAATGCGGAGCGCAAAAAGGATCCATGTCCAATTCACTAGCAGATCTTGAAAATTCAGGCGACTTCATCCGACGCCATATCGGACCCGACAATGAGCAAGTCGCTACAATGCTTGAGCATCTAGGGCTCGATGATCTGGAAGCAATTATTGATCATGCGATTCCCTCGACGATTGTCGCGAGTGACCCATTTGCACCGCGTGACACCATTAGTGAGCAAGAAGTGATCGCGGATCTGAAGCGCATGGGTCGGCGCAACCAAATTTTCGTCTCGATGATCGGCATGGGTTACTACGACACAATTATGCCCGAGGTGATCAAACGTAACGTGCTGGAGAATCCGGGCTGGTATACCGCCTACACCCCTTACCAGGCAGAGATTAGCCAGGGCCGACTCGAAGCCTTACTCAATTTTCAGCAAACAATCACTGATTTAACGGCCATGGAAATTGCCAACGCCTCAGTGCTGGACGAGGCAACGGCCGCCGCTGAAGCGATGGCGATGGCAAGGCGCTTATCTAAGTCGGATAGCAACGTGTTCCTTGTCGATGCTGAATGTCACCCGCAAACAATCGCGGTTGTACAAACGCGCGCACGATCATTTGGCTTTGAACTAGTTGTCGCTGAACCGGGGATAGCCTTACGTGAAAGCTCGCCATTCGGAGTCCTTCTGCAATACCCAGGTTCCAACGGTGTCGTGCGAGACATTGAGCCGGAGATCGCGTGCGCGCAATCGAGTGGCGCAATTGTCGCCGTCGCTACTGATCTGCTAGCACTGTGCTTACTAAAGCCACCGGGTGAAATGGGTGCAGACATCGTTGTGGGCAGCGCTCAGCGTTTTGGCGTGCCCATGGGTTACGGTGGCCCGCACGCTGCATTCTTCGCCACGAGAGAAAAATTCGTTCGTGCGATGCCGGGTAGAGTGATCGGAGTCTCTGTCGATAGGGAAGGGCAAACTGCGCTGCGCATGGCGCTGCAAACGCGCGAGCAACATATTCGGCGCGAACGGGCGACGAGCAACATTTGCACATCGCAAGTGTTATTGGCAGTGATTGCTGGGTTCTATGCTATCTACCATGGCCCGGAGGGGCTTAAGCGGATCGCCTCAAGAGTCCATCGCCTAGCAGGAATTTGCGTGACGGGACTCGAACAAATGGGGTACGAAATATTGACCCCGGTATTCTTCGACACCGTAACCTTACGCGCGCCAAATCGAGCCTGGTGGTTGGCCGCAAAAGCACGCGAGCTTAGGATTAATTTAAGAGTTATTGATGTCGGCACGATTAGCTTCGCCTTTGATGAGACGACAACTCGCGAACAGGTTGAGGCTCTGTGGCAAGTGTTTGGCGGCGTTGTTCCAGGCGAGCTCGATATTGATGCACTGGACGCTCAACAGACCGAGGGTATTCCGGGTGGACTTCGGCGCACTAGCGAATTCTTAACGCACCCCACATTTCGGCAACACTACAGCGAAACCGAGATGATGCGCTACATGCGCAAATTAGCGCGGCGCGATATTGCACTAGATCGAGCGATGATCCCGTTGGGATCGTGCACCATGAAGCTGAACGCGGCGACCGAATTGCAAGCCTTGTCGTATCCAGAATTTAACGCGATACACCCGTTCGCGCCGTTAGATCAAGCACAAGGTTACCGTCAACTGATCGAAGAGCTCGAACAAATGTTATGTGACTTGACGGGCTTCGCCGCGTTTTCGCTTCAGCCAAATGCGGGTTCGCAAGGCGAATATGCCGGTCTGCTCACTATTCGTCGTTACCACGAGACTAACAACGAGGGGCAACGGTCGGTCTGCCTCATTCCCGCCTCAGCGCACGGCACGAATCCAGCAAGCGCCGTGATGGCCGGCATGGAAGTGATCGTCGTTAAATGCGACGACGATGGCAATATTGATGTTAGCGATCTCGAACAGAAAGCGGACAAGCACCGTGCCAAACTCGCTGCACTCATGGTCACCTATCCGTCAACGCACGGCGTCTTCGAAGAATCGATTGTCCGGGTTTGCGAAATCATCCATGCCCATGGTGGGCAGGTCTATATGGACGGTGCGAATTTGAATGCCTTAGTCGGCATTGGCCGACCGGCCGAATACGGCGCCGACGTCATGCATATCAATTTACATAAAACGTTCGCCATTCCGCACGGTGGCGGCGGACCTGGGATGGGGCCGATTGGCGTGCAAGAACACCTGATGCGTTTCCTGCCTGATCACCCGGTCGTCGCCGGGGTAAATCCGGTTGCACATGAACAGGGCACCATTGGAACCGTGTCTGCGGCGCCGTGGGGTTCGGCGAGCATCTTAACGATCTCATGGGCCTATATTTCGATGATGGGGTTTTATGGTCTGCGACGCGCAACCTTGGTCGCGATTCTTTCTGCGAACTACATTGCAACACGCCTCAAGCCGCATTACCCGATTCTTTATACAGGTAAGAACGGCATGGTCGCACACGAATGCATTATCGATTTGCGTGCCATCAAGGCAACTTCAGGTATCACCGTTGATGACGTTGCGAAGCGCCTAATTGACTATGGTTTCCATGCGCCGACTATGTCATTTCCCGTTGCTGATACCTTAATGATCGAACCGACAGAGAGCGAAAATGTACGTGAAATCGATCGTTTTTGCGCAGCGCTTATCTCGATCCGCGCAGAAATCGCTGCGGTCGAAAGCGGTGCGGTGGAGCGCGAAAACAATGTGCTGAAAAATGCGCCGCACACGCATCGGATGTTGATTCAAGCATCCTGGGACAAACCTTATTCGCGCGAGGTCGCATTTTTTCCGCATCCAGACTTACTGGAAGATAAGTACTGGCCGCCGGTTGCTCGTATCGATAACGTCTTTGGTGACAAAAACTTAATGTGCAGTTGTCCGCCGATGGAGGCATACGCAGAGTAAGCTATGGACGGAAATTTACGTTGAATTACAGCGAGGAATCGAGCGTATAGTGTCACTACATTCTTTCGGTTCGATAACTGATGGATAAGAAACTCCTACAACGACTGCGCGAGCGCTACGCAGACGCTCCTGGCGATCGCTTTTTTAGCGAACGGTTTCAACGGGCCGGCGAACAGCTCGCCAAGGCGTCGCACAAATTACTGCAACCTTACAACGGCGTCGCCACCTTACTCGATCAACCATTTCAGTGTGATCTTGACGATCTTGACTTAGCGCTGGTCGGCATACCGATGGATCTGGGTGTAACGAATCGAGCGGGAGCAAGACTTGGGCCACGCGCAGTGCGTTCTGTTGAGCGGATCGGTCCTTATCACCCGACACACGATATCGTCCCGCGAGCCATATTGCGCGCAGCCGATGTCGGCGATGTACCGATGAAGTCGCGCTTCGATCTACATCAATGTTTGCGCGACATTGAAGAATTTTTTGTTTCCTTACGCGAGCGTAATATTGTGCCGTTGTCGGTCGGGGGTGATCATTCAATCACCTACCCGATCATGAAGGCGCTCGGCGCCGAGACGCCGTTAGGCATGGTACATATCGACGCGCATTGCGATACTGGCGGCGCCTACGACGGCGAAAAATTCCATCATGGCGGACCCTTTCGTCAAGCAGTTCTAGCCGGCGTACTAGACCCCAAACGTTGTATTCAAATTGGCATACGCGGTACCGCCGGGATCAGCACGGAATTCTCTTACGATTCTGGTATGACAGTCGTGCATATTGAGGACGTTTACCGCGATGGCATTGAGGCGGTTGCCGAACGCGCACGTGCGGTCGTAGCAGGAGGGCCGCTGTATGTGAGTGTCGATGTGGATGGGATCGATCCCGCTTATACGCCTGGAACAGGGACCCCGGAAATCGGTGGTCTTACGCCGCTAGAAGTTCAGCTGCTGTTGCGTTCGTTGCGCGGTCTACCGATTATCGGCGGCGACGTCGTCGAAATAGCGCCGCAATATGATTCATCGTCGAATACGGCACATGTCGGTGCCGCGATGCTATTTGAACTGTTCGCGCTTGCCGCACTGGCAGGAAGCGACGACACAGTTTGAGTTCAAACAACACTCATTGAACGATCGAAAAGCCGAGCCCTTAGTTAATCCGCCAGGCTCAAGGGTTCGATGTCCGAGAACCTATCGCCAGGACCAGGATTGGCAGCCGGACTCCCACCGCCGAAATAATGCATGATGCCCCACACGGCATTGAGCGCAGTTTGCACCGCACCTTCTGCCCAACCAGGTGTCCACGAAACATCGTCACCCGCGAGAAATAAGCCACGCTGCGCGGCCGGTAAGTTGTCTTGCATGAAGTGAGTAAACATGCGGCGGTTATATCGGTAATGGCCGGGTAGGGCGCCTTTGAAAGCCCCAGAAAAATTCGGATCAGCCTCCCACGATACGGTCACGGGGTCGCCAATAATGTGTTGCTTTAGATCGAGATTGGGATAAATATTTTCTAATGCGGCCAGTGCGATTTCTACCCGACGTTCGGTCGACAACGGCAGCATTTTCAGCGCGTCGCTCATCCAAGCGTAGGACAAGCAAATAACCCCTGGCCTAGCGTCACCATAATCGAATAAATAAGTTCCGCGGGTGAGGCGATCCGTCAATGTCATGCTCATCAAATCTCTGCCGGTCGCGCTTGATCGCATTTTCCAAAATGGATGGTCGACCATCACGAACGTCTTGGAAGATTGCATATAACTGGTGCGATCGAGCGCCATCCACAATTTTTGCGAAAAGAGCGATTCATCAACCTCAATATTTGTCGTTAAAAGCCACGTTTGGCAGGTAACTAGCGCGGCATCAAATTGACGGCTGAGTCCGCGCCGATCAGTAATCTCCAAGCGCCGACCGTCGTTAGTGCGACTGATTTTCCTGACCGCTGTTTCGGGAACGTTGCGATGCAGGCGTTGCAGCGACGTACCGGGTGACCAATGCATCAATTCCGATGGCGCATGTGCCCACAAGCGCCGCACCACTTGCTCCGCCCCTTCCAAGATAAAGTGCTGATCGTCTTCGTGTCCCGCCATGACGACACGAAAAATTTCAAGCATCGTGTTGGAAAAATCCGAATCCCATCCCCCTGTTCCAAAGCCTACTTGGCCAAAAATTTCGCGATGCCTAAAGGATAACGATTCAAATGCTTTAGCCTGAGCGAGAAAATCGTAGAACGTACGCTCGTCCCATCGCTGAATTAACGGATTCCATATCGATTTTATCCGACCGACGTCCCTTTCGCGGATCGCACGGTGCATCGCGCTCAGTTGCGCGCCGTCTTCCAACGCAGCGTGCCATGCGTTGGAGATTTCTCGATAAATCGGCGGAAGATCTTCGACCGTATTGGCATACGACGTTACCCCACCGATGTCGATCACGGTACTGCTCGCGCCTGCGGATAATGGGTTCGGAAACGGTCGCGTCGATAATCCGAGTTCGTCAACGTAGTGGTAGAAAGCAGTGGATGAGCGCGGGAAGCGCATGCCGCCGAGTTCGGCGAAGACATCGTCGACCCCTTCGAATTGATGTGAACGTAAGCGACCTCCGATTCGGTCGGCTTCGAAAATCACTGGTTTAAAGCCCATTTTCATTAGTTCGTAGGCCGCTACCATGCCGGCAATCCCGGCGCCGACTATCGCAACTTCGCGCCCAAAGAAACTCTCTGGTATTTGGCCAAGGCCTCCGGGGTTACCGATCCATTGTTTATAGTCGAATGGGAAGTCGGGTCCGAACGCAGTGATCGGCGGCATCGACGGATTTCGATACGGTGGATTCATCGACTGAGCGCGAGCGGCGCGTAGATCTCTGGTCGGCGGTCCTCGAGGTAGGTATTTAACTCCCGTGACTTCCGGAGCACATCGCGCGAGAGTTCGCCAACGATGATTGTCTCGCTATCCTCGGCCTGTAAGTAGACGGCGCCGTCCGGGCAAGCGATCGTGCTTTTTCCACAATAGTTCAGATTGGATTCCACGCCACAGTAGTTAGCGTAGGCCACGTAGAGTTGATTTTCATAGGCCCGCGCCGGGATCAACAGATTGGGAATGCGGTCGTAGGGGGCCATTAGCGCAGTAGGCACGATGATCAGATCGGCGCCTCGCAGTGCCACAAGACGTGCCGCCTCAGGGAACTCAATGTCGTAACAAATTAACAAGCTAATCGACCAGTCGCCTATCTTCGCCACCCGATTTGGATCCGAACCGGCACTGAACAGCTTACGTTCGTAGTCGCCGAATAGATGCGTCTTTCGGTAGTTCAACACTAAAACCCCGCCGGCGTCCACCAGTGCAGCAGAGTTATATAGTCGATCGCCGTCGCGCTCTGGATATCCATAGGCGACAGCGATGGCGTTATCTTTGGCAAGTGCCGCGATACTTTGGGCGAAGATTCCGTCGCGCGTTTCCGCCCGGTTCGTGATTAGTTCGGCGCCTACGTTGTAACCACTCAGCGCCAGTTCGGGAAATATGACGAGCTCGACACCGGTTGCCGCGGCTTGCTTGATGCACGTATGTAGACGAGAAACTCTTGCCGCGGATGAACTGTCACTCGCCAGTAATTGATAGATAGCGATTTTCATCAAAATTGACATCCTGCCCTTGTGCGAAAGCGTGAATATCTGAGGTGGATTCCATCAATGAATCTGTCGCCCGCCAGGATACTCGATAGTTTGTTCCTTGCCTTCGGCATCAGTGCTACTCATCGTTATCGGCCGCCGCCAGATCTTCTGCACGTATGCGAGTACCTTTTCTGCGCGGGCCAGATCTAGGCCTCGACCATCTCGTGAAAAATCATGAGCGAGGTTTAGTGTGCCATCGACATCTAGAGAGCGAACTTCGATTAGCGGCGCACTAAAGTTATATTTGGGGCGCAAAAGGTTTTCTCGCAATTTATCGATATCGCGATCGACGACATTTACCTGCCCATTAGATTTGACTTCGTAGTTAAATAGCTCGAGTTTTTCTGCTATATCTTCGTTTAAGTAATTCCTGACGAAGCTGAAATCATCGTCTTGCGTCATAACCTCACGCGCAAACTCGAGATCATTATTATCAATGATGTGTTCCCACAATTTGAAACCGAGATAATAGGGATTAATGCTCGCAGAAACTCGACTTTCCCCCGCGTATGGACGCACGACGTCGGAGTGAGATTTGATCGCATCAAGATAGACGCTAGGAGGTAGAAACGACGCTTCGCGTAAGAGGCGTGCGTGCCAGAAGCAAGCCCAGCCCTCGTTCATAATCTGACACGCAAATACGGGATAGAAATAGAAGGATTCTTCCCGTACAGCCAACAAGATATCGCGCTCCCAATCCTCGAGTTCACTACCGTAGCGCGCGATAAACCACAGTAAG
Organism: Gammaproteobacteria bacterium; assembly: GCA_047611805.1. Lineage (GTDB taxonomy): Bacteria > Pseudomonadota > Gammaproteobacteria > UBA11873. The sequence goes on from JBLFWX010000060.1 coordinate 19,441, forward strand.
TCGCGTTCCGGGGCCGGTGGAGTCGTCGACTTCACATCTTGAATCTTATCCGGACAAGGATCGCGGCCTACGTCAAGTTTTGCCAGGCGATTTGCGAATTCGCTGTCAACCGGTGCTGCCGAGATGACTTTATCGGCTTCGTACAACGGACGGGTTAAGCCTTTATGGACGTCGATATGCTGTTCTAGCGCAAGCGCGGCATCGAGAACGGCTTCAACCCGGGCTTCACCATGCGTATCGATCGCATCGCTAATACTGCGCGCGTGAGCGGCCGCCTGTTCAACGATACGAAAGCCCAACTGGTTCTGACAATTTCTGAACAGTGAATTATTCTTCGCGAAATCCGAATGCCCAATCACGTGCGCCGCCACCAGCGTGTTTTCTTCTACGGAGTTCCGACTCGCCAGGTAAGCCCGATTCGGATTGCCAGGAAACACGACTTCGAATAAGCGCGAGTTGCCCATTCGGTGTTGTACCAGCTGGTAAATGTAGCGCACCCCAAATGACCAGTGCGGCATTCGGATCGGTAGCCCGTAGACTGCAATTTCCATCATGAACGAATCCGGAACGGTTTCGAAATCGATACTGTAATAGTCTAAGCCCTGGCTAACTGCCAACGATTCAAGTTGCGCAATATGACTCCTGAGTGTCGCATCCATGGCCTTAAGCCTCTTGTCGATCGACGGATTGCTGGAAGAACAATTTAATTGCTTCCCAGACTTCGTCGTCTTCGTGCAGGAAGTATTGTGATACAGGTTGATTTTCCTGCTCTAGCTCAGCAAATATCCGTTCCATTTCAGTCGCGGCTTGCGCTGTTGCCACAGCGCGAGTTTCGACAAATCCACTAAAGTTGGCGACTTCCAGCAGGCGACGTAAAGCGTCGATGGCTGGTGCGTGATCCAGCGGGTAGTTTTCGCCATCAGACGCATAGAATATGTAAATATTGTATTTTCCAGGGTCGTAGTCCGAGGCGATTGATTGCTCAACTAGCTCGAATGAGCGCGAAGCAACCGTGCCGCCGGATCCCTTAACTTCGAAAAACTCATTTTCCGAAAATCGCCACGCACGATCGGTATGCGCAATAAATTCACATTCCAAGTTCGAGTATTGGCGCCGCAGGCCTTGCACAACCCAAAAAAAGAATGTCTTAGCGAGTTGTCGGTCTCGCGCAGTCATGCTCGCCGATACGTCCATGAGGAAAAACACGACGGCTTGGCAATTCGGTTGACGTCGTTGCACGAGTTGCCGGAAGCGCAGGTCATCATTGATAACTGCGGGCGCATTCTTTTGGATCGAGCGGCGTTTGATGGATTCCTTTAGCGATCGGCGCCGGTCTAAACGCGAGCGAACGCCGCGCCGATTCCAACCTTCGCGGCTGTATTGTTCCTCATCCATGGTGCCGCTTTTTTGTTCTAAGTTAGGCAGCTCTAATTCTTCCCATAACCAATCAACGATGTCATCAATGGCCACATCCAAAACAAACTCGATTCCACCGCCATCATTCCCGCCTTCGCCTTTGGCGTTTGTGGGATCTCGGGGAGGGCGAAGGATGTCATTAGGGTTCGCCGGACCCTGGCCGACGCCATTACGTTCATCTTGCTGATTGAGCGTAAATCGATAGTGTTCAAGAAACTTGATCGGAATTTTGACTCTTTTGGGACCGTCTTCGTCGACGATATTAGCCTGCGGGAGCAACTCAGTCAGTTGGTCACGAACGGCCTCGCGAATTTTTTCATTGTGCCGAAGCCAATCGCGCGCGCCGCGCGAAAACAACTCATACCACTCGGAATTGCGATTTGCCGTGGCGTAAAATTTTTCGCTAATGTCCACAGTCGATCTCGTTTTGGCGACGTCCGATTATTCTTGAGCCAGTAAAGTCGTTACGTAATTCAGTGCCTCGCGTGCGCTGTGTTCGTCGTATCCATGTTCGTCGACAAGTCGTTGTTGGACGGCCGTTATTTTCTGCTGGGCATCGTCGTCGGGACGGTTCGATGACGTGACGAGACGTAGCACATCACGGCGCTCCTCGAAAAGGTACTGCTCAATAGCCTCGTGCAGTCGCTCGTGATCATCGAGTGTGAAGTTTTTGCCTGCTTTATATGCGACCATTGCTTTGCGCACGACTTCTTGTCGAAATGAGTCCTTGCCAGAATCCGTGACCTTGATTTTTTCTTCCACGGTGCGTAGGAAACGCTCGTCCGGAGCACGCGATTCATTGGTGATCGGATCGTTGATTTCGCGATGATCAAGCGCTGCTTCTACTTCATCGAGATATTTATTTAGGAGCTCGTGGGCTTCATCTTCAAACGACGTGAACAGCGCCTTGTGAACGTCTTCTTTGACCCAACGGTTATAGAAGTCTTGGCGGACTAAGACGAGAAAATCCATCCACGCACGTTTTTGCTTACCATCCATTCGGGCATCGGACTCTATCGAATCTTTTAGGGCGAGTAACACTTCCATACTCGTCAAACTCGAAGACTCGGCTCGGGTAATGGCGTTAGACAAAGCATTAACGACGAAACGAGGACTAACACCAGTTAAGCCTTCATCGGGATTCTCTGTTTTGACTCGATTGATTTCTTGTTCCGCATAGCCTTGGACGGATTCACTGGCGTACAGTCGCACTTTCTTTGACAGATCCAAGTCCTCCCGCTCGGATGCTTTCAACCGGGTCAGCACGGCAAATGCGGCCGCGATATTCAATGCGTGCGGGTCAAGATGAACCGCTTGGAAAGTGCGCGCATTAGCGATTAGTTTCGCGTATATCTTAGCCTCGTCTTGGTAGGATAAGGCGTACGGGATCTGCACGATAACCATGCGGTCGAGTAAGGCTTCGTTTTCTTTTTCCTGCAGAAACCGGCGAAATTCCGCAAGGTTGGTATGCGCAATGACGGTCTCATCAACATGAATGAGGGGGAACCGAGACACCTTGACGTTTTTTTCCTGGGTTAAAGTCAGTAAAAGATATAGAAATTCACGCTTAACCTTGAGAATTTCTATCATCTCGAGTACGCCGCGGCTAGCCGCGTAGACCGCGCCAGACCAAGACCACGCACGCGGATCGCCTTCGTCGCCTATCTCGGCGACTTTCGACAAATCAACCGAGCCGACTAAATCCGCGACATCGGCGGTGCTTGGATCGTGAGGCGCATAAGTCCCGACACCGGATCGATTGGCTTCGGAAATAAATAGGCGGCGCACCGGCATGGTCGTGAAATCGTCATCGTAGGACTGTTCCAAGCGCACGGCACAGTGCGGACACAACTCACCTTGAATGTCGACATTGTAGATGTTGCGAAACTCGGACCGCATCGAATGAGGGATCAAATGCAAGGGCGATTCTTTGATCGGGCAGCCGTCGATCGCGTACATCGCACCGGCCTGGGTGCGACTGTACTCTTCGAGCGCCCGTTTGATCAAAATTACTACGGATGACTTTCCACCAGACGGTGGACCCAACAGGAGCAGAAGGCGCCGGCCGACATCTGAGCCCGCACTCGCCGATTTGAAATATTCCACTACGCGATTTAAGGCTTCATCTACCCCGAAAAGTTCGTTGTGAAATAGTGCGCGTGGATCGGATTGTTGCTCAGTAGCGGCTGAATTCTCTGCATACCAGTTCAGCATGTCCCAAATGTAAGCGTGGCTACTACGAGCAATCTGACTTGCGCTATCGGGTACGACTTCATCCAGGAACGTAGCGAAAGTACCGCTCCAATGCTGCGTTTTGTGGTCGGCAGCAAAGCTCGAGAGGGCTTTAAGAAACCCTTCGGCAGCTTTCCCGCTACCTCGTTTGGCGTTTGCGGTCGTGTGTGTCATAGCGAGCTTCCTCAATGCGTTGGAAGAAGGCTACGCCGAAGCCTGTCATACCGTACGGCGCTGCCGTCTTCGTATGTTGCTCTTGTCGGTTAGATGCTGGTTCGTGACAAATGGTTCCCTTGAATTCTAGAGAGTTCTAATAATCGACGAACTAAATCGTTGCCAGGAACACTACAAGCTGGTGCCGTCCGCCCGTCAATTCGCTCCGGCCTTGTCGGGGAAAACTCGGTTCTTGGCGTTTAAAGATCGGCGCGTGCGGTCCCGTGCTGGGAACACCTAGACGACAATACTAAGCCGAGCGTCAGCGCGTGCTCGATAGGACTCGACTAGAGCGCTGCCAGCAGCGTGTAGTCTGCCGTTTGCGCATTACTTTCGAGCCCAGTGAATAGCCATTGGAATTCTGATTTCACCTTCAATACTGCGTCCGTATTGAATTGCTTCTGAAGGTTTCGTTCAAGGCGCACCCACGCTCGCGTGTCAAAGAAACGTGAACAAAGAACAAAAACCTGCTCTTCTTCAAAAGCCATGTGTGCTATCTGATCGCTGATGAAATTGTGTGTGTCGTGAAGCAGATCTAGCCGCGACACGATATGACCCGTGCAGACGCCGTCGAGTAATAAGTACAGGTGATTGGCGGATGTAGAAAGTTCCAGGTGCTCGTATTTTAATCGGGTAATCGCGCCTCGATACCTAGGCTCTTGTTCGAGTAGGAAATCAAACAGTTTATTCTCGGCTGCGTGATGGTAGACATCCGGCAAATGAATAAAGCACCGTACTACTTCGGCAAAGCGATAGTAATCTGGGTCGCGGTTATTATCAGTTAAGACGGCAGTATCGCCTGCCAGCGAGCGCAATAGTTGGTGCATTTCTGCGTGGTCGTCGCGCAACGACTGAATCAGTCGGGCCATGGCTGCTACTACTCCATTTGCTTATCCAAAATCGCGGCTGTCACCATTAAGTGTAGCCAACGAATTCACAGGCAGCTGACACTGTGGGGTTTTTATGCCGATAAAAACTAGCAATTCATTTCGTTATTTTAATTTCGAATTAACAGTTGTTTTCGCCAGCATGCAAATAGCGGGTCGAAAACGACAAATCAGTAGTAGTTATCTTGTTTCTAATAAGCCCGCGCCATTAGACGGTTTGGTTCTAAAAAAATTGTGACATGCATCGCTGCATTGCCAGCAACTCTCGGGACATAGTCAATTTGACTAAACTACGTTGGCGTCCTGACATATTGTGGATACGGAGATAAGTATGAGTAGCGCTCACCCATCGACTTTTAAAATCGCTGATCGGATCAACCGTCACTATTTGGCAGATGAAGCAGACACTATCGAACGGCTGTTGCCAATGGCGAGAACTAGTGCGAAGGTCGGGAAATTGATCGGCTCGATGTCCCGTGAACTGGTTGAAAAACTTCGTAGGGCTCACCGAGAAATCGACGGCTTACACGCGTTTCTACAGCACTACGATTTGTCGTCGAACGAAGGTGTCGTGTTGATGTGTCTTGCAGAAGCGTTGCTGAGAATTCCCGATCAACCCACCGTCGACGCATTTATAGCGGACAAACTGGCAGCGGCCGATTGGCGCCAGCATCTTGGCGAAAGCGAATCCTTGTTCGTCAACGCATCGACCTGGGCACTAATGCTAACCGGCGATGTTCTAAAGCGCGACCGTGCCCCGAGTAGCGATCTTGGTGATCTGCTGAACACGTTATTAAGCCGAATTGAAGAACCTGTTTTACGCGCCTCACTACGCGCGGCGATGAAAATCATGGCCGCTGAATTCGTCATGGGAAGGACGATAAAAGAGGCTCTCTCACGCGCAACAACGGAACCGTTTAGACGGTACCGGTTTTCCTACGACATGTTGGGTGAGGCCGCACTGACTGAGCAGAATGCGGATGCCTATTTGAGCGCTTATCTAGATGCAATTGCGGCGATCGGAGAGACTATCACCGGAGACACGAGCGTGGCAGCTAGACCAAGCATTTCAGTAAAGCTGTCGGCGCTTTATCCGCGTTTCGAGGTTGACCACCAAGACACGGCCGTGCGGGTACTAAGTGATCGTATGCTCATAGTTGCCAGAGCGGCTGCGAGTGTAGGGGTTGGATTAACCTTGGACGCGGAAGAAGCCGACCGACTAGAAATGAGCTTGCGGGTGTTCGAGCAAGTTTACCGTAATCTCAATGACGACCCCGATTCGAGCATCGGTATCGCGGTACAGGCGTATCAGAAACGTGCATTGGACGTGCTTCAATGGTTGCACGACTTGAGTGTGCAATCGGCTCGAGTAATACCGGTTCGCTTGGTGAAGGGAGCGTACTGGGACACGGAAATTAAACGCGCCCAGGAACTCGGTTTAAGCGACTATCCGGTGTTTACGAACAAGCAAAATACCGACGTATCGTATCTCGCGTGCGTCCAGTTTTTGTTGGCCAATTCACCGTACTTGTATGCTCAATTCGCGACCCATAATGCGCATACCGTGAGCTACATTCACTGTAATGGGCGTGGCAAATCCTATGAGTTTCAGCGCCTGCATGGAATGGGTAAGGATTTATACGATAGTATCAACGCGGTGTCCGAATTCGACGTGCCGTGTCGAGTATATGCGCCAGTCGGGGCCCACGAAGATCTTCTACCTTACCTCGTGCGTCGTTTGCTGGAAAATGGGGCGAATACGTCGTTCGTAAATCAGATTGTGCAAAGCCAGGTTTCGGCGGGTGCATTGATTGCCGATCCCGTCGCGCTTGTTGAAAGCGATTCCAGCTTGAAACGCAATCCGCGAGTTCCTTTGCCAAGAAATTTATACCAACCCGATCGATTAAATTCGTCTGGAATAAACTTCTCCGACCAACTGGAAGTACAGCCAATCCTGGATGCGATTGAGCAGGTAGCGCAGCAACACTGGCGCACGGCACCGTTTGTCGGTGGGGTTGAGTTGCAGGGCCAGCCCCGATTGGTAACGAACCCGGCTGATCACCAGCAAAACCTTGGAGAGGTTCGAGACGCGAACCAACAAGCGGCAGATATGGCGCTTGCGTCAACGGCCGCCGCCTTTCCCAACTGGGCTCGATTCCCCGCTTCCAAGCGTGCGGAAATATTAGAGCGCGCGGCAGCTTTGTTTGAATCCAAACGCGAAGAACTGATTGCTCTTTGCGTATTAGAAGCGGGAAAAACTCTACGCGACGGATCGAGTGAAGTGCGCGAGGCGATCGATTTTTTGCGTTATTACGCAGTCGAAGGTCGCCGGTTGTTCAGCTGCGAACTATCAATGCCGGGGCCGACCGGCGAATCCAATCACCTGCGCTGGCGTGGCCGAGGTGTGTTCGCATGTATTAGTCCATGGAATTTCCCAATTGCGATATTTGTTGGCCAAATTGCGGCGGCACTCATGGCAGGCAACAGCGTGATCGCGAAACCAGCGGAACAAACGTCGATCGCGGCCTGGCGCGTTTGTGAGTTGCTCTACGAAGCCGGGGTGCCAAATGACGTGCTGGCCTTTTTGCCGGGGGACGGTGAAATGCTTGGCAAGATCTTACTCGGCGATGCGCGAGTTGCCGGGGTCGCGATGACCGGTTCGATTGAAACGGCGCGAGCGATTAATCGTACCTTGGCGTCACGCGATGGCGCTTTAGCAACGCTCATTGCGGAAACGGGTGGTGTTAATTTTATGCTCGCGGACAGTTCGGCCTTACCCGAGCACGTCGTCCGCGACGTGGTCTCGTCGGCGTTCAACAGTGCGGGTCAACGTTGTAGTGCACTACGTGTGCTGTGTGTTCAAGAAGATATTGCACCTAGGGTGCTGGAACTGCTGATCGGATTCCTGACAACTTGGAAAGTCGGTAACCCCGCGGTGCTTGATACTGACATGGGACCCGTTATTGATAGTGATGTGCAAAACTCACTCGAAGCTTACATCGAATCAGCAAGCGACGATTTCACCTTGCTATTTCGCGGGCGCAACGCGGCTAATGGAGACCGTGGCTACTTTGTTCCGCCGGCGATTATTGAAGTGGGCTCCGTGAAAGATCTTCGCCGCGAAGTTTTCGGCCCTGTGTTGCATGTACTGCGCTATAAGTCGACACAATTATTTCAAGTCGTCGAGGATATAAATGATCTGGGTTACGGCCTAACCGTTGGTATTCAAAGCCGCATCGAGCAACGGACGCTCGAAATCCGAGATCATTTACAAGTCGGCAATGTGTATGTAAACAGAAATATGATCGGTGCGGTCGTCGGTGTGCAACCCTTCGGTGGTTGCGGACTATCCGGCACAGGGCCGAAGGCCGGCGGACCTCACTACCTATTGCGCTTTGCAACTGAGCAAACGTTCACGGTGAACACCGCCGCGATTGGCGGTAACGTGACTCTGGTGGACAATGATGCTTCATTAGCCAGCGAAGAAAGTTCGTAAAACAGGCCGGAGCTTAGCCAACGCTAGAGTCCTATCGACGGCCGTGGAACTGCCATGTACTTGACCTGATCAGTTAATTCCAACTGCATCTAGCCGTAGAAATCGATAGACCAAGATCGAATGGGACCTATCTGGCAATGACGACCATAATTGGAGCAGTGGATAAATGGAGGATGCAGCCATGCCGATTGCTAGCACCATTAGTGATTTCTTGATCGACCGGAACATCGATTACCACGTGTTTCCACACGATTACACTGAAAGCTCGAAAGAATCCGCGCGCGCCGCGCACATAGAACCATCACGTGTCGCAAAAGCTGTTGTACTTGCCACGCATGTCGGAACGTCTCGGATCTATCGTGTCGCCGTACTACCAGCGTCCCGAGATATTAATGTTGATCTGCTCAGTGAACTTACCCGAGAGACAATGGAACTTGCGAAAGAGTACGAGCTAACCGTATTGTTTCCGGACTGTGCAGTAGGGGCTGTACCCGCGCTAGGCAGTGCGTACGGATTGCAGACGATCGTCGATGAGGCAATTAAAGACCATTGGGAGGACGTGTTTTTTGAAGCAGGCGATCACGAAGAATTAATTCGGGTTAGCTCGGATCAGTTCAGACGGCTAATGGCGGATGCGCGTTGTGCCGCATTCAGTTATTCCCCGATTAATACGATTCGAAAACACTGAAGAGAATTAACGACGAGACACTATTTAGGAAACCTTAAAAAAAGATCCATTTAAGTCGCGGCGCGCTAAGCAAGCATTGGATGTGCTGCGTATCGCGGCGATGCCGAAGCACTAACTTGATGCAACTACATTGCTGGTGCGGCCGCGCTGGGAACAACTAGGACGAGGAACTCGTATTTCCCTTAGGGGAATTTCCTAGCCGCTGCACGTTGTCGGATTGCCATCGTTCCTGACAATCAGCGTACAATTCGGCTTCCGCGAATCCTCAAATCTGGTGAACTAAACATGGGATCATACGAATACCTGTCGGTCCAAACCGACAAGCACATCGCTACTGTAACGCTCAACCGCCCAGAATCTTGTAACGCAGTGCACTACGATTTACTCGCCGAACTCGAGCAATGCGTACTAGGTTTTCGCGACGATACGGATACGAGGGTCGTCATATTAACAGGCGCGGGTCGCCATTTTTGTGCGGGCGCCGATCTCAAAGAATTAAGCCGCAAAAAAGACGAGTCTTTGATTCTGCGTCGGCGACGCGTGCGGATCGGCGAACGCGTGATGCGGGCCATAATGGGTATCGACCAGATAACGGTATGCGCTTGGAATGGCGCCGCGGCTGGCGGAGGTGGATGCCTCGCGATGGCAACGGATTTCCGCATCGGCTCCGAAGATTGCTTTATTTTTTATCCGGAGATTGATTTAGGGCTCAATTTAATGTGGCAGAGCTTGCCCAGATTAGTCCGACTCGTTGGCGAGTCCCGTGCCTTACGGCTTGCCGCGGGCGGCGAGCGAGTGTCTGCCGACACCCTGCTCAATTGGGGCTTGTTGGAAGAAATTGTACCGAACGCAGACTTAATAGATCGGACCCTGGAGTTCGCGCAAACCTACGTACGCAAGGCGCCGATTGCAGTGCAAATGATCAAACGCAGTGTCAATGCGATTGGTAGTCACCTCGATCAGGCGTTCATGCATATGGACGCGGACCAACATCTGCTTGTCGCGCAAAGCCACGATCACAAGTTGGCTGTCGACGCCTATTTGGAAAAGCGCGAGGCTAAATTTACGGGTAATTAGTCGACGCCGGTTAGTTCCGCTAGCGGCCACTGCGGTAGAGCGCTATGTGACACGCCCGATCAGGCAGTTGGACTCATGAACAATCGAGTTCTGACTGCGCAGACCCAAGTGCAGTCCAAATAGGGGTAATTGCTATTCGACATGCTGCCCCGCGGGGCAGGCGCGAATCGCCGTTCTCGATGACTGCGTCGTTATCTAGCACAACCGAGCGCCTCCAAATTGAGAAAGACTTCCTCGTCCTCGTTCTCGTTCTTCGTTCTTCGTTCTTCGTTCTTCGTTCTTCGCGATTGGCAGTCCGACGGGCTGCTCGTCGAACCTATTAGAAATCGTTGTGTGAGTGGTCTCTAACTGTCTAGGTTTTATCTAAGCGGTCGCGACCC
>JBLFWX010000061.1:0-29651 GCA_047611805.1 Gammaproteobacteria bacterium
GGACAGACGCACCCCGGATGCGGTGTACTTTAAACTGGCTACCTGCCAAATGGCGGCCTGAAAACTCACGAAGATTCCACTTATAGCGCTGTCCAATTTTTGGGGTCCACTTCTGTACAACGCACCCGTGAGTGGATCATCGCGTAATGTTTGCCTCACTAACGCAGACAAACCATCGTACAACTTTCGCATGTCCGTCGGCGTACAACATAACCAGATCTGTGATCCTGAAGCTGGTGAGAACATTAGCGGTGCGCGATGCGCAACACAATGTCGGGCCCGAGGATTAGTTCGACATCCCAACTCTTATCCGTCGAGTTCTCCGGCGGCGACAGCTCGACAAAATGCATTGCTTGATTCGCTGGATGCTCAACGTTAGCTAAACGCGACTTCCAGTTACTAAACGTGGAATAACCGATCCCTTGCGCCGTGCAGAATGCTTTCACCGAGAGGCCACTTCGAGATTGTTCCGAAAACAACGCTTGCCATTGCGCTGCGGTTCGTCGTTTTCGGCGCACGGATTTGTTCTGATCCATTGTTGGTTCCCCTGTTCGTTGGAAAACCTGGCAACCTACTTCATTACTAGACAACCTGGAATAACGGTCTGGACTGAACGCTTACAACAAGACACCCAAGTCGACTACCGCATATTCTTCATAGTTTATTCATCTTTTCGCTTACAAGGTTTTGCTTAAAATTAACCCAAGTGAAATAAAGTTGTCTAAATAAGCCCCTCTCCTGAATTCTCGACTTCACGTTGTTAATGCCGTCAAGAAATCTGTAACCGCGCAATTTTGTTTTACCTATGTGAAGAGGTTTGGTTTCTCCTGAAACCGCATAGCCATAATCTTTTAACGATGCATAGCAAATTCGTTCTAACTTGTTTATCAGGGCCTTATTTGGATATGAACGATACTTATACTGATTGTCCGACTTAATTCCCGCCAAGTCTTTTGCTGCCCCTAGGTTTTCTGCAGGCTTAAAATCAGAAAGCATTCTTGTATGAAATTCGACGTTTAGAAAATCGCATAGCTTATTCAAACTATGCAGTGGATCGGATATCAAGTTTTCGTATTTTATTTCGTAATAGTTATTACCTAGGCGAGCAGCATCATGTCTTGCTTTTTGACATGCTTCATTCCATCTGTACGCATATCGGTATGGATTGGAGTTCCACGCCGCTTTCGCGGAAAGACAGCAATCTCTGCCATCTCTAACAATATGAATGACTTTTGTTTCTGGAAACAGATCTGCGATCAAGTCTATATGTAATGTATAGGTGGGAGATTTATCCCCAAATACAGTCGCTTGTGATTTATTAGATAAAGCTATGTGTAACGCCTTAAAAACACCCGCAGGAGAAAATTCCGTACACACTGAATGCCAGTTCTTGACGTCCAACTCTATTCCTTTTTCGTCTAAATAGATGAAGAAAGGCAGCTTGCGGTTTTTATTAAAAAATTTAAGAAAATTGGAAAACAGCTCAAGATCATCCTGTGTTCGAGACTCATTCACCCATAGCGGTAGAAAATTCGTCTCAATATCGATGATAGAAATTTGGTCAGAAGCGTTTAATAGGTTCCGTACTAGCTTCGTGCCGGAGCGCCCCCAACCAACGATAAAGAAGAAATCAGGTAGGTTTTTCATACGCAACCTTGTTCAAACTCGTAACTGAAGGGGTTATTAACACGATCACAACGCCTTATTAGTAAAGGAAGTATAACGCTACTTTATTCAACGATAAATTGACCACCCACGTGCAAGCGTTCCCGATTGAACCGTTCTATATGGGCGGTTTGATTGCGCTCGCCTGGCCAGATGTATTTTATGGCCACGCCAGCGTATTTGGCCCAACGAGTGAAAACCTCACCAAAACAACTCGGGCCTGTTATCCGTTCTAAGGAACTACCATTTCCCCTATTGAATCCCCAGCTGTCGGAATGCTCGATTCAACTGAAACGATGTGATCGAGTTATCGACTTCGATATACGGTGCTTCTGGGTTGAAGTTGTCCACCACTCTGAAGGTACATAGGCGACGACCATAAGTAAGCGGGTCTGAAGTCTCGTGGTCACACGATGTCCGGCGGCACCAACATAAAACGGGACCCCCGATCGTATCCGTAAACATTCGCCGGTCTCTGTAAATGTAAGTGCGCCAGTTTGTACGCGCACTGACCTGTTGGAAATTCCATCGGTGGCCCTGTCGCTTGACCATCTTGCAGCTTTTTCTAAATCCTAGGCTAGGTTGTCCTTCGACTAGTCTCGGCGAGGCTGGGGCTGGGGCAAGTCCAATAGGTTCAAATCCGATTTGCACGACTCAACTAATAATCTCGTGCTTGTCCGATAAAATTGCGCGCACCGTGATTAAGAAATCTCACGATCGAAATTGACGATTAGAGCTCTAAATTCCGACTTATCATTGGATATAATTTACCCTGACCGAGGAATTCGTTTGTGGCGGCCATCAATCCGTAAGAGTCATACTATAATATCATTTCAATGATGACGGACTATTGGCGTTTATTAAGTGCGTTCCGGAGCTGCTTGCAAGAAACAATAATCGCCGAACGACGCAAGATCGCGGTCTCGAATTAATTGGTGCCTAAAGTTGTCCGAACCCAAGCGCGAATTTAATATTGAGCCGACAGCTTTTCCTATAGTATTCTGCTTAACAAACGAGACTCGAAGCAGCCCTGCATTCATACGGCGCAGATTTACCGGCATACTCCGAAGTGTTACAGGCGCCGTATCTAGTCCGCTGTCACATATCCGTGGTTCGATGAGTGATATCTTGGGTTTCAATAAGTTAAAAATATGCTGGACACTCGTAATGTCAAATGAAAATCAACGGTTGCCACTAAAAAGGGCACTTCCTTCAAACCGAACATATGAGCAGGTTCTCAATCACTTCAATGTTGAGAAACGAATTGCTGGCAAACTACGAAACACTAGATCGATCGAGGAAAGGAAACCGATATTTGAAAGCATGTATAAAGAATTATTTGCACAGGTCCCCGACCACCCGCGATTGACCCGAAGAAACAGCGCCGACGCAACCGCAAAATCAAATCGCGACAAGCTCCGTAAGGTGAAACGATTTATCGATCACAATACATCCTTTGCGGAATTCGCACCCGGAGATTGCAGATTCTCTTTTGAGATGTGCAAGCATGTCAAAAGCGTATTCGCAATCGACATCTCTGATCAAATGGGTCCCGTAGATAGCGTCCCGGTGAATTTTCAACTGTCGCTTTACGACGGGCGTGATCTTGATTTGCCGGACGAAATAGTCGACTTCGTGTTCAGTGATCAACTGATAGAACATTTTCATCCCGACGATACCCGCTCGCATTTCAAACTGACCCATAATATTTTGAAACAAGGTGGGTTTTATGCGTTTCAAACGCCGCATAAATTTCGTGGACCCTGTGACGTATCTATGTATTTTTGCGACGAACCGGAGGGGTTTCATTTAAAAGAATGGACTTTTGCCGAAATCGTGGAATTATTACGTGACGTCGGTTATTCATCTTGGCGAGGATATTGGACCGCCAAAGGAATAACAGTACGACTTCCAATGACGTATTTCTACGCTATGGAAACAATACTCAAATTATTTCCACCAGCACCACGTCGTGCGTTATCAAAATTTGCGTTACCAATGCTGATGATGGTTGCCGTTAAGTAGCGCTACGGCTGTATATATTAATCGATCAACTTCGAACGCCTATGGCTTACTTTAGGAATTGCCAAGTAAACGAAAAGTAAAGCTCTCGACAGATTAACGCCGGTAGCCTACGGAACGCTGATAGGCAAGTTTAGAATTTCAACCGTGGACACAGTAAATAATTGCCACTCATATTCGAGTGACGTTGCAATTAAGTTGGAGCTCGTCGGCTTCGAATCTCCGGCTATGTTAGTCACGCAGCACTCTGTGATGTGTGCCTAATGGCGGAAAGGCCGCAAATTATCCCAATGAACAACCAAAACGTCTTTGAATAATAACTAACGTTAAACAGATCCATCGCCGCGATAGATGCGAGGCTGCCCAAGCAAAAAAGAAACCAGGCCGTGTCGCCAGAACGCCGTCGCCACTTATATTCCCGAACGCCAAAGAGAATGAATGGAGCGTAATAAATTATGAGACCGAGAACTCCCGTCGATACAGCGACTTCCAGAAAATTAGAATGCGCGTAAGTACCAACAAAATTGCGAAAATTGTCAAGACCGACTCCAATAGGAAATTCCTGCCAGACCTCAAACGCTCGGGTTGCTAAATCTACGCGATGTTCGATGCTCCGCTCCTTAGTTGTAACATCTGGGGTCAGTCCTAAGAAACCGAAGAACACCTTCATGCGTTCAATCGAGGTGAAAAAATGCTTAGGGAAGTAGGCGAAGACAACAACTACGCCGGCCACGACAGCGCTAAGGCCCGTTATATTTAGCGGCGTCAGCATATTTCTGACCTTAATGCTACCGTAAAAAACCAGTACACCAAGACCAAGACCAAGCATCGCAGTCCGTGAACTGCTTTCTATCGTGCCAAGGCCGAGGCCGCCCATGATCAAAATAGTGATGAACGCCTGGTGCCCCTTGGCGTGAAAGTGCAGAAGCCCGATCCCAATAAAAAACGCTTGAACCAACGACCGTCCGAACGTATTCGCGTTGCCAAGTGTTCCGACATAACGATCGAGAACCTCAGTTCGGTAGTCATTGACTACGTAGTCCTGGAACGGCAGGTAGTTACTAAGATAGGCGAGAAGCGCCGAGATGATATACGCCCATGCCCATGGACGAACTGAACCACTCCACGCGACAGCATTCGCTACCGCCCAACTCAAACCCCCTACAGAAACAATAGTCAACCATTTTCTAAGCGCCATATCCATGTCTGTCGCCAACAGACTTACCGCCAGCGCAAAGAAACTCCAACCTATAAACCATAGCGGTAAGGCCGGGAAAAGAACGCGTCGCGCCCCCAAAGTAGCGGCCCATACAAACCAAGCGAGGAATGCGATGATCGCACCCCTAGCATAAAGATTTAGTAGCGGCACATAGGAAAACAGGAAAATGATTGGGCAGATTACCCATGCCCACATTGAAGGTATTAGCGTGCCGCTCCGCACATCCGCTGACGCCGTAAAAATTTTCTCAGCCTTCGAGCTTTTGATAGATGTGCGTAGCCTAACTCCTCCAGTATCCACGAATGTTTCTTTCACTGTCGCGTTTCCCGAACGGTGCGTACTTCTCCCACTCTCCGCGTGAGAAGGTCGGCAAATTCAGTAAGTTCGACGGCAGGCGCGTTAGTTTCAGGCATTTCACCCAAGGGATCCGCCGATTTTCGTCGGCCCTCTATTTCCAGAATCCGATTGCACAACATCCTGTAGTCAGAAATTCCGCGCTTGAACGCCTCCCATCGCCGACTACTGACGATACCCTGGTCCGATTCATATACTGCTGCCCAATCAGGCCTGCGACCGTCGAAATCATCCCATGCCGAGCTCGAAGACGTATCGCTATACGACCAAAATCCGAAACCGCTGGCGCCTAACAAGGCAGCGCGGATACCGAGACTGCGATAATGTTTCGGATCCGTGTCTTTGGCGGGAGATTTCGGATTATCGAAGAACCACCATGGGCGCTCGCTGAACACACTAGGGCTTTTTAATGCCAACACAAGATTCGGTTGCAGTAAATCAATGCGTGACGCCATGCGCCGCAATTGAAGGTTGCTCACGCGATGGGTTCGGGAATCGATAGGATTTGCGTAGAGTCTGATACCTGGAATCGAACTTTTCAAAGAATCCGCCAAGCGGATCAAAATATCCGCGCTACCCGAAGTTGGTTCATCTATAGGGTATAGATACCATTCATCTTGCTGTATCCCTTCGGCTTCGAGCGCATTCGAAATTGCCTTGCTCCATTCAATGAGATGTATCATTTTTTCATTCGACTTCAACCCTTTGTTTAATCGCATCCATCTATCAAACCGCACAAAAAGAAGGAACTCGACGTCCGGCCGCAACCGCTTCGCAAGCTTCATCTCGCCTACCGCTCGCCGTAGCCCTAATCGCGACGGGAATTTTTCATTTTTTGTTGGGCTAAGCAACTGCCATGGAATCACGTGAACGTTTACATGTGATTCCAGCATGAATTTCATCGCAAGTTCGGTGTTCCGCCAAATCGGCTTGTCGATTGAGTAACCCCAAGTTACGACCTTAGGGACGCAACGTCCTCCCGGTTTGATGTTCTCGACATTGAATAGCGTGTAACGAAGGTTCGCGGATTCGTTCTCATCGCCGCCTACCGTTAAGCTTAATCCGCGTTCCACGATACTGTTATCGATCGCAACTACCTTTATCCACAACAATGTAGGCGAGTTTTCGGCCCTACATGGGAGTCGTTCCCCTCGCAGGGGAATTAGTGGATCGTAAGTCCGCAAACCGGAGAAAGACAACACCTCGCCAACATGAAACAATTCGACATCGCTAGATCCGGCATCATCCAGACCGGCGCTCACGTGGTACCCGTTTGGCGGACATTCACCACTGACTCTCACCAGCAAATCTGCATCACCGTTGAAGTATCGAGCGGTAATTCCGTGCTCACCAATTACCGTTGTCGTTTGGGCTGTTTCTTCTAGTGGCGTGGAGGAGTACGGCGCAATGTCCTCAATGGTTAGTGCCTGGGTGTACGCAATGTCGGATGTCGTTGTATTTTCAAAATGATCTTTTAGACGGCGAGTGCTATCGACTCGCAAATTATCGTAGTTAAATAGCTCCGAAGCGAGAATGTTTGATGCGCACGATGTTCGGGGCAATATCGAAATTTCATCAATCATCACGTAACGCCCCGCAGCATGCACACTTAGGACAAGCACATTTCCAACGAAATCTAACTGTTCAGTAAGGTCGACCGACATTGGAGTGGTGTATTCATTTTCCTCAACTACCAGACTTCCAACATGGGTCAAACTCTCAATTGTTTCGCCGCTATAGAAATCGATTCGGCGAGGCAAATACACTCCGGCAGATGGTTTAAGTCCCGCAGCAATCGATACGGTAACGTCGCCGCAGAGATGAGGCGAAACCATTGTATTTTCCGCGACGATACGAATAAAACTGCTGTCCTTCCAACCTACGCTGGATTTCTTGGTCCAGGCTGGAAACCGAATGACGCGACCATCTACTAGTTGCTTGGCATCCTGGCGATCGGCAGTAATTGGATAATTTGGTTTCGGGTCGATTCGTTGAATCGAAAGTCGACTTTCGGTCGCGCTAAAGGATGTCGGCGCGATCACAATTGACAAAAGCAGGATGGGCGTTTTCAAAATTCTGTAACGTCCGACTTCCATTGGCTGTCGAACGCCGCGCCTCATTTTTTCAGCGTCGAATAAAGGGCATCCAATATCCGCATGCTCGCACTCCCGTCCCATAGCGGCGGTCTTTTGTCATTCTGCACGTTCTCTGCCAGCGCCCGACGTGCTTCGGAAATTATCGTTTCACTCGTGTTCCCAACTAATTTATTCGTGCCCATCGTAATCGTGATCGGTCGTTCGGTATTATCCCGTAGGGTAAGACAGGGCACGCCAAGCGCTGTAGTTTCCTCTTGTAGACCGCCGCTATCAGTGAGCACGATTTTCGCGTCTTTCCAAATTTTTAGAAAGTCTCGGTATCCGAGAGGTTCTAGTAGGTGGATTCTGTTACTTATATTGAATCCGAATTCAACGAGACGTTGTTTTGTGCGAGGGTGTACCGGGAATATTAAATCAATCGATTTCGATATTTCATTAAGTGCGTTCATGATCCCTGCTAGGGCTTCTTTCGAATCCACGTTCGAAGGCCTATGCAGGGTTACAACGCCGTAATTATCCAATCCATCGACCAACTCCAGAACTTTGGTTGCACATTGATGTTCTCCAAGGCGATTCAGTTCAAAAAACAGGTTGTCGATCATCACGTGTCCAACGAAGAATATTTGCTCTTTCGAATGCCCTTCGCGCTCCAAATGTTCAACCCCGCTTGGCTCGGTCACAAAAAAATAATCCGTGATCGAATCTGTGACGAGCCGATTGATCTCTTCCGGCATCCCTCGATCGCCGCTGCGCAACCCCGCTTCCACATGAGCAACGGGTAAATGCATTTTCTTCGCCACAATGGTGCACGCTAAGGTAGAATTAACATCTCCCACGACGACGACGCAATCTGGCTTCTCTTGGGCACAGATTGGATCGAAACGAGACATGATCGTCGCTGTTTGTTCGCTGTGCCCCCCGCTTCCGACTTCTAGGTGATAGTGAGGTTCGGGAATTCCTAGTTCCTCAAAAAATATATCACTCATGCCAGAATCGTAGTGCTGCCCGGTATGCACGATTCGATACTCAAAATCGTCGCTACGCCGATCACATTCTCGAACGATGGGAGCTATTTTCATAAAGTTCGGTCGGGCTCCCGCCACCAAAAGAAGTTTTAGTTTTTTATGTCTCATTAGATTCATAAAGTACCTATAAAGCTGACCACGGCCTCAATATACTGTGCGGCTGGTAATTTGATACAGGTAACGACATCGCGGTGTCGAGGTGTCTGAGGCTTACCGTATTAAGTTCGAACTACTGCCACTGAAGTCCGTCATTGCACCGAATTATTTATAATAGTACGTCGGCTGAATTTCGGTCGCGTTATTTAAAACCGTACCCATTACATTAGATTCCCCCATGACCTCCATAACCCGCCGCACTTCTTCTTTTGTCGTAATCCCTTCAGAAATCACTAGGAGCGTGGTATCCACGTAGGGAGAGAACGCTAGCGTATCGTCGGACCATAAAAGTGGCGGCAGATCAAACACGATGATGCGCGACGGATAGCGAGTTTTGAGTTCCTCGACAAGGTCAATCATTTTCGGAGACGCGACTAGTTCAGACGAATTCGGGATCGCTGCGCGGCCAGCAGGGAGTATTACTAATCGCTCAACTCCCGGATTGATCAAAATTTCATTCACCGGCACATCGTCAAGCAAATAGTCCACCAAGCCAAACTCAATGCTGCATTCGAATCTATGGTGTACGCTCGGGTTTCGAAAATCCAAATCCACTAGCAGCACCGTTCGGTGCATTTCTTGTGCGAGAGCCATGGACAGATTGATCGCCGTTGTCGTCTTACCTGCACCGGCTCCTGGGCTCGTCACGGCAATTGAGTTCCAGTTGCGTGCCGCAAGTCTCTGCTCCACCTGAGTACGCAGTATCTTAAACGCCGTTTCCGCTGCCGGATCCTGCCCACTGCCGATAATGATTTTATTCCGTCGAAGTATCGCGCGATCAATTTCCAGGACTCGCGTTTGGTTATAGTTAATGTCCTGAACGACCGAGCGCTCCGAATTCGAGGCAGTAGGTTGCGAACGCGGAGGCGGCGTGCTCGTCGATTTAAGCTGCTCCTTCCTTGCCCGATCCAACGCTTGCTTAATTTTCTCCAATGTATCGCTCCATCTACATTCCTACCCTTCTCATTACGGAATAAAAAGCTACATCGAGCGGCATGACCAAATAATGAATACCCAATGAAATAAGCACAAGAACCAGCACCAAAGCAAGCAACGGCACAACATAGCGACGGAACGACCGTGCTTCGTCGGTACTCGCCATAATCACTGGAATTGTTGCAAGCGGCGGCGCAGAAAGTAGTTCTTGCAAGTCTCTGCGTCCACGCACTTTATCGTCTAGTGTCTCAGCAAGACCGACCGCGCCGAGCCCCCCTAAAAAGCTGAAAACGAGGGCGATGATCAATATAGCCGGTCTGTTCGGTTTTGCAGGTCGCTCAGGCAGCAGCGGAGGTTCGATCAGGGTGAATTTTTCGCCTTTCCGTTCGGATTCGAGATTCTGAGAAAGTCTCGCCTCCATTTGTTTTGCGGATATTTCTCGATACTTTACCAACGCGGTTTCGTAATCTCGGTTTAGTGCCCGAAATTTTGCTTCCGCATCTGGAATTAGCATCAGGTTTTCGGTGAACGAATCGAATTTTTCTACGAGTTGGCGTCGCTTAATAACAAGGCTATTAAGCTGCGCCTTCGTCGCTTCTAGCCTAGTGGCCAAACCTAAATAGGCTGGATTGTTCGGTGCTTCTGCAACGTCCGGAGGAAGAACACTTAGCTTGCGCTCTAGATTGCGCAAATTTCGTTCCGCTTTCGCGACGTCCGGATGTGTATCGCCATAGCGTTCGAGCAGATCATTAAGCTTGGTTCGGGCTGGAGGGATTTGTTCCTCATACAATTTCCTCGCTGCATTCGGGTCTACCGTGGCTCGTAGCCCATCTGCTTGTTTACGTAATCTAATTACGTCTGGATGCGTTTCCCCGTATGTAGCCTCGGCCGCAGACAATTGAGCTTCTGCTGAACGCAATTGGTCGAGTGCACTTGAGCCCCGCGGACCCGCGTCCGGCAACGTTGGTTCGATCTGGAGAAGTTCCGCCTCCAGGTAAATCGAAATTTCCGAGGCTTCATGGGACCGACGGTCTACCTCAGACAACTCTAGTTCAGTTCTATCCATCAGATTGCGCGTCAACGCCTCCAGCTCGGGGCGCGCATTCGCATTTTCATCCTTAAATTTCGCGATCTCCTCCTCTAATCCCGCAACGTGTTCGCGAAGCGTCGCGGCCTCATCATCTAAAAACAATGTTGTCTCAGCAGCCGAGTCCGTTCGAGATTTTATATTCTCGTTCAAAAACAGCGTTAGGATCTCGTTCGCTACGCGCTGCGACTTTGGAGCACTTTCGTTTTCAAAAGCAAGGCTGAATGCGATTGTTGCCTCAGTAGGTCTGCCACTTTTTGGGTCCACGACTTCAGCGCTGATCATGTCTAGTGAGATGTTCTCTCGCATGTTCTCGACAATTACTTCACGCGGATAATTTTTTCTGTCCTCCTCGTACAATTCATATTTTTCGACAATCCCGTACAAATTCGCCGAACTAAGCACGCGTTGGCTTATTGTCTGAATTCGCTGACCAGCAAAACTGGTTACGGTTGAACGTACCAAATCTGTGGGAATTTCCTGCCGTTCAATAAGAATCACAGCCTGACTTTTATAAATAGATGGCAAAATCAGAACCAGCGTAACGCCTACTGCGAGAATTGCTAAGGAAACGCCCATAAAAAGGCGCAGCCGCCGCTTAAATGCGGACATGAAATCCACGAGGCTGAATGTTTTTTCTTCCATCACTATTTTGCCTATTCGCTCTTCTGCATTCCGGGTAGCATCAGCGCAAGTTAATCGAGCTGATCGATTGCGCTCGACCCGAAACTATAATCTTAATTTTATGGTGCATAGCGTAATTCGTTTGGCGTGTATCGAAGGGACAAGA
The DNA here is from genome assembly GCA_047611805.1 of Gammaproteobacteria bacterium. Taxonomy (GTDB): domain Bacteria; phylum Pseudomonadota; class Gammaproteobacteria; genus UBA11873. The sequence goes on from JBLFWX010000061.1 coordinate 11,351, forward strand.
ATATCCGCTCAGATACCGCCTTAGTCCCTTGTACGCTTCTTCTCTGTTCCTGGTATTGAAGACCAACCTCCGCCCGCATTGTTCTTGAGAATCGCCACCCCAGGGCGCCTCGAAAAAGAATCGTGTCGAGTGCGCTAAGAGGTCTTCCTACTGACACATCGCCCTCCTGCGCTCGTTGGCGATAACTTCCTAGGAACGAAAAATCGACAAATTGGGTGATCCGATATCGACCACTTCCTCTAACGATTTCAGTTTGCTGACGTGAGCCTTGGCTGGACGGCGAAAATGCGCGGCTCCATTCGAATCTCGCGTCAATTTTTTCGAATTGTTTGTCTACGGCCAACTCGATTATTTCGCCCGACGAACGGGACGAACTATCGACGACGGTTGTTACAAATTGTGGCGGGGGGCCGGGAATAATCTGGCCTTGACTAGATTTAAATTCTAATTCACTCCGGTTGTGACCGAGACTAAAGGAAGCAAATAGGGATTCAGTGATCTGTCGCTCGAATCCTAATCGAACGGCGTGGCTCAATGTTTCTGAGCCGATCGACGGCGTCTTAAATTTAGAAATATTGTAACTAGCCGTCAAGGTCGTAACGTCGGAGACTGAATACCTCAATGAAGGACCAGCGCCGTACTGTAGATAGTCTATAAACGTGCTTCTCGGATCTTCTTCGAATGAGGCATCCAAAATATTGCCGGACATCGACAAGGTTGTTCGATCCGACAGTGAATATTGCCACGTTCCGTTCAACGCGAAAGTTGTTCTTGGCAGATTCACGTTAAATAGCCCCGAATCCGTTTGTTCGGTGAAAATACTATTCTCTCTTTCGAAATCGAATTGTCCGAAGAATTGATGACGCTCCGAGACTTTAGAAGCTTCGACTGCAGCAAAATAATCCTCGCTGTCCAACTCCGTCTCTTCTGTAAATCGTGATATCCGCACCCTGGGAGTGACGGCGACCCGATAGGTCGGACGTGTATATGACGCGTTAACCTCTGCTTCGTTGGTCGTGATCGCGACCTCGCCTGGGGATTCCACTCTTGATCGTGGATTATTGTCGTAGGCGGCTCGCGTACTCACCTTCGGTTTAAAGTAGAACTCAGGGTTTGCGATCGAATCACGAGGAATCGTGAACAACAGCAAGGCGACAATAACTAAATGTCTAGATATCATCTCGTCGATTTCGCGCTGAATTTAACGTCCAGTCCGATGCGGCTTTAAAACTAGGGAACGACAACGATGTCGCCTGGCTCCAACAAGATATTCTGCTCAAGCATATTCCCGTACTCTACATCTTGGTAATTGAATCCAATTGCCTTTTGCGCCCCTCCCTCTCGTCTCAAAATGCTGATCTCGTTTGCATCAGCGAACGTCGCAAGACCTCCGCCTAAAGCTAATGCCTGCATCACATCTAAATCGTTACTGAGCGGGAAGTCTCCTGGTCTATTCACCTTACCAAGGACGAATATTCGATTTCCGAGACTTTGCCTGAGCGTCACGGTCACCACCGGGTCCGGAATGTATTGCTCAATCTTAGTCGCAACGGTAGCGCGAACATTTTCGATCGTATGCGATGCAGCAGCAATATCGCCGGTTAGCGGAAAAGAAAATTTCCCGTCAGGTCGGACCAGCACTTCTGCTTGGAGGTCCTCTTCCTTCCATACAGACACGAACAATATGTCGCTGGCCTGGATTAAATAGTCACCTTCGGCCGCGTTGGCCTCGAGGCCAAATAGAACGCCAATGAAACACATGTTCGCAAGTAATGTAGTAGCTCGATTCTTCATATTCATTATTCCAATTTCGTTCTTTGACTTTTCGCCCGCTCTCAAGAGGTCAGTGGTGCAACCAACCTGGCGGTGAGGTTCTGCCGAATTTCGCGATACCCGCACATCATTATCGGGTTCATCGGGAAGTTAGCTATGGTCGCTGTACGATTACCCTACGGCCCATAACGCTTTTCCTTTCCCATTCGACTTCCTACGCCACCTCAATGGCCACTTTCAAACAGGCTTCACCACCGTAGTGCCCATGTGATGGTGCCGCAGAACCTCCATTGCACCGCTCACGTCTGGATCGACATCTCGTGATGGTTCAAACCCGATCCCGAACAACCCATGTTCCTCACGATCGGCAAGAATCTCGCGCATTATATCCACGGTCACGATCTTACGGCCTTCCGCGAAGCAGTAGGTTAACGCCAGGTGACAAAGCGTGTTGATCAACCGCGGGACACCACCTGAGCTCGCGTAAATTAAATCTACGGCTTCGTCCCGAAACGGGTTTCTTCGCAACCCTGCCACGGCGACCCGATGTTTTATGTATTTCCTCGCTTCATCCAATTTTAGGGGCTTGAGATGATAGTAAGCTGAGATGCGTTGCACGAATTGCACGAGATCGGGCCGCTTTAACGTTTCTCTAAGTTCGGGTTGGCCCACGAGAACTAGTTGCAAGACGAAGTCTTTGTCGGCGTTGATATTCGAAATGACCCGGAGTTCTTCGATCGTCTCTGCGTCTAAATTTTGCGCTTCATCTACAATGAGAACGACTCGGTTACCCTTTGCGTATTCGTCAATCGTGAATTTAAGAAACTGATTGTACAGCGCCACTTTGTCGCGACCTTCGTGCTCGAGGTCGAAGGCCATCGAAATCCAGTGCATCAGCTCGCCGAACGATTTGTGGGTGTTCGTTATGAGTCCGACTGTACGGTTCGGCGGCATTTGATTGAGCAGGTGGCGTACTAAGGTTGTTTTGCCTGCGCCGATCGATCCTGTTATTACCGTGATGCCTGATTGAGAAGCGAGGCCGAACTCGAGAATGCTGAGCGCCTTGGTGTGGTTCTGCCCTAGAAACAAAAATCCCGGATCGGGATTCAAATTAAATGGCGGCTCACTAAAGCCAAAAAATGATTCGTACATTTAGCGCTCTGCATCCGACTCTCGGAAACTTTCGATGATTATGGGCTAAGTTGATGATTTGAAAAGTTTATCACTCAACCGCAACAATCGCCACGTAAACTAATGTGCCGCAGCGAGCATTTGCGGCACTACGTCACGAAATGCGCTCCGATTGATCGCTAAACCGGTTAATTGAAGTCGAATCTCGGGTTCTTTAGCTCGCCTCATTGGTTATCGGTAACGGTGTCGACCCCTTTAAGTCTGGACACACGTCTGCCGCCATCGATCTAAATTTCTCATCAGCGAGGACGTAAACGGCTAGAGTCCAAATACTCGTCCGTCCTGACGTTCAAAGATCCGGACTAGGGGGAAATCGGACTATTTCACGTCCGATTATACTTGTCCTCAAACCGCACAATATCGTCTTCGCCGAGGTAACTGCCTGATTGTACTTCGATTAATTCGCAAGGAATAACGCCAGGGTTTTCTAATCGATGGGTCGCGCCCATTGGGATGTAAGTTGATTCGTTCTCGGAGAGCATGAAAGTTTTGTCCCCGCAGGTGACATTCGCAGTCCCATTGACCACGATCCAGTGCTCGGCGCGATGGTGGTGCATTTGCAGCGACAACGACGCACCTGGATTAACAATGATCCGCTTCACTTGGAACCTAGCGCCTGAATCAACGCCTTCGTAACTCCCCCACGGGCGTGACACGCGGCGATGATATAGCCGTTCGTCGCGCCCTTGTTCTTGCAACCAATCAACGATTTTCTTGACATCTTGTGCGCGGTCCTTACGCGCGACCATCACTGCGTCGGACGTCTCGACAATAATGAGATCGTCGCACCCGAGCGCGGCCACGAGTCGGTGCTCGGCGATTACGACGTTGTTCTTGGCTTCCTCTACATGGACGTCGCCTCGGATCACATTACCGTCCGTGTCGCGCTCAGAGACATCCCATATGCTCGACCACGATCCGACATCGGACCAACCAACGTCCAGCGAAACAACCGCCCCACGATTTTTACCTTGGGCAACCACGGGCTCCATCACAGCGTAATCAATAGAATCACTGGGGCATGCACTAAATGATTCTTTACCGAGGCGCACGAAATCGCCGTCCGTGTGCGCTTCGCTTACTGATTTTTTGCACGCAGCCAGCATCGCCGGATTAAATTCAGCAATGGCGGCCAGCCAAATGCTCGCTCGCATGAGAAATATGCCGGCATTCCAACGATAGTCGCCGTTTGCGAGGTATTCGCTGGCCGTTTGCACATCGGGTTTCTCTCTGAACGAGGCGATCACATTGCTCGCGATTTTGTCATTTGAAAGGCCTTCTCCCAATTGGATATAGCCGTAACCGGTTTCGGGCTTGTCCGGGATTACGCCAAAAGTCACTAAGGAATCGGCTGCTGCTAGTGTGGCACCGACCGCGACGGCGTTTAAGAATCCTTCGGCGTCTTTGATTAAATGGTCTGCCGGCATCATCAATAGCAATGGGTCTTCATCTTCCTCACTCGCAAGCAACGCAGCGCACGTTAGCGCTGGGGCCGTATTACGCCCGACGGGCTCAAGCACGATACTGTGTAATTCTTGCCCAATCTCACGTGCCTGCTCACCAACCATAAAGCGATGTTCTTCATTGCACACGACAATAGGGGGCGCAATGCCCAACGAGACATCGCCGGTCGGACTAAGCCTCGACAACGTATCTTGCAGCAATGTCTGGGTACCACTGACACACAGGAATTGCTTGGGGTAATGTCCACGCGACAGTGGCCATAATCGGGTGCCACCGCCGCCGGCGAGGATAACGGGAATCAATTTCATGAGGTATGTTTTGAACTCGTCCTAATTTATCGTCAATCGAATATTCCGCTCACAAGTGGACCGGCGCGGCATTATCAAGGTTTCGTTGCGACATCGAAAGTCGCGGACTTGGTAACAGTAGACATTGTGCCATCGTCTACTATGAACAAGACTGCCAAATTGCGCTGTGCAGCGACCTTCAACCCAGCCGTATACCCCATGCTCATCAACGCGGTCGCCCAGGCGTCGGCCATCATTGCGCTTGGATGAACCACAGAAACGGCGGCCAATTCATGCTGGGTAGGAGCTCCAGTTCTCGGGTCAATCGTATGACCGTAGTACAGACCCTCTATTTCAAAGAAATTACGATAGTTGCCTGATGAGGCGAGACCCGTGTCGCGTAGTGAAATCGTACGAAGTATTTGGTGCCCGGCGTCTCGCGGATTCTCAATGCCGATGTTCCATGCGACCCCGTTCTTATTGGTACCCACGGCGCGCATCTCACCACCAATATCAACGAGAAAGTCCTTGAAGTCTTTCTCTATCAACAACGCCGCTATCTGGTCGACGGCATAGCCTTTCGCTATGCCTGACAAATCGATGGATAGGTCCGCTCGGCTCTTGCGTAGTGCCGGGGGGTCTGCCTGCACCTGCAGATTCGCGGAGCCCACTTCGCGGCGTGCGGCCTCTAAAGCGTTAGTTTCAGGGATCGCGCCCGATCCTCGCTCGGGCCCAAATCCCCACAGATTGACGAGTCCACCGACTGTTACGTCGAAGGCACCGTCAGACGCCTCACTAACGGATAGTGCGGCTACTAGTACGCTGTACAGTGCGGGAGAAATATCAATCCAGTCGGTCGATTTATTTTTGTTAACACGCGATAGCTCGGAAGTCGGATCGTAAGTCGACATCGACGCGTTAACCCGCGCAAGAAGCGCCTGAATCTCGAGATTTAGCGATTCATCGTCACTGCGCTGGCCCGTGACGATGGTCACCGAGTATTGGGTGCCCATCGTGGTCCCGAGTAAACGGGCCGTGTCGCGCTCTTCGGCGCAACTGGTGAGAAGCATGCCGATTGCGAGTAACAAGCAAGGTACCTGCAGGAACTTTACGATAATTGCCTCGGCGCCAAGGGAACCATGGAAATCGAGTCCAGTCATAAAGTCATGGACGCGGTACAACGTCCTGTGTGGCGTGCGAGCACTAATATCTGGCATGAACGTTATTGACGGTTAAGTACACTTACACCAACGAGAAGTGAATAAATGGCGGATTTCATCCCACTCCAAATCGGCGTTGAATAGCCATGCGCGGATCCCCACTTTCAGCGCTTGGCCGCATCGACTAGAATTTGCGGCGCCCGACGGCAACTGAAAAACGTAATATTTTCCAAACCTTATCCGACCGAGATAGACCAAATACCCAACATGTCGACACAACCAGCCATATTCGAACTGAAGAAATTCATTGCTAAGCACATTATTGGCCAAGAAAGACTGGTCGATCGGCTCCTCATTGCGCTCTTAGCAGACGGCCATCTACTCGTCGAAGGTCCGCCAGGATTGGCAAAAACGCGCGCCATTAAGGTCCTTGGGGATGGTATAGAGTGCGATTTCCACCGTGTCCAATTCACGCCGGACTTGTTACCGGCAGATCTCACCGGCACGGAAGTCTATCGTCCACAGGACGGATCATTCAAATTTCAGCAAGGCCCACTCTTCCATAACTTGGTGCTGGCGGATGAAATTAATCGTGCACCGGCGAAAGTGCAATCAGCACTTCTCGAAGCCATGGCCGAACGCCAGATCACGATCGGGCGGGAAACCTATCCTTTGCCAGACCTATTTCTGGTTATGGCGACACAGAACCCTCTCGAACAGGAAGGCACTTACCCACTTCCGGAAGCCCAACTCGATCGATTTTTAATGCACGTGGTGATCACCTATCCCACCGAAACCGAAGAAAAGGCGATTCTCCACTTAGCCCGTGATGAAGCTCGCAGTGTGGCTAGTGCAACAACCGAGGCCGCCCATATCATCGGCGAGCAAGATGTTTTCGACGCGCGGCGTGCCGTACTCGATCTCTATCTCAGTGACGATCTTGAGCAATATTTGCTTGAAATCGTGTTGGCAACACGTAATCCGATCGCCTATGGCGAGGATTTAGCGCAATGGATTGAATACGGCGCGAGCCCTCGGGCGACGATCGCCCTGGATCGTTGCGCACGTGCGCATGCCTGGCTCGATGGTCGCGACTATGTCGGGCCGGATGATATCCAAGCCATCGCGCCGGATGTACTCAGGCATAGAATAATTTTGAACTACGAAGCCGCAGCCGATGGCATTACGGCGGATCGATTCATCAGCGAGCTGATTTCCCGAATAGCGGTTCCTTAAGTCAAAGAATTGTTGTTACATCGCAGTGAACACGCGACTTCAAACTTCGAACCAAACGGACTCCTTGGCGGCCAACCGCCAGCGTGTGGAACCGCAGCTGCGCGATCTCCTGTCGCTGTACCGGCCGGCAAGCATGTTGCCCTCGTGGGCCCGCTCAATCCGTGCAAACCAATCCGGCGGCTACCTGTCCGCAATGAAAGGCCGCGGAATGGAATACGATGAATCGAGGCCATACCAAGCAGGCGACGATATTCGCAGGCTCGATTGGCGTGTCACGGCCAGAACCGGCAAGCCGCATACCAAAGTGTTTCGCGAAGAACGCGAACGGCCGGTCTACATCTGCTGTGACTTCTCGCCGTCGATGCTGTTCGCCACACAGGGTGTGTTCAAAAGCGTTATCGCGGCGCGCGCCGCAGCCCTCATTGCGTGGAAGGCTCAGCAGTCCGGCGACCGGGTCGGTGGCCTGGTATTTAACGCTAACGCGCACCATGAGCTGCCACCCGAACGCGGTAAACCCGGCGTGATCCGCTTACTTAAGAACCTGGTTAGTGCCGCTGCCTTGCCGGAGAATTTCGAACCACAAGCGAACGCCGGGGGTCTATCGAAAGCCATCGCTCGATTAAAACGCATTGCGAAACCGGGCAGTTTGATCTTTCTGTTGAGCGACTTCCGCGAGTTCGACAGCACCTGCGAATCGGATCTCGTGCATCTTGCTCGCCACAACGACCTCAGCTGCTTTTTTGTGTTCGACCCATTCGAAGCGGCCTTACCACCGGCCAATTCGAAGGGCCGCGTCACCAACGGTGAGACCGATGTCGAGATTGCGTTCAGTGATTCACACTCAACACAGCGCTATGCGGAAAATTTCAACGCGCGCAACGAACAGATAGTAAAACTCTGTCGGGATAACCGTGTGTTGTTCGGTCAACTGGCAACAAATGATGAGCCGTTGCCCATCTTGCAGCGAGTCCTAGGCCTGTATTGATGTTGCAGCAAGATCCTTCATCCACAATGCGTCGTAGACGCAAAACGATTGAGTGCTAGTTCGATGGATCCGGCGGATATTCCATTACGCGACATTCACGTTCCTGATCCGATTTCTTGGTGGCCGCTCGCCGTGGGATGGTGGACGGTTATCATCCTGTCCCTGCTCGCGATAGTGATCGGGATTGCGTTACTCGCTTGGTTGAAGCGCCATCGCGTTAGGCGGGCTGCTGTGCGCGAATTCACCGCGATCGAGCGACGTTATAGAGAGCATTCAGATGCGCATCTTTTGGCTCGCGAGCTTTCGCAGCTCGCCCGTCGTGCGGCGCTCGGCTACGGGCCGCAATACCCATCGGCAGCTTTAGTCGGTCCTGCTTGGAGCGCGCATCTCGACACGTTAAATGCGACCAACAAGCTCGACGATTTAGCTAAAGCAACCTTGAGCACGGCCCCTTATCGCGTAAACGAATCCTTCGATGCAGACGCCCTGTTGTCGGCATTTAGTTTATGGGTGGCTGGAATACATAAACCCGAATCGGTGACCCCATGATCGAGATCGCGTGGCCTTGGATCCTGCTTGCATTGCCGCTGCCTTGGATCTATCGGCGCTTGTTACCGAGGACAAAAGCAAACGCCAATACGGCGTTACGGGTTCCTTCAATTAACGACTTTGCTGTCGTTAGCTCGCCGTCCAACCCTATTCCAACTTCACGGTCGATTTATTGGCTTGCATTACTTGCCTGGGTCCTCTTCCTCATCGCCGCGACTCGTCCATTATGGCTGGGTGACGCAATTGAAGTGCCTGTGAACGGGCGTGACCTCATGCTAGCTGTCGATCTATCGAAGAGCATGCAGGAAGTCGACTTCATCGTCGACGGACAACGCGTCGATCGATTGCAAGCAACGAAGAAGGTCGTTGGTGAGTTTATCGAGCGCCGCGTCGGCGACCGAATTGGACTCGTCCTGTTTGGGACGCAAGCCTATTTACACGTGCCGCTCACGTTCGACCGTCAAACGGTTAAACAACTCCTCGATGAAACGGTTATTGGTTTGGCGGGCCCGAGCACCGCGATTGGTGATGCCATTGGTCTGTCCGTAAAACGATTACGCGACAATCAATCGCCACAGAAAGTACTCATTTTGGTCACCGATGGCGCAAATACAGCCGGCGTGATCGAACCTGCTCGGGCTGCCGAACTCGCGGCCGAGGCGGGCTTAACTATTCATACCATCGGTATCGGAGCTGACGAAATTATGGTGCGCCGGTTGTTTGGCAGTTTTCGCTTTAATCCGTCGAAAGATCTCGATGAAAAAACCTTACGCGCGGTTGCCCAAAGTACTGGTGGCCGATATTTTCGTGCCCGCGACTCAACAGAGCTCGAGTCTATCTACGCTGAGATCGACAAGTTGGAGCCGATCGAGCAAAGCGGCGAACATTTTCGCCCCGAAATCTCGCTGTACCCGTGGCCTTTGGCCGGGGCTTTGTTGCTCAGTGGGTTCGCTTTGGTCTTGCTGACGCGCCGCTAGGCAATGGGAAACTCATTCACAGAATTCCACTTCTTGCGCCCTGGGTGGTTTGCGCTGCTTATTCCAATGGTCTTTTTGATCTGGCGATTAGTTCGGCGACGCGACGCAGCGGGTATTTGGCAGTCTATTTGCGATGACGCACTGCTGCCGTTCTTACTCGTTCAACGCAGCGCGAACCGCAATTCATTTAACGAGGTACTCGTATCGATCGTGGGATTACTTGCGATAACCGCCCTCGCCGGCCCGGCTTGGGAGCGCTTGCCGACCCCCGTATTCCGAGATCAATCGGCGCTCGTGTTGCTGTTGGATTTATCGCGTTCCATGGACGCGACCGACGTTAGCCCGAGCCGCTTGGAACGAGCGAAGTTTAAAATAACGGACATCTTGCGACAAAGGCAGGAAGGTCAAACCGCGTTGATCGTGTACGCAGCGGAGCCCTACGTCGTAACCCCGCTCACTAACGATGTTGCGACCATCGAATCACAGTTGCCTGCCTTGCGCACTAACATCATGCCAAGCCAAGGCAGTGCCACCTCATTGGCCATTGAAAAAGGTATCGACTTGCTAACTCAAGGTGGCGTGCCCAGCGGCGACATTCTGCTTATAAGCGATGGCCTACCCCTTGGTGAAGTAATCCCGGCGACCAAGCTCATCGAAAGCGCAGATATTCGATTTTCGATCCTCGGAGTTGGCACACCCGAAGGCGCACCGATACCTGATTCAAATGGCGGTTTTGTTAAAGACAAAGCGGGCAATATTGTCGTTGAGCCACTAAAGCCGCAAACGATGCGCGAACTTGTCGAACACGGCAGCGGTCTGTACCAAACGATACGAGTCGACGACAACGATATTTCAATGATTCTAGATAGCATAGATGACGGCTTGAATAACCGGAACAATGCCGCCACCGATCGATTCGCGAATCGGTGGCGTGAATTCGGACCCTGGTTGTTAGCCTTACTGGTGCCATTCGCACCGCTCGCCTTCCGACGCGGGATACTCAGTATTGGGCTCGGCCTTGGTATTCTCGCCGGGTCTTATACACCAGTGGCAACCGCCGGTTGGTGGGCGACGCCTGATCAGGAAGCGTCAGAAAAATTCCAGCAAAACGATTTCACCGGCGCTGCAGAAACTTTTGAAGATCCTGTCTGGGGTGCAGCAGCTAATTACCGCGCGGGACGTTATGCCGCGGCCGCAGAACAACTCGCAGACGCTCCCGATCCGGAGGCGCTTTACAACTTGGGCAATTCTTTCGCACGTCTCGGCCGCTATGAAGAGGCGCTCACGGCTTACGACAAAACCTTAGCAGCACTCGCCAATCACGAAGATGCGAAACACAATAAGAAACTCATCGAAGATCTTATAAAAGAGCAACAAGAGCAGGAGCAAGAAAACCAGCCCGACGGGTCCGACGATGAACAATCTGGCGACCAAGACGCTGCTGCCAATGGTGAACAACAAAACGCCGAATCGGACGGGAGCCCGAGCGATAACAACTCGCAAAACTCGGCTGAATCTTCCGAAACCCCGGAAGAGCCGAGCGAATCGTCGAGTTCAGCAGAACAAGAGACCGACGGTCAGAAACAATTAGACGAGCCAGACGCGCCGACCGATGAGCCACAGGCTGAGGCTGAGGCCCAAGAGCAAGAGCGTGCCGAGGCGCAAGCAAATTCAGAAATGGAAAATGATCAAGCGACCGAACAGTGGCTACGCCAGATACCCGACGATCCTGGCGGATTATTGCGGCGCAAATTCGAATACGAATTTCAAAAAAAATATGGTGCGCGAGCGAGAAGACCCCAAGCATGGTAAACAAATTCAGCCTTTTCATCATTCTCCTGGCGCTCGTTCCACGAGCCTTCGCAACCGAGGTGATGTTGACCATCGAACCACCGATCGCAATAGCGAATGAGTCGTTTCGCTTGATTTTTACCGCGGACGGTTCCGTCGACGCCGAACCGAATTTCGACGAGCTCGACGGCGTGATCGATATTTTGGGTCGCAACCGGCAAACATCGATTCAATGGATCAATGGGAAAAATACTCGAAGTACGACCTGGGTACTCGATGTTATTGCGTTGCGCACGGGGACGGTTGCGATCCCATCCATCGCATTTGGCGGAGATCGGAGTCTCGCACGCACCATCGAAGTCGCGGCCAACGGTAGCAATCCGGTTGCGGGCGCGGACACAAGTTTGATCCTCGAAACCGAAGTCGACATCGAAAACCCGTACGTTCAGCAGCAGATCATCCTCACTGCCCGTCTGTTGAGAAGAATTGAACTCAACGACGCTCAAATGACCGAACCGAGTACTGAATCTGACGCGATTATCAAACGTCTGGGAAAAGACGCAACCTACAACACGATGCGCGATGGTCGGCGCTACGAAGTCTTCGAGCGACGCTACAGTATTTTTCCACAAACCAGCGGCGCCGTTCGAATCGCACCGTTGACTCTCACCACCCAAATAGTGCAGCCACGCGGCGCAATATTTTCGCCGTTTCGTCAGCAAGTTACGACGCGTCGCATCGAATCGAACGAACTCGTCATCGAGGTTAAACCTATCCCCAGCGCCTATACAGCAGCGACATGGTTGCCCGCTCGTAATGTGCGTTTGCGCGATGAGTGGGTACCAGATGCCACCGGCGTGAGCGCTGGCGAACCGCTGACGCGAACGGTGTTTCTATGGGCCGATGGTCTGAACGCCGGCCAACTTCCGGAGTTATCTATCGATCTACCGGCCGGTTTGAAGAGCTATCCTGATCAACCTCAAACCAGCGAGCAAGAAACTGCCACGGGCTTTAGCGCCATTCGCCAACAAAACTTCGCGATGATTCCGAGCGCTTCCGGCGAATTGGTTTTTCCAGCTGTCGCGGTGACCTGGTGGAACGTCGAGAGCGACAAAATGGAGGTCACTGAGCTGCCAGAACGCCGATTCCTGGTCGCCGGACTGGCGAATGCCGACCCAATCGCAGGCGACGCGGCGGTGGCGGTTCCGAACGCCGTAGCGTCAGCCGCTGATGCCGAAAACGTTAGGGCCGATACAATTGCCACTGAATACCAGCAATCGTTCTCCGACCGTTATTTGATCCCGGCGATGGTTTGCCTAATCGGTTGGGTTATTACGGCAATGGCTTGGTGGCTAAGCGTGAGGCGATCAAGAAAAGTCGGCGATACCAGCCGTTCCATCGACGACATCCCCGCGAGCGTCGCACGTGCTCGCCGCGACGTAGAAGGCGCATGCAAAGCGAACGATCCAGCCAGTGCAAAACGAACGCTAATCGCGTGGAGTCGGATTCAATTTGATGAGGGCTCGATTAATTCGCTCGGCGAGGTCGCTCGAAGAGTTTCCGGACCCCTCAACGTAGAAATCCGGCTGCTCGACCGGCACTTATACGGCACTGAGAGCGGCGAGTGGGACTCATTAGCCCTTCAGGAAGCGTTCAAACATGCCGATACCCTGCATGGCGGGCAGGGCCAATTAAAACAAAATGTCAACGCACTACCTGATCTCCATCGGCTAGCCCCTCGCTAACGTGCGACGGGTCACAAATCGCTGGTAAACAGGGATTTACCGCCTCAAACGTGTTGCCCAAGCCGAACACGAGTGACTAGACTCTCCGCCAGCGCGGTAACAATATACTTATAAGCCCGAGCCGCGCAGGAGGTCCGACCTGTGTCCAAAAGTTCGGCGACCGTGCTGGCGGTAGACGACAACGCGACTATACGAAAAGCGATTTCGATGCGATTACGCTCGAAAGGTTATGAAGTGGTCACTGCTCCCAATGGAAAAGAGGCGCTGGATTTAGTTGCCAGCCGCTCGTTCGATCTCGTCTTACTCGATCTACAAATGCCGGGAATGCGCGGCGACGAAGTTCTAGAACGCATTCGCATGCGCTACGACCAGACCCAATTACCCGTCATCATGCTCGCCGCCAGCGGCGACAAACACGACATCGCTCGCACACTCAAACTCGGCGCGAACGATTATGTAACGAAGCCCGGCGAGCTGCCGATATTGTTGGCCCGAATAAAAACCCAGTTGTCGTTGAAGCACACGGCCGCGAAATTACGCGAAGCCGAATTTTCCGCCTCCTGCACAAATCGAAATATCCAAGATCTAGAAGCCACGATTGACCAATTCTCGCGCGACCGAGTCCATGAAGAAGCCGTTGGTAAATTTGATAGCACGGACGAGTTTCGCTATCACGTCATCTACGACAACACGCCGATGACATGCTTCACATTGAATTCGGAAGGCGAAATCCTTTTCGCGAATCGATTTGGCTTACAGTTCTTGGGATTTCAGCGTGACGAAGTAACGGGTTTGTCGGTGTTTGAGCTCTATGCACCCGATGATCGAGCGATAGCCGCTGAACATTTGGCGAGCGTCACTAACTCCGAAGGACGCTTGCACCGTTGGGATATTCGCCGGCAAAAGAAAAATGGCAACATTTTTTGGGTGCGCGAAACAGCGCGCGCCATCGGTCGGGGGCAGGACAGTATGATCCTGATGACCTGTGAGGACATTGACGATACCTATAGCCTCACCGCGAAGCTGTCTTACCAAGCTACCCATGACGAATTGACGGGCCTATCAAATCGAAAATCATTGGAAGAGCGGTTAACCGCCGTTCTAGAGAGCGCGCACTCTGAACATACCGAACACAGTCTTGCCATAATTGATATGGATCAGTTCAAAATCATTAACGATACGTGCGGCCACACCGCGGGCGACGAACTTCTGCGCCAAGTCGCACGATTACTAAAATCTATTGTGCGCAAACGCGACACCTTAGCGCGGCTCGGTGCAGACGAATTCGCCCTACTCATCGAAGATTGTTCGATGGCTCAGGCGTACACTGGTGTAGAAGCACTACGCCAAAGTATCGATTCGTTCAAATTCGTTTGGGAAGAACGAGTCTACAAAATTTCGGCGAGCGTTGGCTTAGTCTCCGTTAACGATCAATGCGAGGATTCGAATTCCGCACTCAGCATGGCGGGTACCGCGTGCTTTGCCGCGAAGGATTCAGGACGAAACCGAATCCATAGCTATCAGAAAGACGACCTTGCTGTTACCCGACGCCATGGGGAAATGCGCTGGGCAACACGCATCAATGACGCATTATTCGATGATCGATTCGAACTGAATTTTCAGCGCATCACCTCAATTAACAGTGATCTCAATTGTGGCGACCATTACGAGTTGCTAATTCGAATGCGCGACGAACTGGGTAATATCGTGATGCCCTCGGAGTTTCTTCCCGCCGCGGAACGGTACAACCTATCGGAAAAGGTCGATCGTTGGGTGATCGGTCATGCGCTAGATTGGTTACGCGATCACCCCGTCCTCGTTGAACAGCTGCACCTGTGCGGGATCAATCTCTCCGGTCAATCCATGGGAAACGAAGGAATTCTGCGCTTCATTCTTAATCAGATCGATGAAGGCAGTATCCCGGCCGAAAAGCTCTGTTTTGAAGTAACGGAAACCGCAGCAATTTCCGATCTCGCCCAGGCGACGAATTTTATTACCTTGCTCAAAGATCGGGGGTGTATGTTTGCACTTGACGATTTCGGTAGCGGTTTTTCGTCATTTTCATATCTTAAGAAACTTCCGGTGGATTTCTTGAAAATCGATGGTAGCTTCGTTCGAGATATCTGCACTAACTCGATTGATCTTGCGATGGTGAGATCGATAAACGACATCGGTCATGTGATGGGCAAAAAAACAATCGCGGAGTTCGTGGAAGACCGTGGCGTGTTGGATGTACTGCGAGATATCGGCGTCGATTACGCTCAGGGCTACGAGATTGGCCGGCCGACCCCAATCACCCAGTTTTTCTCTATTGTGTGAGCCTATTGTTCACAGCTCGAACGTGACGACGTGTCTTATAAAGAGTCGGCGAGCTTGTCGACGTGTAAAGCGAGGTCGGCCGGCCGGTCGATATCCAAAACAACGCCCTTGTCCTCGGTATCGAGGAACGTCACAAATTCAGCGTGCTTGTTGATGATGCTCTGTGCGCCGAGATCACCTTGCAACAATTTCAACTCGCCAAAGTAACTCGATCCGAACCCGACTGGATGACCTGCTCGTCCTTCAACCCTAGGCCGCACGATACTCAGCGGGGAGTTAATGCTGGCTGCGAGTTCAATCATCGTTGCTGGTTGAATATAGGGCATGTCGGCGAGCGCAATTAGCCAGCCGTCAGCGCTCGGCCGCTCAGCGACACCATGGGCGATGGAATGGCCGATCCCGTTTCGAGATTCGGCGCAGTACGATACTTCGTAGTGGTCTCTAAACAGCTCGCCACTGCTTGCCTGGTCAACTGACACTACGACCAAGAGTTCATCCACCGCGAAACTCAAGTTTGCTGCGGCTTTTAGCCCGATAGCGATGCTGTCATGGCCATACGCTGCTAGCTTATTGGCACTGCCGTAACGTTGGGATCGACCACCTGCAAGTAAAATGCCGACGATGCTCACGCCACTCTATCGTCTGCTCTCACCGTCAATCGTTCACTGCTTAGTTTCACGCCGTTTCGACGAGCCGTGATCTCGGTCATGATGCCTAAGGCAATTTCGGATGCAGTTCGCGTATTGAGATCGAGTCCGATCGGGCCACTCATAAAATCGAGTTGCGCCTTCGTTATGTCGAAGTGTTCGCCAAGTCGCTGGCGCCGCGCGGCGTTGGTCCGACTAGACCCGAGAGCCCCGACATAGAAGGACGCCGAACCCAAGGCCTCCATAATGGCTAGATCATCCAACTTCGGATCGTGGGTGAGCGCGACGACTGCTGTTTGCGCATCGCACTGTTGGGCCGTGATGAAATCGTCAGGCATTTCACCATGTAGGCCAATCCCATCCCCCAGCCAGGACGCGCGATAGTTTTCGCGCGGGTCGCACACCAGCACCTCATAGCCGAGCTGATCGGCGAATCGAGTGACCAGGCCTCCCAATTGCCCGGCTCCGATAACTAACAAGCGCCACTTGGGTTCGAATACGGCTTGAAATTCATTTCCTTCAATTCCGGTCCGCGCCAGCTTGTCCGGCGTTTCAATGCGCGATCGCCCTGTGTCCATATCGAGCACACGTTGAACACGCTCGCGTCGCGCTAAACGCGCCAATATATCCATGCCTTGCTCTGCAGAACGCAGCGTCTCAACAACAATGGTTACTTCGCCACCACACGGCAACCCACGACTTACGGCTTGTTCTTTCGTGATGCCATAGGTGTAAGAATCCGGGTTGACCGGTCGATTTTCAGCAAATTTGGCGAGCAATTCTTCTTCGATGCAACCGCCGGACAAGGAGCCGGCGAATTGGCCATCGGGACGCCAAATCATCATCGATCCGGCTGGGCGCGGCGAGGATCCCCATGTTTTCGCGACGGTCGCTAGAACAACTTCTTGATCATCGCGGAGCCAATCAATTGCGGTTTTAAGCACCTCTAAATCTACATTTTCCACAGTCTCGCAGTCTCCTCGAGGTATTTTCGGCAGCGTACGCGGCCCGGTTGGAATCGCACTCTAGTCGTCGAACATTGAGATAGCCATCACAGTCGATTCATGACCACGGTGACCAACGTCACAGACCGTCACATTGTACATTGCCCCAGCCCGGCTCCTCTCCTAAACCTATGCCTGACGACAAATTAATGTGATGCGCAACGAATGACGCTATATAGCATGCAACTCGGTAGGCACCAGCACAATAGATGGAACTGAACATGGCTAATGTGACGCGGCTAGTCCCCGCCCGCTCAACAGAATTGTTGACCGAATGCCAGCATCTGGCTTCGGGACTGCTACCGGGCGCTCTAAAGACGGTGTTGGACAAAGTGGATGACACCTTTTTCGACCTTGCTAACAAGGCCGATAATTCACAGCGCCAGAACCTCTATTTCGACGCAATGCGGGAATTGCGCCTAAAGCGCGACGCAATTGAGCGAAGTTTCATTTCAAACTTCAACACTGAGTTTGAAAACAGCATCGATCTCGACAAAGCTTCGAAGAAGGACCCCACGTTCGCGCCCGTAATGGAGCTGTCGTTAGTCGATCCGGACGAACTCGAAGAATCTCTTGCGCTCACAAACTTTACTGAAAGTGTGAAAGTGAAATGTAAAGAGCAGTTATTCGGGCTAGATAGACGCATGGGATATCTGCTAAGCAACCCCGAACTTTCCAATGACGGCAACCCGGTCGGACCACTCGTCATTGGCAACGCATTGCGCGATGCCTTCAGCCACTTAGATGCTGACATCGAAGTAAAGCTTACGCTATTCAAGATATTCGACCAGTTTGCTGCTCACGGCATTCATCAAATGTATTGTGATATCAATGACCATCTGATCCGCCGGGACGTTTTACCAACGATTAGTACATCGGCAAGGCCGCATTCGCGGGGTCCTACAAAAACTCGCGTGATCATTGAAACGGATGGCGAGCAACTCGAAGCAACCGGGCAAGACGTATTCTCCACGCTGCAATCCCTTATGGGCGGTGCGGCGAACCGTGGTCGATCTCCGAGTGCGTATGGCGGCGCGTTCCGCGGAAATTTTGCGGGCGGACCGGGGCAGCAAAATTCTGTTGCAAGCGGGCACGGAAATTCGGGATCGTCCGGGCCCCAGGGATTCGGCGGTCACCAGAGTTCTGGCGCAAACGGTGTCGGCGACGTTGGAT
>JBLFWX010000062.1:0-29630 GCA_047611805.1 Gammaproteobacteria bacterium
ATGCGAAAACGCATTTTCCGTTGTTCCGCTAGCTTCGCATTGCTCACGGCGAGCTCGTCTTGTACGGCCACGGCACAGTGAACGGCATCGATTGCACTAGCAAATTCGGCCAGTAAATTATCTCCTGGTGAATCGACAACCCGGCCGTGATGTAAGCCGATGTGTGTGGCGAAGACTTCTCGGTAACTCGTGAGCGTTAGGATCGTCGCTTCTTCGTTGTCCCCCATGAGGCGGCTATAGCCTTGCACGTCCGTACTAAACACGGCTGATAGGCGTCGTTCTATGCGTTTCGTCGGTACTTCGGGTTCTTCGTCGACCATAGCGAACAATTATCTTTCTTCTCTTACGGGAATGGCAATCGCCGTTGTCATTAGATGCCTTTCTGAGTCAAATTGGCACTGCCGTGTTCGGAAAACGAACCGCACTGGGTAAACCGGAATGTTCCGCGTTATGATCGCTTTGGTGGTTAAATTCAAGTAAACAAAGTAGAGGATGCAACATGGATTCGACAACGACTCCTGCCGTCGATCGAATAGCAACTGGTCTACGTAGTCACGTCAATCGATTTTCCCACGTCGTCATTAACGTCTCTGATCTCGATCGCGCGGTCGAGTTCTATGAAAAAACATTCCCGGTGCAGCGCCGTTGCCGTATCAACGGACCACGGCAAAGCTATGCAGGTCTCGGTATCGAGGATGGCGAGTTTGAAGGCTGGGTGATGGAGAATAAGAAGGACGCTTCGCCCCCTGGCGAATTAATTGCCGAGTCCCCGGCAAGATTGCTCCATTTAATACAGTGGAAATCGCCGCAACCCATTGGCAAACCTTATCTTGAAGCAAATCATATCGGCATTTATCGGCAGAATTCGCTCGTTAATAACCTCGATGCCGCGTATTCCAATGTGCTGGCTCAGGGCGGACGACCTTACGGCGAACCGAGCTGGATTGTGCTCACTCCGGATGGTTTCGGCGTCACAGTATTCGCCTATCGCGATCCGGACGGTAATACCTTAGAGATGATCGGGGTCGACGATCCGAGTGGGACCTCGACTTACCCAGGCATGATGCATCATTGCAATTTGAACGTTCGGAATTTAGAGAAATCGTACAAATTTTATCGCGATGTCATGGGTCTCGACTTAACCGTGTATTTGGCCCCTGGTGATCGTCAAGATATCAGCAACGGATCGTTAGGCGATTCACTGCGCAATCCAGATGGTTCGCCGTACACGACGGGCGGTATGCGGTTTGCCGCGACGCTTTTAGGCGTGCGTTCAGATTCGCGTAGCCCTATCGATGTCTTGGAGTGGGATGTACCTAAACCTTACGGTGAGGCGTATACGGCCGCGAATTGTCTTGGCATTATTCGCGTGGCGTTTGAGGTCGACGATATCGAAGCAGCTCGTCAGCGCTTATTGCTCGCTGGATTAGACAACGTTGGTCCGGTCGAAACTTGGGACATGGGGGAATTCGGCGAGCGCAAAATCGTGATCTTCAAGGACCCGGACGGGATCATGTTAGAGCTGATCGAATACCTTCCGATCCCCACAGACCGTCCACCGTTCGAGTAGAAATTAGCGCGCCGGCGATCTAGGTCATCGGCGATTCTAGCGCTTGCCGTTTTAAGCGCACGTTGTGCGGTTGCGACTTACGACTCCGGCTGGTCAGCCATTTCGCGGCCTTCTTGCCGCCTAATGGCTTCTTCTCTAGCGTCTTCAATATCGAGCAAGGTGCCTTCAACGTCGGCGCTGCCCTCATCGTCAATAAATTCGCCGGTGAGTTCGCTGTGTGGTTGGAGTTCGCCGATCTCGAATTTAGCCCACATCTCCTCGCCAAAACGGGTTGCTAGCAAGGCCGGCTCGAAACGACCCAAGGTCGCCGTAATATTGTTCACATCACGTAGCAACATCGGGCGTGCATTGTTGTTGCCGGTCGCGCTCACGACTTGCGGTAAATCGATAATCACAGGCCCATTCGCATCGACCAGCACGTTGTATTCCGATAGATCGCCGTGAACTAGTCCCGCGCACAACATAATGACGATTTGTCCGATCAAGAACTGGTGGTATTCCCGCGCTTGGGCAGGCGTAAGCTCGACTTCGCCGAGACCTGGTGCAGGATACCCTTCCTCATCGGTGATCAATTCCATCAGCAAAACGCCGTTAAAGAATCCGTGCGACAGTGGTACGCGAACGCCCACCCGATTGAGAAGATTCAGTGCGTCAACTTCGGCGGTCTTCCAGGCAGCTTCTTGGGTCTTTTTGCCGAACCGAGAGCGTTGCCCCATCGCTCGCGCTTGGCGGCTGCTACGTACGCGGCGGCCTTCTTGGTATTGCTCGCGGCGTTGGAAACTGCGTTGGCCCAAATCTTTGTAGACTTTGGCGCAGCGGATCTCCTCACCACATTTGACGAGGTATATGGAAGCTTCTTTACCACTGCGTAGCGCTCGGATCACGCTATCGATCACGCCTTCTGTAATTAGGGGTTCTAGGCCTTTAGGGATTTTCATCGCTTGCGAGTATAGAGACTTTCGTTAACTTAGGCGCGGATATTGAATGGTATGGCTATTTGATGTCGTGGCGTCGTCGTTCGCTTGCAATGCCGGGTCTGAAAAGAGTCGACCGCGCACAACAGTAATCGGCATGAACTACGGTGCCGAGGGTAGCAAAGCGATCGACGATCACTGCGCCTGAACGCAGTGATCGGGTTCCTCTAGCTTCAGACACGCTGATGTTAGCCCTGAGGCTTTCGCGCAAGTCACTACGCAGCGATGTTCTCGCCGACACTCATGGGTTGATTAACGGCACTTAAAATTGCCCGCAGCGATGCTTCAACGATATCGCTTGATCGACCCACGCCACAATAACGGCGTGAGTCGATATTCAATTGGACATAAGTGACTGCTTCCGCGCCTGCGCCATCCGCTTGGCTGAGCGTATGCTCGTTATATTCCACTAGCACGATGGTTTTGCCGCAGTGGCCTTCCAAGGCGCTAACAAACGCGCCAACCACGCCAGAAGCACGGCCATGCAAGGTAATGCTCTTACCGTGTTCAGTTAGCTTAGCCGCAAGTTGATCTTCATCATTTTCGCGGGTTAATTGAAAACTCGTGAGATCGAACGGCTTACGTTCGCCGAAATAGTGCTGATTGAATAATTCGACAATCTTTTCTGGTGCCACCTCCGTGGCGCTGACTTCCGCGTATTTTTGCACGACCGTACTGAAGTCGACTTGGAGCCAGCGCGGGAGCTGTAAGCCTTGCTCTTGCTCAAGCACGTAGGCAATACCGCCTTTCCCAGATTGGCTGTTAATGCGAATGACTTCTTGATAAGAACGCCCGAGATCGGACGGATCAATCGGTAAATAGGCAACGTCCCATACGTCGTCCGGTTCGCGGCGCGACAGGCATTTCTTAATCGCGTCTTGGTGGCTGCCAGAAAACGCCGTAAACACGAGTTCACCCGCGTACGGATGGCGCGGATGCACGGGTAACTGCGTGCAAGCTTTCACACACCGAATAATCTCGTCCATGTTAGAGAAATCGAGTTCAGGGTCGACGCCGCGGCTATACAAGTTCATGGCCATGGTCACGATGTCCATATTACCGGTGCGCTCGCCATTGCCAAGCAAAGTACCTTCGATACGATCCGCGCCACCTTGCACCCCAAGTTCGGCGGCGGCTACGGCGCAACCGCGATCGTTGTGCGTGTGCAGACTTAAGATCACACCCGCGCGCCGCTTAATATTTCTCGACATCCATTCGATCTGATCGGCGTAAATATTTGGCGTCGCCATTTCAACCGTTGCAGGTAAATTGATAATGCACGGCTTCTCAGCTCGAGCGTCCCACACATCGAGCACGGCGTCGCATACTTCAACGGCATAGTCGAGTTCCGTGCCAGTGAAACTTTCCGGCGAATATTGGAACGTCCACTGGGTGTCTGGATATTTTATTGCTTGCGATTTGACAAACTCCGCACCATCAACGGCAATCGCTTTAATGCCGTCGCGATCCAGCTGAAAGACCTGTTCGCGCTGCACGGTTGAAGTCGAATTGTACAAATGCATGATCGCGCGCTTCGCACCGGCGAGTGATTCAAATGATCGGCTGATCAATTCGGGTCGCGCTTGAGTGAGTACTTGCACGGTGACGTCGTGTGGGATCAACTTGTCCGTGATCAAGCAGCGGACGAAATCGAAGTCCGGTTGCGACGCGGCCGGGAAACCCACCTCGATTTCTTTGAATCCTACTTTGACCAGGAGCTTGAACATCTGCAATTTCTGCGCCACGTTCATCGGCTCGATCAGCGCTTGATTACCGTCGCGAAGATCGACGCTACACCATTTAGGTGCGCTTTCGATGACCTTGTCGGGCCAGGTTCTGGAGGTCAACCCTATTGGTGCATAGGCGGGGTATTTGCGGTGGTCGAATCGATTCATGGCTTTGCTCACTGTGCTCGTGGGGTGTCATTTAGTCCTACGTGTGATTTGCACATAGGTTGCGCCTGAGGCGAATTATAAGCTCGAAGGCCTAGTGAATGATTGCAAAGTAGCTAGGAAAATCGCTTATAAAGAAGATTAATCACTAAAAATATTATATATAATAGGTTTTAACCCTATATTTCAGGTTCTGCGATGAAAGAGATCACTACAACACCTTCACGGCCGAAGCTCGATCGTACCGATCGGCGCATCCTCGCGCTCATGCAAAGCGACGGCCGCATTAGCAATTTAGAGCTAGCCGAGAAAATCGACTTATCGCCGACGCCATGTTCGCGACGGGTGAAACGGCTTGAAGAGTCCGGGCTTATCGAACGTCATGTGACCTTGCTAAATCAAGCAGCGCTTGGACTTAACATTACCGCAATGATCTCAATCACCATGGATCGCCACACCCCGGATCGATTCGAAAAATTCGAGCATGAAGTAGGGCGGTTTCCCGAAGTTGTGGAATGCAGCATCGTGACAGGTCAGGCCGCCGATTATTTGCTGAAAGCCGTGTTGCCAGATATGACCTACTACGAAGAATTCTTACTTGGCCGCCTGACCCGTATTGAGGGAGTAACCGGGGTGCATTCAAGCTTTGTATTACGCAAGGTGATTAGCCGAACGGAACTGCCGCTCGAGCATATTACTTAGGCGCCTGTGACGGCGGATCAGGCGAATTGAATCTGCGATCGCTGAAACCAATCTATTGCGATTATCATGTCTGAACGGTCTAGCCCCATTTCCCGGTCGATCTGGTTCATCACCGGATGGGTGGTTACGGTTATGACTTCTGAATCGCCCAAACGACACGTTGCCTTCTAGGATAGACAGATAGTGGCGGCGGGCGGAGCTTCCTTTTAGCGTATCTCGGCTTAGCAACAAAGCGATTGGAAAGGATAAATTCATGAACACCTTGCAGACGCGTTTTACAACTCTTCTCGGCATCGAACATCCCGTTATGCAGGAAGGCTTAGGGCCCTATAAGACCGTGCATTTAGCAGCTGCTGTGTCGAACGCGGGTGGACTCGGCACGGTGAGTATTCCAGGTATCAGTGAAGAGCCGACCGCTGGCGCAGCAAAATTACGGGGCTATATCGAGCAAGCCTGCGAATTGACGGATCGTCCGTTCGCCGTGAACGTGCCGGTCGGCACAGATAAGCACGGCAATGTTCCGGCGTTTAGTAAAGCCTATGTAGGTGCCGTGGTCGATGCGGTGAAAGATCCAGACATCGCGCGGCGCTTGCGAGTGATCACCACTTCTGCAGGCGCGGCATCCGCCTCGCGACGGTTAATCGACGGTTCCGGATTGCTGCATATTCACAAAGTCGGCGGTACGCGCCATGCGCTTCGCGCGGCCGCTGATGGGGTCGATATGATCATCGCCTCAGGGTACGAAGCCGGTGGCCACACGCATTCGCGTCCCGTGCATACGTTCGTGCTGGGCCCGAGCGTCGCTGACGTCGTTGAATGTCCCGTGATTCTTGCGGGTGGAATTAGGGATGGGCGCGGACTCGCCGCGGCCCTCGCGCTCGGTGCGGATGCGGTGGCGCTCGGTACGCGCTTCGTTGCGAGTCATGATAATCCGGATTGGCACGGCGCCTATGCACAACGCATTATCGATGCAGGGGAAGCGGACGATATTGTATTTCAGGCGCTCTACGGTCCATCGCGCGCATTACCGAGTAACGCTATCGCCGAAGTCGCGGCACTCGAAGCGACGGGTACGATGACCGAGATCGAACTCACGGCGTTTAAAGACGATCGTCTTATTGCAGCGCAGCGTGATGGCGATATGGTCGGTGGGATCTTACCGGCCGGCCAAATAGCCGGTGCAATTAATGATCTTATCCACGTCGCGGAATTTATTCCTGGGATAGTCGCAGAAGCCATTGAAGTTCTCGATCGTCTAGCACAATTTAAGTCGGCATAGACAAGTCGCAGAGCAAGTCATCCTACCACCAAACTAGACGCAAGCTGCCAATGCGCTGTACGCTTTCGAATTGCAATCTAGCAACTCAAGCTGCCGACCGGACATTGCGCGATGCGGCCTAACCTAACGGGAGAATTTCAATGCCCACATTTGACCGAATTATTTCTGGTGGCACCATCGTCGATGGTAAAGGTCACGCACCGTACACGGCCGACATTGGCATCAAAGACGGACAAATTGCAGCGATTGGCACGAGCCTCGGTAGCGCCAGCGAAACTGTCAACGCAGACGGCTTAACCGTCACTCCTGGCTGGGTCGATATCCACACGCACTACGATGCGCAAGTCACCTGGGATCCGGAATTATTGCAATCGAGTTTGCACGGCGTGACCTCGGCTGTCCTCGGTAATTGCGGCGTCGGCTTTGCACCAGCCAAGCCTGAAAGACATGAATGGCTAATCAACCTGATGGAAGGTGTCGAAGACATTCCGGGTGTTGCGTTGAAAGCCGGTATGGATTGGCGTTGGGAAAGTTTTCCTGAGTACATTGATTCACTAGATACGATGAATCGTGCGATCGACATCGGTACGCAGATGAGTCATGGGGCGCTCCGTACGTATGTGATGGGACAACGTGGCGCCGATAACGAAGAAGCTAACGCTGATGACATAGGGCAGATGGCAGTGCTCATCAGAGAAGGCATGGATGCAGGCGCGCTCGGCTTTTCGACGTCGCGAACGGAAATTCACATCGACATCCATGGCGTTCCAGTTCCTGGCACGTTCGCAGGTGCGAATGAATTGATTCCGTTAGCGCGCGCGGTTCGCGAAAGCGGCCATGGCTTAATGGAGATGGTGTTGTCTGGCGTCGGTGGCGAGAACTGTGAGGCGCTCGATCGCGAAATGGCACTTGTGCGGGAGGTCGCCGAAGGATCGAACTGCCCGATGATGTACTTACAAGTGCAACATAATGCGGATGCCGAGCAGTGGCGTAGTCAACTTGCCGTGTGCGAAGACGCAGCCCGGGCGGGTTACAAAATTACCCCGCAAGTACCCGGTCGCCCGATCTCAATCCTATTCTCGATGGCCGGAGAGCATCCGTGGCGTTTCATGCCTAGCTTTGCGGCGATCGCCGATCTCCCGCCGGCAGAAAGATTCAGACGCTTAGCCGATCCGGCGATGCGCGCGCGTTTGCTTGCAGAAGAAGATCCGAACACCACGGGATTTTCGATGTTCTACAAGAACCCCACGATGTGGGAGATGACCTACCCGGGTGGCGATCCGATAAATTACACCCCTGATCCGTCTGTAAGCATTGCTCAAATTGCCAAGCGTGAGGGCCGTTCCCCTCAAGAAGTCGCCTATGATTTGATGCTCGAAGATGGCGGTAACGCGTTTTTGATGCATACCGTGACGGGATACGCGAACGGTAATCTCGATGCCGTCTATGAAATGCTCATGCATCCCTTATCCGTGTTTGGTCTAAGCGATGCTGGCGCCCACTGCCGATTAATTTGCGATGGCGGCGTGCACACCTACATGTTGACTCAATGGGTTCGCGAATTCGGCACAGACCATCCGCAGCACTTACCGATAGAACTTATCGTTAAGAAACTCACTGGCGACAACGCGCAACTCTACGGCCTGAACGATCGCGGCATTCTCGAACCCGGTCGCAGGGCGGACATCAATTTAATTGACATGACGCGCCTGCAATCCTTAACCCCGAAGATGGTCTACGACCTACCTGCTGATCAGCCACGCTTACTCGGTGGCGCGACGGGCTATGTCGGCACGTACTGCCACGGTGAATTGATCCAAGCGAATGGTGAAATGACCGGCGCTCGACCGGGTCGGGTGATCCGCGCGACTTAAGCCTTAGTTGGACATTGCGTGAGTGCGAAGGGATATCGTTCCTTCGCACTCACTGAATCTTTAGAAGTGCTCCCAAAACGTCCAATGCCGGCTTTAGGCGTTAACCCGAAGGTCCGGGGCCGTTTATACCTGTCCCCGTTGTTCATCACGGGTTGGCACCCGCTCAACTACACCACGCACTCCTCGCGGGACACACAAATAGATCCCCGCGTGGCGGTGGATATTATTGAGACGCCTGCTAACAGGCGGATCTGCTCCTCGCGTATCTCCTATCCGCGAGGTACCTCGCTAGCGCACAAATTCAACACCGAAATTGCCGAGATCGACATGCGCTTTCTGTGGCATCGCTTTACTGCGTTCCCACAATTCTGCCGGATCCGCATTCGCCGTGAGTTCCTTCAAGCGAGGATAAACTTCCTTGCTGTAGAGCTTCATCGATTTCACCGCATCTTCGTCGGACAGAAATCCAGCGTGACCCATGATCAACATATGACCGAAACCGCCCGAGTATTCCCATAACTCTTTTATTTGCTCGAACACTTGATCCGGTGTTCCGGCGAACATATTCCCGACCGCCATTTGTTCGTTTAATTTCGGCTGGGTGGGCACACCTGACCCGGTAATCCCATTCATTACTTGCGCGGACACCTGTGGCGAGTGATAACCCGGCGGGTTAGAGAATTCTGGTGGCACCTTATTCGATTCCATGTACCACATGAGCTTCTTCGCGCCTTCGGCAGCTTCGCGCTCATTCTCGCCGACGTAACAAAGTCCGAGATAGGCGAGACGATCAAGCGGTGCGTGCCTGCCGTGCGTGTCGAGATAAGTTTGTCGATAGCCGTCGTAGATGTCGCGAATTTGCGGATAGCCGGCTAGAAACACGGCGCCGACATGCTTATGTTCTGCAACCTTAACGCTGCTCGCCGCACTGCCCATCGTCACCCACACAGGCGGGTGCGGTTGCTGATACGGCCGTGGCCAAATATTGACTTGCCGATGATGGTACCAACGACCCTCGAAATTGAACGGGCCGTCATGAGTAGTCCAGGCTTTGAGAATTAAATCGTGCGCTTCCCATAATCGCTCGGCGCCGCGGTAGGGCAAAATATTTGCGGCCGCGGCCTCGTAGGGCACGCTTCGCACGAAGCCGCATTCGAGCCGTCCTTTCGAAATAACATCGATTAACGCCATCTCCTCGGCGACTCTCACGGGTTGGCTTCGATTGGGCAACGGATTGCCGAGGATCAGTAAACGCGCGGTGCTTGTTTCACGCGCGAGAATACCGAGCATGATCGGGCCAGAGGGGATCATGCAAGTCGCGGTTTGGTGATGCTCGTTCAACATAATCTCGAGCCCGATCTCTTCGCACGCGCACCACAAATCGAGATATCGGTTATATAAGTCGCTCGCGATTTCCGGATCGCAATTAGCATTCGGCAAGCTCACCCGGATCGATCGATAAGACCTTTCATCCGGCAAGTGTGGGTAACAGTTCTCAGTAAACCACCACGTCTTCATCGTTCTACCTCCTTGCCAGTGATGGCGAGTACTGCCTCGACGAATTGTTCGGCCTGTTCGATTTGCGGCGAATGACCTGCGCGTTCGATAACGGTCATGGTTGCGCCAGGGATCATGGCGCAAAACGCGCGCCCATAGTCGAGCGTCACGAGTCCATCGCTCTCACCCCACACGAAATGCGTTGGAACTTTGATGCGATGGAGACGCCCGGGGAGTTTCGGGTTATGCATGTACGGTTCCCAGGTATAGACTCCAAGCGCGATGCGATTGGCCGCAATAATTTGTAGCTGTTCAACTGGTAAGCTTGTGACGTCGAGGGCCAAGCTCGAATCGTGATACATAATTTCAGCGAGTTGCTCACGCGACAGCGCAAACACATCTGCGATGTCCCGATCCTCGCGTCCACCGACTTTCACGCCGACCGAACCGACCAAGATCAATCGTGATAATCGCTCAGTGGTCATCGTGGCGAGTTCGGCCGCCGTCCAGCCACCCATAGAAAATCCGAGCAAAATGACATCGCGTAATTCGAGCTCCTCGAGTAGGTCGAGATAGAGGAAAACCAAATCGTCGATGCGATCAAAATGATCGGGAATTTTGCTCCCGCCGAACCCTGGATGAGTCGGCGCAATGACGTCGAAATGTTGCGCCAGCTGCTCGATGAACGGCAGCTTGCCGACGGGACCGCCGCCGCCATGTAGTAGCAACAGGGGTTGACCCTTGCCGCGACGAACGACTTCAACATCAATTCCTTGCAATCGCATAGTGAATTCCTGTCTTTAGCACTTTAGTCAACGGCACCGAAGCCCGACCCTGTTTGTTCGGCAGAGCACGCCTGGGTTCGCAAATCGCGCGGATTCTAAACGGTGTCAGGGAACTGCGGATCCTTCGAGTGCCGGCGACGCTCCATCCGGTTCACCAACAGTAATCCGCCTATTACCAACGACCCGCCAATAATTACGGGAAGGTCTGGGATCTCTCCGATCGTGAGTATGCTCAAGCTTACGCCGAATACTGGCACGAGGTTGATGTATACCGCGGCCTTTAGCGCGCCGAGTTGTTGGACGCCTTCGTAATACCATAAGAACCCGACGCCGATAGAGAGAAAGCCCTGCAATGCGAGTAAACCGACGACTCTCGGATCCGACAGCAAAACCCGACTAAGGTCAAGATTGCCGAAGACCCACGGCAGCATTAAAACACCCCCGGCCAGGCAGGAGTAGGCGGTCACTATGGATGCTGGATAACGTTCCAGTAGCGGCCGGGCTAGGATTGTATAAACGGCCCACGCGAAGACGCCAACGATAAACAAAGATTCGCCATAACCCAATGTAGCCGTGAGCAGATTAGCGAGTTCGCCGTGCGTGATAACGACCGAGGTGCCGACGAAACTGACCCCCACGCCAACGACAGACCAAGACCTCAACGATCGCCGGAAGATGAGATAGTCGAACAGCACCACCACAGCAGGAATCGCGCCGTTTATTACCGCGCCAGTTTGGGCTTGTGTGTGCTCGAGCGCTTCGAACAACAGGAAGTTGTGCAAACAAAGGCTACAAATGCCGAGCACGATCAGTTGGCTAATGAGGCCTGGGCTGAATTTTATGCGCGCTTCAGATCGACTGCACGCGACCATCATCAGAAACGCGAACGCGACCAACGCGCGTACTGCAACAATAGCTTGCGGTGCCTCATAGCTAGCAAGATAGCGACCAAGCGGGTACGACGTCGCCCACAGGAGGGCCATCGCAACGAGTTTGAGATGAATATTGATCGAGCGTATTGATCAGTAACTAATTCACGCGCTGGGGAACGTTTGTGTCACTCGGGTTCCACGCCGAAGGCGACGAGAAATCTCGAGACCATATTGTATGCGGCGATAACCCCAACGATCTCAACCAATTGTTGCTCGTTCGCAAGTGCCAAGCGTATAGCGGCGAAGGTTTCATCCGACACTTTTACCGAACGAGTCATTTCCAGGGTTAATTGTAAGGTTGCGCGTTCCGTATCGTCGAATAGTTGTCGATCAACAACGGCAGCTTCAGGCGAGCGTAAGGCGGCTAATTGATCCTCGGTGCCGCCAGCGGACAGGAACACCGGCGCATGGTGAACAAATTCGTAATCAGCTTCGTTCAAAACGGCAATAAAACAAATCGCGAGTTCGCCAAGTTTTTTACTCACTGCGAGTTCGCCGCGCACAGCAGGTAGGAACCCGTGCCAACCCCGCGCGAATGGCGCGCTGTGTAAAAGCATGCGATCGAGATTGTAAAGCTGGCCGCCGCGACGTTTGCGAATCGAATCCGCAAGTCCCTGTGCATCCGTCATATCAGATGGCTGATAAGGTATCCGAGACATAGTTGAATTTTTCCGATTAATTAAATGATGGTGCCGTTTGTGCTCTGCGGTACTAAAACTCCACCGGCACCGTCTCAAACCCGAGCACGAACGTACCATAGCGTTTTACTGGTGTTCCGGCGCCGACCTTTTTCAATTTTGGCAGGCGCCGTAACATCTCTTCTAGCATCACCCTAATTTCGAGTCGCGCGAGATGAGCGCCCAGGCAGTGATGTGGACCGAAACCGCCGAAGCTTAAGTGTCGATTCGGTTGACGTGCAATATCGAAAACGTCTGGGCTTTCAAAGATTGACTCGTCTCGATTGCCCGACTCATATAACAGAATCAAGCGCTCGCCGGCGCTGAGTGCTTGGCCACCTAATTGTGTGTCGGACACGACCGTGCGCGCCAAAGTCTTCACCGGTGTTACCCAGCGTAGCATCTCTTCGACGGCAGCTGGTATGCGACTGAAGTCACTGGCTAATGCGCGGAGTTGTTCCGGGTTGTCGAGTAATTCAACGACGCCGCCTGTGATGACATGACGCGTGGTTTCATCGCCGCCGACCAGTAGCAGCAAGGCTTCGTGAATCTTGTCTTTATGCCCAAGTGCTATACCGCCTACCTTGGCATTGACGATGGCACTCAAGAGATCATCGCCGGGTTGTTGTTCGCGGCGTTCGAACCAATCGGTGATGTAGGCTTCGAATTCTTTGGCAGCTGCTAGCACTTTAGACTCGAACTCGGCTGGCATGTTTGCAAACCCTGTCGCGATCAGATCGGACCAGTGCACGAGTCGTGCGTAGTCGTGGGCCGGCAAGTCCATCATCCGACCGATCACTCGCATTGGTAGTGGCAATGCGAGGTCGGCGACGAGATCGCAGTGTTGCTGCGTTACTACGGACTCTATGAGTTCGATCGCGGTATCGCGAACATATTTTTCATAACGAGCGACCCCGCTTGGCGAGAATTGTGCGCGGTTGGTTGCGCGCCGCTCAGCATGCTCGCGGCCGTCGCTATTGATCATCGATGGAACGGGTGGTGCATCAGGGCGTGAACCGCCGGCTGAACTGAATAATTTGTGCTGGTTTGAAACGTAGCGGATGTCTGTGTAGCGGGTGATGCCCCAGGCGCCAACCCCGCCGAATATGGGCGCCGATGCATCCCAGTAGACCGGCGCATTAGTGCGCATCCATTGATAGTGTTCATGCGGATCGCGGTGAAATTCCGGATCCATAATATGGATGCCATCACCGAGTGGATGAGAGGGTTTATTGAGTGCCGGGCCGGTCACGATGTCGCTCGTTTAACTTGGGTTGAACTAGCTGTGATTGCGAGTTGATAGACGATTGCCCGCGCTCAGCGCGAGCAGCCACCGCCGTCTATCGTAATGATCGTGCCAGTGGTATTGGCTGAGCGATCCGATGCGAGGAACGCAACCATGTCGGCGACGTGTGCGGGTTGGCCAGGTGGAAAGTCCGGGTCAAGAAGTTCTCGC
This sequence comes from Gammaproteobacteria bacterium, assembly GCA_047611805.1. Lineage (GTDB taxonomy): Bacteria > Pseudomonadota > Gammaproteobacteria > UBA11873. The sequence goes on from JBLFWX010000062.1 coordinate 13,639, forward strand.
CAGCGTTCGGCATCGCCGAGTTTCAGATCAGCTTGCGTGCGTTGCATGGTGACGAGTCGTTCCGTCTCAATCATGCCAGGGTTAATGCCTACCACTCGGATCCCTTCCGCTGTACTGCGGCCACCCAGCGCCCGGGTTAAACCCATTAACGCGGCATTGCCACCCGCACCGGCTGCGTAGTAGGTCATCGGACGTTCGCCGCCTGTGCCGATGATGTTGATAATCACACCGCCACGGCCGCGCATATTCGCGTACGTCGCACGACACATATTTATGTAGCCGAAAACTTTTAAATCCCATGCTGCGCGCCAAGTGTCCTCATCGACCGACTCGATCGTGCCGGCTGGGATCGCGCCGGCGTTGTTCACTAAGATATCGATATCCGCATTGTCACGGCACAGTTGCGTAACGTTGTCGCTGACGCTTAAATCAAGTGCGCTAACGTTCACTTTGCGCCCGCTGGCGGTTCGAATGGTCGCCGCTGCTTGTTCGAGGTCGCCGGCGTTGCGCGCCACTAAATGTACGTCACATCCTTCCATAGCGAGGGCCATGGCGGTGGCCCGACCGATACCTTTTGAGGCTCCAGTAATGAGTGCGGTTTTACCCTGCAGTCCGAGATCCATGAGTGTTTGCCTATTAGTCGAGACGAATTGAGATCAGATTATGTCAGACAACGACAACCGACTTAACGATAGTTCGAAAAGCGCACCAGCCGAGGTCCGTCAGTTTGTGCTGTGAGTCTTGATTTCGCGTGTGTGCTCGGGCTGATGTATTACAGGCGTACGAGATAGGTGTGTTGTAGGATGACGGCATCTCCACGCATCAACCGAAGGAACATCGTTATGGCCGAAATCGAAGGACAATGTAGTAGCCAGTTCGACGAGCTGAAATCCGTGTTCTCGGCGAGTATCGATAGCGGCGCCGATCTTGGCGGATCAGTTGCGATAGCCCATCGTGGTGAAGTGGTGGTCGATATCTGGGGTGGGCACTGCGATGAACAGCGAAATAATCCGTGGCGCAGCGACACCATCACAAATGTCTTCTCATCAACGAAAACCATGGCATCACTATGCGCCTTGATGCTCCTCGATCGCGGCGAACTCGATGTCGACTTACCGGTTGCCCGTTATTGGCCGGAGTTTGCAGCCGCTGGCAAAGCCGAAATACCGGTACGTGATCTTTTGGGGCACACGGCTGGACTTGCTGGTTGGGAGCATCCGATGACGCTCGAAGATTTGTACGATTGGGATACGTGTACGCAGCGTTTGGCCGCGCAAACACCTTGGTGGACCCCTGGTAGTGCATCTGGTTATCACGCGTTCACTCAGGGTTATCTCGTCGGCGAAGTCGTCAAACGGATCAGCGGACGCACACTGGGTCGGTTTTTCGCCGACGAGGTTGCGGGTCCGCTAGGTGCGGATTTTTATATTGGCTTACCCGTTGAACTTGACTCCAGAGTTTCTCTAGTGATTCCCCCGGAAGTGGCGTTGCCGGTATCAGCGGATCACGACTCACCTTCCTACAAAACATTTATGAACCCGCCGCTTGATGCTCGATTTCCACATGCCGCGGCTTGGCGGCGTGCGGAAATACCGGCGGCCAACGGGCATGGCAACGCACGCGGCGCAGTTTTAGCGCAAGCGGCGATTTCTCACGGCGGCGAATTCAACGGGGTGCGGCTACTGTCGCCAAAAACGATTGATCGCATTTTCGAAGAGCAAGCGAATGGAAAAGATATTGTGCTCGGCATTCCGCTCCGTTTTGGGATCGGCTATGGGCTAGCAAGCGAAGCCGTGCCATTTATACCCAACGCTAATGGGCGCATCTGTTTTTGGGGCGGCTGGGGTGGCTCTTTAGTGATTAACGATCTGGATAACGAACTCACGTTTGCTTACATGATGAACAAGATGGGTGAAGGCACGGTGGGTGATGCGCGTGGTGCGGCACTCATAGAGGCAATGTATCGCGGCCTTGCGAAGTAGCAAAAGCTTACGCACGGTGTTGTTAACCGTGGCGGTTAGGTTTCAGTGTCCCGTATTTCAAGAACTAACTTACTAGTGCCTCTCAATTAACCAGGACGTCGTCGAACAATGGAAAAATCTAATCTCGCTGAACCGGAATTCATCGCGACTTATTGGACTCACGCAGGCAAAGTCGTCCCGCTGGGTGCGCCGGAAGATGAAGCGAGCCCACACGATTTTCGTCTTCGAGTTGAAGCGGCGGGCCGCGCGGGTTACCGCGGATTCGGCTTAATGCATTCCGACCTGATGAAGGCGCGTCAGAAATACAGCTTCACCGATATGAAGACCCTGCTGAACGACAACGGACTCGTGCATATCGAGTTTGAGTTTGTGGTCGGTTGGCTAGAAGACGGTGCTGGTGCCGCGGCTGGCGAACAAGTGATGAGCGATTTACTTGAAGCGGCTTCAGAGTTGAATGGACGACATATTAAAGTCGGACCGGATATGGAGGGCAAGCAATGGCCCTTGCCACATATGATCGAACGATTCACAGGATTATGCGAGCGCGCTACGCAGGCCGGCACCCGCATTGGTATAGAGATTATGCCGTGGAGCAACATCGCGACGGTCGCGGATGGTGTCGCGTTGATCGAGGGCGCTGGCTGCGCAAACGGTGGCTTGTTAATCGATATTTGGCATATCGCGCGAGCTAATATTCCGTACGCTGAAGTTGCCGCCGTCCCAGCTGGGCTCATTCATCATGTCGAGCTTAATGACGCGCGCAAAGAAGTGGTCGGTACCTTGATTGAAGATACGCTCGATCGACGGCTTCATTGTGGGTTCGGAGATTTCGATGTACCTAGATTTATTGCAGCGTTGGATCAGCAAGGTTACGCGGGACCCGTTGGCATCGAAATCATCTCTGCTATCGAGCGTGAACGTCCATTTAGTGATGTTCTTAGCGATGCCATTACATCGGCCAAGCAGCAGTACGTTTTGAGCCGGGGGTGAAGTGATTCGGCGTGGACGTGCGACCGACAGGTTTATCTGGCTGCACTTCACGCAAAATTGACCCTCGCGCGGCTATACCAGTCAGCAGTCTAATTCGCTGCACGCACATCGAAACGCCTATCCTTGATCCCGCGCTAGCGGCGGGGAAGGCGATGTCGTTACCTAGCATTGAAAACTACTTAACTTGCGTTAGATCAATTTGCTAGCGAACTGATCGGACTCAGGCTTAATTTAAAAGTCGGACTCTCAGCAGGACAAAGTGATCGAAAGGCGTTTTGCGGGAGTCGAGCTTATCGGATCGCTTGCGACGCAAGCGGCCCTCAGGTGTTTGGATGTTGACCGGTCTGGTCCGATGTACGCGTGCTGTGTCTCACGCGGACATCGGACGCCCAGGCCTATCCCGCGCTCGCCGCAGGGATGGCTTCAGGTACTGGAGTGGCCTTTGCATCTGGCTCATAAGAGGCAGTTCTTAAGATCCGCCCGGGCAGTTCACCCGTACATTCGTCGTTTTCAAACGTGGCGACCCCGTTGACGAAAATGGCACGATAACCCACCGCTTTTTGGATCAGTCGTTTGCCACCTGCAATGATGTCTTCATAGACAGGTTCTTCCGGGGTGACAGCAAGTTTTTCAAGATCGTAGACGACGATGTCAGCAGGTCTGCCGACTTCCAAAGTGCCGATACCGTCGAGTCCGATAGAGGCAGCAGACATATACGACAAGCGCCAGTGTGCTTCTTCTAAGGACATGACTTTTTTGTCGCGAACCCATTTACTTAACAGCACGGTTGGATATTTACCCAGGCACAAGAACTGCGTGTGCGCGCCACCATCTGATAGGCCAGGTATGACTAACGGATGGCTGACGATCTCGGCAACCGCCTCGTCTTCCGTATTGTTCAGGTCTTCGATCAAGAACATGGTACGCAAGCCTTCGCCGAGCGCGATGTCGCAGAACGCATCAAGCGGTTCAACACCCATCTCGCGAGCAATTTCGCCGACATAGCGGCCATCGAAGTTTGCTTGCTCGGATTCGAAGATTTTGATCCGATCCCAGTTACCAGACCATAAGCGATTCGTGTAGTGATCGAGGTCATGTTGCAAGCGTTCACGGACTGCCGGGTTTGCTAAATTTTCGAGTCGTTCTTCTAACGGGCAAGCAAGCGCCGTATTCCACTCGGGCATGTCGTCGAATAAGTTGTACTCGATTAAATTAAACAACGATTCAATACGATGGCAGTTGCCGAGCGCATAAATTCGATGGCGTGTATTTAAATCTTCGAGTAGTGCTAAGGCTTCTTTCCATTGGCCAGGCAAGTGATGTACTTGCAGGATGGCGTTGTAGTAGACCGGTCGACCACTCAGTTCCGCCCAACGTTCGAGTAGGGCGGCTTCTTCAGGTCCTAAATGTAAGGACTGCGGGGTGACTTCGATGGAGCCGACGTTGAATTCCTTGGCAACGGATATTAAGGCTTCGGTTTCTTCAGGCAGCGCGATCAGGCTCGGTAGCTTGGAACCGTCGTAGTCGCGATCGATCAAATTCAAATCCGTGGACAAGCCGAGCGCACCAGCGCGATAGCCATCGCGCACGAGCTCTTTCATTTGCTCGAGTTCGTCGTCCGTGATTTTTTCGCGTTTGGAATCTTCTTCGCCGAGCACCCACGCGCGGATCGGTGATTGCGGAATGTAGGCGGCAACGTTCACGCCAATGCCAGCGTTCTCCAACGATTCAAGATAATCACGTTGACTCACCCAGTCCCAACGCATGCCTTCTTTCATGGAGTCGTAAGGAATGGCTTCGACCCGCGTCATGCGTCGCATGGCGCGTTCGCGATCGGCAGGTTTGCACGGTGCGAAGCCAAATCCACAGGCACTGATGACGATGCTCGTGATGCCGTGCCAGCACGATTGCGAAGCGTAGGGATCCCAATTGAGTTGCGCGTCGTAGTGCGTGTGCACGTCGATGAAACCGGGTGCGACGATGAGGCCAGTGGCGTCGATTTCCTTAGTGCCCGTGCCGCGTACGTTGCCGACTTCCGCAACTAAGCCATCTTTGACGGCGATGTCACCATTGAACGCAGGCATGCGGGTGCCATCGACGACGCGACCTCCGCGAATGACTAGATCAAACTCATGAGTTGCATTGGGCATATCAAAATTCTCCTCGTGTTTAGGCTCGGGCTTGAAACGACGACTCATCAAGGTTTGGAAGAATCGCGTTTTAACGAAATTGTTCGACAGGGCATAGTCTGCGGCTTGACCAGGTGTGGTCAAGTCCCGCAGTGACGCGTCATCGGGAATTTTGTCGACCTGGTTCGAAGATGGTTGCAGACGGCGCGAACCAGTATGACTGGACGTCTTGTCGGGTAGACCAGGACAGTCTCGTAAGGGTGGTCCGGATTCACGCTAAGCGTGATTTCTTAGCTAATGGTCGTAGCAACGAGTCTGAGGGATGTCAGGCTCCGTGGCCGATCATTCGCGCGGCGGGGATATTTCGCGCGAATGGTGAAGATAAGTAGTGGCTATGCAACCGTGGCACGGCGACGGCCCGCCGCAAACACACCGAACAGCGCCGACAGCATTAATGGAAACGCGGCCGGGATCGGAACAGTGGTTAACAGCACGTTGTCTAATCCAAGTACATCCTCAGGACCGTCAAGCACTTCGCCAACGATCGTGAATCGGGTTACGTCACCAAAGACGTCGGCAAAATTTTGCGCTGTAGGATCCAAGAACGAAGCCCCGATTTGCGCGATGTTGGGGATGTAGGCCCAAAATCCTATATCGGGGACGGGAAGGCCCATAAGACCGCCACCAAATTCGGACGACAAGGTGAGCGGCGCTGCGTTAGGACCTAACGTGACCGAGTAGGGTGTCCACGAGGCATCCGGAAGCGCGCCCGTATACAACAGGCCCTGTCCCGTTGTCGCGTTTTCGACGTAAATCAAACCCAATGCGCGGCTTAAGGTATAGAAATTCGCGTCAAAATTTTCTGCGACCGTAAGATCGAACATTAAGGCACCGCCGATAAGACTCGACGCGTCACCAACAAATGGCGCAGGTGCAGAGAATCGAGCGCCTTGGACGGCATTCGGGTCGCGCGCTAGGATCGCGTCTGTGGGATTGCCATTGGGTGTTGTCTCTGCCGGTCCGGCGAAAGAGTCAAAGATGCGACCGTTTTGATAATTAAGAACGCTCCAGCCTTGTGCGTCAGGACCGTCAAACGTGAAGCTAGCACTCGCGGCTGCGTTCAAACTGAACAGCGCCGCGATAGTTAAAATCAGAACTCGGAAATTTTGCGGAGCGTTTAGCATGGTGTTCTCCTCGTAGCGCCTGGGGGGGGGGACTTTTCGACTCTTATTGTTGAAATGATACTGAACCGACCACAATCGGCGTGCAACCACTGAAGACACGAACATTCGGTAATATTACCGGGCACTCACTAAAAGGGCCCCGGCGCAAGCGCCTGTTGCGGTCGTCTTACGTCGGAATCGCGGTTCAGTATCCGAAGCCAAGCTCGAATACTGAACCGCACATTCGTGAACCGACTATCTGCCGACGAATTTTGGCTCGCGGCGCTCCGCGCTCGCTTTTATCCCTTCGTTCCAGTCCTCGGTGCTACGCAGGGCGTTTTGTTCAACGAGTTCGTGGTCCGTTTGTCTGGCAACTCGATCGGCAAGTCCGAAGCGCAAAGTCGTACGAGTCGATATGGTCGCCAGCGGCGCGCAACCAGCAATTTCGGCAGCCAATGCCGTCGCCGCTTCCCGCACATTCTCAAGCGCAACGCATTGATCGGCGAGCCCCCAGGCAGTGGCTTCTTCGCCATTCAAGCGGCGGCCAGTCAAATGCATCAGCGTCGCGCGTTGCCTGCCGATCAGCTCAGGCAAAGTCACGGTTAAGCCAAACCCGGGATGAAAGCCGAGTTTCGTAAAGTTGGAGCTGAAGCGTCCTTCTTTACACGTCACGCGAAAATCGGCGGCCACGGCGAGACCTAGGCCGCCACCGATCGCGGCACCGTGGACGGCCGCAACAACGGGTGTGGAGGCGCGAAATATTCGTACCGCTTGGCGGTACAAAGTATTAGACAGTTCACCTTTCGAGCTATCTTTGGCGTTACCAGGGTCGCTCGCACCGAAATTCGCGCCGGCACAAAAATTCTTACCTTGCGCGCACAGCACGATCGATCGCACCTCGACTAGCCGATCGCATTTTTCATAGGTGTCGGCGATCTGCTCAATGAGATCGATGTCGAAGAAGTTATGCGGCGGTCGTTGGATCTCAACCGTCGCGATATTGTTTTCAATGGTGACGCCGAGGTCAGTCGTATCAAGTGTGGACATGTTCATTTCCTGTCAATATTTTCGTTCAAGCAAAAAGATCCGACCTTAATCGAACATCAAAACGGTGCGCGTAACCTCACCGGACTCCATTGCCTCGAATGCATTGCTAATACGCTCCAGCGGCTCGTGGCGCGTGACCATGCCGTCGAGATCGAGGCGCCCTTGACGATAAAGATCGAGATATCGAGGGGCATCGACGGTGAATCGATTCGATCCCATCATGCAGCCGATAATGCGTTTCTCGGCGAAAAAATGTCCGGCGTTAATCGAGACTTTTTGCCCGACCGGTATAGCGCCGACCAATATGGCCGTGCCGTGTGGGGCTAAGCAATAAAACGCTTGTTCGAGTAATTCGGGAATGCCAACCACTTCGAATGCGAATTCTGCGCCGCCACGAGTCATCTTTTTGATCGTTTTCACCGGATCGACTTTCGTCGAGTTAATCGTGTCGGTCGCGCCAAATGCCAACGCGTTCTGAAGTTTGTCGTCCCGAATGTCGACCGCGATAATTTGCCGCGCGCCGGCAATGCGTGCGCCTTGGATCACTGAAATACCAACCCCACCCGTGCCGAACACCACGACCGACGAGCCTGGTGTAACTTGCGCAGTATTCAATGCCGCACCAACACCCGTGGTGACGGCGCAGCCAACTAGCGCCGCTCGATCGAGCGGAATGTCTTTGTCAATTTTCACCACCGCGCGATAGTGCAACAGCATGGCTTCGGCGAACCCACCCAGATCGGCAAACTGATGAATCGTGTCCGCCCCTTGGCTAAGGCGCGGGTCTTCGCCTTCGTCGCGCATGCACGCACCACGATCGAGGCACAAATGCGGACGTCCTTGCACGCATTGCAAGCAACTTCCGCAGAACATCGATGTACACGCGATGACATGATCACCAGGCGCGACGTTGCGTACTTGGCTACCTACTTGCAGCACTATACCGGCGGGCTCGTGACCTAGAACGGCGGGAGTAGGCGAAGGAATGCCGCCGTGCAAGGCGTGTAGATCGCTATGGCAAACGCCGCAGGCAACGGTTTTAACCAATACTTCATAGGGGCCTGGATCGGCGACATCAACCTCTTCGATACTGAGCGGCCGGTTGAGTTCGCGATGGACTGCAGCTTTGATCTTCATCTTGGTCTCCTGTGGGCAAGTGGTTCCTTGGCGGTTGCATAGAATCGAACGCGCCGCTCTAGTGAATTTGCCAAAGATTGTGGGTTTCTAGGGTGATCAAGCTAATATCCACGGCCGAGATCGTCAATACATAGTTCGCGCGTACCGTATCTCGCGCCGCGAAGGGGGATAAATGCAATTCAGTTTTACCGATGAGCAAGAGCAGTTCCGCGCTGTTGTACAACGTTTTGTGCGCGATAAGTCGCCAACCACTGAAGTACGCCGTCTCATGCACACAGCACAAGGATTCGACCGCGAGGTGTGGCGACAGTTGTGCGAAGACTTGGGTTTGGCCGGGCTGCACGTGCCAGAAACTTATGGCGGTGCCGGTTTTGGATTCGTTGAAGTTGGCATTGTAGTAGAGGAGATGGGGCGTTCCTTGCTCTGTTCTCCTTATTTTGGCTCCTCGATCCTCGCCACCTCAGCGATTCTTCACGGGGCCAGTGAAGCGCAAAAACAAGCCTTGTTGCCGAGTCTCGCGAGTGGCAAGAAAATTGCCTGCCTGGCGCTTGCTGAAGCAAGCGGCCACTGGAATTGCGACAGTATTGAACTTACGGCGGAGCCATCCGGCAATGAGTTTGTACTTAACGGACAAAAGAAATTCGTGCTCGACGGCCAGGTCGCGGACTGGGTTATCGTCGCGGCACGACAACCTGGCACGAGCGGTGCGGACGGGATCGGATTATTCGTCGTCGAAGGCACAGCCAGTGGATTGCAACGCCGAGCGTTAGATACGATCGATGAGACCAGAAAACTCGCCGAACTTGACTTCGATCGCGTGAGCGCGCAGGCGTTGAACGATTCCGGGGATGCGGTTGCTGCAATTGCGCGCACGTTAGATGACGGTGCCATTGCGCTCGCGAACGAAATGGTCGGCGGCGCACAAGCCCTACTTGATTCCGTGGTGGAGTATGCGCAATTGCGCATGCAGTTTGGTCGGGTCATTGGGTCATTCCAAGCGGTGAAGCATAAATGCGCGGAAATGCTGCTCGACGTAGAACTCGCTAAATCCGCAGCCTATTACGCTGCTGAAGCACGGGCCGAAAACGACCCGGACGTCCCAGCCTTGGCCTCGCTCGCGAAAGCCACCACCGCAGACGCCTATATGCGCACAGCCATCGAGAGCATTCAACTGCACGGCGGCATTGGCTTTACCTGGGATCACGACACGCATCTTTGGTTCAAACGTGCGAAGAGTTCCGAAGTGCTGTTAGAGGATCCGAGCTATCACCGCGAACGCTACATCTCATTACAGGAGGAGCTGGCATGAGCAGCGATAACGAAAACCAGGTCCAAAACGATGTTCGCACTTGGCTGGAAGCAAACTGGGATACCGATGCTGGATTGGTCGAATGGCGAAATAAGTTAGCCGATTCTGGGTGGGGCGTGCCGCATTGGCCTGAGCAATGGTTGGGACGCGGATTGCCGGTCGCTCTGAATCCAGTAGTCGATGCGGAGTTTGAGCGGATTGGTGCCGTCGGTGTCGCGAAAATTGGCATCCGGATGCTAGCCGCCGCGACCTTATTGGATTGCGCGAATGACGATCAAAAGTCGCGCTTTTTGCGGCGCATGCTCACCGGTGAAGATACCTGGTGCCAGCTGTTCAGCGAACCAGGTAGCGGATCCGATCTGGCCGGCGCCACCACCCGCGCGGATCGTGACGGTGATAACTGGAAAATCAACGGACAAAAAGTCTGGACTACGAGCGCTCACCACGCGGAATGGGGCTTGCTCCTCGCGCGCACTGACTGGGATGTGCCGAAACACCAAGGCCTATCATTTTTTATTCTCGATATGCGCCAAGCGGGCATCGAGGTGCAGCCACTAAAACAGATGAATGGTCACGCATCGTTTAACCAAGTGTTTTTCACTGATGTGCATGTCCCACCTGAGAATTTAGTCTCCACGATCGGCAACGGCTGGAATGTCGCGATGACGACCTTAGCGCACGAACGGCGTGGCGCAGACGCTTTACGGCGGTGGGGCAAGGTCTCAGATCGGCCAGGGCGTATCTACGATGAAGAACGGGCGGAAGTCGCGACCGTTATGGAGCCGTATAAATGGTACCCACAAAGGGCGGGGCGAGTGGATCTGGTTTGGCCGCGTGCCGTCGAGACCGGTCGCATTAGCGATCCGACGGTGCGCCAAGAAGTGGCGAAATTGCTCATGCAGTCCCGTACAGCGGAATGGACCGCGCAGCGCGCCCGGGCAGCCCAAGAGAACGGACGGCCCCAAGGACCGGAAGGCTCTTTAGGTAAGCTCGCCTCGAGCCATGTGGCACGGGCGGCGGCGAGAGTGCACACCTTAATTGGCGGTGCGGACGCGCTGCTAAAAGGCTCAGATGGCGCGTTAAACGGGACGATTGCGGAAATATTGTTGTCCGTACCGGCCACCTCGATTGCCGGCGGTACAGACGAAATCCAGCGCAACATCATCTCAGAGCGGGTTCTCCAGATGGCGAAAGAGCCCCGTATGGATGGCGGGCCGTTCCGCGATGTGCCAAAAAACCCCACGCGCGAGCGTTAGCACGAGCGAATATGTTGTGGTGATCGGAAGGTCGGGATCGGAGATTACGGCCTATAACTTGCCGCAAAACCTTGCCGCTAGTGGCAGTACCTTTTGAATCCGCTTGGCGGTATTCTAGGTAGTCTCGCTCAATGTAAGTGAATCCCCCCAGGAGATAGCCCATGTCATATGATCTTGTTATTCGCAACGGAACCGTGGTTGATGGTACGGGCGCAGCGCGGATCCGGGCAGACGTTGCCGTGACTGATGGTCGCATCGTTGAAGTCGGCAAAATCGATGGTCGCGCAAAGGAAACGATCGACGCCACCGACTTGATCGTCGCACCGGGCTTCGTCGATCCGCACACGCATTACGATGCGCAAATCTGCTGGGATGACGTGACCTCGCCATCCTGCTGGCATGGAGTGACTAGCGTCATGATGGGCAACTGCGGGGTAGGCATCGCGCCTTGTCGCCCAGAATCACGCGAAATCGCCGCCTGGGATTTAGTCAACGTCGAAGCTATTCCGTTCGATGTGCTAAAGGAAGGGGTTACCTGGGACTGGGAAACTTTTCCTGAATACATGGACGCAGCTGCGAAGCGCGGCTCTGGTTTGAATCTCGGGTTTCTTGCACCGCTTACCCCGTTTCGCCATTACGTGATGGGTGATGAGTCGATGGAACGCGCGGCAACCGACGACGAGCGCGGCGCGATTAAAGGCTTGCTGCACGAGGCAATGGAAGCCGGTGCGTTTGGATTCACAACGACAAATGCCGGACAGCACGTTGGCTTCCAAGGTCGACCGCTCGCGTGCCGCCTGGCGAGCGAAGAAGAACTGCGCGCTTACTGCAATGTGTTGCGCGACCTGGGTCGCGGCACAATCGAACTGGCGTTAACTAACGAGGTATCGAAAGTCGATGCTTCGGAGCGTGCACTGCTCGACATGTTACTCACCGAAAGCCAACGCCCCGTGACGTGGCTTGCGCTGCTCAATCGGGACGATAAACCGAATGCCTGCCAAGAAACCTTGGTTGAAGTCGCCGATTTAATTGAACGCGGCGGCATTCCACAAACCACCTGTCGGCCGTTCATTATCCAGATCGATCTCCGTACGCCGTTTATTTTCGCCAACATGGATTGTTGGAATCCGGTGCTAAACCGAACGGTCGATGAGCAGATTGCGATCTTGAGCAACACGGAATTCCGCAGCGCATTCAAAGAAGCACTGAAACGTCCTTTGATTTTCACCTCGAATTGGGACGTGATGACGGTCTTACAAGTTGGCGATCCTGCGATGGATAAATACGTTGGAAGACGTATTTCTGAGATCGCTAAGGAACGCAATGTGTCACCGGTTGACGCGTTCCTCGATCTCGCAATCGAAGACAAGCTCGCTATGCAGTTCAACTACGAATTGTTTAACGCAGACGAGAGCCGCATTCCTGAATTGATCACGGATCCGCGCACCATGATCGGTCTCTCCGACGGCGGCGCACATGTGGATGCGCTGTGCGATGCGGGCTACTGCACGTATTTACTGGGAACCTGGGTTCGCGAAAGAGAAGTGCTTTCACTAGAGCGAGCCGTCCAACGGATCACGACAGAACCTGCGGATTTATTAGGCATTAAAGAACGCGGGCGTATTGCGCCAGGCATGTGCGCGGATTTCGCGATTTTTGATATGGCGACAGTTGGATCGGACAAAACTGGAATCATGCGTAATGATTTACCTGGTGGCGGGCGCCGATTGGTCGTTCCTGCGCGCGGCGTCGAGTACACGATTGTGAACGGCAAAACGCTGTTCCAACATGGCGTTGATTCCGGTGTACGTAGTGGCCAGGTGATGCGATCCGGGCGCGCTTAAAGCTGCTGGTTCCGTTATGCGCAACGTTAATTTAGGCGGCCTCTCCGTATCCGCGCTGGGCTTGGGCTGCATGAGCATGTCCCAAGCCTACGGTCCGCCGGATGCGCAGGAATCGGAACGTACCTTACATCGCGCGTTGGACATCGGTGTGTCGTTTATAGATACCGCGAATGCTTACGGGGTTGGGCATAACGAAGAATTAATCGGCCAGGTGTTGTCCTCCCGGCGTGACGAATTTGTACTCGCTACGAAGTTCGGCATCGTGAAACATCCAGACGGCAAACGCGGTATCGACGGTCGACCCGAATTCGTGGCCGAGCGTTGCGAAGAAAGTCTGCGCCGATTAAAAACTGACGTAATAGACCTGTACTACCTCCATCGACTTGACCCCAATGTCCCGATCGAAGAGACCGTGGGTGCGATGGGTCGCCTAGTCGAGGCTGGAAAAGTCCGCCATTTAGGCTTGTCAGAAATATCCTCAAAAACATTGCGCAAGGCCCACGCTGCGCATCCGATCACGGCTGTTCAATCTGAATACTCGCTGTGGACCCGCGATCCCGAATCTCACGTCCTACCAACGTGCCGCGAATTAGGTATCGGCTTCGTGCCGTTTAGCCCGCTCGGCCGCGCGATGTTAACTGGCGCGATCACCAACGGTGATGAGTTACCGAAAGATGACATGCGCGCAAATATGCCGCGTTTCATGGGTGATAATTTCGTACATAATTTTGCGGTTGTGCAGAAATTCTTGACGTTCGCAGAAACCAAAGGCGCGACCGGCGCGCAAATAAGCTTGGCTTGGTTACTCGCGCAAGGCGACGATATTGCACCGATCCCGGGGACCAAACATGTGAAGTTCCTAGAAGAAGATATGGCCGGCGTTGATTTCTCGCTAAACGACACTGATCTCGAATTCCTGGAAGAACTGTTCGCGCTCGACAACATCGTTGGGCATCGATATCCCGCCGCGCTACAGAAATCGATCGATAGTGACTAGGACTTCAATGACGCGTCGCTGCTGTGAACCCGTTTGTGGCCGAGCAAGGCCGAGGAAATGCGGCTAAAGTGGCCTTGCGTGCAGACCGATGACTCGGCCGGACGAAAACACGGTTACGCGCTGGCCAATTGTCGTTAAAAGACAAACTGGCCCCAGCTACTAACAACGGCCTGAGTCTCGCATACAGCCGGACGCCATGACGGAAGCAATGAACGACAAGATTTATCTTGAACAGTCCGAGCAAGCGCAGACCGAACTCCTGTTGTGTTTGCGTGCTCTTGAAGAAGTTCAACAGTCGATTCAATTCGAACATATTCGATCCGCCCAGATCGCTTTAAAAGAGGCAACCGCACAAGCGCTCGCTACGCTCGCAACGTTGCTGGACACCACGACGGCTGTTCCGACTCCTTACCGAGATGTCGACATAGCATTCAGACAAGCCTTCGCATTCTTACGCAACGCCATTGAGACGTTTTCAAGTCATGCGGGTGCCGATTTCGGTGCCTTATTTATCTCAAGCCGTAGCCAACAATGTAGTGCGTTGGAGCTTTTGTATCGCTGGCGACGGGAGTTAACCGTTATCGAGCCCTACTTCCGTATGGCCGACGATACGCGCTCCATTGCCGAACTGGGTGAAAATGCCTCATCCGTTGGCATCACCCATCATCGGGCGAACGACAAACACAACGAATATTCGCTCTATGTTCCGGAAACTTACGATCCGAACCGGCAATGGCCGTTGATCGTCTGTCTTCATGGCGGTTACGGTAGCGGCAATGACTATATTTGGTCGTGGTTAAGGGTCGCACGTAGTCGCGGTTATCTATTGCTCTCACCAAAATCGCATGCCCAGACGTGGTCAATTGTGCAACCTCCAGTCGACGTTAATTCGATCATGACCATGCTCGATGGTGTGCTGGAAAACTATGCGGTCGATTCTGCGCGAGTTTATTTATCGGGTCTCTCGGACGGCGCCACGTTCAGTTACATCCTTGGCTTACAGCATGCAAACCGCTTCTGCGCGCTTGCACCGATCGCAGGGGTCTTGAGTCCGGCGACGGACATCATGTTGCGCGCCGGTCTCGGCAAGGAACTTCCAATGCACGTAATTCACGGCGCGCACGACGCAATTTTTCCCGTGCAAACCGTTCGCTCGACAAACACCTTGCTGACTAAATTAGGCTACAACTTAAAGTACACCGAATTGTCCGACTGGGGTCACGCACTCACCTATGTCATTAACGAAGAACTCGTGCTGCCTTGGTTCGAACAGTTATCCGGGACACCGCATTAAACACATTTAGGATTCGATTTCGCCATTAATCAGCGACCGCTATTCACACACTGCTTAAGGATTAGTACTCATGATCAAAATCACCATATTCGCTGTCCGTAAAGCTAGCTTAACGTTCGAAGAATTCGATACCTATTGGCGCGAAAAGCACGCGCCCCTGCTCAAAAGTGTGACGGAGTTTTCACGCCATGTGCGCAAGTATGTGCAGTCGCATCGAGCAAGTAGCGACGTGCCGTTCGCGCAGCAAGGGGACTACGATGGCGTCGCGGAACTGTGGTTTGACTCGGTTGAGTCACTCAATACCGCATTTACGGAGCCACGATACCTGGAGATCATTCGACCGGACGAACTCAAATTCGTCGATTTGGATCGTTGTGTATCGATCGTGTGCGAGGAATTTCAAGTCATTTGATCCGGATGACTTAGATATTCCGCGTCCACTGAGAAACCGATCCAATGGAGATCTACTATGGCGCTGCAAACCTTAGCACCCGACTCGACAACCGAAATAATCCTTCAAGCGATGGCGCACGACGGCGCGGCGATCATCGCTGATGTGTTACCGCGCGCAGAGCGCGATGAGGTGGCCGCAGAACTCACGCCATATATTGAACGCACGCCCATGGGCAACGACGACTTCACCGGTCGCCACACCCAGCGAACGGGCGCGTTGGTGGCGCGATCACCAGCTTGTCGCGGCGTGGTGATGAATCAAAAAATCCTTGCCTGCGCGCGCGCATTTCTTGCTCCATTCACCGAGCGGATTATTTTGCACCTTACCCAGACCATCCATATTCATCCGACCCAAGGTGCGCAGACATTACACCGCGATAGGCTAGCTTGG
>JBLFWX010000063.1:0-29409 GCA_047611805.1 Gammaproteobacteria bacterium
GCGGCTCTTTGAATTTCTATTTTCGCTTGCATGGCCATCGAGCTGGCCCGCGCTGCGACGGCCTTGTCCTGCTGCGATGGGTTCGTCGGTGCGAGTGCGGCACGACGAATTTTCTGGGCTTTATCATTGGTCGCACGCGGATCGTTGGCAACAGCCGACACATCGATGCTGACCTCCCCCCCCTGTTGCGTAGAGGCGCCCATCAGGCCCGCGCGCGAACTGATAGCTTGGACCACCGCTTGCGAGTCCGCCAGACGCCGCGAGATGCGCTTGTTCATGCATTCTAACTTCGCGATCTCGGGCCCGCATGCCTTGTACTAAGCTACGATCCGCTTGTTCTTTTTGCGGCGACGATTCCGCCACATTCGATGCGAACGCGGGCCGCGTATTCGTTGCTGTTGGTGGGACGGCGCTTGTAGCGTGTAAGTGGATCATAAATTTCTTTGGCACTTCCAAGGGACAATAGCGGCTACCAAGCGCGGATCTTTAACTCCGCTGGCAAACCGCACGCTCGTGTATCATGCGACCCCCAAGTGGTCTGACACACCTCCCCCTAAGAACCATTTCAAACTCATGAATCAAATCATTTTTTGGTTGAGTGCTGCGGCCTTTATCGTCGTCGCGATTATGCGCGTAACCGACCCAATACTGCCGATACTTGCCGACGAATTCGGCCTAACGGTCGGTAAAGCGAGCATTGTAGTCACGGCCTTTACCGTGCCCTACGCGCTAGTCCAACTGCTGTGCGGGCCGCTTGGCGACCGCTTCGGCAAACTCAAAATTATCGTGTTCGCACTCGGTGCGTCTTCGGTTTTCACGTTGGTCTGCTCACTCGCCGATAGCGTCGAACTACTCACCGTGTTTCGCTTCATGGCCGGCATCGCAACGGCAGCGGTGGTTCCGTTATCGATGGCATTCATCGCCGACAATTTTTCCTACGAAGTGCGTCAACCGGTCATTGCGCGTTATTTAAGTGGCTTGATAATGGGGCAAATTGCCGGCGGTAGTCTCGGCGGAATAATGGCAGAACTATTCGGCTGGCGCGTCATTTTTATTGTTTTTGGGATCGTGGTAGGCGCAATGACCTACTTCGTTTGGCGTTTTTCGCATCATCACCAAGAGAACGTGCGCCCGGCCGCGCTTTATGGCCGTCAACTGTTCGTGCCCTATATGGCGCTGCTGCGCCAACGGAGACCGCGCAATGTAATCGTCACAGCCGTATTTGAAGGATTCTTTTTCTTTGGCGCAGGGGCATTTCTTGGCGCGTTTTTGCACGATCGGTTCGGACTCGGCTACGCCTGGGTCGGACTCATGCTGGCTAGTTTCGGTGTCGGGAGTTTGATCTATAGCCGCTCAGCCGGTCCGATCATTAAAACCTTGGGCGAGCGCGGCATGGTAATAGCCGGGAGTCTGACCATGTCGTGTTGCTATTTAGCTTTGGCCTTTGCACCGAATTGGCAGATCTGCGTTCCGATACTAATGATTTGTGGATTCGGTTTTTATTTGATGCACAACACCTTGCAAACCTTGGCAACGGAACTCGCCCCAGACGCGCGCGGCACGGCGGTGTCATTATTCGCATTCAGCCTAATCATCGGCCAAGGTGCGGGAGTCGCCTTCTTAGGATCAGTCATCGATCGTCATAGCTATACGGAGGCGTTTGTAATGGTCTCGATAGCGGTCGTGTGTTTGGGAATGTGGTTCCAAGATAAATTAAAAGCCCCGCCACCAATCGCCGTCGATCAATAATTCCATCCGCCTTTTGCCCAGGCTCCGCGAATCGTAGTCACAAAACCTACGCTCACCTAGGCGCCAAGTGAGAGTTGCCGAAACTATCTGCTCCATGCATGATAAACACAGCGTCATTGGAATCGTCGAACCGGCACATTAACGAATTTCCTTTGACGTGTTGATAGGTCGCTCATTGTGCCGAACTCGCGAGGAAACGAAATGCAATTCACAAGCCTTCCCCGATTACCGCTAGCGGTCTTCGTCTTACAACTATTCTTTTACACCGCAGCGCTAGCGCACGGCCACGGCGAAAACACGGAAACACCCTTGTGGCAATTAAGCCCTGAACAAATTGCCGCCCAAGTAAACGTTGTGCGAGGCGGCGCCGATCTCACCCCAAAATCATGGCCGAATGGCACAAAGGTCGCCGTCAGCTTGTCCTTTGACGTCGACACTGAACCGGTTTGGATGGGCTTTCAAAAACAGACCAGTCCATCGTACATGTCACGTGGCGAATACGGCGCTCGGGTTGGAATGCCACGCGTCATGAAACTTCTTGAGAAGCATGAAATTAACGCCACATTCTTCATCCCGGCGGTATCGATGCTGCTACACCCAGAAATTGTGCGCGAAATACGCAAACATCCGACATACGAAATTGGGTTCCACTCTTACGTACACGAAAACCCGCTGGATCTCACACCAGCCGAGGAACGGACGGTATATGAGAAAGCCTTAGCGATTTTCATCGAGCAAGTCGGCAAACGCCCGGTTGGGTTTCGCTCGGCCGCGTGGGATTTGACCCCCTCTACCATCAAGCTCGTACAAGAAATGGGCTTTATATATGAAAGTAGCATGATGGCGGACGATCGCCCGTACCAGCTAATTGCCGACGGCAAGGACACTGGCCTAGTTGAGCTTCCGGTCGAATGGATTCTCGATGACTGGCCTTACTTTCAAGTTAGCTGGCCGAGCAAGCATGTCGCGATGCGCAACGCCGATGATGTGTATTCAATATGGAAAGAGGAATTTGACGGCGCCTATGAAGAAGGCACGGCCTACATTCTGACCATGCATCCGCAAGTCATCGGCCATCGTTATCGGATCAAGATGCTTGACCGTTTGATCACTTACATGAAGAGCAAACCGGATGTGTGGTTCGCGAGCCACGAGGAAATAGCCCGTTACGTGAAAGCACAAGCAAGCAAATAACGCCGCTCGAACGCGGTATCTTCAGCGCCCTACAGACTCGTCTAAGTCGACGTTCGGCTTATGCGTGAGCACGCTATGAATGACCGTATGCGATTCAAAATAAACCGCATAATCCGGATAACGCCAAATGGAAATTGGCGGCTCACCGACGGGCCCAGATTTGCTTTGCGGCAAACCAAATTCATCTAGCACGGAATTTTGGCTCATACCGCGAACAGGTCTCGGTAAGTGCCGCTTTTCTGCGGCCTGCTGCCCCACAGGAACGTAAATCACCTCAGCGCTCGACGTCGGCGCAAGCGCGAAAAAAATAAGCAAGATAGTAATCGTTCGCGTATTCATTTAACCGTAAAAATCGATCTTCACTGTGTGGAGCAACGGCTGAACCTGTTGATCGGAGCGATTTGCAAGCACATCAAGATAATGCGATCACGGCCGACCCTAGCGCCTTAACCTCGCCGCGTTGATCGGCCGCGCTAACTTCAACGCGCACACAACGGTCACTGCCTTCGACAAACTTCTCGACAATCTTTCCGGTCGTGGTGATCGCATCGCCGATCCGGGTCATCGCCTGGAAGCGTGTGTCGAATGAGCGGATCGTCTCTTGCGGTACCCAGTCGGTTAGGGTTCGGCCCATGTAGCCCATAATCAACATGCCATGTGCGATAACGTCATCTAAACCCGATTCGCGGGCGAAATCGATATCGACATGCAAGGGATTGTGATCGCCTGAAGCACCGCAGTAGATGGCCAAAGCATGACGAGTGACTGGCGGCATGGTCATGCTTGGAATGTTATCGTCGACATTCGCAGAATCATAATTTAACGCTGACATTGCTTTCTCCTAGCCGTTTCGAATGGCAATCGTACGTCGAAAATCGGCGACCGACTCCGCGCTTTGGTTAGTAATAAAAACATCTTGCACAACGAATTCTAATGCGCCGTTCTTTTTTGCGTAGATGTCGACAATTTCCGACCGAAACGTCATGACGTCACCTGCATGGGCCGACCGGTAGTATTGGAATCGTTGGCCCCCGTGTAGCGCCCGCGGTAATGGGATGCCTAATTCGCGAAACCAAAGATACGGATCAGGGTGTTCCATTTCAAGGCAAAACAAAAATGTCGGCGGCATCAAAATCGAGCTGTGCCCGGCGTCCTGCGCGGCGTCCTCGTCGAAATAAATAGGGTTCGTCTCGCCGATTGCTTTAGCAAATAATCGCAAGCGTCCTTTTTCCACGTCGGCGTCGAAAGGTGGTGACTTAGTACCAATAAACTTAGTGTCGATCATGGCGGCAACGTTCTCCTCGGTATCGTGCGCTCGGCAGACATCGTAACATTACACGACACCCTACGAGACTAGCGAATGAACCTGGAAGATAATCGTAAACCTATCGGCCCGCGCGTCCTGCAAGATATTAAAGTGCTCGACTTCAGTTGCGTAATCTCGGGGCCTTATTGCACGCGCATGATGGCGGACCTCGGCGCCGAGGTATTAAAAATCGAGCCGCCCGGCGGCGAGCTGTTACGCGCCGCGCCACCACATAGAAACGGTGCTAGCAAACTCTTTAGCCAGCTGAACGCGGGGAAACGCTGTATCACCCTTGATTTGAAAAGCCCCACTTCAATCGCCGTCGTCAAGCGGCTGGTTGCGGATTGCGACGTCGTCGTCGAAAACTTCAGTCCCGGGGTCATGAAAAGACTCGGCATGGACTATGCCGTGCTACGTGAATGCAATGAGCGCCTGATCATGTGCTCCATTTCCGGCTTCGGCCAAACCGGACCCGATGCCACCCGGCCCGCGTTTGCCCCAATTGTCCAAGCATGGAGTGGCTACGACGCGGTGACATTGCATTATCAACCGACGATCGACAAGCCGCTCAATATGGGCCTGCCCGTCGCAGATAACGTTGCTTCATTACAAGCATTCGGTGCCATCAGCGCAGCGCTCTTTTATCGCGAAAAAACCGGCGTCGGCCAATACATCGACATCGCGATGTTCGATGCCTTGCTCGGCACAATGCAGAAGGATTTCCAGACCATCCTTGAGCCGAATACTTTTGACCGTATTTATGGACCGATCGACACGGCCGACGGTTTTGTCTTAATGATGTTGATCAGCCCGCGGCACTTCGAAGCGCTCGCAGACCTAATTGGCCAGCCGGAACTAAAAAGCGATGCGCGCTTTTCTACCACTGCCCAAAGGTTAAATCACTATGCGGAGCTCGTGGAGATTGCAGCACAGTGGGCCAAGACTCTGACGAGTCGCGAAGTGATGGACGCCCTCAAAACTCATCACATCCCGGTGAGTCAGTACCGCGAACTGGCGGATACTATTGACGATCCCCAATTGCTCCATCGCAATATGATCACCGAGACAACCGACGCTGGCGGGCCGTTGCGCGTGCCTAACTCGCCGTTCTTGTTCTCCGAGACACAAGCGGCCATCCAACCGTGGGTCGCGCAGATCGGGGAACACAACGACGCCGTCTTTCGTGGCGAACTAGGGCTAGATCCTGAGACACTCCATGCACTCTAAAGCCCGACGCTTATTCGGCACGTAAGGCTTCCACGGGATCCATGCGCGCCGCTTTCGCTGCCGGTATCAATCCTGATAGAAGACCAATCACGGTAGAAACGAGGAACGCTGCGACCACGTAAATCCACACGACCTCGATCGGGAAGCTCGGCAACGCCAGGTGCGTCAGTTGAATCAAAATCACGGCGCCAATAATGCCACTCGCACCGCCAAGCGAGCCAAGTATTGCTGCCTCAATTAGGAACAAGATCCGGATCTGCGAACGCGGCGCGCCGATCGCTCGAAATAGTCCGACTTCTGACGTTCGCTCGGCTACTGCAATCGTCATGATGGTGGTGATCCCGACGGCACCCACCAATAGCGAAATGCCACCGATTGCGGCAACGCCGAAGGTCAAAACGCGAAGAATCGAATCAAGAACCGAGAGCATCTGTTCTTGAGTTTTTATCGTAAAGTCTTCTTGGCCGTGACGCGCAAGTAAAACGCGATGCAGCGCTGCAGCCACGCCGTCGGCACTATCGTTGTTGCGATAGATCACGTCGATTTCCATGACCCCTTCGCGGTTGAATAACTCAGTCGCCTTGCCCGTTGGAATGAATACCGTATCGTCGAGATCGAAGCCCAACATTTGGCCTTTGGCTTCCATCACCCCGACCACCCGATAACGATCACTGCCGATCCGTATGCGTGCGCCAAGGGGACTATTGTGCCCAAACAATTCTGCATGCATCCGCGCACCGAGAACCGCAAACGCGCGCGCGTTTTCAAATCCATCTTTCGGTAAAAAAGTGCCTGCAGCGACGTTCATGCGCCACACCGCGGGCATATCCGGTCCGACACCAATGACTGTCGTGCGCCGGTTTTTCTCCCTGAATTCCACACGGGCGTTGCCTTGCACAACGGGTACGACGGCTTCGACCGCGTTCACTCTTAGCAGTGCCGTCGCGTCGTCCGTCGTTAGATGGCGAACACTCGAAATCGTCGCCCCAGATACACCGAACGTGGTGGTCTTGCCCGGCGTGCCTGCAATAATGTTTGTGCCAAACTGAGTGAACTCGCCAAGCACAAACTGTCGATGGCTGGTGATTGCACCGATCGTCAGACTCAATGAGTCGGCGACGCGCATCAGCGGTTTGATAGTGCTTCGATGGGCTTTAGCGCTGCGGCACGTCGCGCCGACAAAACACCAAACACGATGCCACTCAACAGTGAAACGAGCAAGGCAACAACAATCGCCCAACTCGGCACCGCGACCGGAAAACTTGGATACAGGTGTGCGACAGCAGCCGTAGCCCCTAGGCCGGCGGCTAAACCAACCACCGCACCAACAAGTGCAAGCAACAAAGCCTCAACAATGAACAATCTCCGAACGTCAACGGAACGGGCACCGATAGCTTTCATCAAGCCTATTTCGGCCCGACGTTGGGTAACCGACACAAGCATGACGTTCATGATCAGTATGCCGGCAACGGCGAGACTAATTGCCGAAATACCACCGACGCCAATCGTCAAAGCCGTTAGAATTCGACCCAAGGTTTTCACCACCTAATCTTGAGCGATGACTGTGACATCATCCTCACCTTCATGACGCTCTGCAATTATGCGATGGATGGCGCGTTGGCCATTGCCCAAATCGCGCTCTGATTCCGCCTCAACTAAAATTCGAAACAGCGATTCGCGATTAAACAAGGCTTGCGCGGAGGCGACCGGAATGATTGCGATATCGTTGAAGTCGACACCGACCGTGACACCGGAATTTGCCAAAGCACCGATCACTCTAAACCGGCGGTCACCGACCCTCACCCAACGCCCGATCGCGTTCTCCCCCGGAAATAATTCCTTAGCGAGTTCAAATCCTAAGACGCAAACAGAGGCGCCGCGCTTCGGATCGCCGATCGGTAAGAACCTACCTCTACCCATGTCTAGTCGCTGCACATCGAGCAACTCTGCAGTGGTGCCGAAAACGTTAACCTCACGCTCGAGTCCGTTCGGGGTCGACACGGGTGCGGCACCCACCATTACAGGCGCCACTCTTTTCAGGCTAGGGTGCGCCAAGAGCGAGTAGGCATCATCGACCGTCAGATCGCGCGGGGTTTCCCCAAGCAAAGGCGGCGGGCCGCCGACCGTTTCACTACGTCCTGGCAACACAATGAGTAAGTTAGTACCAAGCGATGCGAATTGGCCGAGGACATAGCGACTCGCGCCCTCACCCAACGCCGTCAACAACAGTACCGAGCTCACGCCGATCGCACTCGCCAGTGCAATGAGTGCGGTGCGGCTCCAGTTCGACGCCAATGACCCGAACGCTAGTGAAAATACGTCACTCAGACGCATGCGCTACGCTTTCGTCTCGCGCGATTGAACCGTCGACAATTTGAATATGGCGAGACGCGCGCCGACCGAGGTCGCCATCGTGAGTGACTACAATCAAAGTGACACCAAGCTCCAACCTTAAGCGTTCTAATAATTCAACGACCTGGTTCCCAGACGCCGTGTCTAAGTTGCCAGTGGGTTCGTCCGCCAAGATTAACGGCGGATTCATCACAATCGCGCGCGCGATCGCGACCCGCTGTCGCTGACCGCCCGACAGTTCTTGAGAACGATGATGAGCACGATCAGACAAGCCTGTCGCGGCCAGCGCCAGCGTGACTTTTTCTTGCCGAATAGCCGGTTCAATTCCGGCCAAAGTAAGCGGCAATTCGACATTCTGGCGGGCACTCAAGCGTGGCACCAGATGGAACGACTGGAAGATGAAGCCAATTGCGTGACGCCGGATCGCGGAGAGTTCGTTGTCCGACAGACCGGTCACCACACGACCGTCGAACCAATAGTCACCGGCACTCGGCCGATCGAGCAACGCGATAAGATTCAGTAAGGTGGACTTACCGGATCCAGACGGCCCCATGATCGATATGTATTCGCCTTTCTGAATCGTTAAATCAACGTTGTTTACCGCATTGACTTGCTGATCGCCGAGCACGAACGTTTTGCTGATCTTGCGTAGCTCAATCATTGGGCGCTCGTCATTTGATTCGGTGGCGTCGCTCACTCGGGGAAATATCACTCACAAGCGTTTAAACCACGAAAATGACTATTCGACATCGGCTTCTCGACTCACAAGAGCGCCTGATTCGACTCCCACCCCGGTCGACAATACAACAACATCACCCTCGCCAAGCCCCTCCACAATTTCCGTAAACTCCCAGTTGGCGAGACCAACTTTAATGTCGCGTAAAATCAACTGTGAAGTCGTCTCATCGACCACGAACACCTTATCCCCTTCAACCACCGCTTCACTCGGTATGCGCAAAACGGCGTCATGCGCTTCGATCAATATTTCGATATCCGCACTATATCCAGGTAACAAACCTTGCAGTGCCGCGGCGTCGCCAAATTCGACCTCGATCTCGACCGTGCGGGCTTGTTTCTCAAGATCCAGTACGTAGGGGGCGATGCGACTGACCGTCGCACTACAGCGCTGGTCTTTAAATGCATCGAGTGAAACACACGCCGACATGCCCAGCTTAATCGCAGGCGCGTCGACCTCGTCGATCGGCGCAACCACATAGAGACACTTCGGGTTAATTAGGTCGATCGCCGGTAAGGTTGCGATACCTGGCGGTGATGGCGTGAGGTATTCACCCAGACGAACGTCAATCTCGGCGATCACACCATCGAACGGTGCGCGTAACAGCGTCCTCTCTAGGGCCTCACGTGCAACGCCGATGCTCGCGAAACTCGCATTCGTGGTCGCACGACCCGCTTCGCAACTCGCGCGGCTCGACTCAACATCCGTGAAGGCGCGATCAAGCGCTTCCTCGGAGCTCAATTTACGATCGTGGAGTTTTTTGATTCGCAGGCCCTCGCGTGCGGCCCCTGCGGCGATCGCGCAAGCCTCCTTCGACCGTGCGTGAGCGGCCGTTGCTTCAGCTTCGGCAAGGCGTAACTCTGTTTTGCGATCCTCGTTCCATATCTCAAGCAATATGTCGCCGGTGGCGACGGTGGCGCCTTCACGAACATTAATAGCCGCCACCTGCCCCGGTGCCGCAGCAGACATTTGTGCGCGCTCGCATGCCTCGACGGTGCCCACCCGCGTGTTCGACACGGTTGCTCGCACTACCCCACGTTCGACGGAATGGACCCGCACTGGGATCGGCACTGGACGCGTAAGATGCCAGGTAGCGCCTGTTCCAGCTGCGGCAAGTACCACGATCACAAAGAACAGTTTCATGTTTCCGCCAACTTATTCCTAGGAGCCTGTCGGACTTAGGCGTTCGTCGTGAGCGAGAGTCCGATTTTAGGTATTTTGATAGTCATTCTTGCTAGCGAGAAAGTACGTTGGAGATGGCCAAACCCAGCAGTTACCGCACGACTGTATGGATGCCGGATCAGTCCAAGTAGAGCCTCCTAAGCGCGACAGGCTGCTAGCCAACTGCAACCCCCATGGGTCCGACTACTTCGAAGTTGGGAGCAGCACTCGGAGAATTAGTTTGAATTTGCGTGAGCCTAAGCATAATCAATCTCAGCAATCGTCAACCGCGAACTACGGGCTTAAATTTAATCCGGTGCGGGGTATCGTTGTCTCCATGGCGGCGTTTGCGATCAGCTTCGTAGTCCTCGTAATTACCCGCGAACCACTCGACGTGGCTGTCCCCTTCGAATGCCAGAATATGCGTCGCGATGCGGTCGAGAAACCATCTATCGTGTGAAATAACGACGGCACAACCCGGGAAGCTAAGCAACGCCTCTTCAAGCGCACGCAGGGTTTCTATGTCTAAGTCATTGGTCGGTTCGTCGAGCAACAATACGTTGCCGCCGGTGCGCAAGACCTTCGCGAGATGAACACGATTTCTTTCACCGCCGGATAAATCGCCGATACGTTTTTGTTGATCGCTACCGCGAAAATTAAAGTGACCGACATAAGCCCTTGACGGCGTTTCGTAGTCGCCAACTTTGAGGATATCTTGGCCTTCGGCTATTTCCTCCCAAACGGTCTTAAGATCGTCGAGGGTATCGCGGCTTTGATCGACATAGGCGATTTTTACCGATTCACCTAATTTTATAGTTCCTGAGTCCGCAACCTCTTGCCCCACAAGCATGCGAAACAAGGTCGTCTTGCCCGCGCCGTTGGCGCCGATGATACCCACGATCCCGCCGGGTGGTAGGCTGAACGATAAGTCCTCAATCAACAATTGCTCGCCGAAGCCTTTGTTCAGGCCCGTTGCTTCAACCACGACATCACCGAGCCGCGGACCAGGCGGGATGTAGATTTCGTTCGTCTCATTGCGGGTCTGAAATTCTTTGGACTGCAACTCTTCGAAGCGCTGTAAGCGCGCGCGGCTTTTAGCCTGACGCCCTTTGGGATTCGAACGAACCCATTCGAGCTCAGACTCAATTGTTTTGCGATGCGCACTCTGCTGACTTTCCTCGACTTTAAGTCGCGCATCTTTCTGTTCCAACCATGAAGAGTAATTCCCCTCCCAAGGAATTCCATGCCCCCGATCAAGTTCGAGGATCCAGCCAGCAACGTTATCCAGAAAGTAGCGATCATGCGTCACCGCCACAACGGTGCCTGGGTAATTTTCTAAATAGCGTTCCAACCAGGCAACGGATTCGGCGTCGAGATGATTGGTCGGCTCGTCGAGCAGGAGCATCTCCGGTTCAGAAAGTAAGAGTCGACATAAGGCCACTCGGCGACGTTCACCACCGGATAATTTATCGACATCCGCTTCCCAGCTCGGCAAGCGCAGCGCATCAGCAGCGATTTCTAGTTTACGTTCAATTTCCCAACCACCAACGGCGTCTATTCGGTCTTGAAGTGTGCCTTGCTCTTCGAGCAGTGCGGTCATTTCGTCATCATCCATGGGATCCGCAAACCGCTCACTGATGGCGTTGAATCGGTCAACCAGCGCTTTTGCCTCGCCCAATCCTTCCTCGACATTCCCGCGGACATTCTTAGCGCTGTCGAGTTGCGGCTCTTGTAACAAGTAGCCGATTTTCAATCCCTTTTGGGGTGTCGCTTCTCCTTCTATTTCCGTATCGGAACCAGACATTATTCGCAGCAACGTCGACTTACCGGAGCCGTTGAGACCGAGAACCCCGATTTTCGCACCCGGAAAAAAACTCAATGAAATATCACGCAAGATGTGCCGTTTGGGTGGCACCAATTTGCCGACCCTATTCATGGTGAAAACGTATTGCGCCATAGCCTAACTTTCCCTCAAATCGCTTGTCATGTGTTGCCACGAACGTGCCGTTGTGCCGCGCATTGTGGCCGATAAGTGCGCTGTTCGGAAGGAATCAGAAAGAGAATGTGAATTCGCGAATCAATTCGATCTAAATTGCGCGTGGCCGCCCGTTGGTGTGTAGAATACGCAGGGCTCCAACGATGATCGTTCCGTTGGTCGAGCCATGGAATTTGAATTTAGAAATCGAGTGGATAAATCTCTAGAAAAACTTGCCGTATTATTTGCGGATATATCCGGCAGCACCCGCCTCTACGAGCAGTACGGCGACGTCGTTGCACGGGCTGATTTAGGCGCCTGCATCCAACTACTAGCCAATATCTGCGCCGGCATGGATGGCGAAACCATCAAAACAATCGGCGATGAGATCATGTGTGCCTTCGATGATCCGATCAAGGCGGCCCTGACAGCAGCAGAAATGCAAGCCGGCCTGCGCAAGGCGAGCGAGGAAGGTCAGTACAAGATGGGCGTCCTGCATATAAAAGTCGGTTGGCACTATGGTTTAGTCAGTTGGCGCGGCGAGGAATTAATCGGTGAGGCACCCATCGCGGCCCAGCAAGTCATTGGCAGAGCCAAGGCCGATGAAATATTGACCTCACGTCAAAGCATCAAAGAACTTCCTCCAGCGATGTTTCCGACCTGGCACACGGTCGATCGCATCGAATCAGAGGCGTGGGACGGCGAACTTGAAGTCTGCAAGATCCCATGGGAGCAAACCGGTGAAGAAACTCAAATAAGCGCCATCCCGATGTCGCAATTGATGCCGAAGAAGGCCGGCCTCAAGCTTGAGTACAACGGCACCGTCGTCTCAATCGATGCGGATAACACACGTTGTACAATTGGCCGCGGTCGAAACGCCAACTTGATAGTCAATGGTAACTTTACGTCACGCCAACACGCCGAAATCACCTACCGAAATGGGCGCTTCAGCTTGCGGGATGAAAGCGTCAACGGGATCGTTATCATCGACGATAGCGGTAACGTCAAACGATTGCGCCGTGAAGAAGATGTTTTAACCGGTAGCGGCATGATCGGTTTTGGCGCCTCCCCCGTTGACGATCCCACCGGCGCTGTTAGGTTTGACTGCACCTGATCTGTCCATCCGTTCGTCGACGCGCGTTTCGCCCCATCGAGGGCAAAATCCGGCAAAATTGACCGTCCAAAGTTATGGCTAATTATCTGAGTGAACTTTTCGGCACCTCGCCTGTTGCGCCGCTACAAAAACACATGGCGGCGTGCTGTGCGGCAACTCAGGAATTGATCCCTTTCTTCAAAGAGGCCTATGCAGGCAACTGGGCAAAGGTTGACGACTTGCGCGAACGGATTGTAGAGGCAGAACAAAAAGCCGATGCCCTCAAACGGGAAATACGCCTCAATCTTCCTAAAAAACTTTTTATGCCGGTGCCACGCAGTGACTTGCTCGATTTGTTGCTTGTACAAGACCTCATGGCGAACAAAGCAAGGGAAATTTCGGGTTTCGTTGTTGGGCGACGAATCGAAATCCCAGAAACAATACAGCAAGATTTTATCGCCTACGTCGAACGCAACCATGACGCAGCGATTAAAGCGCTAGCCAGCGTTAATGAACTTGACGAACTCTACGAGACAGGATTTCGCGGTGCTGAGGTCGATATCGTTCAAAAGTTGCTTGCCGAACTCGACGAAATCGAGAATGACACAGACACGATGCAAACCCGAATTCGCTATCAATTATTCCAAATTGAACAGAACCTCCCGCCCGTAAACGTGATGTTTTTGTACCGCATTATCGAACTAGTTGGAGAAATTGGTGATCTTGCTGAGCGGATCGGTCACCGTCTCGAATTACTTTTGTCTCACTGAGGGCTGGTTATGGAAAACGAAGTGCTATTTTTGGCACTCGCAACCGTGTTCGGATTTTTCGCGGCGTGGGGGATCGGGGCAAACGACGTTGCCAATGCCATGTCGACTTCGATTGGATCCCGCGCCTTAACGCTGAAACAGGCGTTGTTAATCGCAGGGATCTTCGAATTTGCTGGCGCAGTGCTCGCTGGCGGTGAAGTCACGGCAACGATCCGCAAGGGTATCGTCGACAGTAGTTATTTCGTCGCGCAACCCGAGATTTTAATCTACGGCATGCTGGCCTCCCTACTCGGGACGGGCAGCTGGCTGTTGATCGCCTCGACCCGGGGTTGGCCAGTATCGACGACACATTCAGTGGTCGGTGCGATCGTCGGATTTTCCATCGCGGCGGTCGGATTCGAATCTGTTCATTGGCCCAAGATCGGCGTTATCGCAGCGAGCTGGATCGTTTCTCCAATATTTTCAGCGATCGTCGCCTATCTGATTTTTAGTTCAATAACCTGGTTGATCTTGACGCGTGAGGATCCACTAGAGCGCGCACGTCGCTACGCGCCGATCTATATTTTTATTACGGTGTTCCTAATCGCCCTAGTCACGATGATGAAAGGCCTCAAACATGTAGACATCGGCCAACAAATGTCTCCAGCAGAATGTTACGGCATTGCCACGCTTTGCGGCATAGTGATCGCTATCATTGGCAAATTTTTTGTCGCTCGAATTGAGATTGACGAGAAGGCAGACAAGGAGTTTCACTTCCACACGGTCGAACGCGTATTCGCGGTGCTAATGGTCGTGACCGCCTGCAGTATGGCCTTTGCCCATGGGTCGAACGATGTGGCGAACGCAATCGGCCCGGTCGCCGCCGTGATCAGCATTGCGAGCACCGGCAGTGTCACCCAAGCAGCACCGATCCCGATCTGGGTATTGGGCTTAGGCGGCGTCGGAATCGTGATCGGGCTCGGCACTTACGGTAAAAGAGTGATTGCGATGGTGGGGAGTCGTATCACCCCGTTGACCCCCAGCCGCGGGTTTTCCGCCGGAGTCGCGGCTTCATTCACCATCGTCTTTGCGTCGGGAACGGGTATGCCCGTTTCTACCACCCACGCCTTAGTCGGGGCTGTACTTGGAGTCGGATTTGCACGAGGGTTTTCGGCGATTGACCTGTCTGTTGTTGGACGGATTTTCTTGTCGTGGATTGTCACGATCCCGGCCGGAGCCATTTTATCAATCGCGTTTTTTTTCCTCCTGAAAGCGATTCTTATGTGAGTATTTTGCTCTTTAAATGAACACGCGTGGCCGCAGGCTGCGATAGCGCAGAATTTATCCACCAGTCGAATTACTACGGGCAGATATCTCGGCCTTTCGATCGTTAAGGGCGCGGCGGTTAGTGTACGTCCTTGGAACGAGGCACGGAAATCAGCGCACAGTGGGATCAAACACGGACCCACGGCACCTGCGGTTAATTTCAGCCAAGCCTGGCTACAATCAACCATTTCGGGCAAATCCAATCGCAGACTTCAGGTCAGAAATTCTGTTTTTCTCTGCCAAATTAATAACTTACGACGATGCACCGACATGGCGCGCATATTGCGTTGTAACGTTACACACACCCAAAATTAATAAGCCTTTGGATTGCAAATGGAGACTCGGATGACTAACCGCACCAGCGGATCGTGGAGATTACTGCTTCTTGTAGGGGCCCTGATGACAACGCTCAGCGCGGTTGCTGCCGAGCCGGATAGCACCGCAGTTCAGCTACAACCGTCAGCCGCAGAAGGTCCGCGCCAAATGGAGCGAGTCACGGTTACCGCGACTCGCTCTGCCGCACCGGTTCTAGAATTGGCAGGCAACGTTGATACCTTATCGACTGAACAAATTGATCTAGTGCGCGCCGATCATCCGAGCGAAATATTCAACCGACTTTTAGGTGTCAATATCCAGCGCAACAACGGCTTCGAGTCACTCCCTTCAATTCGTTCACCCGTACTAACTGGACCGGGAGCTGCCGGCGCATTTTTATTCTTGGAAGACGGCGTTGCTATGCGTGCGGCAGGATTCGCCAACAACAATGGTCTTGCTGAAGCCAATTTCGAACAAGCAGGTGGGATTGAAGTTATCCGCGGCCCCGCTGGTGCGTTCTATGGGTCCAACGCTGTCCATGGGGTCCTCAATGTATTAAGTCGTGCACCGTCCGAAGACCTGCAACGCGAAGTAGATTTCTCTGCCGGCCCCCACGACCTGTATCAGATAAAAGCGACACTCAGCGATACAATTGGAGAGCACAGTTATAGAGTTAATGCCTATGGCGCGACTGATGACGGTTATCGTGATAATTCTGGCTATGGCGTACAAAAGTTGCACGCCAGACACGACTATCAAGGCTCCGTCGACACGATCAAAACCGTTTTATCCGTCTTTAATTTGAATCAAGAAACGGCTGGATTCATTAGTAGTGGTAGTAATGGCGGCGGCTGCTATACCTCGAATCGGGCGGACCCTGTGATTTACAAGGACATGGCGGCAATGCGTCGAAACTGCGATCGAGACGCCTACCGTGATTGGTCTTCGGTGCGACTTTCCTCACGCTGGGACCACGAGGTTAGCTCCAATCAATCATTCAATGTGACGGCGTATTTCCGCGATAACGATATGGAATTCCGACAACATTTTCTGCCCTCGCGAGCCATCGAAGAGAATGAACACACGAGCTACGGAATTATGAACGGCTATACCTTTGAACTCGACGCGGGTCATACGGTAATCGTCGGTGTCGACGCTGAGTACACGGACGGCAGTTTAAAAGAGACCCAGCAGGCACCGGATCTATTCGGGTTTGGGAACGCGCGGCCGCAAGGGCTTCATTTCGACTACGACGTGGATGCGACAGTCGTTGCGCCTTATATCCACACCGAATGGCAAATAATCGAGCGCCTGCGCGCAACCGTCGGCTTGCGCTACGAATACACCCACTACGACTATGACAATTTGATCGCGGACGGAACCACCAAGGCCGATGGGACCGCATGCATCAACCCCGCAGCCCCGATTGGGGCAAATGAGGTCGAGTGCTTATTCCAACGACCCGCCGATCGCAAAGACGATTTTCACAATTACAGTTCCAAAATCGGGGCGACCTATCGGATTTTTGACGACGCAAGTATGTTTGTAAATTGGTCAAGAGGTATTCGAGCGCCGCAAGTAACCGATTTGTATCGAATACAGCGCAGGCAGATGACTGACACAATAAAATCCGAACGTATCGACAGCCGGGAGATCGGCTTCCGCGGCCAGACTTATGGCATCAGTTATGAAGCGGTGTACTTCAACATGGACAAGGAGAACTTTTTCTTTCGCGACACCAACGGTCTTAACGTAACGAATGGGAAAACCGAGCACGAAGGTGTGGAAATTGGGCTAGTCATTCCGATCCTCGACCGTTTCGATGCGGCGCTGAATTACACGCGCGCCCAACACGATTACAAGTCGTTTCGAAACGCCAGTGGCATCGTCAAAGGAAACGCCGTCGATACGGCTCCAGAAAATATCGCGAACACGCGATTTGGTTGGAATTTTCTTTCTGGCGGCCGCGCAGAAATTGAGTGGGAACACATGGGCTCTTACTATTTAGATCCGAGTAACGAGCACGAATACGATGGGCACGATGTTTTCCACCTTCGAGTTAGCAAGCCCGTGCATAAGCACGTTACGCTGCATGCGCGAATCGACAACCTAACGGACAAAGCCTACGCAACCCGTGCAGATTTCGCATTCGGCTCCTACCGATTCTTTGGAGGCGAAGAACGAACCATCCACGGTGGCGTGACGATCTCGTTTTGATGCGCTTGACGGCTGCCGGCTAGCCTTAAAATTCCTGTCGGCAGTTCCTCCTCGAATGTCTTCGTCTGGATCTTAGGATTCGGCAAGCGATGAAGACGACTTGGAATGCCCTACTGGGCGATAGATTTCCGGACACTCGGCGACAGCGAGCTAACCCTGCCGCCGAGTGAGTGCCGCTCGAGGATCATCGCCAGTGGTCGCTACGGACCGGCCGGCGTTCGTTGTTTTATTCCGTTCGAGCAGCGTGAACTTGCACAACCACCTGCAGAACTGTTCGCCTGCGCCACCTTGAAGCTTTAATATAACCCGCATGCTAAATCCAAATCCCCAGACCACCTATTTAAACGACTACGCCCCTCCCCCGTTTCTCATATCCAATGTCACACTCGATATCGACATTCGTGACAGCGAGACGCATGTGTCGAGCTCTCTAACCGTAAAGAGAAATCCAGAATCTAGTGATTCGAATGCTCCGCTCGTGCTCAATGGAGACGAACTCAAGTTGCTATCCGTCAGCATCGACGGACGCAGCTTAGCGGACACGGAATTCCAATGTTCCCCCAGCCACTTAAGAATTGAAAACCTTCCAGACGAATTTCGATTAGATACCCAGGTCCGCATACTGCCGGACGAAAACACGCAATTGATGGGCCTCTATCGATCTAAGGACGGGTACTTTACCCAATGCGAAGCCGAAGGATTTCGCCGTATTACCTATTTTCTCGATCGCCCGGACGTTATGTCGCGATATACCACTACGATACGCGCGTCTAAGGAACGATTTCCCTTGCTCTTATCGAACGGCAACTTAGATGAGCAAGGTTCCATGCCACAGGGTCGCCATTGGGCGCGCTGGGTCGATCCATTTCCGAAACCGTCTTATTTATTTGCAATGGTCGCGGCCAAGCTCGATGAACTAGAAAACGATTTCAAAACGTGCTCCGGACGTGCAGTGAAACTTCGCCTATTCGTTGAACCCGGGAAGCTTGATCAAGCCGGCTTCGCAGTCGAGGCGCTCAAAGCGGCGATGCGCTGGGACGAACAAGAATTCGGCCTC
This sequence comes from Gammaproteobacteria bacterium, assembly GCA_047611805.1. GTDB lineage: Bacteria > Pseudomonadota > Gammaproteobacteria > UBA11873. The sequence continues at coordinate 18,458 of JBLFWX010000063.1, forward strand.
GAACTCGATCTCGACCAATACATGATCGTCGCGGTGAGCGATTTCAACATGGGCGCGATGGAGAACAAGGGACTCAATATATTTAACACCAAGTATGTCCTAGCTCGTGCCGATACGGCGACAGATTCAGATTTTATGATGCTCGACCGAGTCGTCGCGCACGAGTATTTTCATAACTGGACGGGCAATCGCGTTACGTGCCGCGATTGGTTTCAACTCAGTCTGAAAGAAGGGCTCACGGTATTTCGCGATCAGCGCTACGGCGAGGATCGCTACTCGCAAGCCGTCCAAAGAATTCAGGAAGTTCGAGGTCTTCGCGCCTCCCAATTCCCTGAAGATGCGAGCCCCATGGCACACCCAGTTCGCCCGGACGCGTACATAGAGATCAGCAATTTCTACACCGCGACGATCTACAATAAAGGTGCGGAAGTCGTCCGCATGATTCACACCTTGCTCGGCCCTCGGCAGTTTCGTGCCGGTATGGATCTGTACTTCGAGCGACACGACGGGCAAGCAGTTTGTGTTGAAGATTTCGCGAGCGCGATGGAAGACGCGTCAGGTATTAATCTGGAACAGTTTCAACGTTGGTATCGCCAAGCTGGTACGCCGGTTGTTACTGCGCGCAGTAACTACGACGAGAAGACGCGACGGTTCACTTTGCATCTGACCCAAAGCTGCCCGCCGACCCCCGGCCAAGATACAAAACTACCGTTCCATATTCCGATTGCGATTGGCTTAATCGACGATGACGGGAACGATTTACCGCTCAACACAGATGACCAAGCACTCAACAATCGAACAACGGAAGTGCTCTCACTCACTGAATATGAGCAAGAATTCACTTTTGAGAACATTGCTGCAAAACCCACGCCCTCGCTGCTACGTCACTTTTCCGCACCAATAAATTTGGTGTTCGATTACGGGGATGACGAGCTTGCGCATTTAATGGCGCACGACAGCGATCCATTCAACCGCTGGGAGGCCGGTCAACGACTCGCGCTCAATGTATTACTCCGCGGTATCGCGGACTATCGACGCAAACGCGAACTAAACTTCGCCCCCGCTTACCTAGATGCCATTAAGAGAGTCCTGCAAGACAGCGGCAAGGATCCGGCGTTCGCTGCAGAAGCCATCAGTATTCCTGCCGCTGGCTACATCGCAGAACAACTCGCCGAAGCCGACCCGGATGCAATTTTTGCTGTGAGAAGTGCGCTCCGCCGGCACATCGCTGAGCAGCTCGAGACAAACCTTCAAAACGCGTATCGAGATAATGTTGTCACAGGCCCCTACAGCCCAGACGCTGCAAGCGCTGGAGGTCGGGCGCTTAGAAATACCTGTCTAAGCCTTTTAATGGAATCGAAGAATCAACGCGTAATCGAACAATGCACGCGCCAATTTAACAATGCCGATAACATGACAGATTCGATCGCGGCCCTGGCTAGCCTCGCGAACTGTGACTGCACGGAACGTCGCGACGCACTCGATACTTTCTATACTCGCTGGCGCGAAGAACCCCTCGTGCTCGATAAATGGTTTTCTGTCCAAGCCGGATCGGTCTTACCGAACGCCTTAGAAGAGACCAATAAACTTATGCGGCACGCTGACTTTGATCTCACAAATCCGAATCGGGTGCGTGCCGTCATTGGCGTTTTCTGCCACGGAAACCATCTACATTTCAATGCAGCCGACGGCAGCGGTTATCAGTTTGCGGCAGCGCAGGTCATCGCGCTCGATCCGATTAATCCGCAGATCGCGGCGCGTTTGGCTCGCGCCTTCGATCGATGGAAAAAGTTCGACGTCGAGCGCCAAACCCATGCAAGAGCCGCCTTGGAGCAAATCAAGGCGCTACCTGCCTTATCCAAAGATACTTTTGAAGTCGTCTCGAGCACGCTCGCTTGAATCGGCGCACGGCCAATCGAATCCGCGAGTACTAGTGCTCGCGGACAGGTCTCGCTCGTTGGTTGTACAGCATCGCGCGCAGATCAATTTTTTCTTGATCGCTCAACGCGTCCAGATCGATCGTCATATCGCTACCGACTGCCATGCCACGTTGCACTGCAGCGCGCTCGCTTAGCTCTTCGAACCAACGTTTAAAGTATTTAAAATCGTTAATGTCTTGACCTTGAACATCCCATCCTGCGGCCCATGGATAGCAAATCATGTCCGCGATCGTGTACTCCTCACCACCGAGATAGGGTTGCTCGTACAAGCGTTGATTGAGAACACCGTAAAGTCGATTGACCTCATCGCTAAACCGGCTCAATGCGTAGGACTGATCGCCTTGTGAATCTTCAAGGCGCCGAAAGTGCCCACGCTCGCCAGTCTTCGGTCCCTGATTGGCCATTTGCCACATGACCCACTGGTTCACAACATACTTCGTGCGCACATCCTGCGGCCAAAATCGTCCTTCTTTCTCTGCGATGTACATCATCATGGAACCGGATTCGAAGACCGCGATAGGTTCGCCGCCGCCGGCAGGTTTGTGGTCTACCATAGCCGGCATACGATTGTTCGGCGAAATATCCAGAAAGTCATCTGCGAATTGATCACCTTTGGCGATATTGCACGTCTTAACCGTGTAGTCGACGCCAAGTTCTTCGAGAAGGATCGTCACTTTTTTGCCGTTGGGTGTTGGCCAATAGTACAAATCAATCATCATGCAGCCCCTATTTATCTTATGGATGGTACGGTTCACCTCCATTGTAGAAGCGTCGAACGTCTCGCGATAGCGGGTCTATCGGGCGGAAATCCTCGATTCGAATTGGGATCGTACCGCACCCACGGCGCACGTATACTTTGCCGACGCGATCCTGCGTCCGAGCTAACACCGATCCTTTACGGCAATCGCACTATGAACATTGGAACCGCCATACGAAACATGGGGCCTGCGGCAACCACCGCTTGTATTTTGCACTGCGCGCGCAGCGCTGAAGCCATTGGTCTGGCGCACATTTGGACTGTCGATCATATTGCTATCCCTCCGGAAGACGCTGAGGGGTCGAATGGTCGCTGGCTTGATCCCTTGGCAACCTTAGCGTTTTTGGCCGCGGCAACTTCAACCGTCCGACTTGGGGTTAGCGTTCTTGTGCTGCCCTACCGCGCCGCGCTGCCAACTGCCAAATGGGTGGCAACGATTCAAGAACTATCTGGGGAAAGATTAATGCTTGGGATTGGACCAGGCTGGATGCAAGCAGAATTTAAGGCTTTAGGGATCGATAAACGACAACGCGGCAAAATGACAGATACGACAATTGATTTCATCCGTCAGTGTTTCGATGCCCCGGACGATGTTGCCGAATTAAATGGTCAGAAGTTCCTGTTCCGACCTAGCCCAAAACGACCGCCGATTTATGTCGGCGGAATGACCGACGCGGCCTTGGAACGAACCATTCGGTGTGCAGATGGGTGGCTGCCCATGGGGATCGATCCGGATAAACTCGCACCGCGCATCGCGAGACTCAAAGAGATGGCCGATGCCGCAGGAAAGAAATGTCCGGACATCGTTCTAATCGGCACTCTGGCCGATGATCAAAGCGAGGCGATCGAGCAGCTTGCCAAATGCGCTGAACTTGGCGCGACCGACTACATACAAGCATCACGTTATAACAACGAACAAGAGTTCGACCAGATCATTGTTCGCCTTGAGGACTTGAAACGGCAAATGGTCTGAACCCCACCGCCAGTCACGAAAAAGGTTTTACTGTTGCGTGTGGCGGAACGTCGGCGATTTTGCTTAGCGCTCGCTTTACAAATCCATCGGCAGCCCGAGGTGGTCGCGGTAAATAAATTCTCGATGCTCCATGAGAATAGGCTTAGCGGCCGCCGCAACGCCGGGATCGAAATTTAGGTACATCGGGCGAAACTCATCGAGCATCGGGCATAGATCCGCGGGAAGCGGCTCAATGAGGTGAGAAAATCCTGCCCAGTAAATATCTAGGGCGGAGAGTTTATTCCCAATGAAGTAGCGATCGCCACGCGCTTTTGCACTTTCGAGTTCAGCCGATAAAGCATTCAGAACCTCGACAACCCGGCCAGGCGCTGCGAGTCCGGCCGCTTCACAATAGCCGTATTTCGCGCCAAAACCCTGAAAAAATGCTTTGTTTTCCGCAGGTAGATCAGGATTATTAAGTCCCATGTGCACGAGCATCAAGCGGCGGCACCAACCGAAGCCATTCTGCGCGCATATCTCACTGAGCAATCCGAACATTCTCATTCGTTGATCGATGTCGTGCGGTATTAGTGATGGCTCTGGTTGAACCTTCTCGGCAAGGAATATTTGCTCCATCCAATTCGAGCGCGGGAATTCGTCATTCCAGGCGACCACAGGCACGGACGCTTGCGACGTCCAATCAATCAGATCGCGGTGATCGCTCGCCATATCGAAACGCCCGCGTGTGTAAGGAATATTTTTGACATCAAGCACGCCTTTTATTCCCTCGGCCCATGGCCCAGGCAACTTCTCTGCAATGATCAAACGCATGCCGGTGCATTTGCGTGCTTGTTCTACCGTGACGTAGTCGGCCATAGCTTCACTCCATCGTTGTCGCCCTCGTCAATTAACTAGACGCGAACATCATTGTTAAAACATAGGATTACGTGGCTGCATGCCGAGCAAAACGCGCCCGACGTCCTCGACGACGTGACTCTGTAGCTGCATGTGATGGCGAGCGACTTCAAAATCGCGCGCATGGCGATCGAATGTGGGATCCAACACTGCGCTCGTGCCAGCGATTTCTTGCATCAAATGCAATGCTTCAAGCGCGCGCTGGGCCGCCGTGGCGATCGCCAAGCGGACCCTCGCAACCTCGTCAATCGTTAACGGCTCTCCACGCAGCACCGTTTGCCAAGCAACGTCGATATTCTGATAAAGATAAGCTCGCCCGCCTTCCAACGCCCCTTCGGCTTGCGCAAGCATCAGTTGGAATCTAGGCTCTTCGCGTGCCGGCACGGCACCGGCAAAAGGTTTTCGTTCGAGCATTGGCACTAGTGCATCCATCGCACCTCGCGCGATACCGCACACTGCCGCCGCCTTACTCATCGCCAGACGCAACACGACCGGAATACGCCATGCCATTCCAGGATCGACCGGCGGCGCGGCCAAATCAAACGACTGTTCTAACGGGATCTTCATATCGCGGATTTCAAAATCATCACTCGCCGTGCCGCGCAATCCGCTCACGGTCCACGTATCGTGCAAAATCGCATCCTCACGGCGGACGAATATCACCCGAGTGAGCGGCGCGCCGTTGTCCCTCGTACGCGGTCCGTTCTCGTCGTGCACCACGCATAACGACGCGAGCCATTGCGCGTGGCGACAGCCACTCGCAAATCGCCAACGTCCACTCGCTAGATATCCCTCGGCCGTCTCAATTGCCGTGCCTGCACCGACTACGGTAAAGGCAGCGGTGGATTTCGGTCCCGCTGCCAACATCTTGCGCACCGTCTCAGGTTCCAAAAATGCATTAATACAGGCGACTGATTCGGAACCCACCATCGCGCACCAACCACTCGACGCGTCGCCGCGCGATAGCTCTTCTATCACCTTCAGATAATCGATTGGACTAGCCGCTGGCCCGCCGTAATCTGCGCCTAACTGAAGGCGGAAAGCGTCCATGTCGGATAAGGCGTCAAACACATCGGCGGTCAAGCGAGCGCCGCTTTCGATCTCGGGACCTGATGCTCTTAGCAACGGCCGCAAGGCAATGGCGCTGTCTACTATTGAAGACATCTGGCTTGGCGATTTAGCGAGCTGATGATCCCAGAGACCCGAACGTTATTGCGCTTCAGGCAGCGCGACAATCGCAAAGCGGACGGCCTCTTCACTCACCACCCGCGTGTCGTGACCTCGCCCGGCAGTGTCTTCCAGCAATAATATATCGCCGCACGAAAATTGCCGGACCTCACCAGACATGACCTCAACTTCGACTGTACCGCTGAGCACAAAGACATATTGATTACGCGGTGCCGGATGCCAATCGCCATCCCATTTTCCGGCCAGAGTCGTAAATATTAAGGATTTGGCGTTCTGCAACATCGCGACGCCTATCGGGCCCGCCGGCGGTGCGAAATCTTTAAGTTCGTACGGCGTCACTGCATCAACGAAGTACGTTTGTTGATCCGCTGTCATCGCGAGGCGCGTGTAACTCACCTTCGCTGCAACTTGTTCCACACTGGCAGTAGCGGCGCTCTCGTTTGCATTGGCAAAAAATGCGTAAGACAAACACAACATTCCGAACAACGTACAAACTAAATTCCGCTTCATCTTCTTACTCCAATAATTCATTCAAGTTGACGAGTGTTGGTTGAGCTTAAATCGCAGCGTGCATCATTTTCTCGAGTCCGCAGGACAGCGCCGAATGTGTCGTCACGCTATGCACTTTTACGGGCTCGATAACGTCGATTTCAGCCCTCAATTTGCGCGAGCCTAGGAAATATTTGTGCCAGCACCAAAAGCAGGTTCGAAATCGTCGCACACTCCTATTCCGCTCCTTCGGCCAGCCGGCGTTTCCAACGAAGATCCCCGCTTCGAATTCGTGCTCCCTATCCCCGCTTGCAATCATGCCATAAGTTTTCACATTCTCGGGGTTCATGATCGATTGCTCTCTGCTCAACGAATGCGCAGTCTTCCTCTCACCCCCTTGCGGCAGTTTATTAACGACTACCTGCTATTCATGCGCTCGCACGTATCGTCCTAGTTTTAGCCAATTCTGATTGTGCGATGCACAACCTAGTTCGTGACTTTAGCGTTGCGCTAGTTCGAACCTGCAAGCTATCCCCTCCCTGGCTAAAAGCAGCTGCTTAGATTATCAAAGCTCAGGGTGACGAACCGCCCTATCCCGGATTCTATTTTGCTGAACGCAATGCGTATTGAGCGCATGCGGCAATCCCCGCTAGGATGTCGCGCTCAGGTTTTTTTTAGACGACTAAGAGTTATCGGAGCGCACATGAGCTTTTATGCCTACTCACAAACTGCGGAGAACGCCTTCCGCGAACGTTTCGGATTGGATTTTGAAGATTTCAAAGCAGGCCAACGATTCCGCCATCGACCTGGCGTGACTGTATCCCAACAAGACAACGTGGATGAAGCTTTGGACACGATGAATTCGGCGATGATCCACTACGATGCTATGTACTCAAGCCAAACGGCGTGGGAAAAAGAACTCATGGTGTCGACCGTCACCTTGCAAAAGCTGATCGGCATGTCCTCAAAAACGTTCGGCCGCAAGCATTCCATAACAAAATTCGCGGAAATCGCAATGACCAAGCCGGTTTTCGGTGGTGATACGTTGTATGCCGAATCGGAGATAATCGCGGTGAATTCAAATGACAACCCCGATCTCGGCGAGGTCACGGTCACCTGTCATGGAATCAATCAGCTAGCGACGGAGGTCGCACGAGTGACTTATCAAGTACTGGTGTGGAAACGGGGTCGACACCCAGACGATCAGCACGGCCAAGGCGCCGTCCCGGCGGCGCAAGATCGATTCCTCGCTCATCGGACCGAAGCAGACGGAGCGTTAACAGAACAAGTCGGATTGTTCTTCGAAGATTGCCAATCCGATGACCGGTTTATTCATTGGCCGCGACGCAGTCTACTGCGCGACGAAGGGATCCAGCATGCACATCGCGCACTCGAACTGGCGCCGCAATACCACGATCTCAATTGGATCGACTCTCACGCTGGCGGCGAATTTCGATTTCTCGAAAGCTGGATCATTGCACTGGTGACGGCAATGACGACCCGCACCTTTGGTAGGGTGGTGGCGAATCTCGGCTGGACGGCTCTCGAGTTTAAAACGCTTGCGAAACCCGGCGACACGATTGAGGCACAATCCGTTATTTTGGATAAACGCGAATCAAATTCGCGTCCAAACGAGGGGATATTGAGTGTTGAAACACTAGCTCATAGTCAGCACGGCGATCTTGTTCTGTCCTATCGGAGGAAGCTGTTAGTCTACAAGCGCGATGCACAAACGCCGTATGCGGCGGCTGGATATTAGGTGGCGGCGATTGCCGCCGCTTCGATTTGGAGAAACCGCTGCACGATCCTAGCCACGGCGCTGCAGCGTCATGCCAATGAGGAATGTATCACCCGTGGCTATTATCTACGACTAATTCACGACTGTGCGAAACTAAGATCGTGAACAACGATCGAATACTGAAATAAGGATCCGCTCTGCGATGGCGAATTTACTCGACATTGGGACTGCAATCGTGTTGGAGAATCTAAATATAGAATCTCAACAGGTTCTGCCGACACCCGCCGAAATTAAGCGACTGCTACGCCTGTCCGATACCGTGAGCCGTTCTATCGCCGAGCACCGTCGCAGCATTCGCGAGGTACTGACGGGCGCGGATCATCGACTTCTGGTTGTTGTTGGGCCGTGCTCAATTCATGACGTCGATGAAGCATTAGAATACAGCAAACAGCTCGCACACCTCGCACGGGAAATTGAAGATCACGTGGTCGTCGTCATGCGGGCGTATTTTGAGAAACCACGAACAACTGTTGGCTGGAAAGGATTTATCAACGACCCGTATCTCGACGGCAGCTTCCGCATAGACGACGGCTTACGCATGGCTCGCCAGCTGTTGTGCAGCATTAGCGAATTGAACTTGCCGCTCGCCACCGAGGCACTTGACCCGATTACACCGCAATATCTCCACGATCTCATCGCCTGGTCCGTGATCGGTGCGCGTACCACCGAGTCTCAGACGCACAGAGAAATGGCGTCAGGTCTGTCGGCACCAGTGGGTTTCAAGAATGGTACGGATGGTGGACTCGAAGTCGCACTCAACGCAATTGAATCGGCGGGTCATCCGCATCGCTTTCTCGGTATTAATGCAGCGGGTCAAGTGGCAATCACCACGACGAAAGGAAATCCATGCGCTCACATCGTGTTACGCGGTGGGTCTGATGGACCCAACTACCAGTCCGAGCGAATTGAACAATGCGAGCAAGCACTTAAATTCAGGAATCTACCCGTAACAATCATGGTCGATTGTAGTCATGCAAATTCGAATAAAAATTATCAACACCAACGTCTCGTTGTTGAAGATATCGCGCGACAGATAATCGCCGGCAACCGCTCAATCGTTGGATTGATGCTGGAGAGCAACATTAATGAAGGGAAACAGTCCCATGATCCGAATAAAGCGCTACAACCCGGCGTATCGATTACGGATGGCTGTATTTCGTTTGAGGAAACAGTGGCGTTGCTACGATTCTTACACAGCGAATTAGGACCCTCTCTCAAATCCCGCAACCTGAGCACGGCCGCCTCGAATAAGTAATCCGCAACGATCTACCCTTCGATTTACGTGTTTACGTAGGTCTTTTGATTTTGGTTGACACTATTCGACCGGATCTTATGCTCGATCTGGAAATCATCAGGATGACAGATCTGAAGGTCCGATACCGACTGCTAAACCGACCGTCTAAAATCCGCAAAATGAGGGTGCCGCAAGCTCTAAAACGGTGCTTTCTGGCGACCACGGCACAAGGCACCCCAGGATGCGAATTCGTTGCCGTTGCTACTGGCAGCGGCCCACAATACCTACTCAGCAGGCCTTGAACGTGGATTCCGGAAGGGGCGAGATTGCGTTGATGCCACCAATACTCAAACAACACGGTAGGGGACCTGACGCACCACGTAGCAGCAGTTCTTTCAACCCACCCTACATTTGCGACGAATCGCCCAAGCCATACATCGTTTGCGCCTTCAAACCGAAACGCGCTGCCTAGTTCGCATGGAACGCTCGATTTATCATCCACGCCCAACAAAAGTCCACCAACAATCAGACCGATAAACATTAGCGGCAGGAGGCCATCGCCGCCCAATGATTGCGGATCGCGCGACGGATCGGGGGCAGCCGGACGAGTACGTCAAAATAGGCTTCGGCCGTTTGGGAAAGTTCTTCCTGGTGATCGATCGCCGTGATGGCGGCTTTGTAGTCATCCAGATGCATATTGAGCGCATCGACGCCGCTACCCAGTCCGTTGGACAACCAACTGCCATCTTCGGACCGCCAAAAGAAACGGCCGACTCGATGCCGTTCCGCTGTTCTGGGTGGGGCATGCAGGACGAGCAATAAGTGTCCGTCGGATTGCATCGAACATTGACGCCCCACACGGGAACCAAATCTATCGTGGAATGGTTGCGGAACATCCCAAGAAGCTGACAGGATAGATTTTTTCACCATCGATTAACTCCGTCGCGTACTTCCTAGCTCATCACAAGCGACAGCGAATTCGTCTCGGTCTGCTCGACGCGTGGCGCCGAAAATCTCCGATATCCTTAATTGTTACTCACCGGAACGCTGAACATCGAAGCGGGTGGCGTTGAACCCCGCCAGCCCGGTTATCGGAAATACAACAAACCCACCTTTGATATCGCCCATCACAAAGAGCCGACCGAACACAAAAAGGGGCCGCTGCTAATGATGACTCCGCCTGCTGGTCATCTCGAATAAATAACCCGTCCGCTAAATTCCCGAAACTATTGCGATAAACGGCTGGGACATTAGTTGTGTTTAAACCTGCGGAATCACAAATTCCTTGCCGCTCTCATCGACATTAACGAACGCAATCCGTGTCGCAAAAACCACCTCTTTAGATACGGTAGCGGAATTTTCAGTGAATACTTCAACGCCATAGTCGACCGAGGTATTGCCAAGGCGCGATTCCGTGGTCACAAACCGCAGTATCTGGGCCCAGGCTATTGGGTTCCTGAAGGTAACGTTGTCGAGCGCGATGGTGACGAAACGATGACCGGGAAATTCGAGACTCACGGTGCCATAGGCGAATTCATCTAGCCACTTGAGGAGGAGACTGTTCTAAATTCTGTGTAACTGCCTAAACTGACGCCCCTGAGCGGGACGAGGAAGGCAGACCATGACAGACAACGAGAACTACGACGAACTATTCGCGCTGGCACGTAAGGCCGGCAAAG
>JBLFWX010000064.1:0-29253 GCA_047611805.1 Gammaproteobacteria bacterium
GCCGACGTTGGCTTGATAAACTTCGTCTCGTGACCTCGCTAGACGCCTCTGAATCCTGCGCCCACGCCTTGGGCATCCAAGCTCGCCGCCGCGCTCGGACGAGCATTGACCTTATCGAACCAACCTTGAACGTGTTCCGGCAAGTGTGTCGGTATTTGAATCCCCTGGCCAAAGTCTAAGGCCACAAAGAGCACGACGTCCGCCATCGTGAATCGCTCGCCGCAAAGAAAATTTTTCCCTACCAACAGTGGATCCAACCACTGTAGCCCAACATCAACCTGTGCTTTGAGGCCTTCAAGCATGTCAGGAAAAACCGCTTGACGCTGTTGATAAACTTCCAAACCGGGTCCGTAGCGAAACCCGCAATACACATGCTCGGTAATTTTCAATTCGACACGTCGAGTCCACATACGACACTCGGCTTTTTCTTCCGCGCTACGCCCAATCATGGGCGGGTTAGGATGCGTATCCTCGAGGTACTCGAATATTGGCACGGTTTCGCTGATCATCACGCCCTGTTCGGTTTCAATCGAAGGTAGTTGCGCGCCGGGGTTGCGCGCCGCATAGTCGCCGCTGCGATTTTCGGCCGCTAGCAAATCAATCCGTTCCATCGGAAAAGACAATCCTTTTTCGATAAGCACTATGCGTACCGCGCGTGGGTTGGGGCCAAGCGAGTTATAAATTTTCATCCAGTGCGTCCCTCTCAGTCGTCCGACAAATCTTCTAGTTCGCTCAATTCGAGCCGCGATGTTTTTAGTTGATACGTGACAATATCCCACTCAAAGATCCCGCAGGCGCAGCATGCCTGGAAGGCCTTCAACTGCCGTTGATTAAAAGAAACTTCGCGGCAACGTCGGATTCGTCAATTCATGGAGCGCTTCATTGCGATGTCGCACATCTGCTAAGTGTTCGGGGTGCGACAATACCCAGAATCGCTGTTCCTCTACCGCCTGGGCGACAATTGCTGCCACCTCGGAGGGATCTTTGCCCGCAGCGAGCGCCGCCGCAATCGCGTCATTCTGTTTACGCGCCCCTTTGCTCTTCGATCCGTCGACCGATTTTCGCTCTCGTTGCAAATGCTCCGGGCGATTGCGCTGCGCCGAGGCAATATTCGTGTTAACGACACCAGGGCACAATACCGATACCCCTACATTCGCTTGTGGGTCTTGTTGCATCTCAAGATATAAGGTCTCCATGATTGCGACCACGCCGTACTTCGCGGCGTTATAAGGCCCGAGGCCTGGGTGAGACAACAAGCCTGCAACGGAAGCTGTACTGACGACATACGCTTCATCGGCTTCTATTAGGTGCGGAAGAAAATAATGCAGCCCATGAATGACACCCCACAAACTCACATCGATAACCCATTTCCAATCGACTAGTTGTTGATTTTTAATCAACCCGCCGCCGCCAACCCCGGCGTTATTACATAAAATATGCGCGGCCCCGAAACGCTCGATAGTTGCCGCCGCTAACGCTTCAACAGACTCCGCCTTCGTGACGTCGGTGCGATGTGCAAGCGCCTCAACCCCCAAGGCCTTGACTAAATCACGTGATTCCTCAAGCGGCTGTTGTTCAATATCTGCAAGCACGACTTTGCACCCACGTCCCGCAAATTCGAGTGCTAGCGCTCGTCCAATACCCGACCCTGCACCCGTCACCACTGCTACACGATCATTAAACTGTTCCATCCGCTTTGGTCTCCCAGCTGAATGCTTGATTGTGCTGCGCAGCACCTCGCCGCGTCATCGTAACCAAGCTTGCGTTGATCTAATCGACTTCAAACATCTTATTACATAATTCCATGTGCGCGCTCGACATCAGTTGTCACCGCCCAATCTAAGGCCTAAGGTTGCACCCATGCTCGTTAACCGCCGGAGGGAGATATCGATATGGACCAACGCAACGTAAGCGATCTGGCTGGACAATTGGACGGTAGCGTTCAGCGCCCAGGTGACGCCGAATACGACTCGGCCAGAACGCTCTGGAATTCGATGATCGACAAACGCCCAGCGCTGATTGCGCGCTGCGCATCGACGGAAGACGTGGTCGCGTCAGTAATTTTCGCTAAAGAACATAACATGCTCGTGTCCGTGCGCGGCGGTGGCCACAACGTTGCAGGAAATGCCGTTTGCGACGACGGATTGATGATCGATCTGACGTTAATGAACAAGGTAGAAGTCAACAGCGCAACGCGGCACGTGACTGCGCAAGGCGGTTGTACTTTAGGCGCGATCGATGCGGTTTCACACGAGTATGGCCTCGCGGTTCCGGCCGGCATTATTTCGGAAACCGGTGTCGGTGGGCTGGCTCTCGGCGGTGGTGTCGGTTGGCTAGTGAGAAAATACGGCATGACTTGCGACAATATCGTCTCTGCCGAAGTCGTTATCGCGGACGGTCGTGTATTGCGTGCGAGCGCTGGCGAGAATTCGGACTTGTATTGGGGTTTGCGCGGCGGCGGCGGCAACTTCGGCATCGTGACGTCGTTCGAGTTTCAAGCCCATCCCGTCAAGACAGTGATCGGAGGAATGATTATTCATCCACGAGCAGCGGCGCGAGATGTGTTCCGATTTTATCGCGACTTCACCAAGCAAGCGCCGATCGAACTCACAGCATATTGCGCCTGCCTGACGACACCCCACGGCGTGCCGGTCACGGCAATCATGGCTTGCTATTGTGGCGACCCCGCAATGAGTGATGCGGCGCTCAAGCCCATGCGGGAATTCGGATCCCCAATCGCCGATACGATGGCAGAGATTCCGCGTATCGAAATGCAAACGATGTTCGATGCGGGATTCCCCTATGGAAATCGCAACTATTGGAAATCATCGTTCATGGATGAGCTAACGGACGATGCGATTGATTTGGTCGTAGAACACGCGAATCGGATGACATCGCCCTTATCCGCAGTAATGATCGAGTATTACTACGGCGGGCCGTCAAGCGAGATCGGCGAAACAGAAACCGCGTTCGCACACCGCGATGCACAGTACGATCTAGGCATTATCGGACAATGGCAAGATCATTCAGAAGATAGCGAGCACATGAACTGGGCTCGCACGACCTACGATGAATTGCAGCCACATTGCAATGGACGCATCTATGCGAACCTAATGGGCGGTGATCAAATGACCGAAGAGACGCAACTACGGGCTGCTTTCGGCGTTAACTACGATCGCTTAGTTGAACTTAAACGCAAATATGATCCGACGAATTTTTTTCGCTTGAATCAAAATATTAAACCGTAAAGGTAGGCAGACGGCTCTGCACACCTTCTGAACCACCATTAACGGAAATGCGTGCTTCCCCGGTCCGGCTATTGGATTAGCACAAGGCGATTAACGATGCGATCGCAGCGCAAGCAACCGTCGATCAGATGTTGGGCTTGTAAGCGAAAGTATGGCTATGACGTGAACTTACCAAAGTCAGTGATGGGCAATTGATGGATGCGCCGAACGATATTAAGTTGCGAATTGGCGGCGCATGAAGCAATCCAACTGCCTATATCTTCGGTGCTGCGAGCAACATGCTGCTTAGCATTTCGGAATATTGATTTCCGTGGTTTCGCGTTCCTCCCGAATACGTTGGTCTTCCGGCGTGGCGCCTAGTCCTGTTCCTAGTCTTTTGTGACTACTTCTTTAAGCACGCATGGCAGCGTTTTGAGCGCGACTGTAATGAGCTACGTATTAATCAAGATGTGGGTTTCAAACTGTTGGCGCTTCTCGCGCGACTTTCGATCGGCGGTAGTAGTGGTCTATTCCGGATCAGAAGGATCGATTGGGTAGGCCGAGGACACGTGTGGCATCCTCGACCCACCGATTTAGTCGCCCCTTAGAACGAGATATCCCATTGCACGCGACCACGGTCGTCTTCCACGTCTCGATTGAAAAACTCGTCTTCCAATGTGAGGTGTGAGAAATCGACCGTCAGTTTATTATTGTGCCCTGCTAAGAACCAGTTCGCGCCAACAGTGAACTCTTCTCGAACGTTGTCCTGTACGCGATTCATCGCGTTCGGTTCTTTTACGAAGGCGTAGCGGAATGCTAGCTCCAGCGGCTTCGGCACAACCGGGAAGAGATAGTGGAAGAAGTAGCCAGCCTGCGCGTACGCACCGGTAAAGTCATTTTTCGTACCCGCGACGTTGTCTTCGACAGTTTTCCAATGAAACTCCTGTTGTGCGGAGAATCCGCGCCACTTGAACGCGAATTCCTGCATCATCTGGTTAACTTCAAACTGTCCTTCTACGGCACTCGCAGGCCGCGCGAACCCATCAAGATTACCACACCCACTGGATGACCAACGGGTACAACGACCCTCATTTGTCGCGGCAGAAAATGCAAGACTACCCGTAGGCAACTCGGTATATTCGACATCGGTTTGTTTCCAATCCAGATCTCTACCGAAAAAATTCCACTGCAAACGACCCATCCACATCATGCTATCATCGTCGTTAGTGACACCGCGACCTTCGCCAGTAAATACACCAGCGTAGTAGCGCATATCGGCCAATGTGTCCTTGAATAGATGGCCGCGAAGCTGCGCACCAACCTGACGATCAATGGTGAAAATTCGATTGACGATGGAACGCTCAACAAACTGCTGGCGGCCGGAGGAATCGACCCGTTCACGGTTGTAGTCGATTTTCCATTGGCCAACACGTAGCGCTGCCCAATCCCATTTGTCTGCAGTAATACGCCAATCGATTACCCGTGCGCTGGCCGCAGAGCTGCTGTCGTCCACACTGCGACTCGGCTGCAGGTCGACTTCGAAATAATATCCGAGCCAAGGGCGATACCCGAATCCCCCGATTTTCATGCGCAGACGACGCGCTTGGAACGTGCTTTCGGGATCGTCCTCAAAGTCATCGATTTGACGTGGATCGCCGGACGTTGGGTTGGTGTAGCGCAGTTGCGCGCGCCATCCCAGATTCGTTTGCCAATTTCCATCACGCGATTCCAGGCGGAAACCGTTACTACCGTAGCTCGCCTTAACCGGGAATTCTTCTTCGATTTTCTCGGCGACCTTATCTGTCAGTTTTCCATCGATCTTCGCATCTATCCGTTGATCGAGGTTTTGGTCGATAGCTCCATCGATTTTACGTGCAACTATTGCCTCAACCTCCGTCTGGGTCGGGCTAGCCGATGGCGCAAAATCTTTGTTACTTAGACTGGGTTTTTCCATCAGCGCGCGGTGCTGGTCGTTTGTAATTGCACCGTTGCTTAACAGAATGTCCAGCAGTTCTTTGTCGGCCGCGAATGTGTTTCCTGCCATTGCCGCCAACACAGTCAAAACTATGACGCGGCACGTTTTCAGGAACACTTGTGGCAATTTCATTTTCATAGATTTAGACCTACGCATATTCGAAATAATCGGACTTGCCGAAATCGTGGTTAGTGAGGAGTTTTGTTCGAAGCGGGGATTGTCGGAGCTAAATGTGACAAGAATATTACAGTCCCATTACGACAGGCCGGTCCCGGCCCCTTAACGTGCGTAGGGTTTTATCTGATCGTATGGTTGCTGCCGCAATTAGTCAGGAAATTCATTGCGAATTGCCGAGCGACTAATCGTTGGTCGGAGCAAGTTAATGAGTGCCTAATGGCGGAGCCGGATGTGAAACAAAACTTGCCGTTACATTTCAGCGCATGGGCTCGGTAGGCCTGTAACAACCGCACGCAGCGCTCGCCTATCTCAACGGCACACTTGCTGGGTCGCGCCATCAGTCCACCCTCGCAACGAATGGGCCCTGCGAAAAACCCGGCGCGGTTCACGCCGCAGGCACTCTCGTCAGTTGTTGTCTGGCCGATCCTTACCGAGCATCGCTTGCCGACCACTTGGCGGAGCCACCTGCGTCGATAGCCTGCGCGCGGTTCGTTCCACTGGTTCTTCGTTCGACGTGTTTCACCAGTGCGTCCACCGAACCACCGGTTATCTTTAGGAGCGGTGTCGGGTAAACTCCGGCCCAAAATACCAGCGCGATCATGACGGCGGCCACGGCAAATTCGCGCGGCATGAGGTCGCTCAGCTTGGAAACATTTCTGCCCGGCGGGCCGAAGAAGGCGCGTTCGTAGTACCACAGAAAATAGCCAGCGCTCAGGATCACACCAAGCACAGCCACGGCGGCGAGCCGCCAATCGCGCAACGAAGAGCCGAGGAGCACCATGAACTCGCCAACGAAGCCGCTGGTACCAGGCATGCCGATAGAGGCAATGCCCATCACGAAGAAGGCGACCGCAAGACGTGGCGCCTGACGAGCAACGCCGCCGAACGCGGACAATTCACTTGACCCCGTGCGCCAGACAAGCGCGCCCACCAGCAACATCAACACGGTTGCGGTGAGACCGACATGCAGCATCAGGATCAGAGCGCCCTGTATGCTCTGCATGTTCAGCGCGAACAAACCGAGCACCATCAGGCCAACGTGGCTGACGCTCGCAAAAGCCAGCAGGCGGCGAAGATTGGATTGCACCAGCGCGATGGCACCGCCGTAGAGCACACTCGCGGCACCCAGCCAAGTGATCAGACTGGACCACTCGACACTCGCCTCGGGCATGATTGGGATGACAAAGCGCAACATGCCGTAGACGCCGAGTTTGAGACCAACCAGGACAATCGCCATTCCGATGGGACCTTCCATGAGCACGGTCGGCATCCACGTATGGAATGGCGGCACCGGGCCCTTGACCGCGAACGCGGCAATCATCAGGAAAAACAGCAGGGTCTGTTTCTCGGGGTTGACCGGCACGTGCATTAAGCTCAAAAAGTCGAAGCCCTGACCCGCGACCGCGCTACCAGCCTCCACAGCATCGTCGTAGTTGAGATTGAGCATGATGATTGCGATCAGCAGCGGCGCCGATCCGACCAGCATGTACATCACATATTTCATGGCAGCATATTGACGCTGCGGCCCCAAGCCCCAGAGTCGGATGAGGAAGTAGGACGGAATCAACGCCAGCTCCCAGAACACAAAGAACGACACCAGGTCGAGTGACACAAATATGCCCATGTTGATGGCTTCGAACAACATAATGCACGTCAAGTAGAAGCGACTGCCACTGCGCCCGCCCGCGGGCGGCGAACAAATCAAGGTCATCACAATAACGAGCGCGGTGAGCGGCAGAAACAGGACGCTGATGCCGTCCACGCCGAAATGCAGCGAAGCGCCCAAGCCGGGCATCCAGATCATGCGCTCGGCGAACTGAATATCGGCGGTGCCGGGCACGAACTCGATGACGACGAACACCGCCAGCGCCAACTCCAGAATCGCCCCGCCGAGAGCTGCCTGGCGTTGTGCGTGTTCACTACGCAGGAATTGCAGCGCGATCGCAATCGCGATCGGTAGCACAACGAGTGCGCTGAGCAGCGGAAAGCCGATCTGGTCGGCGGCCAATATTTCTTTCATTTCCTAGTGCTCATCCGCGGCCACGGGGACAACTACACCTTCCGGCGCAGTAACGGGCTTGGCCTGGGCATGTGCGGTCGCCTTGCTTAAGCGCGCTTCGATCGCGCGCAGCGAGCCGTTCATGGTGTTCAACAATGGCGTCGGGTACAGGCCGATGACGATAACGAACGCGCACAAGGTGCCGGCGATTGTGAGCTCGCGCCTGCCGAGATCGCCGCCAAGCGGCCCGGTGGCCGCGCGCGCCTTGCCAAGAAAAGCTTGCTGGTAATACCACAGGAAATAACTTGCCGAGAGCATGGTGCCGAGACCCGCAGCGCCGGCCATCCACGGACTGACCTTGTAGGCACCGAGCATAATCAGGTGCTCACCATTGAAGCCACTGGTGCCAGGCATGCCGACGCCGGCCAGGCCGATGATCAGGAAAGCCATAGCGAGATAGGGCGCGAATTCCTGGACGCCGCCCATGCTGCGCAGATCGGGTTGACCTACGCGCAGAAACAGGAACCCCGCAAGGAAGAAAAGACCGGCACCAGTGATGCCCAGGTTGAGCATCTGCATCAGTCCGCCCTGGAAGCCCTCGAAATTGAGCGAGAAGAGGCCGATCATCACAACACCCACATGGCTCAGGCTGGCAAAGGCGAGCAGCCGGCGCAGATTTGTTTGTACCAATGCTATGAGCGCACCATAAACCATGCCGATCACGCCGAGCGTGGCCAGCAGCCAGAACCATTGTGCCGCGGCTTCCGGGAACAGGGCAATGGCAAAGCGCAGAAGCCCGTAAGTGCCCAATTTGATACCGACCAGAAAGACGCTCATGCCGACGATCGGACCCTGCTCCAACACCTTAGGCATCCAAGTGTGCAACGGGAAGATCGGCGCCTTGACGGCCAGGCCAATGCAAATCAAAAAGAACATCGTGGCCTGAGCCGGCCCCGGAACGTCGGCGTCCAGAAGTTTCACGTAATCGAATGTCACACCGTTACCAGTCACACTGGCGTAGCACCTGGCGAGCATGATCATGCCGATCAGCATCGCCCCTGACCCGGCGAGCATCATGGTGACGTAGGCGCGCGCGGCTTCGAAGCGTTTCTCACCCGTGCCCCAGCGAGTAATAAGCAACCAACTTGGGTACAACTCGGCAACGAACCAGAACAAGAACATCAGCAAATCGAGTGATACGAACGCGCCGATCATGATGCCTTCGAACATTAGCATCGCCGAGAGGTAACCGCTGGCGTCTTCGCGCGAGCTGGTCTCGGCATATAGCACCGCCAGCACACCGAGCAGCGCAGTCGCCGGCAGGAACAACACGCTGATGCCGTCCACACCGACGTGGTAGCCGAAACCGAGCGCCGGTATCAAGGGTAGATGCTCGACAAACTGCATATCGGAAACATTCGGGATAAACCGCAACCAGACCAGCAGGGAAAGCGCGAGCTCGGCGACGCTTACACCAAGCGCGATGGTGTAAGCCGTCTTATTATCCTGAATAACACGTAGCAGCAGCGCCGCCACCAGCGGGAGGAATATTAGGATGCTTAAAACGGGAACACCCATCTGTTGTAGCGCGGGGATCTCAGTCAAAGTCACGGCATCGCCTACAACGACGTCAATATCGCGACAGCAAGTATAATGCTAGAGACAATCGGCCGGGCGATGACGTCCTCAATCTTGTTGAACGTCCTACCCACCACGCCGCTGCTATGCGGTACTCCGTCTGCTACGCCAAGTTCAAACACATTCCGTTCGACCCAGCTGGACACCAAGGCTGCGGCATCGGTCAGTTGCGATATTCCGTTTGTTACACCAAGGTCAAACACATTCCGTTCGACCCCGCCGGACACCGACGCAGCAGCATCGGTCAGTGTGCCAATCACACCGGTGGCACCCGACATATTGTCCTTCTCGAACGCCGGCGAGGTGTGGGGCGCGAGAGCGGCTAGGCCGTCGCCGTCCGTGTTCGAATTGCGAGCCGCTACTTCGTTCTCCTCGAGGCCCGGACGGATCGCGCTCACTCGAGTTAACCAGTTGAGCATGCCATCCGTGTGCGCTGGAACCGTGCCAGCAACGGCCGATGTTCGCGCGGCAAGATAGTACGACTCCCATGTTTTTTCGGCGCTGCGAATCCGGTCCGCAGGCAGCGGTGCGCCAACGATACGATCAATGATGTCAGTATCAAAACGGTCCAAGCGTTTACCAAGCCGTAGGGTCGTACCCACCAGGTACTTGCGGTAATACTCATCGAGATAGAAGCGATGCAGTGCAAGATTGTAAAAACCGCGTGCTTTGAGCAATACCGTTCCTGGCACCTCGGGTTTAAAACGATCCATGTAATTCGCTGTTGTCCATGCGCATAGAAGCAACAGTCCAAGCGCGGCGACCACCGCGTAGCTCAATACTGACTCGCTAGCCACCGTTGGGCTCAAGGTCACAATCGGGGCCAGATAGTCTGCGAACCAGGTGCCGGGCATGCCGCCGGGCAGGATGCCCAGCCAGACTCCCGTCGCGATCCCGAGAGCGAGGCCGATACCGGAAACCACAAAAGGCGCGGACGTCTTTTCTCCGTGGCCGTGACTGAAGATGCGGTGCAGAATCGTCAGCACGAAATACAAGGCGACAAACAAGGCCATGGCACCAGCCGCCATCAACACGTAATAAGACGCTGCCAGACCGCCCGAGTCATGGCGTTCGGACCAGGCCATGGCGAAGGGATACGCGGCGATGCCTACCGTTCCCGCCAGCACGATCCAGTAGGCAACCGGAATGGGCGAGTTCTTCGCGTCGGCCGCATTGGGATCGGGGAAGACGTGGAAGTGATGCAGAATCGAGGGCGCGGTTAGGAACAGATAAGTCTTGAACAACGCGTGCGCCACGAGATGGAAAATCGCCACTGGGTAGGCCCCCAGCCCGCAGGCGACAAACATCAGGCCCAGCTGGGTAGTGCTCGAGACCGCTAGAATGCCCTTGATGTCGGTCAGCGCTAGGCCCACGGTTGCGCCATAAACGGCAGTGAGCGCCCCAACGATGGTCACCACGGCCATCGCTTCCGGCGCCTGATCGTAGAGTGAGTGCGCGCGGGCCAGCAGATAGACACCCGCCGTCACCATGGTCGCCGCATATGACAGCGCGGAAGAAGGCGTCGGACCTTCCATCGCCTTCGCCAGCCAGGTGCCGAGCGGAAACTGCGCCGATTTGCCGATGGCGCCGAGCAACAGGCACAGACAAATTGCGTTGGCTGTCGCGCGATCCAAATTTGCCGCGTTGGCAAATACCGTGGCGTATTCAACCGAACCGAAGTTCTGGAAGATCAGGAATATGCCCATCAGGAAACCAGCGTCTCCAATCCGGTTCATGACAAAGGCTTGCGTGCCGGCGCGCGCTGCGGCCACGCGGTCGTAGTAGTGACCAATCAGCAGGTAGGAACACAACCCGGCCGATTCCCAACCAAGGAACAACACGACGAAGTTATTGGCCATTACCAGCACCAGCATGGCGAACACAAACAACGCCAAGACCGTGAAATAACGCGTAAAGCTGAAATCACGGTGCAGATAATTGCGCGAGAACATGGCGATAATGAAGCTGAACCCGGTAACCAGCAGCATCATGACGGCTGAAAGCGAGTCGATCAGGAAGGCGAGGTTCACGACCAGATCGCCGGAGACTATCCACTCGTAGGCAATGACTTCACGTGGCGCGGGGTTGGCGATGATCTGGGCGAATACCCAGATGCTGCCAATGAACGAGACCAAGGCGGCGCCGCAGGTAATTCGCTGCGTCGTGCGCCAACCCCACAGCGTCTCGCCAGCCAGCAAATGCGCGCCGTTGGCCAGCGCCGCGAGTAGCGGCACGGCGACGATGAGGATAACGATTGTTTCGAATGACATTGAGTTTCTGCGCCTTGGCTATTGCAGCCAGGACCCGGCGGCGGGCTTGATAAACGCCGGCGGCAGGAAGCATTCGTACTTGCCTTTGTAGTACTCGAAGGAATCGCTGAACTCCGCCACCGGGGTCAGCGGTTCTTCGCGCTTCTCGAAACCCACACCGGGTACGAAGGTGTTGCACTCGCCGGTATCTGGATCGACCAAGGTCAGCAGAACCCATTCGCCGTCGAGCAACTCTTGCAGCGCGGGTTGCCGGCCGTAAATTGCACCGGCAATTTCCGGTGTGGTCTCGACGATGAGTTGCAAGCGCATGGCCTCGTGCAATTCGGTCATCTGGGCGGGCAAGCCAGTACGCAGATCGCTCGCCGCGCCTTCCATGACCCCGAACAGGCCAGTGACGTTGTGGGGCACCTTGGTATCACAGCCGAAACTCTTGGGATCGACGGTGGAGAAGTAATACTCCAGGTTGATACCTGCACCCACCGGGCCAACTGCGAGCAAGGTGCGTTCGAGAATCGTGCCGTCGGGGTCTTGCGTCGGATCGTAGGAAATATTGAAGCCGCGGCGGTCGAGGAAAATACCTTCGCACACCGAACGTCGCCCCACCACCGCGAAGGCATTGGTGCAATGACCCCACTCCGGACGCACCTGAGAAAGATCAAGCGAACGGGCCACCACGTGTTTCAGCGAGGCATCTGGCGAGCGATCCTTGGGCGCGGATCCGAACCGCCGGCAGCGCTCGCGCGCGGCCAACTTGGCCGCCTGCACAAAGGTCTTGTACGCGTACTTATAGCGCTCGTGTAGATGTGCGGGAATGTCTTGCGCGTCGCTCACCGAGATCAACGAAGAGGCGGTGTTGTGCTCTGCACCTACAAACCAAGTGTCTTCGGTTATGTCTATGCCACGCTCACGCAGCCCGGCGCGCACCAGCGGGTTGTTGCACATGACGGCTTGCGTGCGCGCGTTGGGCGCACCGCGCTTGCCGCTGCATGCGCCGCAGTCATGCGCGTTCTCGTGCGGGTTATTCGCGCTGTTCGAGCCGTGCGCGGCGGTAAAGACAATAGGCGCGAAGTTATGAGTGAGTCCGATACCGCGCAGGAAGGCCTCCATCATGTTGATCTGCTCTTCGATGGTGAACCCGATTGGCTTGCCTTCAAGCGGCAAATGATGCGTATTCGCCTCCGCTTCGGTAACCCGGGTAACCGTTAGCCGGGTTTGCACTTGCGGCACAAATGCCGCGCGCCCGGCTTGTGCGGCGGATGCCCAGGTACGCGGGAAGAACAGCCGGCCAATCAGCGGAATGGCATGCAGAACACCTAGCAAGTTGATCATGAAGAACGAGCCAAGCACGTTGCGCTCGATTTCCCACAGCCCATCGCGCAAGGCCTCGAGTAAGCGCGCGCGGCGCTGATGCACGGGATAAGTGCTTTCAAGTTCGTGGTCACGCGGCACCTCGAAGGTGCGATGCGCGGGTGTACGTACGGCTGGGCACAAGGGGAAGGTGTAGTGCGCATCAACACCCTGGTGGTCGTGAATTACGCCCATGAAGCCCGCGGCACCAATGGTCTCGATCTCCGGTTCGAGCTCACTGATCGCGCGATGCAGATTCTCCTCACGCTCATCGATGCATAGGATCACCTGTGCCTTCGGCCGGTGATCGCGCGTGCGCCATTTGGTACGTGCGACATTCTGCCGGATCGGGTTGAGAATCTCAGTGCGGTAGTGATACTCAAAGGCGACCAGCCAAACCGCACGGTGCTTTTTGGGCGGAAATTCTTCCAGGGCAGCAAACAGGGAGCGAACATCGGCCTCGCTGCAACGGCGCATATCAGCCGCGCCTAAACCCAGGCACTGGCTTAATTTATACAGCCGCCAGCCCTCGTCGGCTGCGCGTCGCGCGCCTTCTTGCGTATCGCGATACGCCCACACCTGATCGGCTAGTGCCGTCCAGCGATCATCCTCATAAGCGCTGGGGTCCTGAGTTTCAGCGACAAGCCGGCGCGCGCGCTCAGCCAGGTAATCGGGCAACTCCCCCGCATTGAGCTCGCGACGCACAAAATATTCGTGCAAGTGCGCGGTGAAATATTGTCTGATGTCGGCGACCCCAGGGCGTATCTGCCAGTGCCGGCGGAAACCTCGATTGACTAGCAGCGTCTGGTAGAACAAACGCACTGCCAGGTATTGCATGACGTCGATCGGCCGCGCCGCCTGGTGGGGATAGGCCGGATTCGTTTCCCGCCAATATGTCATACCCGCCCAACCTTTCAATTCAGAGAGCAACGGCGCGCAGTAATCGGCCCATTGTGCTTGCGCAATACCAAGTTGTTGCAGTTGGCGTATCACTTGATCCACAGCCAAGGTGGGCATGTGTAGCACAGCTTGTTTCCAGTCGGTCACACCATCGAAAGCGAAACTACTGTCGCTCAACACCAGATTGCGCCAGGATTCATAAAACCCTAACGCCCGCCCGGGCAAATGCCAGGCCGCTAAACCTTCGTCAAAGAAGGCCGTGCAGACTCTGATCATGTACTGGTTGACACGCTCGATGACATTGTCCCCTGTTAGTGCCTGCAACAAATCGGCGTGCGTCGAACCCGTGCCGAGTGCGGTGAGGTCCTGCTCGAGAGATTGTTCGGCTTGGGCGTGCATGGCCAGGCGTGGATCGCTGGCGCGCAGCTTTTCGAGCAGCGTTTGTTCGGCTTCTACCGTGTCTGTTCGCATCGATACCAACGCATCCAAGGCGTCAAATCCGCGGCGATTGATCTGGTCGTCATTCAAATCATGCAAAACCACCCAGCATAAGTGGGCGAGTTCGATTGCGCGTGCCTGCTCGGTTGCTTCTACCCCGCTCAAGCTCTCTAGCTCCGCGCGCACCAGGCGAAAGATGTCGGCGCGCTCGTTCAGGTCTAGCTTGATTGCGGGACCACCCCAACGCTCCAGGCCACGGCTTTGCTCTGCCAGTGCTTCAACCGAGCTCGCATCATTGTCGCGAGCATCGAGCGTTTCGGGGTCGGTACTCGAGAACGGATCGTTCAAGCCTAGCTGTCCCAGCGCCGCGCCCCACAATGCGCTAGCAACGTATTCTTCGATGTTGTGTTCAAAGTAGGAGGCTATTTGAGCGTAACCGCCGCCGATGTCGTACTCGCGGCGCAATACGTTTGCGATGCCCTCGAGTTCTGCCTTAATCCACAACCGGCGAGCCTGCTCGCGTTGAGACGGCGCGTCCAATTCCGCAGCCAGTTTCTTGTCGACACACGCCAGGTAACCCGCCCAGCGATCGATCGGAATTTCCTGACGGCGTAACAAATCATCGGTCGCCTCGTCGATCTGAATCCCGTGGGCCAAACCGAAACGTACCTGCTTAAGCGCGTGATCCAGAAAATCCACGCGCAGATGTTGTTGCAGCCAATCCGACAGCGTCCAGTCAGCACCCACACGCGCTTTAGATTCGTCCAGGTCGGTCCTGCCCGTTTGCATCATTACTGCTCGCGTCGCTTCGGGCAGATCAGCATGCAGCGTGCGCGTCGCGCCTTGGGCCCGAGCCGCATAGCGCATCTGCGTATGGCTCAACCCGTCGACGCCGCGAATCATGTGAGCGCGAAAGATCTCGCCCGCCTCTACTGCCCGGCCCTGGACGCTTGCGACAACCCGGTCCTGATCGAGATTCTTGCGGCGCGACAACGCCCAGTCGACATCGCGGTCGGTGATCCGTCCGGCTAGGTAGCGTTTGCGGCTCAACTCGTTGGACTCGTAGCCTTGCGCGCCAAGGAAGGACTCGGCGCGTTCGATAGCGTCCTCGAAATGCATGTTCTGCAAGCCGAACAAGGTGTTGTTGTGTACAAAGGTAATACTCATCGGGCTTTGTTCCGAGAGCATGTGGCAATAGTGTTCTACGTGATGTTTGAACTGCTCACGTATTTCGTGGGTGATGTTCGAACCACCGTGCGCCGCGAGTTTTGCGGCGCCGTCATGTTCGGCGTCAGCCGCAGCACGACTGACGTGATCGATCATGGTAATGGGAAAGCCTCGACGGAGACGCTCAGCGTGACCTTCATCAGATCAAGCAGAGGGCCAGGGTAAATACCGATGGCAACCATCAGCACGGCGAGTACGATTACCGGGATCATCTCGCGAACATTAATGTCCTTGAGATGTTCCCATTTTGGATTGACAGTGCCAGCGAACAAACGCCCTATGGTGCGGAAACTGTAAGCCGCTGTGACCAGAATCCCGGCGCTGGCGATGGCGGAGTAGATGCCGAAGCGTTCATAGGCCCCGACCAGTGCGTGGAACTCACTGATAAAACCGGCAAGACCAGGTAAACCCATCGATGCGAGCAGGCCCAGCGACATGAACACTGCGAAGACAGGCATGTTGCGGGACAGACCGCTGAATTCGGTGATGTCACGGGTATGCGCTCGTTCGTAAATCACACCCACTAGCAGGAATAGGCCGGCCGTGATGATGCCGTGGGTGACCATCTGCATCACCGCGCCGGTAAATCCGGTCACCGTCAAAGCGGAGACTCCCAACAGCACAAAGCCCATGTGACTCACCGATGAGAACGCCACCATAGCTTTCAGGTCGGTCTGACGCCAGGACATCAGCGAGCCGTAAGTGATATTGATCAAGGCGCCCACGAATAAGATCGGCGCGAACCATTCGATGCCTTCGGGCAACAGCACACCCGCGCGAATCAAGCCGTAAGCGCCCATCTTAAGGAGTACAGCAGACAGGAACATAGACACCGGCACTGGCGCCTCGACGTGCGCCAGCGGCAGCCAGCCGTGTAGCGGGAAGGCAGGAATCTTTACCGCGACACCAAGCAGGAAGCCGCCGAACACCATAATTTGGAATTCCGTGCTCCAGGCCGAACTGGCCTGCATCAGCGCGGCGAAATCGAAGGAATGTCCAGGCGAATTAACGTAGGCGGCAATAATGGCGAGCAACATGAACACCGAGCCGCCCAGCGTGTAGAGGAAGAACGACAAGCTCGCCGGGCCACGACGTTCACCGCCCCAGATGCCGATCAGGAAGAACATGGGCACCAGGGTAATTTCCCAGAACATGTAGAACAGGAACCAGTCCTGAGCCATGAACACGCCGAGCGCGGCGAATTCCAGCAGCATGAACCAGGCGAAGTAGGCCTTCATGCGTTCCTTCATTGCGAGCGAGGCGATGAGACAGGCGGGAGTGATAAGAGTCGTTAGCAACACCATCGGCAAGGACAATCCGTCCACTGCCAGCCGGTAAGTCATCCCCAGTTCGGGCACCCATTCGACGGATTCGACAAACTGCAGTTCCCCTGAAGCCGCAGCAAAACTGCCCAGCAGGCGCCAGGCCAGCACAAAGCTGATGCCCGAACCTAGCAAGGCGATGGCCTGTATCGCTTTGAGCTGCGTCTTGGGTAGCAGGCAAATCGGCACCGCACAAAGCAGGGGCACCCAGAGTATCGCGCTCAATATGCCAAATGATCCAGTCACGATGTCACCCCTGAAGCGCCCAATTGCTATCCTTACTCGCCAAGACAAATGTAGTCGTTTCTAGATACAATAACAATTCGCATCTGCGACGACATGCAGATATAAATACAAATAGTTTATGATGTTCGCAGATTGGTCAATGTACTAAGATCTACGGGAAGTGAGAGAAGCGAGGAGTTAGCTATGCCTAGTCGTCTAATAATTGCGAAAGAACTAGCTGAAGTATTCAAAGTTATTGCGCACGCGGACCGTATCCGTCTTATTGAAGAGTTGCACCGCGGCGAGATGGACGTTAACACGCTGGCGGAAACTTTAGGCTTGCCGGGTCCGCGAATGTCCCAGCACCTCAGCCTACTGCGCGCGCACCGAATCGTCGAAGAACGGCGCGATGGACGCCACCATCTCTACAAGTTGATCCAACCCGAAATAGCGCGATGGATCGTCGATGGGATCGCATTCGTTGAAGGTCGCGGCAATGCTGTTCCAAAATCGAAAATCAATGCCGCCCGCCGGTTGTGGTCGGGCGACTAACTACAAAGTTCAATATGCCGAATAAAAGGAGTTATCTATGCCGCATTTCGCCGCCGGAGTTGTCCGTTTCCAAGAGGAAGTGTTTCCAGAAAAGAAAGCGATGTTCCAAAAACTTAGTCTTGGACAGTCGCCAGAAGCACTCTTTATAACGTGTTCAGACTCGCGGATCGAAACCGCGATGATCACACAAACCGATCCAGGCGAACTATTTATTTGCCGTAACGCCGGTAACATCGTGCCCCCGCATACAAATCATACCGGTGCGATGACGGCTTCGATCGAATTCGCCGTTGGCGCCCTTAAGGTGCCGCATATTGTGATATGCGGCCACACTGAATGTGGTGCAATGAAAGGCGCTGTAGAACCCGGCGCGTTGGATACCTTACCGCATATGAAGGAATGGCTGGGCTACTCGAAGGCGGCAGTAGACATCGTAGCAGCGCTTAGCGACGGGAAGACCAATGCGCAGAAAATGATGATGCTTTTGGAACAGAACGTTATATTACAACTGCAACATTTGAAGACCCATCCGACGGTCGCCACGCGCCTTGCGCTAGGCGAATTGCAGTTACACGGCTGGGTATACGATATTGCAACGGGCGAAGTTCATGCGTACGACGAAAAACAAAACATATTTATCCCGGTGAGTGAACGCTATGCTGAATCTATCAGCCAACTCTCGACCTAGCGCCTAATGTGAATTGCGAATACTAACTGGAGCAGCTGAATGAAGTTCTTTGATACGTCAAACTTGCGCGGTGACATTTATGGTGGCGTGACCGCCGGTGTTGTCGCTTTGCCGCTCGCACTTGCGTTTGGCGAGGCTTCGGGTGCGGGACCTATTGCTGGATTGTGGGGCGCAATTATTGTCGGGTTTTTTGCGGCATTATTTGGTGGAACCGGCTCTCAAGTGTCCGGCCCAACGGGGCCGATGATTGTTGTCTTCGCCAGCGCGTTTGCGTCATTGCACGGCAACCTGCCCTTAATATTCGCTGCCGTAGTCCTCGCGGGTCTATTTCAAATTGTGTTCGGGGTTCTAAAACTCGGGCAGTACATCAGGCTCGTCCCGTATCCGGTCATATCAGGTTTTATGAGCGGTATAGGCTGCATCATAATCGCGTTACAACTCGCTCGCATATTCGGTCACGAGCCTGAGGAACGCGGCACTATTCCGGCACTGCAGGCGGTGCCCCGTGCGATAATGGATCCGAATTTCGCCGCGCTTATACTCGGTTTAATAACCCTAATTCTAATTTTTAAATGGCCGGCAAGCTGGGCAAAGTACGTCCCAGGCGCACTGGCAGCATTAGTGATCGGGACGTTGCTTAGTCTCGTACTCTCGGGCGCTCCCATACTCGGTGATATCCCAACCGGATTCCCGGCATTTATGTTGCCTGCATTCACTCAGGATACGATCACGATCATCGTCGAAGCGGCTTTTATCCTAGCCCTGCTCGGCGCGATAGATAGCCTGCTAACATCGCTCGTTGCGGACAATATGACGCGCACGAGACACGATGCGAATCGCGAGCTGATCGGCCAAGGCATTGGTAATACCGTTGCTGGCTTCTTCGGTGCGATCCCGGGCGCCGGTGCCACGATGCGGACCGTTGTTAATATACGAACGGGCGGTAAGACGAAGATCTCCGGTATGGTCCACGCGTTGTTACTGGTTTCGATCGTCATGAGTCTGGCGCCACTTGCTGAGAAGATCCCGCACGCGGTGCTCGCTGCAATTCTTATCAAAGTCGGTTACGACATAATCGATCTTTCTTACATTAAGCATGCGCATAAGGGCCCGCGGTGGGATCTCGCGTTAATGGCGCTAGTACTCGGGCTAACCGTGTTTGTCGATTTAATTACTGCCGTGCTGGTTGGCGTAGTCCTTGCCGCCCTAGCTTTCGTCAAGATGCTAGCCGACGATCAACTGCTAGCATTGGCGGCTGGCGATCCACGGGCGGTTACACCACAAGAGCGCACGCTGATCGATCAGTTGGGGGACCGAGTCGTGTTATTCGAGTTCAGTGGCCCATTGAGCTTTGGTGCGGCTGCTGATCTGGGTCATCACATCCGGGGGCTGGTGCCAGCGCAAGCGCACGGCATGATTTTGGACTTTTCGCGACTCTCGTTTATTGACGTTTCTGCTGCGCGGGCAGTCGACACCATTGCGGCGGACGCCAAGCTATCGAATACGACGGTTTATGTCACTGGGATGCGGGACGACATCCGCGCAACACTGCGTGGGCTTAATGTCGACCAAAATCTGTTGGACAGCAACAACTATGAGAATCGTATAGATTCCTTGCGGGCCGCTGTTGTCGGAATCGGATTGGAACCTTCTGCGGATGACGTTGTAGTAACGCCGGGGGTTTGAAATCTTCGACCAAAATATCATCGGCCAGTGGAACCGGAGAGAATATCTAGAGCGACCCAACCCATCTTGGGTGGCACTCGCCGTAAGTTTTAACATGCGCACGGTTCGTAGCGCTTGGCCACAATCTCCGGAAATTCGAATGAATTGTTGCGCGCTAGAGAGCCATCGATTTTCGGCGTGGCGGTCGTGCGTACTTGGCATGCGTACTTCGAAGCTGTTGGAGTAGCTGCGAGGTATCGCAGATTCCGGGATAATTTTTGCGCGCACCGAGCCTGCGTCCGTGACCTACATCATCGTGACGCTTGCCCTATCGTTGGCAGTTGAGAACGCGACGCCCTAGCGCGAAGATGTAGAGAGACGATTACTCGTTTCGCTCATCGCGAGTGTCATCGGAACTGCGTTACCGACGGATCCAGAGCCGCCGGTCCGACCCTTGGAGTTACGATAGGCCGACTGCGTCACTCAAAAATTGACGAACAAAGTTAGTGAGAGCATGTGATTACTGGCATCTGGACGGCCGTCACGTGAAACATATTGGTTCATCTAGCCGACTTCGGTTCTGAGATGAGACGCAAGACGCGCGCCTATCCCAATGAAAGCCCAATTCTGATCGAAGCCACCGTCGGCACCCCAATCGGTGGAATTAGCATTAACAAACACTCCACCCCACCCCACCCCACGCAGCTAAATAGAACGAATTATCCATCGTGAGCGGACGGGTCAATTTGACAAGCTGGCGGAATCGCCAGCCCTTGGTTGAAACGCGAGGTGTCATCATTAAGACGGCCCTGCCCTTCGACCCAGAATCTGAAGCACGAATCGTCGCAAACTTGCGGACCGTTGCTCACGACGACGCCCACGTATGCCAGTCTTCGGCCACTTCCGCCGTAGTTTTTTGTGAACTGAACAACATCGCAAACAGCAGCACGCTAACTGCGATTTGTCGATAGGGAGCAATCATCCAAACCCTTAAGTCAACATCCATTTCGTATCGGAGAAAAATGTTCGGGAAACAGCGGTTCGGTAAATAGTCCAACTAAATTTCTCCTGGTTGGTTCCCGAATCAAGGTAACGTCGTTGAATTTATGTGACCTTACCTGATTGTCGGTGTACCACCAGGCGACAGCCGCCAGATCAGATCCCGATGAACGGTTGTACAAGCCGTGGCAGCCAATTGTTGAAACGGAGATTCCCTTCCGTGACAGCGAGACAGATACATTCGCCATCACGCGTGATGATGGGTTGATGCTCCGTGTTCTCGTCGGCATCCTCGACGTCGCCTGCGTAGAAGATCTCAGAGCCGCAGAAATAGGCCCCTTTCAGCACGAGTGTCAGTTCGCTACCTGTGTGCGTGTGCTCTGGCAGGACGGTACCGGGTCGTCCGCGCAGCATCCACATGTGAGCCCCATGCTTTTCGGCCAGGCGGCATAAACTCAGCCCGCCACCCAGACGCTTCCAGGGCAGAGCATCGAGGCTGCTATCGAGATAAGTTGCGACGAATTGTTCGATGTTGCCATCGACCACCAACTCATCCGCTCGCGACGGTGGAGGCAGACCATCGTCAGACTGTTCGTAACGATCGCAGATGTCGTGTGCCGTCAACGTTCCCGCGATCGAACTGCCGTTGGCAATCAATTCTCCGCCAAGTTGTTCGGCGAACGCGACCTCCGCAAGGCATTCGCGGCAGGCGCCGACGTGGGCGCGCAGAATAGTCTCGAACAGCGGCGGCGCCGTACCGGCGGCGTAATCAAGCAACCAGGCAGAACTGGGGTGATGGAGCGCGCTCATGCAGGTTCCTCCATTAGTTTACGCAGTCGCTGTAGCGCCAGACGGGCACGCGACTTTATCGTGCCGACAGGCACATTCAATTCCTCTGCAATCTCGCGATGAGATCTACCTTCCACGTAAACCATTAGGACAACCCGAGCCTGTTCTTGCGGCAGCTTGCCGAGCAATGTCGTCACTCTCGAGCCACGTAACTCTTGGTTGGTGTGCTCGTCGTCGGTCGAGGTCTCGGCGACCGTCGTGACGTAGCCATCATAGGCGCGTCGCCGTCGCTCCCCCGCCCGATAATGATCGATGAGTCGGTTGCGCACGAGAGTATAAATCCAAGTCCGCGCCGAGGCTTTGTCCGGGTTGAATAAACTTGACCGGCGCCAGGCCGTAACCATTACGTCCTGCACGACATTTTCCGCGGACGCGGCATCGCAGCCCTGGTTCCTCGCATAGGCCCGTAGGCGCGGCGTGAAGGCGTCGAAAAATTCACGATAGGCTTCGCGATCGCCATGATCGCGGACGCGCACAAGCAACGCAGTTTCGCCGCGGCGATCGGCCTCGCCGGTCGTCGTCTCATTGTCGCGCAGAAGCACGACATTGTGCGATTCGTTATCCGTTTCTTTCGTCATCATTCCCACCATACTCGTTGTTACGACGCTCGCGCGGATCTGGATCACGAGATGTAGTGATCCATCTGACCCGCCGCCGCGTAACACTCGTCGACGAATTCAGGTCGGGAGCACGTACTGATGTTTGGTAAGCCTAGCGCCGTAAAAAAAATTGCCGTCATCGGCGGCGGTATCGCGGGCCTCGGGGCCGCTTGGTCGCTCGCACGGCGTCACGATGTCACGCTGTTCGAAAGCGCCGCGCGTCTCGGTGGGCACGCGCATACTGTTGAGATTGACGATAACGGCCAACGGATTGCGGTCGACACCGGTTTCATCGTCTACAACGTCCGGAATTACCCAAACCTGATCGCGTTGTTCGATCATCTTGGTGTTCCGACGGCGGCGAGCGACATGTCTTTCGGCGTCTCGCTCGGCAACGGCCGCCTCGAGTACGCAGGCACGGATCTTGGCGGTTTGTTCGCGCAACGGCGTAACGCCGTCAACCCACGATTCTGGCGCATGCTGCGCGACATTAGACGCTTCTACGGAGCCGCGCAGGGTTACCTCGAGACTAGCGGCGAGAGCCTCTCTGTGCAGCAATTACTGGAGCGTGAAAAGTATTCGCAAGCGTTCATCGAGGACCATCTCATCCCCATGGCTGCCGCAATCTGGTCGGCATCGCGGCACGATATCGGTCAATATCCCGCTGCTGCGTTTATCCGCTTCTTCGACAATCACGGGCTACTCGATCTCGGTCGCCGGCCTCAGTGGCGGACGGTAAGCGGCGGCAGCCGGGAATACGTCGCTCGCCTTGTTGAGGATACGGTGATGACGATTCGGACCGACGCCGCGATCGCGAGCGTCAGTCGCGGTGCCGGGATCGTCACGATTGTGGACGAAGAGGGTCAACGCGAAGACTTCGATGAAGTGGTGGTGGCGACACACGCGGACCAGGCGCTCGACCTACTGGCAGATGCTAGCGCGCAGGAACGAGCGGTGCTCGGGGCCTTCGCGTACAGCGACAATGTTGCTTACCTACATGAGGACCGACGCCTAATGCCGCGCCGGCGAGCAGCGTGGTCGAGTTGGAATTATCTCCAAGGCGAAACGTCCGACGATCGGGCGCCGCTGTGCGTCAGCTATTGGATGAATCGCCTGCAGCCGCTGGCAACGCGGCGACAGTTGTTGGTCACATTGAACCCGCCATTTGCGCCGGCAGGCATACTGACGCGTGGACGGTATGTCTACGAACACCCGATATTCACCACGACCACGGCGCTTGCTCAAGAACGTTCCATTGCGATCCAGGGCAAACAGCAAACCTGGTTCTGTGGTAGTTATTTCGGTCACGGTTTCCATGAGGACGCCCTGCAATCGGGCTTGTGGGTTGCTGATCAACTTGGCTGCGAACGGCCTTGGGCCAACGCCAGCGCCTACGAACGGCTCCCCGGTAGTTATCGTGCTCCTAACAACGCGCCACCGGTGGTGATGATCGCGTGAATTCCGCTATCTACACGGGCGAAGTACTTCACCGCCGCTACGTCGGTGGTGGGAACACGTTCCGCTATCAGGTCTTCTACTTACTACTCGACCTCGACGAACTCGGCCAGCTGGGTCAGTTATCGCGCTTGTTTGGCGTCAATCGGCCCGCGTGGTTCAGTTATCGCGATGCGGACCATGGCGCTGGCAACGGTGAACCCTTCAAACAATGGTTGGCTGGGGTGGCGCGAGATGCCGGCTATGCCGCCGAGGATTGGTCCTTTCGCGTGCTAACGATGCCCAGAATGTTCGGTTACGTTTTTAATCCGATCACGGTTGTATTTTGTCATCGCCGCGACGGTTCCGTTGCCGCGATGATCTACGAGGTGAACAATACGTTCGGCGAGCGCATTGCCTATCTGGCTCCCGTCGACTCAGACCAGACTCCAATCCGACAGCGTTGTGATAAAGAGATGTTCGTCTCGCCATTTTTCGAACTGCGCGGGCACTATGACTTCTTCGTCAATTGGAGCGAGATGGGCCTGCGCGTTGGCATCGATTATTCAGTGGATGATTCCCACCACATGCACGCCTCCTTCAACGGCAGCCGCCAACCGTTCGGCGCACGGACATTGCAGAGACTCGCCATTACCCATCCCGTGACAACGTTGAAGGTCACCGGCGGCATTCACTACGAAGCCCTCAAATTATGGTTGCGAGGTATCCCTCTCGTACGCCATGCGAGCGCTCTCAAAAAGACTTCTATCGGAACCGAGTTATGAAACAAGCCTCCTCCGAGGCTGCGGCGACCCCGCGGTCCACGTCCTCGTTTACGCTCGCCGCCTTGGCTCGCATTGAACGACTACTGCGCAGTGGCACACTCGTCATCGAGCTGCCTGATGGGGATCTATTGCGCTACGTCGGCACCGAATCACCGCAGCCGGAAGCACATCTGCGTTTGCATAACTTCAAGCCGCTGTGGGCGCTGGCGACGCGTGGTTCGATTGGTTTCGCCGAGTCCTATCTGGCCGGCGACTGGGACAGCGATTCGCTACGAGATTTTATGGTCTTCGCCGCCGGTAACGACGATGCCGATGCCGAAACGAACATCGGTGTCACACTGGTGCGCCTCGCGGCAAAGCTACAGCACCGACTACGCGCGAATTCGCGCCGGCAGGCGCGGCGCAATATCGCGCAGCATTACGATCTCGGCAATGATTTCTATGGCCACTGGCTCGATCAGTCGATGACTTATTCCGCCGCGCTCTTCGAGCATCCCGATGAGCCGCTGGCAGCGGCGCAGACGCGCAAATATAAGCGCCTCGCTGATACAGCCGGGATCGCTAACGGCGACCGAGTACTCGAGATCGGTTGCGGTTGGGGCGGCTTTATGGAGTATGCCGCGCGTGCTTACGATGTCGAAGTGCTCGGCGTATCAATCTCGCGCGAGCAATGCCGCTACGCCGAAGAGCGTATCGCGCGCGCAGGATTAGCTAACCGTTGTTCGGTCGAGTTCAGTGACTATCGAGACCTCGAAGGGTGCTTCGATCGAATCGTGTCGATAGAGATGTTCGAGGCAGTCGGCGAAGCCTACTGGGATATCTACGCCGCGCAGTTGCAACGACTATTGAAACCCGGCGGCGTTGCCGCACTGCAAGTCATCACGATCGACGAATCGCGCTTTGAGCACTATCGAAAAACACCTGACTTCATTCAAAAATACATCTTCCCCGGCGGCATGCTGCCGAGTAAGACGTCGCTCGAGCAGACGTTCACGCGTGCTGGTTTGACGGTCACGGATCGTTTCGACTTCGGGCTCGATTACGCACAAACCATAGTGCATTGGCGCAACGCCTTCGATCTTTCGTGGCCTGCGATACGCGATCTCGGTTTCGATACGCGCTTCCAGAGGCTATGGCATTTCTATCTCGCCTACTGCGAGGGCGCCTTCCGGCAAGGCGCGATTGACGTCGTGCAAATCCGGCTGGAACACGCCGCGTGACGCCACAGATCCGGAGCCGTTAGCGGTCTATGTGATGAGCGCATTACCGCGTCGGGTCATCGTAGGTTATGGACTGCCGGGGCTGATTGCGGCGCTGCCCGTTATCCCCGTGGCAGTGCTACTGCCCAGTTGGTACGCAACCGACCTCGGGCTGGGCTTGATCGTAACCGGAGCAGTTCTCGGCGCCGCCCGCATCGTCGATTTCGCAAGCGATCTCGTCGTCGGCATGCTTGCCGATCGGTTGAACTGGCGCGGTCTTCGCTATAAACCACTTGTTCTAATCGGCGCGCTGATAGCCGGTGCAGGCCTCTTCGCACTGGCCTCGCCGCCGACACCCGCAACGGCATGGTGGCTCGCGTTTGGCTCAATCGTGCTGTTCACTGGTTGGACTCTATTGATGGTGCCGTATACGGCGTGGGGCGCCGAACTGTCGCAGGATTTTCACGAACGTTCGCGCCTCACCGCGAGCCGCGAAGTAGCCGGACTGTGCGGTATTGTGCTCGCACTCGCGTTACCGCTGATCGCTGCTAATTTCCCAGGCACGGCAGATATCGAACCACTTATTGCGCTCTGTATTGCAGCTTTTGGCTTGGGCTTGCCGGCGATGATCGGATTCGCACTATTAGTGCCGGAGCCCGCGGTCCGCGCGAATCAGAACGCCGTTTCCCTGACGGACGTTGTGTCATTGTGGCGAGTAATAGTTTTTCGCCGGACGCTCATGTGCTGGTTCGTCAACGGCATCGCGAATGGCTTGCCAGCCGTTCTATTTCCGATCATGGTAAAAGATCACTTCGCGCTGCAAGACCACGATCTGTATCGCATGCTCATGTTCTATTTTGGCGCCGCCGTCGTCGGTATGCCACTGTGGCTCATGCTCGCGCGCCGCTACGGCAAGGCGCGTGCCTGGATGACTGCGATCGCCGTGACTGTTCTAGTGTTTCCGCAGGTTCTATGGCTCGACCAGAACACCGCAACCTGGTTTTTACTGATCTGTATCGCCAGCGGTGCCACGCTTGGCGCCGACCTGGCGCTCCCGCCGTCTCTGCAGGCCGATATTCTTGCTCGTGATCGTGAGGATTCCGGCCGACGTCGCACGGCAACCGCATTCGCGCTGTGGTCGATGGCGACGAAAATCGCGCTCGCCGTAGCGGTGGTCGTCGCATTCGTAGGACTGGGGCTCACTGATGGTGCACCCAACGAAAGCACGGTGTCCGATCCCACAGTATTGCTTGGTTTGTACGTTGTCGTTCCAGTTGCGCTTAAGTGTGTTGTCATGATCCTGCTCAGAGGAATTGACGCACGCACCTCAACCAGCGGCAATGCGCCGACGCAGAAACGTGAGCACTCGGCCAAGCAACGGAAACCGCTCGTATAAGCCAGCCGCGGCGTCCCAGTAATCGTAGTGGGCCGTTAAGAGACCGTCGTTAAAATGCAGCTCCGAGCAACCTTCTATGCGCCAGAGTTTTCCTTGTAGCTGCGCGCTTAAATTCCACTTAATTAGTGCCGACGACAGTGGTGCCGTATCACCGACGGAAACCCAGGCAGCATAATCGACGACAAAAGCAATATCCTCGAGCTGCTCGAACATATCCTCGAAAACCGCGCGATACTGCGCTCGTCCATGACAATCGTTGAACGGGTCTCGGAAATGCACGTCGTCACTGACCAGCGACATTAAATCGTCGATCCGATCGTAGGTCAGGGATTGCAGGCTATCTGTGTAGATGAGGAGATCGTTCATTGGCGCAACATTCGGCGAGTCAGTAGCAATGTCAGTGGAGCGGGCAGTGCCGCGAGCAACCGCATCGCGACGCTCATACGCCAGGGAAAACGGATGTCGAAACGTCCACGTTCGAGATCGCGCCGAATGATATCCGCAGCGCGGTCGGCGTCGATCAGAAATGGCATCGGGAACGTATTGCGCGCCGTTAGCGGCGTGCGCACAAAGCCTGGGTTGATCACGGAAATAGCGATCCCTTCGCGCTCAAGTTCTGGCCGCAAGGATTGGCAGACTCGATTGAGCGCGGCCTTGCTGGCACTGTAAGGCGCGGCATAGGGCAACCCAATATCCCCGGCAATCGATGCCACGACCGCGATATGGCCGTGTCCACGCGATCGCATATAGGGCAATAGAAGTTCAATGCAAGTCGTGACGCTGAAAAAATTTGTCTCGAACAGATCTCGAATCGCATTCGTGTTCCAGTGATCCAGGTCGGTCGGTGCGTACGTGCCCGCGTTCAGAATGGCGAGGTCGATCGGACCTGCATTCTCGATTCCTGAAATTGCTGCCGACAACTCCTCGCGGTTCGTCACGTCGGCGGGATAGGAACGGCTGCCCGCCGGAATCGGGAGCGCGGCCACACACTCGTCGAGTCGCTCTCGAGAACGTGCCGTCAGCGCAACTTCCGCGCCACTCCCGGAGTAGGATTTCGCAAGCGCCGCGCCGAGGCCGCTACTCGCGCCGGTTATCCATACTCTCATCGGCGGTTTCTCGTCCGTCATATCGGGTCATCCTGACAGACACGGCAGACATAACTGATCGTCGATCCATCGTTGCCCTCGAATTCGAGACCCACCCAGCGTTCGTTCGTGTCGTACCAGACACGCGTCTCCAAGTCGCCAGCATATTCGTAGCAGCGCGCGGTAGGCGCGGCTGTTTCGATTTCGGTCGAACCCTCGTTACAACGATTAATACTAACGGAGTTCACGAACCCAGTGATGGTGTTTAGCACTTCTCGTCGATCCAATACTCGCGGATCCCAATGGTCTGTCGAGATAAGATCGGCAGGTCCGTCAATGCGGCTTCCCTCGTTTCGTATTTCGAGCGTATCACCAGTAGTAACCGCCACCACCTCGGATCGCTTTCCATTATCGACGACCACTGCTTCGAGCATTTCAAGCCGCCCGTTACACCACGTGGAACGCGACTCATAACTAAACCGGTAGACTGGAACGAAAAACACCGATACGGCGAGCTGCATGCGGGACTCGACGTGGACCCCTTGGGGGTCGTGCGCGAAAGTCGTGATGTGTTCGCCGATGCGCTTGCCGTTGCGATAAACATCGAACTCGATTCGAGAGCCGTAGGCATCGCGGACAAATTCACTTAGTCGTCCATCGCCCTCACACGCCATGGTCGCTGACGATGCCAGCAGCGCCGCGCATAGGACAAAAAACGGCCGCGTAACGCTAACGCACCGCATCGGCTAAGCCATCTGCCCTATGCATAAAAATCGTGACTTCTGCTACCTTGAAGCCAAATTTGCGCAAGTAAGATCGATTCAAAAGTACATCGCCGTCGAGCCGCCACAACCAATCGTCGAAGTCGATCCGATATTGCCGTCCGCCAACCGCTAGATCCATAGCGTAACGCCAACGCATCGCGTTACCGGCGACGCCGCCAATTGCGGTTCCGACAATGTCATTCGCCGTGCCACTCAGTGTGCCATCAACCTCCTTCCTTATCTGCCAAAGCCGTGTCGACTGCTCACCATCGGCGTAACGAAAACGTTCGTCGAGGTGTAATTCGCCGCTTTCAATCGTGCCCACGATATCGACATCGAACCGGCGCACGACTCTTCCACGCCAATCCTGCACAACACCCCAGGCGCGCGTGCGCCCCGCGAAGTAGGCGAACGGATCGAAGTGCGGGCTCGCACCCGTATGATCCTCAAGAAGCAGCCCGCCACACCCGGCCACGAATAGCGGGGAGAGGAG
>JBLFWX010000065.1:0-29239 GCA_047611805.1 Gammaproteobacteria bacterium
CTTTGCCGGCCTTACGTGCCAGCGCGAATAGTTCGTCGTAGTTCTCGTTGTCTGTCATGGTCTGCCTTCCTCGTCCCGCTCAGGGGCGTCAGTTTAGGCAGTTACACAGAATTTAGAACAGTCTCCTTGCATCTCGCTCCCATCGAGGGGGCGAGATTCTGACCTTGATTCAAATTTCCGCCCGATCGCCGGCAAGTTCGCTTTCGCAACACCTCGTTACGCCGAATGATTAAGCAGACTCCGAGAATATTTCTCGTCCGATCAGCATCCGCCGGATCTCAGATGTACCCGCGCCGATCTCGTAGAGTTTTGCATCACGGAGCAGCCGCCCGGTCGGATACTCGTTGATATAGCCATTGCCGCCTAACAACTGGATCGCATCAAGTGCAACTTGGGTCGCTTTCTCAGCCGAATACAGGATGCAGCCGGCTGCGTCCTTACGTGTAGTCTCACCCCGATCGGCTGCCGCCGCGACAGCATACATGTAGGCGCGACACGCGTTCGTTGTCGTGTACATATCGGCCATTTTGCCTTGCACAAGTTGGAACTCGCCGATGGGTTTGTCAAATTGCTGGCGTTCTCGAATATAGGGTGCGACGACATCTAGGCATGCGAGCATGATCCCAGTCGGTCCGCCGGATAGCACAATGCGCTCGTAGTCCAAACCGGACATCAACACGCGCACCCCTTCATGCAATTCGCCCAGAATATTCTCAACCGGCACTTCGCAGTCTTGAAACACGAGTTCGCAAGTGCTTGAGCCGCGCATGCCGAGCTTGTCGAGCTTTTGCGCGGTGGTAAATCCGGCGTAGCCTTTTTCTACAATAAATGCCGTGATCCCGCGCGGCCCTGCATCAGGTTTCGTCTTCGCGTAGACCACTAAAGTATCTGCGTCAGGGCCGTTCGTGATCCACATTTTGTTGCCGTTTAGGACATAACAATCGCCTTTGTGATCCGCGCGCAACTTCATTGAAACGACGTCGGATCCGGCACCAGGTTCAGACATGGCGAGTGCGCCGACGTGTTCGCCGGTGACGAGCTTCGGGATGTACTTTTCGCGCTGCGCATTGTTACCGTTCCGTCGGATCTGATTGACACACAAATTTGAATGAGCGCCATAGCTCAAACCAACCGACGCAGATGCACGACTGATCTCTTCCATTGCGACGCAGTGTGCGAGGTAGCCCATTTGGCTACCGCCATATTCTTCTTCGACCGTGACGCCAAGTAGCCCTTGATCACCCAATTTGGTCCACAATTTCTCACGTGGGAACTCGTTGGTTCGGTCGATCTCTTCGGCGAGCGGCTTAATCTCAGTCTGTGCGAAGCGGTGTGCCATGTCGCGAAGCGCTTCAATTTCGTCGCCTAAACAAAAATTCATACTTGTGGTAAACATGCGGTTTCCTCGGCACATTAATTGTCAATCGCCGAACACGAGTGCGGCGCGGTTTCGCAAGCGATCTTAACTAACAATCACCAGAAAAACTCATTTGCGTTGGATCGATGAATCACTGCAATCTGAGCGTTCGTTATCTGCGTCGCAGGTGACTATGGAGAATCGCGCACCAATTGCGGGTCTTAAACTTTACATAGTCAGTGAATGGGACAAACGCGATTCTCTCCCAGGCGACAGATAGCCGGATAAGGCCGCCGGGCTCTAGAGCCGCCTGATCGTGCACGAGTCGTGTAGCTGAGAACGTCATTGTGGTCGTCTTACTTCTTGCTCTACAGCAAATAGTTCGACTATCGAAAGAAATTCCGACCCGTGCTCGGCATGGTTTGGTAATCGCTTGCAAGGCCTTGCGTGGAATTTCCGTTTCCTTATTAGAGCGCAACCAAGGCACGACTGAAACGAGGTCTAGGTCATGTCATTGCGGAGTTGGTTCAGTGCATCAGTTTATGCGAGCGTTTTCCGCTTAGCGACGGGATAGGATCGCGACCCAAGTCTTAGCTGAATTCTGTCGGCTGCAGCCATGCTAATTACAAATTAGCTATACTTCCAGGCAATGGTGCGCCACGGCACGCGAACCTGCCATGGGTCTGCGAATCTTCCGAATAAGTTGATCGACCGAATTAATAGCAATGGAAATTGATTTGGGCGCACAAAACGCGAACTGGAAAATTCATAGAATTCGCTCTTAAACTTCAAGGAGCCAGAATATCAAACGAGCGCGCACTCATCGTTACGATTCGACTCGCCGTCCCTGTCAATTCGCCTGTCTGCTGACTCTCGGCCTGATAATTGGGGCGAGCCAAACGGCAACTGCCATTGAGTTATACGACGAGAATGGTCGGCAGGTCGTCGCCCAAATTAAATTTCTTGGCGGTATTCAATATGCATCAGGAATTAATTACGGGTTTGGCGCACTCGACACTCCTGGAGAAACGGAACGCTCAACGCTATCGCTAGGGATTAAACCGAAGTTCGATTTGAAGTGGTCGTTCGAGACGAGCGAACTTTACAGCACGTTCTCAATGGTCGCCGCGACCACAACATTAGACGGAGAGTTGGCCGGGCAAGTTGCTCGATCTGGAGATCGAGCGATTGATACGGATTCGACAAAAGTTGGCTGGCGGAACGATGTCGTCGATATCTCGGTCGGCGGTCAAGAATTTACCATCGGCGACGGCTTTGTTGTCGGAGACGGAAACTTCAACAAAGGCGCGGCGGATGGTCAGTATTGGATCGGTGCGTTCAGCGCTTGGCGCAACAGCGCGGTACTGCGAGTCACTACGGATCCGATACGCGCGGATGTATTTTGGTTGCGCACTGATGACGACCTAGGCGATGCGCGGGTTGTTGGAGTGAACGTTGAAACGACCAAGAACGAGACGTTTGGCACCTTGGGCCTCATGTACATCGAGATCGTTGACGATCAGAGTTTCGATTTGGATGGCATGCAAGTCGCCAGCATCCGTGGCGCGGACGTCAAGATCCCGGGGATCGACAATCTGAAACTATACGGCGAGTACGTTATCGAACGTGGCAAGAGTGAACTCACGGGAATGGACAATAACGCGAACGCGTATTACATCGAGGCCAACTACCAATTTGCAGACGTTCTCTGGACGCCAATATTTTTTTATAGGTATTCGCATTTTTCCGGTAACGAGGTTGGTTCGAACAACAACGAAGAGTACCGTGGCTTGTTCTTTACGATCTTCAAGCGCGATTGGGACACGTGGTACCAAGGCGAAGTGACCGGTGAGTTCCATTTGTTTAATCAAAACCAAATCACGCAGATGGCCAAATTAAAAGTGTACCCGCGTCCTGACGTATCGCTCGGTTTTTGGTATTACACGCATGATCTCGACACGCCACAATATTTTGGCACCCCGGTTAGCGATACGGATTGGGCGAAAGAAGTCAATCTCGCAATCGAGTATTACCCGAGCGACCGTTTTTATACCTACCTCGGTTTTGCCTGGGGGACGCCGCACCAAGCCGCCGTCGACATTTTCGGCGACAACGATGACACTTTAGTTGTGGAGATGTTCCTGTCCTACACCTATCATTAAGCTCCGGAATCTAAGGAGTCACTATGGCGACCGTAGAACTCGTCGAATACGACGCAGCTACCCCTGAAGTACGTGCGATTTATGATGATATTCGAGCCGTCAGAAAGACGGATTTCATCAATAATTTTTGGAAAGGTTTAGCGAATAATCCCGAGCAACTGCGCCGCACATGGGAGGGGATTCAGGAAGTAATGGCCCCCGGCGCGCTCGATCCTCTGACCAAGGAGCTTATCTATATTGCGGTGTCGGTTGCGAATAAGTGCGAATACTGCATTCACTCGCACACGGCT
This sequence comes from Gammaproteobacteria bacterium, assembly GCA_047611805.1. Classification (GTDB taxonomy): domain Bacteria; phylum Pseudomonadota; class Gammaproteobacteria; genus UBA11873. Next base: position 3,810 of record JBLFWX010000065.1, read on the forward strand.
GCGGCCAGATCCAAAGGTATGACGGACGAGCAATACGCGGAGCTGATGTCCGTCATAGGCATGGCGCATTCCACGAACGGATTAGTTACCACGATGCAACTTCCCGTTGACGAGGTTTTTAAGGTAGGCGACAAATTATCCTGAAGATTCGCTTTCCAAATTACATGTAACGGCTCCATCAAATTAAATGACCGGTCATTACGGCCGGTAGTTACATATCCTCTTTCATTCTACGTTATGCTCAAACCGTAAATTGTTGGCCATCTCGGCTGATAGAATCGGTCTTCCACCTTAATCTTGGTTGCGTTCACGCATTCTGTGCCGCCGCCACTCACCAGGATGTAATCCGGTTCACGCCGTTAGGCGACCGCCAGCCATTCTTCACTGCAAGGAATAATCATGGCTTTAGAGATGTTTTTGAGAATCGACGGCGTCGCCGGTGGTTCGCGCAATTACCAACATAAAGGTTGGGCCGATATGCTGTCGTGGAACTGGAACCTCGAGCACTCATCTGAGAAATCAGCCGCGGATTCGTTGCAGTGCGAGAACATGAATCAAATAACTGTCTTAAAAGCCATCGGCAAAGAAAGCGCCGCATTGTTGAAATTATTTGTCGAGCGGACGCCGATATCAGCAGTGGAGATCAGCGTTATGCCCGTGGTTGGCAAGCGTGAGTCGTCACAAAAATACTTAGCCATCCTGATGGAAGATGTCGTTATTAGCTCGGTGCGCACCGACGGTGAGGCAGAAGAGAATTTTTTCCGCGAGCGTTTGATTCTCACGTTCGGCAAAATCAATTATGAATTTTTTCAATATGCGGCGAGCGCTCCAAATGCAGCCACCAGCGAGGGCGAGAGTTTTACCTTCGGCTGGGATCTCAATACGAATACTGCTGTTTAAAGTCGCGCTCTCGCTTAGCCCGATCCCGTATCGTGTGAACGCAAAAAATCTAAGTGCGATTTAATTCCCGGTAGACTGCCGACTCGAATTCAACATAACCGGGATACGAACCGATATCTTGAAACGGTAGAATTTGCGAACTCCACATGCCCCCAATACCGTTTAGGCGATCGATCCAGTAGTACGTATTCGCGAGTCCCGCCCACGATAGCTGTCCCGCCGGCCGGCCGGTCGGCGCCGCCTCATCGTTAACCTGAAATGTATACGCCCATGATTTCGCTAAGCCGGGAAAGAAATCTCCGCTATTCGCGAGCTGCGGATTCGAGCTTGTCCAGGCGCCGCTTTTGAGATTCCCAAGACCGTTACGGGACATCTGCTCCACAGTATGAGCTTTGAGCACCCGACCTTGCGGTCCGTTGCCGTCGTTCAACATCATGCGGATGAACTTCATGTAATCGCCGATCGTGCCATAGAGACCGTGACCTCCCATATCCATTTCGGGCGGCTGCGGCAAACGCATATCGGGCACCGCGGTGAGCGTACCGTCGGGACTGCGCAGGTGAATAGTCGCGAGTCGCCCACGCATGGAGTCGCTCATATTGAACGCCGTGTCCGTCATTTCGAGCGGCGTGAACACTCGCTCCGCCAGTACCTCGCTGAGGCGCTTGCCGCGCAATTCCTCGACCACTCGGCCTACCCAGTCGGTACTACAACCGTAAGTCCAACGCTCGCCCGGATCATGTAGTAATACATCTTGAACGGCTGCGAAAGTACAGGAAAGGATCGACGGCGTATCTTTTGCCGTACGGTAGCGCAATAAGTCGTCGCTGAAGAAGTCGTAACACATGCCGGATGTATGCAGCATTAAGTGATTCAAGGTGATCTCCGTTTTCGGCTTACGCGTGCGTGGTTCGCCGTTCGAGTCGAATCCTTCAAGCACTTTGAACTTGCCGATTTCCGGCGCGTAGTCGCGTGCTACATCGTCGAGTGATACCTTGCCTTCCTCGACGAGCTGCATCAAAGCGACGCCTGTTAGTGCCTTCGTGCACGAGGCGAGAAACATTACAGAATCTTGCGTCATTGCTTGCGCGTGTCCGAGTTCGCGCACGCCGGCCGCGCCTTCGTAATAATTTCCCGTTCTGTTAGTTGCCATTGCGACGACCCCAGGGGCCCCGCCAGCGCGTGAGACGGTCGCGTTCAGAATGTCATCTGCGATGTGATCGATTGATTGCGCCATGAAGGATCCTCCTCAAGTGTTAGGTTTTAGTATCGGAGCCGGTTGGACTTAGGGCGTTCTACTCGGCTCTGGCATCCTGCTTCGCTCTAACTCCTCCATCCATGGGGTCGTCGGCTCTGGCATCCTGCTTCGCTCTAACTCCTCCATCCATGGGGTCGTCGGCTCTGGCATCCTGCTTCGCTCTAACTCCTCCATCCATGGGGTCGTCGGCTCTGGCATCCTGCTTCGCTCTAACTCCTCCATCCATGGGGTCGTCGGCTCTGGCATCCTGCTTCGCTCTCGCCTTCCGCCCCCAGCTCAGTTCTAGCTCGTCCTTCCATGGACTCGTATCTCCTGCCTCATCGCAGTCTTGCGAAAAAGCTGGATTCGGCCATTTTCGGTGCCCTTTCTCGTTAAGTAGAATAATTATTCGCCCCAAAAGTACACTAAAATTAACTCGAACCGGACTTTGCCTCGTGACGAACACCCACGTCCGACGGGCTGCTAGGTCGGGCGACAGATTAGCGGTGTTGTCCTCTCGCCCCAGGAAATCAAGGTTTCTGCATCAATTCCATTAACGCGATCACGGTGGATTCCACACCCGTGCGAACAGATGGTTCCGGTTTGATCTTAAACAGCGGTGAATGATGGCTTGGGACGGATGTTCCGCCCGCTGCTTCGCGCGCAAAATCATCTGCAGATGTGCCGCCAACCGTCCAATAGACGCTGCGGATGGCTGGATCAGTGGTGAAAAACGGAAAATCCTCCGCCCCCATGCCTTTCGTCGGAATGTCTATGACCTTTGCTGCGCCAAGCTTTGCCGCCCACGCAGATTTTAAGCGTCGTGTAAGTTCCGCATCGTTCACGGTTGGCGGCACGCTTTCGTTTGATACGACCACTTCCGGTAACTTGTCCTCTGGCAATCCAGCGACCCGACCCATATTTTCCGCAATTCGTTTAATACCATCGAGAAGTAATTTCCGCGTTTCGAGAGACGTGTTGCGCACGGTTAATTGCAGCACGGCCTGATCCGAAATGATGTTGTGCTTCGTGCCTGCGTGAAACGATCCGACCGTCACGACTCCCGGATCGCGTGGCGATAGCTCGCGGGCCACTAACGTTTGCAACGCCATCACGATCTGGGCGCCAAGCACGACAGGATCTTTGCCTTTATGAGGGCTCGCGCCATGCGTGCCTACCCCATGGATCGTGATATCAACGGTATCTGCGCCAGCGAACGGGCTGCCCTCTGAGACGTTCACAAAGCCTGCTTCGCGACTCGCGCCGACATGAAAGGCTAACGCATAGTCAGGTTTGCCGAAGCGCTCCCAAAGTTTGTCCGCCATCATTGTTTTCGCACCAATCAAGCGTTCCTCACCGGGTTGCACGAGCAGCATTAAGGTACCAGCCCACTGATCCGCGCGCGCGACCATTTGCCGCGCCGTGCCAACCAGACTCGTAATATGCACGTCGTGCCCGCACGCATGCATGGTGTGGACTGACTGCTCAGTGATAGGGCTTTGCTGTTGCTTGGTAGAGGCATAGGCGAGTCCGGATTTTTCTTCGATCGGTAGGCCATCCATGTCGGCGCGCATCATAACAAGCGGGCCTGGGCCATTTTTGAGCAGCGCAATGACACCGGTGCCTCCGACTTTCTCTGTGACCTCGAATCCGGCATCGCGGAGTTCTTTCGCCATCCGCGCCGCCGTCGCAAATTCTACGAGGGATAATTCTGGGTTGCGATGGAAGTGATCAAACAAAGGCGCTAGATAACTGTCGTAATCGGCTTTCACCGCCTCAGTAAGATCTTTCGCGGGCGCCGGTGAGTTAACGAAAACCAGTGCACACATAAGCAATGTTTGGTGAAACGACATCGACCGTACCTTCGAAATGATTGTGCATTCAGTGTACTCGGCATCGTTGTAGAATGTGAGCCCGAGCAAGCAATCCTCAAATGCTATTAACCCGCAGCGTGCCAAGCGGCATTGTAAATTTGAACGGCGAAATTTGACATGAATGAACAACGAATTGATCGCACCGTTCGTTTCGATGGTGCAGTGAACGTCCGCGACCTGGGCGGAATACCCGTGGCCGATGGCGCAACGACACGTTTTGGCGTGATTTACCGCGGCGACGGCCTCGTTGGGTTGAGCGATCAAGATCTCGAACGCTTTAGTGCGCTTGGAATTCGAAGCATCGTGGATCTGCGTAGCGAAGACGAACGGGCCAAAGCACCGGATCGCCTACCTGTTCACGAACCACCGGAAGTCTATGCGCGCGGATTTCTGCCTCAAGGCTCGATTGAGATGTTTCACGGAGTGAACGAACTCGGTGCTGACGGCGCCGCAGCGTACGAGCTGATGCGCAGCAACTATGCGCGGATCCCGTTCGAACACACGGCAGAATTTAGCGATGTACTTCATTATCTGCTCGAGTCTGATCGCCAGCCGCATTTTATTCACTGCAGTTTTGGCAAAGACCGCACGGGTCTTGTCGCGGCCTTTGTGCTCCTTGCTTTGGGAGTCTCAGTTGAAGAGGTCGTGGTGGATTTCGAAATGACGAAAGTCGATATGGGGATTTTGAAGGTATTCGATCCGCGCGCTAAACCAGAAGCGATTGAGGCAATCATGGCAGCACCAGCGGGATACCTTCTCGCGAGCTTAAACGCGATCGATGAGCGCTACGGAGAATTCAATAGCTATCTCGACCTAGGCCTGAAATTTGGTCCAAAGGAACGTCAAAGACTGGCCGGGTTGATGTTAGTTAGTCGTTAAACGGACGAATCGCTGTTCTTGTTTAATGGCGATTTTCCGATCGGCTACAACTTGCCGTCGCTGCGCAAGCTTGCGACTTGTGGATCCTGAACGATGATCCCATCAGTGTAGAGATTCGCTAGCTGATCCGCGCTGTACCCCAAAGTTTCGCGCAATATTTCTTCGTTGTGTTCGCCAAGGTACGGTGCACGAAATGGCACAGTGACTTCCATGGTAGAAATTTTATAGGGCGACCGCGCAATCGGCGTCGTGCCTAATTGCGGATGCGGCAAGTCTTGAAATAATCCGCGCGCTTTAATTTGCTGGTGATGTGGGACCTGATCAATTTCGAGGATCGGCGCCGACGGGACTCGGGCTTCGGCTAAAATTCGGAGCGGTTCAGCATCGTCATCAAATGTCTGTAGCCAGTGTTCGATATAGGTCCTCACTTCTGGCCGCCGTGCGCAACGTGCTTCTTGCGTCGCGTAACGTTCATCGTGCTCGAGCTCTGGCATCCCCATCGCATTCACTAATGCACGCCATTGGTGCTCCGCAACGGCGAATACGATATAGCCTTCCTTAGAGCGATAGGTTCCGTAAGGGCAGATCGAATAAAAGTCACCGCCAAAGCGCCGTGGGGCGATGCGGCCATTAGTCATCATCGAGACCGGGAAATTAACGTAATCGAGATAAACTAAGGATTCGAGTTGCGAGACGTCAATGTATTGCCCTTCGCCATCCATCGCGCGTTGATATAACGCCGCGCAAACCGCCAATGCGCAGTGAACGCCAGCGTTTGGATCGCCGATGTAGTTGCCGACATATTGCGGTGGTCCATCCGGATCACCTGTCATGGCCATCATGCCGCTCTGCGCTTGCGCAATGATATCGAAACTCGGCAACTTGGACGACGGACCTTCCTGGCCGAAGCCCGATATTGAACTCATGATCAGTTTTGGATTGATCGCTTTTAAGGACTCATAATCGAATCCGTACTTAGCCATAACTCCCGGGCTATAGTTTTCGATCACGATGTCTACTTCGCGGACTAAATCGTGAATAATTTTGCGGCCTTTTTCGCTCGCAAATTCGATCGCGAGGCTTTTTTTCCCCGCGCAAGCTGCGAGAAAGAACCCGCTAATTCCTGGTGCAACGAAATGGATCTTGCGGCCGTGATCACCATCTGGGGTGCGTTCAATTTTAATCACCTCAGCACCGAAGTCGGCGAGTAGGCGGGTAGCCGCCGGTCCGGCGAGGTATTGAGTGAAGTCGAGAACTTTCACCCCGTCGAGCATTTTTTTGCGTGGCGAAGACGTGGTCATGGCAACTCCTAGGAATCGGGTCGTTGAATCGATTGAATGACTAAAGTGTGCGAAACGGCGAACTGAGTTTTAACACTATCGAGATAGCACGCCAAACGATTTCTCGGTTGGCTCGCGTCTACGATGATTTAGGCGCTCGCCGTTTCGGTAGCAGGCTGTTGGCAATGATTTGTTTCATCACTTCGACGGTACCGCCGCCAATGCGGGTCATGCGCGCGTCGGCAAAAGCACGCGTAATGGGATACTCCCACATATAACCCCAGCCGCCGAAAAATTGTAAGCATTTGTCCATCACTCGGCCTTGCAATTCGGTGGTGAGCAGTTTCGCTGCTGCGGCGTCCGTGGGGTCGAACTCACCGCGCACGTGCAGCTCCGTGCAGCGATCGACAAACACCCTTTGCGCGAGAATTTCCGCATGGAGTTCGGCGAGTTGAAAACGTGTATTTTGAAAATCTGCCAGGGTATGGCCAAACATGTCTCTGTCTGCCACGTACTCGAGCGTCCATTGCAAAGCCGCTTCAGCACTGGCGACCGCACGGATCGCCTGAATCAAACGTTCTTGCGCCAGCTGCGTCATCAACTGTTTAAAGCCAGCGCCTTCCTCGCCGAGTAAATTCTCAATCGGCACCCGAAGATCAGAAAAGAAAAGTTCTGAGGTGTCCTGCGCCTTGCAGCCGAGTTTGTCCAACATGCGCCCACGCGTGAATCCAGGGCGATCAGTTTCCACGAAAATCAAGCTCACACCTTTTGCCCGCGCGCTCGGATCGGTCTTGCAGGCAAGTAACAGTAGATCGGCCGAATGGCCATTCGTGATGAAAACTTTCTGCCCATTCACCACATATTCGTCGCCGTCTCTGATTGCTTGAGTGCGCATTGCTTGAACATCGCTGCCGCCAGACGGTTCGCTCATGCCGAGCGCCACGACGAGTTCGCCGCGCGCCATCATCGGCAGCCATTTCTGTTTTTGTTCTTCGGTCCCGAAATCGACTAAGTAGGGCGCGATGATGTCCGAATGTAGGTAGAACGTCGGACCCGTGGCGCCAGCCGCGGCGAATTCTTCGATCAGCACCGTGCTGTAGAGGAAATCTCCACCCATGCCACCGTACTGCTCCGGCACGTTGCAGCACAGCAAGCCAAGGTCGCCGGCTTTTTTCCACAATTCACGCGGTACTCGTCCCGCCTTTTCCCAATCCGCGTGAAACGGAGTCACGTGTTCATTGATGAATCGTCGTACCGATGTTCGAAAGAGATCGTGTTCAGGGCTAAAAATTGTGCGTGGGATCATGCTGCTGGAATCCTCTAGTTGGACAGGAGCGAGTGGAAAGTATCGTCTGGTTTCGTAAAGCTAAATGCCTTGCCAATTTGCCGGGCGTTTTTCAGCGAAAGCAGCAGAACCTTCCCGCGCGTCCGCAGACGCGTTCACCGGGTCCGTTATTTCTCGCTGACGCTCAAAGCGTTCCTCTAACGACCAGTCGCTTTGTTCGTTAATGACTCTTTTACTTGCTGCGACGGACAACGGGGCATTGCAAATAATCCGTGCGGCCATTTTTTTTGCTTCTGCGAGCGCTTCACCTGATTCGGTTACTAGATTCACGAGGCCATACTGTGCGGCGCGTTCGGCGCTGATCATGTCGCCGGTCAGCGCAAGCTCCATCGCGATGCGCGGCGGAATTAGCCGAGGCAGACGCAATAAGCCACCGGCTGCTGCGACGAGACCGCGTTTCGCCTCTGGGATGCCAAATTGCGCGTCCTTGGCGGCGACGGCGAGATCACAGACCAGCATGGCCTCGAAACCACCCGCCAAGGCATATCCTTCGACAGCGGCGATCAGGGGTTTGCGCGGTGGCGCGAAGGCGATGCCCATTAGGCCGCGACCCTCGACCCGGATCACCTCACCACGCAAGAACGCTTTTAGATCCATGCCCGCGCAAAATGTTCCACCGGCGCCAGTAAGAATGCCAACTCTGAGATCATCTCGAGAATCTAACTCATCAATTGCTGCGGCGACGCCATAAGAGACGGCTCGATTAACGGCATTGCGCTGATCAGGTCGGTTGATCGTGATCACAATCAGTCCTTCTTCGTATTCGACTAGGACTTCGGACATTCAAATGGTCTCCTCTAGATTCAGGTCGGCTAATTATCGTATCGCGCGGCAGAGGGTAATGGATTCTTGTGTGGCGCTCAAAAAGTATTGCCGACTCCTCTGATAGTCGAACGTTACAACATGAAAACTGGAGCCGGTCCGACAAGACTCGCGACAATGCAGAACGAAGACCCACCAAATGCGAGCGACCCGCCCGTGCTCGCTGCTACACTCCGTGCTAGAGCTTATTGGCTGCAAGATTGTTCTGTTCGCAGTCGGTCTGGGTCGACTAGGATACTGTGCGGGGCTAATGCCGAACCGCTACCGAGTGACTCCCCAGGCCGAGCGTTCGTGGCGCGTGCCCGGATCTCCTGAACTAAATTGTCAGTACGCAACGATGACATCATTTTCGAATTGCTAACCATAGAAGGGGAAGACTAATGAAATGTCGAGAGTGCTTAGTTTTAGTACACATTCTTGTCCTTGGATGCGCTTGTACTATCGCGAGTGCTGATCCGCACTCTGTGATCGAAAAACTATTCGCGCCGCCGAACATCGAAGTGGCGCCGGGATTGTCGGCGCGTTTGTTGATTGCTCCCGGAACGCTCTACGATCCGTTAATCATGTTGCCGATGGGTGAAGCAACCTGGTTGAACGACGACGGCGGTGAGGAGAAAGACAAAGGCAGCCGTTTGCTGTCGATTAGTCCAAGCGGTGAAATCTCGATCCTCGCCGATATCGGCAAGTTGTTACCTACCGTCGGATTCGATATCGCACCGGATGGTTTTGGGAGCTATGGGGGGGAAGTCTTCAGCTTGGCGCAACCCAAGGTCGCGATGCCAGGGGCACTGTCCAATCACGTCGTGCAGCGTATAGAGCCTGCGCGCGACTTTGCGGCGAGCATTTTTTGTACCTTGCCGGAGGCGGGCGCGAAGAAAATCTCGGGCTTTGGCCTCGATGCACGCTTCGGACCGAATGGCTCGCCGTTTGCGAATAAATTGTTCGTTGTCACGATTTACAACGATGCGATTTATCAAGTGAACGCAGCCGGTGAGTGCACACCGTTCGTCGTGTTCGATGGGCAGCGCTACAGCGCGCCGGCGACCATAGCGTTTACGCCGGACGGCCAGACAATGTTGGTAACAGTGAGTGTGGGTGCATTCGACATTACGAGCCTGGACCCAACTCGTGGCGCCATCGTGGAGGTCTCGGCAGACGGCACGATCGCCGCACAACCCGTGTTTGAAGGGCCCGGGAAACCGATGGGAATGGCCTACGCGCCGGCGGGATTCGGTGACTATGGCGGCCAGTTATTTTTCGCCGACGTCGATCGCTATGAAGTACCCGTGCCGATGACGCAAGTCCTAAAAGCTGATGGCAAAATTTTTCGACTTAACACTGAAGGCAAAGCCGAACTAGTGGCGAGCGGGTTCTATAACCCGGTCGGAGTGCAGTTTGTGCACGGAAAACTGTGGGTAAGTGATATCAACGGCGATTTCATTGCGGGCAAGCGCGAGTTACCGGACGGTTTCATTGTGGAGATATCGAGTCCCTAGTCGCAACGCACTTCGAACTGGCATGCGTGACGGGCCGAATTTTTCGTAACCGGCCACGCGATCGTGACTAGCAAACTCACGATCGCGTTGGAGTTTTAACTATCCGGTTGCGGCTTGCGGCTCGGAAAACACCGCGTCTACGTTTTCCCCTTGTGTCCAAATAAAATCGAGGCGCGCCTTGGAAATCCGCCAGCCTTGCGGCGTACGTTTGAACTCCCAGTTGTAGCGACCCCCAGATTGAAAGTTGAGATGTTGTTGAGCTGGATCTGGTAACGCCGTGAAAATTAAATTGCCATGCCCTATCGCGGAATTTTCGCCCGTTACGTCGAATTCGAGATTCACGATCACATGTTGCATAGCGCCGTAGACGTGGTCCATGTTGCCTTTGCAAATGTCGTGAATGTTGGAGCGGCCACACATCGTGCCGAACTCACCCGCAAATTCGAATTCTGCGTCTTCCGTAAAACAATTCGACCAATCTTGCCATTCGAAGTGATCAGCGCGCCAATGGTAAGAGTTGATGAGTTTGTTGAGGGCTAGTTGAGCTTCAAAGTGCTGTAATCTTTTTTCGATATCACTACTCACAAGTTTCTCCTTTTTCTGGGTTTATTCACACCGCACCTTACGTCCAAGTTGGATCGCCACCGATATGCTCCCACATCTGGATCATGTTGCCGTCCTTATCGTAAAACAAGAATGAGCGACCAATGTTCGCGCATTGCCACACGTACTCGGTTTGTGTTTCGTAACCCGCAGCGCGCACTTTGGCAAAAAAGCCATCAATGTCATCGCAGACCAAACCAAGTTCGTGGAAGCCCGTATGACCATAACGTAAATTTTCTGGCGGCGTTTTTTTAATGGCCGGATTCTCGCATTCTTGCAGTTCGATCAGCGCGCCTTCTTTGGAACTCAATAGCGCCATTTTAGATCGGGCCCCCTTCACCTTAAAAATATCATCGAGCAATTTAGGATACATATAGGTAGTCGGGCCGGGCCCATCACCATCAGGGATCACGGTGTTGATCGCTACTTCAAATCCCATGACATCACGCCATAGATGAATCGCTTCGTCCAAATCGGTGACAAAAATCGCCATGTGATGAAAACGCATTGCTAGTTCCTCGTTGCCGTGTGTTCCGAATCACGGCATGTTTGGCTGGGGTAGAGTCGCCGAGTTGCATTGCGCATGCTCGACATCGTCGTTAGTCTACAGCGGAATCACGATCCGGATCACCGCATGAAGTTTATTGTTGTGCTTTTCGTTTTGACGTTCACGGCGATCGCTAACGGCGTCGATTCTGATCCATTGCGATGTGTACCTCTAAATGGGATCACGCCGATTTGTGGGTTCGCATCGCCTGAAGATATCGACGTCATGCCTGGCGGTAAGGCGCTCGTGGTCGGCGGCTTAGGTGGTTTTAGTCTCGATGATGCGAACGGCGACATTCGGATACTGCGCCTTGATGATCATTCGATCACAACTATATTCCCACCATCTGCGGATCTTAGATTGTCTGATAATCTTGCGCCTAAGGGTGATCCCGCCTGCCCGGGTCCGCCAGTGGGTTTCTCCGCTCACGGTATTCACGTCTCGACGAATATCGACACAACGTTGACTTTACTGGTCGTCAACCACACTGGCCGCGAAGCGATCGAATGGCTCGAAGTATCTGAGCGCGACGGCGAATTTTCCGCGCGCTGGCGCGGTTGCGTGATCGTTCCCAAAGAACTGTGGATTAATGATGTTGCAATGCTTGCCGATGGCGGTTTTGTTGCGACGCACATGATGCCGCGTGACCAGGCATCGACAATTTTCGACCGGCAGCCGGGTGACAGCGAAGCGACGGGTTACTTGGTTGAATGGCACAAAATCACGGGTTGGAAAAAGATCACGGGTACAGACGGTGCCCTACCGAACGGCGTACAACTCTCGTCTAACGACGAGGTCATCTACACAAACCACTACCTGGCCAACGAAGTGGTGGCCTTTGAACGCGCCAGCGGCAAGCGACTGTGGACCTCATCAGTTCGAGGAGCTCCTGATAACATGAGCGTCACACCCAGTGGCCGATTGCTCGTGACGGCCCAGCTCGTTGATCTCATCACAATCCGAGATCGATGCTTGTCGCGATCTGATCCCATTTGCACCTTAGGCTTCGTGGTTTATTCGCTTGATCCGAGAGATGGCAGCGCGACCCAAGTAATCGTGTCCGAGGGCGCGCCATTTGGCGGTGCCACGGTCGCTGTTGAAATAGGCGGATTCATCTACCTTGGCGCCTTCTCTGGCAATCGAATCGCCCGAATTCCGGCGCTAAAATAAGCGCCCCAAGGTGACGTAAAGTCGTTGTCGCTGGCTATAGAAAGGGCTAACGTGGGACGGCCCGTTTCAACGTAACATTACCGCGAGGACAGGATCATGCAAGCCATTGTCGCAGGGGGTTGCATCTCGGCAGACTCCCACATCGTCGAAGCACCGAATTGTTATACCGATTACATCGAGCCAAAATTTCGCGACCGCGCTCCACACATTGAAGTCGATGCGCGCGGTGGTGATGTCTACGTCATCCCAGGTATGGAAGGCGTCACGATTCCGCTCGGATTAGTGGCCGGCGCTGGCGTGTCGTCCAAAGATCTCGTCGCGAAAAGAGACGGCGCGAAATTTGTAGAATTGCATCGCAGCGGCTCCGAAGCACGCTATCGCATGGCAGACCAAGATCGCGATGGAATTGCCGGCGAAGTGTTATATGCATCGATCGGCATGGTGATCTGTAACCATCCAGATTTCGAATACAAACAGGCCTGCATGCAAGCTTACAATCGATGGTTAGCGGAATACTGTAGTGAGGCGCCGAATCGATTATTCGGATTGGCTCAGTTGTCCGTCTCCTCTGTCGAACAAGCCATCGAAGACGTGCGACGCGCGAAAGAGATGGGCTTTGTCGGCATGATGATGCCAGGTGATCCGCAACACGAAGACTATGATCAACCGATGTACGATCCCTTGTGGGAATGCGCCGCCGACCTCGGCATGCCGTTGTGCTTCCATATTTTGACGTCTAAAGGATCGAGCACCCAAACCGTGTTCGGCCAAGTTAGAGGCAATCGCATCAACGGGTTCATGAACATTATCCGCGGCGTCCAAGACATCGTTGGATTATTTGTGCTCGGCGGCGTGTTCGATCGCCATCCGAACTTGAAGCTCGTGATTGCTGAAGGCGATGCAGGTTGGTTGCCGCATTATATCTATCGCATGGATCACGCTTACGAGCGCCATGGCTACTGGATGGAAGGTCGGGGATTGAAGAAAGCGCCGAGTGCATACATCAATGAGAACGTGTACTTCACGTTTCAAGATGATTGGGTGGCTTTCAAAAACGTTGCCGACTTGAATCCGCGCCGCCTATTGTGGGCTAATGATTTTCCACATACGGATTCGACTTGGCCGTTGTCGCAAGAGCTCTTAGTTGAACACAGTGCTTGCATCACGGACGAACAACGTCAGTGGATTGTGCGAGACAATGTGAAGGAGCTGTTTAACCTGTCTTGTTAAGCGGCCGCACAAACTAACTTCATCCCGGGTGGTTGGCGTACGAGCCGTGAAATGCTCGCGCCGACCAGTCGCTGTTGCATGAAAGTTTCTTCGATTTGATCCTTAAATTATCACGGACGTCTCCCCTGCCCATCACGCCGGCTGTAATAGATTGGGTCGTAACTCACACTGTGGTCCCCCGATTGGCGCAAAGATTAAACATTGCGTCTACGATTAGCGCATATAAAAATATCGAGCCAGGAACAATCATGAATCATTCCATCGTAGTAACTATTAGCTTTTTCTTATTCTTACTTTCCCCAGCAAATGCAGAGGATCTAACCATTGATGCTGCGATCGGTGGTGCAGTGGGGGGCGCGATCGGCGGCGCGTTAGGCGCCGAACTTGGAGGTCGCGAAGGAGCGATTGCTGGCGCGGGCTTAGGCGCAGCCGCAGGTGTTGCGATTAACACCGCGGACCATGACGCACATGAGGGTGGGCGGTATGAGGATCGTCGCCAAGAGGGTTCTTACTACAGGAGCCAGAGCGACAATCGTAAGCATGGAAAACAGTTTTGTCCTCCTGGTCAAGCGAAAAAAGGTCGCTGCTAATCTGTCCTTAAGGGCAGGATATCTAAATGATGAACTGGAAACGTCGAGGGCGCATTTTTCTCCTGGCGATAGTCGCCACTGTCACGCTAAGCAAGGCTGTACTCGCTGATCAGACGTTCGCTAAGGACAACGTGCTGCGCGACGCCAGTGAATTCCTCGGCGAAGGTACGGCTGGGGTCGCAGAAGTTATTGAAAAACTATTCGCCGACCTTGGTCGACCAAACGCGACTATTAAAGGTGAGGAAGCTAGCGGGGCGTTGGGGATCGGCGCGCGCTACGGTAACGGTAGCCTCCAACAAAAAAGCGGCGCTCGCACACCGGTACATTGGTCGGGCCCGTCGATTGGTTTCGATGCCGGTGCCAACGCGTCTAAGGTCTTCGTACTCGTCTATCATTTGCCCAACGCCGACGCCTTGTTTCAGCGGTTTCCAGCGCTAGACGGAAGCTTTTATCTCGTCGGTGGGGTGAGTGCGAATTATCACCAATCTGGAGATATCATCCTCGCGCCGATCCGATTGGGCGTGGGACTCAGAGCTGGCGTGAATATTGGCTATATGAAATACACCCGCAAGAAAACCTGGAATCCGTTTTAAGCGAAACCATCCAATCCTTACCGCGAGAGTCGGGAATAGCAGCGCGAGTGGAGCGCCTAGAACGATGATATCTTTGGTTCGACTGAGTGGGTACTCTTGTCTGCGCTTTTTTTTAGGCGATCAATACAACACGATAATCCAGGAGGGGGTCGGACGTTAGGGACAATCTACCGCTCTGTTCGACTACGTGCTTATCCGGATACCCTTGCGACCGAAGTTCGGCTGACTCAATCGACCTGTTCGGCGTATGAAGATGCGCCGATCAGCAGATTCGCGAGGCCAGTTGCCTTTGCGAGAGAGACGATCTTACCCATTAAAAAAGTACTCCTAGCGTCGATATTCGCGGAAATCTCAAAAACCGCTAACCAGCACTGAACTAAAAGGTCTCCAGAACCTCGACAAGGAGTAGCTGGTAAAAAGTGCGCAGAACTCTCGCGGGGACTTCATGGCTTCCTTGCTTTATGGGCAATTGCTCAGTGGATCGGTTCTACCTCATATGATGGTGCGACGCTAACATCCTACTTTCGGCGCACCAGCACTACGATCCAAATGACAGAATCTATTGCCGAAAGTTGTTCACCCTTCGTTCAGGTTCAATTGCCGATTCTAGCGCTGGGATGGCATGCGGGGATCGTGCAAGGGGGTACAGCGCCCGTAGAGGCGTGAGATCGCACAATTGCACCGTTTGCGACGTAAGCATGCGACACGCACATACCAAACCTAAAAATCGTATCAAAAAATCTCTACTATTGGACGTACTAGCCGTCTGCGTGTGGAACCAAGGGGAATAATATGGAACGTCTTAATAAAACTTACCGGCTATTCGGACTAAGTGTCATCGCCGCCTCAATGGTCGGCTGCGCCTCGAACCAGCCTGCCGATAACAGCGCCATAAACGCCGCGCGCGCTCAGTATGAGCAGCGCATTACGCAAAAAGACTCGGAAATTTCCGCGCTACAAGCGTCACTTGCGGATGTAAAATCATCCATGACTAGCGCCGCGCCAGTACCGGTCGCAATGGCCTCAATGGATGGTGATTCACTACTCCCGCCGAATGCCAAATCCGGTGAATGCTATGCCCACGTCTTGGTTCCGCCGAAATATGAAATGACTTCCGAGCAAGTCCTCAAGAGCGCCGCTTCTACGCGAATAGAGACAATTCCGGCGAGTTACGAAATGGGTACGGTGTAAGTTCTGGTTCAAGCGGCATCTCAGCGGCTTGAAGTAATTCCGGCAGTCTACGGCTAGGAAACAGAAGAAGTCCTAGTGAAGGCTGCATCATCGACACTCACGGCCGTGCCGGCTCAATACCAGACGGTAACTGAGCGAGTACTCGTTAAGCAAGAGCACACAATTCGGAAGAAAGGCTCAGGTGCCATTACGAAAGTGAGCGAGACGACCGGCGAGATTATGTGTTTAGTTACGATCCCTGCCGAGTATAAAACGTTGACCAGACGGGATTTGGTCTCCGCGGCGACAACCAGAGAGATTGAAATTCCTGCCGAGTACACCACGGTAAAACGCAAAGTGATGACGTCGCCGCCGTCTACTCGTATGATCGACATACCTGCTGAATATAAAACGGTAAAAGTACGCAGAGTTGCTAATGCGGCAAGTGGCCGAACGATCGACATTCCAGCGACCTACCAAACGGTATCGAGCCGCAAGTTAGTTGCAGACGGTTATTTACAATGGCGTTCGATTCTATGTGAAACAAACATGACTCCAGGAACGGTCTTAAGAATGCAAACGGCGTTAAAACGCGCTGGCCACTACAATGGCCCGATCGATGGTGTCGTCGGCACGGCCACTATCGGCGCAATTCGTTCGTATCAAAACAACAATGGACTTTCTACTGGTGGAATAACGATGGAAACCTTGAAGAAGCTTCAGGTTTCTATCTAATGAGGAAAAGCGATAGCGCGCAAGCCGGTGCACGATCAAGGGTCTAGATAGACCTGCCGTGACCTAAGCGCGCCCTGTCGAACATAATCTTGAACGGGCTCTTCAGAGCCCGTTTTCTATTCTAACGGTTGATCGCTTTTCAGTTCAAAGAAGCAGTGGACGCAATGCGTTTGCTCAGTCAGTATTCGTTTTCGATGTGCGCGATAATTCCGGTTTCAACTACGCGGCAGGCGACCGGCAAACCCGTTTTTAAAATCTACTTGAGGTTCTAACTCATGGAAATTGGCGTATTCCACTTACCCACGATCGGAAATAAACAGCAGCTCTCAGAGGGTATGGCCGGGCGTCGCACCGATTTGTATCAGAACATGATTGCGAATCTTGCCGAGGAAGCAAAATATCTCGACGAGCATGGCTACTACGGTGTCGCGTTTACAGAACATCATTTTCACGTCGAAGGTGAAGAAGTTTCGACGAATCCGATCATGCTCGATCTCTTCATCGGCATGCAGACGAAAAATCTAAGAGTCGGTCAGTGCGGGCTCGTGCTGCCGTGCCATAACCCGATTCGCATCGCTGAAGACGTGGCGATACTCGACCAGATGACCAGAGGTCGGGCGTTTGCCGGATTCGCGCGGGGCTATCAGCCGCGTTGGGTGAACGTGCTCGGCCAGCATTACGGCACCATGGCAGATAGCGACAGTGATCCAGCTGCTTACGAGTTACTTAAAAAAGAACTCTATGAAGAACATTGGGACATCATCATTAAAGCGTGGACCAATCCGACGTTCAGTCATAAGGGCAAGCATTGGACGATTCCCTCCGAGAATACGTTTTGGCAAGCACACAACGTGACGAGAAATTTCGGTCAAGGCGTCGATGAAAAAGGCTACTTAACTGAAATCGGAACGGTACCGGCTACTTACCAAAAACCTCATCCGCCGTTGTTTCAACCCTTTAGCTTTTCCGAAAGTTCCGTGCGCTGGGGCGTGGCACATAACGCCGTGCCGATTACCGTGGTGTGCGATCACGAATTATTGACGGGGCAGATCCGAGCGGGTCAAGAAGCGGCGCAATCGGTTGGAAAGGATTACCGTTTCGGCCAAGGCATGGGCTTGCTACGTGAAGTTATTGTCGCTGACACGGATGCACAAGCAATGGAACTCGCGCGCAATGCGGGTGCCTGGATCTGGACTACGTTCTTCGAGCCGTTCGGTTTCAACGCCGCGCTCATGCATCCGGGGGAAGATCCGGCGACGATTCCCAATACGTTTGAATCAATGATCGATCGTGGCCTGACCATTGCGGGGAGTCCCGATACGGTCTGCCGAAAACTAGAGGCCTTGTTTAAGGATTTTCCAGTCGAGTATTTTTGGAATTACGTCTACAACGAAATGCTTCCGCATGCGGCGTCTATGCGTAGCCACGAATTGCTTACCGAGAAAGTTTGGCCGCATTTTAGCGACAAAATTCGTTAGTCCGCGTTCTTTCGCATAGTGCGGCAATCTACTGCCGCACTGCACCATCCATTTCTCCGCGCAACCAACTCCAGGCGCCTGTCGGTCTTTGGTGTCCGCCACGAGGGAACATCTGTTTTGAGCTATTTTTAGCGTATTTTAGGGGCGAATGGCCCTTCCATTTAACGCGAGAGTGTACCGAAAATGATCAAATCCGGCTTTCCCGTACGACTGCGGGGATGCAGGAG
Source organism: Gammaproteobacteria bacterium (assembly GCA_047611805.1). Classification (GTDB taxonomy): domain Bacteria; phylum Pseudomonadota; class Gammaproteobacteria; genus UBA11873. The sequence goes on from JBLFWX010000065.1 coordinate 21,986, forward strand.
ATACGACCCCATGGACCGGGGAGGCAGAACCGAGTCGGGAACGAAAGTCGAGAGCAACGTAGGAGCAGTCGCCCCGTAGATCATCCTTAGTCCGAGAGCCTCCTAGGTTATCGGGCAATTTGTCAGCTAACATGCCAGTCCGAATTACCATTCGCCACGGGAATGTTGTCGATGCCCTTTAATCTAAAAACCTGCGCGGCTTTACTCATCTCTTCTGGTGTGCTCGTCCCCGTCTACGCAGACGGTGGGACTGCACTTGACACCCGATTGCACCCAGGAGAGGTTCGCGTACTGAAGTTGGACGACAGCGACGTTCGAGAAATTATTCCCGAAGTTCTCTCAATGAAGCATTGGTTCGGAACGAATCTGAGTGCTGCCTATTTCCACTTCCGCGAGGGTACGGGTAACAGTGATGCCGCGATGCCCGCCATGCATCAACACGGTGAAGAATTAGCTATCCAACTCAAAGGTAATTCGCAAGTCATCGAGAAAGATGGAACCGTGCATGAGATCGCCGAAGGCGACGTGTTCATCATCAAACCTTGGATATGGCACACGGGGACGTTCGGTAATGCCGATAATAAAATCCTCGGGATCATTACCCCGCCGCGCGCGGATTATCCTGCCGAGGGTGAAAAAAGTTATTACCCTGGGCAAGACAAGGAGGCTTCGAGATGAAGCATATGTTCGCGTGGGTCTTCGTCGCGTTGTTGCTTAGTGTGTCGTCAGGTGCTGCTGCAAAGGACGGCGTACGCAAACTATTCAACTTGAACACGGTTAACGACGAATTGAATCCAATCATTCCGGGGCAGCTGTATTTCAAGTTCTGGCACGGCGAAGAGATCAGCGTTGGTGTATTTCGGATGGTGCGTAACGAGCAAGGCCATTTCCCTGGGAAAATTAATCGGCATGGTGAAGAAGTTGCGCTACTCACAGAAGGACGTATTGAGATGTCGATCGAAGGCAAGACTTATACATTTGGAGAAGATGAAATATTAATCATTCCACCATTCATGCCGCACACCGGTGTCTGCCTAACGGATGTGTGCACATTGTTGAGTTGGTTTACACCGAATCGTGCAAGCGAATGGGGCGCCGAGAACAACGACAAACCTGAACTCAGTTTTATTAAGCAAGACTCAGAAGAATGAACACACGGCGTACCAAATTATTTGTGAACGTTGGGATTGAGCGATGAAGCTTATTGTGTTCACCGCCGTGCTTAGTTTACTTGCGGGTACCGTCGGCGCCGTTCAACTACACGGGAAAGTGGTGGGCGAAAACGGACAACCGATATACGGTGCGATGATTAAAGTTGAATCCGCGAGCGCCGGATTCGCCGCTCTAAAAGTGTTTAGCGATCGCGGCGGACTGTATCGCCTACCAGACCTAGGCTCCGGTGTTGAAGCCAATTCAGTTTACTTAGGCGCGATGCGCGTCGGTTACGAACAAGCATCACCGGCCACGAAATCACTGACTAGTTTGAACCCACCAGTGAATGTTCAAGACATCGAAGTGAATTTCACCTTGCGCGCCACGGCAGACATTGCGGCACAAATGCCTAGCTCCGCGTGGCTCAATCTGGCGCCGGATTCGGCTGCACGCAGACGCACAGTCGTGTTGTGCAGTCAGTGTCATCACATCTTCGCCAATAGAGTACAAAAAGCCGCCGCAGAGATAGGCGATAAGCCGCGCTCTGTACGAGTCGCATTTTGGCGCGCAAAAATTCAACTAATGAGAACCGTCGGAATCTATGGGGCTTTGCAGGCCGAACACGCGACGCCTTTTCCGATCGAAATTTTAGCGAACCCGAAGTACAGTATGTTCTCGCAACCGGACGAGGACGTCGTAGCTGAATGGTTGGCAGACAATGCACCGAGTGATTTTAGTGCTTATCCGACCGATAAATTGGCGAGCTTCAGTGCGCCACTTGGCGTTAATTCGAAAACGGAGATCCGCGAATACGCTTGGCCAGAGAATTCGTTCGTTCGGGAAACTGCCGTTGTCGATGGAACGGTATGGGTCGATGACATCGAGCGTAATCGACTGGGTTGGCTAGATCAACAGACCGGCGCTTACCACTGGTACGACGTCCCCGTGATAGGCGCGCCCGCACCGCATACCTTAGTCCCTGATGCCGAGGGCATGTTGTGGGTAAGTTTTCTCGGCACCGACGGACAAATGGCTGCCAAATTCGATCCAGGTAGTTTCACGTGGCGCATCTACGACGGCTTTCCGAAAGGCATCATGGCGCACGATCTAAGTCCCGGTCGGGATTACAACATGGCATTTGACGACAATGGCTATGGTTGGCTCACAGTAATTAGTCACAACCAAGTGATCGGTTTTCACCGCGATTCAGGTGCTGTGACACCGTTATACGACCTGCCCTTAACGCACGGCGAAACACCTGGTCATATCTCGGCCTATGGTGGCGCAATGACGTCTGACGGGCATTTTTGGTACGCACAATATTTCGGCAACTTGGGTCGGTTTAATACCACCACTCGTCAAGTCGATCATGAAATGACATTACCGCACGGCGATGGTGCGCATCGGCTCGTGGTCGCGAACGACGATCTTTTGTATGTAGGTCTGCTCGGCTCCGGGCAGGTCCTCAAATACGACGCGCGCAATCTGAAAGAACTTGGGCGTATCGACTTACCTGATCGCAGTAGTGCGCTGTACGCGGTGATGTGGGACGAACGTCGCAACGCCTTGTGGATGGGTACGGCCAACAATGACAGTTTGCTACGCTACAACATTGCTGATGAAACTTTTGTCGAGTATCCATTGGCTATACCCGATCTGATCATTAGAACAATAGCGATCGATAAGCAAAACGGCGATTTATGGATCGCGAATTCGCCGATCCCAGCGACTGACCCAGACGCTCGGCGGGTGTTTCGCTTTAGACCTGGAGACGCTTACACACCGTGATTAGCGTTGCTATTAATTTGCTATTTGCCTGGGCCAGATGACCGAATGGCGGCCTAAGAATTCGGCGTCGACATAAAATTCTGGTGACCAACGACATGATGGGCGCATACTAAGACTTGCCCATCAACCATAAGAACTCTTCCCTCAGAGGACAGAACGATGAACAAACCCGAACAACTTCGTTTCGCCGACTCCTACCCTGAACTCCATCGAGATCCCGTTCCGGTTGAGCCATACATCTCCCCGGCGTACTTCGAGAAAGAACGCGAAGCAATATTCAAGACGCACTGGATGAATGTTTGTCGTATCGATGACGTGCCGAACCCAGGGGATTACGTCGTTAAAGAGATCGCCGTTCTACACACTAGTCTGCTAATCATCCATGGTTCCGACGGCAAGGTACGCGCTTTTCACAACGTGTGTCAGCATCGCGGCAATCAACTCGTCGCTGATGCTAAAGGTTGTAGTAAGTTTTTCTCGTGCGGGTTTCATGGTTGGGTCTACGACGCCGAAGGAAAGCTTGTCAACGTCCCTGATGAAAACGAATTCTACAAGCTAGATCGCGATTCCTTAAAGTTAAAGCAACTGCCTTGCGAACTATGGAATGGTTTCGTTTTTTTCCATCCGCAAGCCGAACCGGACCAACCGCTAGTTGAATATCTGGGTGAATTGGGCGAGTTGCTCAAAGATTATCCGTTCGAGAAAATGCGTCGAGTCGGTGCGTGGCGGACGAAAGTTGCCTGTAATTGGAAGGTGTTTATCGACGCTTTTCAAGAAGGCTACCATGTGCCGATCGTGCACCGCCGTTCGTTGCCGGATGTGTACGTCGCCGCTGATAGTAGCTCATGCATTCTCGGTGGCGCGCGTTTGTACGATAAACATCGTGCCCTATCGACCCCGGCCGCACTCAGCCGTAACCCGAAACCGACAGAAGCGCTGGTCTTAAAACTTTCGTCGGCCCTCACGCGCGACATGGACAATGCGGAGTCACTAATGCCGGGATTAAATCCGACCGGCATTGACGAGTGGGCATTCGATATCAATGTGTTCTACCCGAACTTCTTTATTGATCCGTCGAACGGCTGGTACTTTTCATATAATTTTTGGCCGGTCAGCGTGAATGAGACGTATTGGGAAGTGAACATCCACATGATGAAGCCTGCGAATTTGGCAATCGATGTCGCACAAGAGTATTCGAAAGTATTGTTTCGCGACGCATTGTTGGAAGACAGTTCGACGTTGGAACGGACACAACTGGGTCTCGAGTCTGGTGCGATTACGCACTTAACATTTTCAGATCAAGAGATTGCCTGCCGTCATCTAAATCACGTCGTCGAGCGCGACATACGTAACGCGGGGGTTTAAACAATGACGACTCGTGAACTCCCCGCGCAATTTGCCGAACTGATTCCACTAACGCAAGCGTGGGGTCAGGAAACGGAAACCGAACGTAATAATGCCCGCGTGACCAGCGAGATGGAGGATATCCAAGCATTTTACAATGCGGTTATGCCACACATGGAAAACATATTGACGTTCCTTGGTGAGTATGACGACACAGCCGAGGCGCCAGTGCGGAATCTCGCGTTTCTAGCAAAGTCGTTTATCGAAGCGTCCGTGTGCGTCGAGCTGTTTCACGCGCCGACCGTTCCGGACGGCTTCGACTACCGTCGCTTCAATATATTTAGCCCAACCTAAATATATTGGGATCTTGTAGGCGCGAAGTTAAAAGGAAGTCAGAGTGGTCAGTACTCTCTAACTTCGGCTTGTGCGAATGGCTGCCAGTCTGTTGAAGCTTAAAGGGTACTGACTTCTTTAGCTTCGACTCTACCGTTGACTTCGGCGTATCGCTCGAAGCCCAATAGGTGCTGATCCCAACAGCTACCGAAATCCCAAATTAAACAAGACGAATCAGGAGAATGTTTATTCCATGAGCACCGCGCGTCCCGAACAACGTTACCACTACGACATTCATCATTTCCTCGACGGTTCGCGGTGGGATTCTTTTCGTGCACGCGAGGGTGATATTGTCGTGACAACGTCTATGAAGGCCGGCACAACCTGGATGATGACGATTGTGGCGAACCTTCTTTATGACAACGGCAATTTTCCGGCACCTGTGGACGCGATGGCGCCATGGATCGATTTACGATTTAATCCGCTCGAACAGATGATGCAAACACTCGAGGTGCAAACCGACCGGCGATTTCTGAAATCTCACCTGCCATTGAATGCTATGCCCTATTTCGACGAGTGCCGATATATAGTCGTCGGACGCGATACGCGTGATGTGTTTATGTCCTTGGTTAATCATCACAACGGTTACACAGACGCTATGTATGCGATGACAGCTCAGTTCGACGAGGTGGTCGGCAGTTCGTTCCCACGAGATCTCGGCGACATTCATGAGATGTGGCGCTTATGGATGACAACCGGTTCGTTCGATAATGAGAGCGACGGTTATCCCTATTGGTCGCACTTAACGCATTGCCAATCGTGGTGGGATTTCAAACATCTATCCAATATTCATTTAGTGCATTTCAACGATTTACTCACCGAACCTGCCGAAGAAATATCGCAAATCGCGGATTTTTTATCGATCGCGATCGAGCCAAAAAAAATGGCGGATGTGCTCGATCGGATTTCGTTCAATCGCATGCAAAAGGATTTCGACGACATCATGCCGAGCGCGCCTATGGTGTGGCAGAACGGCGCAGCTACATTTATGAATAAAGGCACGAACGGACGCTGGAAGGGCGTTTTGAATGAGCAAGACCTCGCGCTGTATGAAGCCGCGACTAAAAAGGTATTAAGCGAAGACGCTGCCAAGTGGCTTGCCAACGGCCGTAATCTTGAGGCGGTCGATACCCTTTAATTGTCGACTGACTTACGAGTGTTCACCTAGGAAGAACATTAAAGGGTATCGACCCGAATGGCGCTAAGGGATCCGGTCAAAATAAATTATGCAAGTAGATCTGTATATGATCTAATGGCTGTATGAGGCGGGACGCGGAACTAGAAACGATGATAGCGGTGAAGTTTTCTGCGGTGGTCGATGCGCTTGATGAGCGCGGACGTCGCTTATGGGCCGCGGCAGAGTCGGACGCAATCGGCTACGGTGGGGATGCGCTGGTTTCCGATGCAACGGGTTTGTCGCGGGACACCATCCGAGCGGGTCGACAACAGATCCACAGGGGCGACGCGGTAGGCGACAGGCTGCGTGCCGAAGGTGGGGGACGTCCTCGTCTCGATCGGTCGCAACCGGGTCTTATGGCGGCGTTGGAGAAACTGGTTGACCCGCTCACGCGTGGCGATCCGACATCGCCGTTGCGCTGGACGTGCAAGAGTCGGGCGAAGCTCGCGGCAGCGCTTAATAAAGAGCGATGGCAAGTGAGTTCGACCACCGTGGGGCGCCTGCTCAATGAGATGGGATATCGCCTGCAATCGGTGCGCAAGACTCGCGAAGGGATAACGCATCCCGATCGCAATGCGTAGTTCGAGCACATCAATGCGACGGCAGACGATTTTTTGCAGCGCGCTCAGCCCGTCATATCGGTGGACACGAAGAAGAAGGAATTGATAGGCGATTTCAAGAACAATGGTCGCGAGTGGCAACCACAAAACACACCCGAGAATGCGTTGGTACATGACTTTCCTCAGGACGCCATGGGCAAGGCCATCCCCTACGGGGTCTATGACATGGGGCTCAACGAGGCGTGGGTAAATGTCGGGCGCGACCACGACACTCCGGATTTCGCGGTCGCGTCTATTCGGCGCTGGTGGAGTGCGATGGGGCAGTCGCGATATCCCGATGCACAGGCGCTGTACATCACCGCCGATGCAGGCGGCAGCAATGGATATCGGGCACGTGCTTGGAAGCACGAATTGCAGAAATTTGCCGACGACACAAATCTACAGATCCGTGTCAGCCATTTTCCGCCCGGCACGAGTAAGTGGAATAAGATCGAGCATCGACTATTCTGTCACATCACTGGCAACTGGCGCGACAAGCCCTTGCGCACATTCGAGACGATTGTCGACTTGATAGGCAACACGCGAACGGCTACGGGGCTGCGAGTCAAGGCGAAGCTCGATAAGAGAAAATATCCACTCGGCGTCGTGACCACAAACGCGGAAATGGACGCGTTGTCTCTACATCCAGATGACTTCCACGGCGAGTGGAACTAGAGACTGTAAATATTTCTGTGTAACTGCCGGGTTCAAACGTAGTCGACCAATCGGTCTTCAAATTCGATCATAAATCGATTGAGTGCGGGTTTCCAATTATGGATTGGCATAGTCCATCTTTTGGAC
>JBLFWX010000066.1:0-28872 GCA_047611805.1 Gammaproteobacteria bacterium
TTGGAGTTGGCATCGAGATGGCGACAGGTGTTACGACATTCGGCGTTTGTCACGACCGACGAATCACTGAGCATCCAGATTTCGGGACCTTGCTTGCCGGGCACCAGATCCCCCACTGGGAAGATCTGTTGTTGTTGGCGGCCCGCTGCCAGGAACTCGCGCCACTCGGTTATCTCGGTGTCGATGTAGTGCTCGATGCCGATCTCGGACCGCTGATACTGGAACTGAATGCGCGCCCTGGCTTAGCCATTCAAATCGCGAATGGCCGCGGATTACGCGGAACCTTCAATGCCATTGACGCAGCTGATTTAGGCGACCTCGATCCCGTACGCCGCGCTGCACTGGCTCGCAAAATTGCCATCGAATAAAAAGGTAGCGGATGAGCCATAAGCGCTGCGTTTGTTCAAGAATCGCCGCTCGGGCTTTCCTAACAGCGATTTTGTTCGTATTAGCTACGGTGGAACTCGCGGCGGCGCCAAACAGCCTGGTGGAACATGCGCCGGCCACACGAGTGCCAGTCGGGCAATCACCGACATCTTCTAACACGTCAGTCGTAGCCCCAGTCTCGGATGCCACCGTCGATCAAATCAGTGCAGAGTTTGACGGCAAGAACGTCGAGTCGCAAAGCCTCGGCGCGGTCGATCCGACGGCCGTGCCTGTTGAAGTTGTTGCGCTAGAATCTGGCGGCGCGAGCGACAATGTTGATGTGTCCTCAACGCACGAAATCGCGGTCGAAATCGCAACGCAGGCTATTGGAGAGGCGGGTAGAAGTTCAGAAGAGGCGTCGCTAGAAATAGACGATACGACCGCCGAGCCAGCGCCGGCAGTAGGCGGCGTAGTTGAAAAAGCGATTGGAGAGGCCGATAAAAGTTCAGGTGAGGCGTCGCTAGAAATAGACGATACGACCGCCGAGCCAGCGCCGGCAGTAGGCGGCGTAGTTGAAAAAGCGATTGGAGAGGCCGATAAAAGTTCAGGTGAGGCGTCGCTAAAAGTAGACGATTCGATCGCCCAGCCAGCTCCGGTAGTTGGCGGCGTAGTTGAAAAAACGATCGGAGAAGCGGATAGAAGTTCAGGCCAGGGGCCGCTAAAAGTAGACGATACGACCGCCCAGCCAGCGCCGGCAGTTGGCGACGTAAATGAAGTGTTGCCAGCAATCGATGCGGATAAAAGTTCAGCTGAGGCGTTGCCAAAAACGGGTGACACGGTGGTCGAATCAGTGCCTGCAGTTGGCGGCGTAGTTGAAGAGTTGCCGGCAATCGGAAGTGGTCAACAATCGACGACTGTTGACGGCCAAACTGAGGTGCCGATCGCCATTGCGCCAGTGTGGGCAGCGCTAGACATCTTAGGCGCGCAGGTCGAACCGGGGACGCGTCGTGAATTGCATTGGAGTGCCGGACAATCGTTTGCCGGAAGCGCGATCGATACACCGGTGGTGGTCGTACGTGGAGCAAGACCTGGTCCAACGCTATGCCTCACCGCCGCGGTTCATGGTGACGAACTGAACGGCGTGGAGATTACGCGGCAAATTATCAGCAATCTCGTCGAGAGCGAATTAGCCGGCACGATAATCGGTGTGCCAATCGTGAATTTACTCGGGTTTTCGCGCGGCAGTCGCTATCTACCGGATCGTCGCGATCTAAATCGATACTTTCCGGGAGCGCCGAGCGGTAGCTCAGCATCGCGGATCGCCTATGTATTTTTCAAAAACGTTATACGTAATTGCGATCGCCTCGTGGATTTTCACACGGGCTCGTTCAAAAGAACGAATTTACCTCAATTGCGCGCGAACCTTAAAGATGTAGGCGTGCGAGAGTTCATCGGACATTTCGGCGCGACTGCCGTACTCCACAAGGAAGGCGGCCGCGGTACTTTGCGTAGGGCTGCGACGGACGAAGGCATTCCCGCGGTCGCGTTCGAACTCGGGGAACCTGGGACCTTGCAGTTGGACTACGTTGAGTTTGGTGTAAAAGCGCTCAATAAATTGATTGCCAAGCTGCAAATGCTTGAACACTTAGATGGAGACCCAGTACATCAGCCGATTTTCTATCGCTCCCGGTGGTTGCGTGCGCCTATTGGTGGAATACTATCTTCAACATTACGCGTCGGTGTCCGCGTTAAAAAAGGCGACGTGCTCGGAGTCGTGACGAACCCACTGAACAACGAGTCGTCAAAAATATTGTCCCAGTTTGACGGACGTATTCTTGGCCGCGCTCTTAATCAGTTCGTCCTCCCAGGATTTGCGACTTTCCATGTCGGTATCGAACTCGAAATTGTTGATGAGAGCACAATTGCCGCAGCCGTGGAGAGCGCGGAATTGAACAGCGGTAGTGAAAAGAATTCGGAAGAATTATCACGAACTGGAGACGCGCCGCCGGGAGATGTGGACGAGGATATGCACTAACACTATTGTTGGTAACATTGTCGCCCACGGACTCGCTCAGCTTCCGATGGTCCGATGCTGATCAAGAGGAAGTTTCCCCATGAGATATTTTGGCAAACCCGAATAGCTAGCGATAGGGAGAATTTCGCGACGTAAAAAAAAGCCCCGTCGAAAACGGGGCTTTCTACACACGGTTAGTTAATGGCGTACTACATCATGCCCATGCCAGGGATGCCGCCCATGCCACCCATGCCGCCACCCATTCCGCCCATATCGGGCATTCCACCACCGCCACCAGCCGCAGCACCTTTTTTCCGCGGCGGCGCGTCGGCGACCATCGCTTCAGTGGTTAGCAACAGTCCGGACACAGACGCCGCATTTTGCAACGCCGATCGTGACACTTTGGCTGGATCAAGGATGCCCATGGCTATCATGTCGCCAAATTCACCTGTTTGAGCGTTGTAACCGAAGTTGCCTTTGCCTTCTTTGACTTTGTTGACAATGACGGATGGCTCTTCGCCTGCGTTGGCGACGATTTGTCGGATTGGCTCTTCGAGGGCTCGCGCCAGAATTTTCAGTCCGATTTCTTGATCTAAATTGTCGACTTTTACTTTCTTAACGATGTCGATTACGCGCAGCAGCGCCACGCCACCACCAGCCACGACACCTTCTTCTACGGCTGCACGGGTTGAGTGCAAGGCATCTTCAACACGCGCCTTCTTTTCTTTCATCTCAATTTCCGTTGCCGCGCCAACCTTAATGACGGCCACGCCACCTGCTAATTTCGCGACACGCTCTTGGAGTTTTTCGCGATCGTAGTCTGATGAGGTTTCTTCGATTTGCGCGCGAATTTGATTGACCCGAGTTTCAATTGCTTTCTGGTCACCAGCGCCGTCGATGATTATGGTTTCTTCTTTAGAGATCTGAATACGCTTGGCGGAGCCGAGGTCATCGAGCGTAACTTTTTCCAAACTCAAGCCGATCTCTTCAGTGATGACTGTGCCGTTGGTCAAGATCGCAAGGTCCTCTAGCATGGCTTTGCGGCGGTCACCAAATCCAGGCGCTTTTACAGCAGCAACTTTCACAATACCGCGTAGGTTATTCACAACCAAGGTTGCTAAAGCCTCGCCTTCGACGTCTTCTGCGACAATTAACAAAGGTTTTCCGGACTTCGCAACGGCTTCAAGCACCGGTAAGAGTTCGCGAATGTTAGACACTTTCTTGTCGTGGAGCAGGACGTAGGGCTCCTCTAGTTCAACACCCATCGTCTCTTGGTTGTTGATGAAGTAGGGCGATAAGTAACCACGGTCAAATTGCATGCCTTCAACGATATCGAGTTCATTCTCAAGGCCGGAGCCCTCTTCAACCGTAATCACGCCTTCTTTACCGACTTTGTCCATTGCTTCGGCAATGATGTCACCGACCGCAGAGTCCGAATTGGCAGAAATTGTTCCAACTTGGGCGATCGCCTTGGTATCAGTGCACGGGGTCGAAATTTTTTGTAGTTCGGCGACAGCCGCAATGACACCTTTATCGATACCTCGTTTCACATCCATCGGGTTGACGCCAGCGGCTGCGGCCTTCAATCCTTCGCGAAAAATCGATTGGGCAAGAACGGTTGCGGTTGTGGTTCCGTCGCCTGCCACGTCGGAAGTCTTGGACGCAACTTCCTTAACCATTTGCGCGCCCATGTTTTCGAATTTGTCTGCGAGCTCAATTTCCTTTGCGACCGACACACCGTCTTTCGTGACCGTCGGTGCACCAAAACTTTTTTCGATAACGACGTTGCGACCCTTAGGCCCAAGCGTCTGTTTAACCGCGTTAGCTAATATGTTGACGCCGTTCGCCATACGTTGGCGCGCGTCATCTGAGAAACGGACTTCCTTAGCGCTCATTTTGATTGGTTCCTTAGTTTTCTAAATTTCAAGCTAGCAACGTTTTAGGCGTCGATAACCGCCATGACATCGTCTTCGCGCATGACCAGTAACTCGTCGTTGTCGATTTTGATTTCCGTGCCGGAGTATTGACCAAACAAAACGTTGTCGCCGACTTTGACATCGAGTTCACGCACGTCGCCGCTGTCCAGTATTTTGCCGTTACCGACCGCAACCACTTTGCCCTTTGAGGGTTTCTCGGAAGCGGAGTCCGGGATCACAATACCGCCGGCGGAAGTTGAGTCTTCTTCTGTACGTTTAACGACAATCCGATCGTGAAGGGGGCGGATGCTCATTATTTTCTCCTGGGTAAAAATCGTAACTAACTAATACTTAACAATAAGGTAATCTATTGTTAGCACTCCAAGTAGAGGAGTGCTAGGAAATATAGACTGAATATCTTCTATGTCAAGCAATGCTTAGACGGCGTGCTTCGAGGTTAATCTGAGTGACCGTGAATTTATCGAGATAACGTCAAAATTCAGCGATTTCAGCGTACGCAACTTTATAGTCGACCCAGAATGAATCGGTTGATGGGAATGGCACCATGATTGACGACAACAACGAAGATCGGCGCCGACCAGTACGCTTAGTTGGTAAGAAAGGGGAGCCGAGCGCGTACATAATTCGTAGGCGTGGCGCGGGACGGCACCTGCTCGGATGTGCGATCAAGACGGCGAAGTCGAACCTCGGAATCGTTTCTTGCAGTGTACATAGCGATCGGTAGGCCTTGGTCGCCTGGTACGCCTAGGTGGACGATTGTGACACCTAACACGGCGACCAAATTCTCCGCTCGCGACGCCATCAGTGTCGCGAATTCGATAAAAACGCGTAGCACTTCGATCTCGTTTGCTTGTAGTTTCAAACTGTCAGTGGAGGCGAGACAAAGCTCTGAGCTCATGTGGCCCGAACTATTGGAACGATATAAACGACACGGATAATTTCCAACTCGCAATGTTTTGCCAGTATCCATCGGTACGTCGGGTTCTGAAGTGCCGTCTAGACCGAGGCCCTGTAGTATCCCGCCGAAGAGACCCGACGAAGGTCCAAGAACACGTGCCGCCGAATCGACTAAGGCTGCCACTTCATCGATCGTCTTCATGTCGATGAGCTTGTAACTGCGTGTTTGATGATTGATCAAATATAAGGCGTGTTGCTCAGCATCGAATCGCATGTCCTGGTCTGGATCATTGTTAATTCGTTGAGCTAAAAGAACGTGTCCGCTCAACAGAGCGTTTTGATTTATTCGCTGTCCGTCGCGCGCAACGGAATAAGAAATCTTCAGGGTATCGCCTTGGGCTGGATTGCTGGCGCAACAGAGTATGAAACATAGAAGTACCCAGTGACGGGACTTGCGACCCAGGCGCGTGAAAATTGTCTGCCGCATAAATGCCCACCCTTCTTCATTCTAATTCGCCACTGTCGACGCTACACCAGTTTGATGTGACCGAATAGTGGTCAATTGATTCCAACTTCGACATCGGAATGAAAAAAGATTTCGGGACCACTGCAATACGGGCTTTCGTAGCGTGAGAAAAGGCGTATAAAGGCGCGCATCAGGAGGAACACGATATGGAAACCAAAAGCGCTGGCTTAGACCCATTATTTTCGATGTTCGATCAGCTCATTCGATCGACCATAGATTTTCTGCCGACCCTTGGTTTTGCGGCAGTCTTGTTAGCGGCCGGCTTTGCGGCTGCCTGGGTGCTTAAGATTATCGTACTGCGAATCGGCGCAGCAACCGGTACCTTGTTCAGTCGCACGACCGGTGGTCGGCGAACCGGAACTGTACGTCTCCCGTGGCCACTATCGGTTGCAGTGGCGAATGTAATATTTTGGATCGCGGTGGTCTTTTTCCTGTCCGTGAGTGCGCGCGTACTTGGATTGGAATTTATCGCCGACTTGATCGCGACGGTTGCAAGTGTTCTCCCTACGGCGCTGGTTGCGGCGATAATTTTGCTAGCTGGTTATAGTTGCGCCACGGTCGCGCGCAATTACATCGCGACAAGCGGTGACGAATCGCGAGCGCTTGGAAATTTACTTTTCTTCACTATTAATACCATTGCGGTTCTCGCCGCCCTGCGCCAGATAGGCATTGATTTGGTTTTAGTTCGGTCGTTGCTGCTGATTTTTACCGCAGCCGCATGCGGTGGTCTCGCCTATGCATTCGGCAAGGGCGCAGCTCCATCGCTCGGAAATATTATTGCCGCGCATTATCTACGCCAGGTGTATCGGCAAGGTCAGCGCGTGCGAGTTGGCGCAATCGAAGGTGAGATACTTGAAATCACTCCCACCGCAGTCGTGATCGACACGCACAATGGCCGAGCGCTGATCCCGGCATCGACGTTTAGTCGCGAAGTGTCTGTGTTACTCGGCCGTGAGGAGGCGAGCGAACGTGAGTGAAATCGTCGAACACTACTTGGCCGAGCACCCGCTTGACGTTGTCCGCGTCCTGGAAACGTCACGCACTACGGATGTAAAGACGTTCATCGACTCTTTAGCGCTCGATGAGCAAGTCGTGGTTTTCAGTCATCTACTCCCGCATACAGCGGCCACCTATCTCGATACCGCGCGGCCGTGTGATGCGGCGGCCGTTGTGGCGCGGTTAAACACCAACATTGCCGCACGAATTGTCGGAACGCTGCGCCGGACAGTTCTGCGACCTATTCTTGATGAGTTACCGGTGGATAAGCGCGAAAACATCGAACATCTCCTACGCTATCCTGCTGAGTCCGTCGGTTCTTTAATGCTAACGAACACACTAGCCTGTCGGGACGACGCAACCGTGCGACGCGCAAAACAACTGGTTCGACGGTTTCTACATACCGAATTGCCCATGATGGTCGTCGTCGACAGCGAAATGCGTCCAGTCGGGTTGGTATCTCTTAATACCTTGATCGGGGTCCGCGAACGCGAGTACGTAAGGGACCATATGCGCTTCGTTCCCGGACGCTTGCGTGCATTTGCCGATGTGAGCACCGTATTGCGCATGCCAATCTGGAATACCGAAGACTACGTGCCGGTGGTGGACGCTACCGAACATTATGTCGGCCTATTGCCTAAAGCCCGGCTGCATGACTATGCGTTGTCCGACGCAAGTACTGCGAGCACTTCAGACGAACTTGCCAGCACCATTCTCAATATCGCGGACATGGTCTGGAAACCGGCGGTCATGATGCTAACGCGAGCGTCGACTCAGCGCTCGGAGATCGATGATGAATGAAAATGAAGCGAGCGCGTTAGAACGCAAACTCGAAACCGACTTTTTCGCGCGGCACCCGATCGAATCGGCGACGCTACTCGATACGATGAGTCCAGCGCTTATCGGACCGTTGTTGCGTGATCTGGAAACGGCGACTTTAAGTTCCTTACTTGACACGCTATCTCCCGGGACTCTTGTGAAAGTGCTCCAAGACTTGCCTGTTGATGAGGTCGTTGAGGCCATCAAGCCCATTGCGCCGGCCAGGGTCGCAAGCATATTGCGGCACGCAGACGAGACTTGGCGCGACATTTTTCTGGATGCCTTGGAACCTGAGTTGCGAGCCGACATCGATTTGGTTTTGAGTTGCCCGCCGGATACGGCTGGTGCGTTAATGGATCCTCGGGTAATGTTTTTGCACCGTAACCTCAGAGTCTCCGAAGCCCTGTCGAGATTACGCGGCGACCACCGGAGTCGACGATATGTGCGTTCGCAACGAATATTGTTAGTTGTCGATGACTCCGGAAAACTCGAAGGCATCGTTGCGATCCAAGATCTTGCGCTCGCGGGGCTAGAAGAAACAATTGGTGAGTATATGCAGGTCGCACCAGCATTCGTTTCGTTGACGGCTACCAATGAGGAGATGGTTGAACTCCTCACCGATCATGCGCTTTCCAGCCTTCCTGTTGTAGATGACGACGGACACCTCGTCGGTGTCGTTCGCTACGAGCAGCTGGTCGCGGCTGCGCAAGAAAACGCCAGCGCCGATTTACAAACGATGTTTGGCGTAAGTCGAGACGAGAAGGCACTGTCGAAAGTGAGTTTCGCGGTCCGAAAACGTCTTCCGTGGTTGCAAATCAATTTGCTAACGGCGTTCCTCGCCGCCTCAGTTGTTGGGATCTTTGAGGAGACCATCGCAAGCTACACGGCGCTCGCAATATTGTTACCGGTCGTGGCCGGCCAATCTGGTAACACGGGCGCACAAGCGCTCGCGGTCGTCATTCGTGGCTTGGCATTGCGCGAAATTTCTAGCGCTCATTGGCGCAGAGTCGTCCTAAAAGAATCATTGGTAGCTGCAATGAACGGCGCTGCGGTTGCGCTAACGACAGGGTTGGCGGTCTATCTTTGGAGTGATTCCCTGGGTTTGACCTTAGTCATCGGTGTGGCCATGATTATTTCGATGTCAATTGCCGGCAGCGTTGGTGCAGCAATCCCGCTCGTGTTGACCCGCTTGGGACAGGATCCTGCGCAGTCCTCGTCGATCATTTTGACAACCGTTACGGACATCGCTGGTTTTTTTAGTTTTCTCGGAATCGCTACTTTATTCATTACGATGCTCTAAACCGAGAGCGGTTCACTCGTTTGAATGCCGGCACTGTGCTAGCTTGCGCGTGCGGCGAAATTGCGACACCGTCTACTTCTCGCTGCACTACCTTTCTTAAGAAGTTGATGGATTCACATCGCGAATCATTTTGGCGGTAAACATTTCCCACCAATTAACCGATAGAACCCGACACGGTCTGCGTTTCGGTTGCCCACGCTGCGCCTAGCCCTAGTGATGAAATAAGAGAACGAATAATTATGACGACCGACACGAGGCTTCCAGGTCGCCCCGCAGGCGCTCGAGCCCCACTACTGACGAAACAATTCGGGCTGCTATTGGTCAGCGCGGCGATTTTCGGCCTATCTTTTTCGGCTTATTTTCTGCTACCAAAATTCCTCGCCGTTCAGTTATCCGCCAACGCATCCACAATCGGTAGCGTGAGTGCTATTGCTTGGCTGGCTTCCGTGGTGTCTGTCCCGCTAGTTGGTAGCTTAATCGATCGACATGGGCGCAAGCGATTTTCGAGCTTGGGCGCCGTGCTATTCGCCGTGGCGTGCGCCGGGTTTCTGATCGTCGACAGTGTCGGCCCGCTACTGTGGATTCTGCGCATTCTGCAAGGGTTCGCGTTTACGTTTTTTTACGTGTCCTTGTCGACCTTGGCCACCGACATTGCGCCGCCGGAACGCCTTGGGCAAGCGATCGGTTTGTTCGGTGCTGTCATGATCTCAACAAACGCGGTTGGCCCCGCACTGGCTGAATGGATCGCGCAACAATTCGGTTGGGCAATGGTGTTCGGCTCGACCGTCGTTGCGGCGGGTGCCGGCGCGCTGCTGGTACTCCTAATTCCGGAACAGCGTAGAACCCGCACTCGAGAGAATCCGGTGAGTATGTTGCAAGTTATTCGCCGGCCCGGTTTGCAGCGGGTCTTGACCGTGCTCGTGATGGTTGGCGTGACATTCGGCGGAGTCTTTACGTTTTACCAACCTTGGGCGCTGACCTTGGGTTTTGCGCAAGTGTCGACGTTCCTTATGGCTTATGCGATGGCCGCAATGTCGGTTCGTGTCGGGCTTGGCGGGCTAGCCGATCGATTAGGACGATTAAGAGTCGCCAAGGCTGCCTTACTGCTCTACGTCTGTGCGCCGTTCGCACTCATATGGCTTGACAGTCTTGGCCTCTTCTTAACCGGCGCATTGCTTGGTTTGGCGCACGGGATGTTCTATCCAGCACTCAACGCTGTTGCCGTCGACTACGCCCCTGAAAGCGAACGTGGCAAAGCAATGGGCGCCGTGCATGGCGCTTTCAACATTGGCTTCGCGGTCGGTAGTTATTTCTTGGGGATACTCGCAATAGCGACCGGCTATCCAACGGTATTCGCTGTCGCCGGGGCGACATGCTTCTTTGCATTTTTGATCCTGCTCGGCGCTCCTAAATTAACCCCGCAAGAATCGCGTTAGGGAGCTTTGCCAGATCCTGTTTGCGTCCGCCAATCCACTCGGGGCGGCCTCGATTACTGGATTCCTGAAGAGCACGACAGGGTCGAGGAGCTCACGTCCGCGTGATGCGAGCACCCACGAGAATTAGCTAGCCTTCACAGGAAGCGACATAAGTCCGACGAGTCGATTGTTCGGTGTCCAGACGAGGTCGCCGTCGAGTGCGAAATTGAGCCCGCAGTTGAGTAGTTCTTCGAATACGACTTTTAGTTCCAAGCGGGCTAGTGCTGATCCCAGGCAGAAATGGATCCCGGCACCTAGCGCCAGATGCTTGTTTGGTGATCGCGCGACGTCAAAGGTAAAGGGATCGTCGAAAACGCGATCATCGCGATTGGCCGACATTTCCCAAAACGTGACTTTGTCGCCTTCGCGTATGGTTTTGCCCGAATGTTTGATGTCTTGCGTGGCAGTACGGCGTTTGTAGCACGATGGTGTGGTCCATCGGAGGATTTCTTCTACCGCGGTTTTAATTAGCGATGGATCTGATTTTAAGCGGTGCCAGGCGTCCGGATTCTCCATTAAAGCGAGCATGCCGCCGCTGATTGCGCGGGTCGTCGTTTCGGCCCCGGCAGGAAAGAGCAAGCCGAAAAATGATCGTAGCTCCTTGTCGGAAAGAGTGGATCCATCAGATTCGAAGCGTGCGTGTACGATCGTTGAAAAAATGTCGTCCACGGGTTGCGCCCGCTTGCGCTCGACTAAGTCTTGACCGTAGCGTCGAATTTTTCGCGAATACTCGATAGCGATCACGGCGTCCGATTGCGTCTCTATTCCGCGGTCGATCCAGTCGGCAAGCTTCAATCGATCTTCTTCTGGCACGCCCAGCACAATGCAGATCGCCTGGGTAGGTATCTCGCGCGCAATTCGCATAGCGAAATCGATATGATCACCATTGGAAATTTCAATGAGGAGCTTGCGTGTCCGCGAGCGTAATTCTTCTTCTAGCTCGCCGATCGCCTTAACTGTGAAGCCTTCGTTAACCGTCGCGCGCAAGCGTCGGTGCAGCGGATCGTCTGTTTGATTCATCGCGTTGCCGGCCGATGTCTCATCTTTGATGGTTGTGCCACCCGCGGTTCGACCGCCCGCTTTGTCCGAAGAAAATGCTTTCGGATCCATCATGATCGCATCCACATCGGCGTGGCGACTTAAAACCCAAAATCCTTCACCGTCGGGTGTCACCTCAGTTGGTTCGTGCCAGTAAAGCGGATCGTACTCGCGCAACCACGTAAAGAATTCGTGGGGGAAGCCGTGAGTGAAATTTCTACCGTCGGATATGTCGACGTATGGCATATTCATGCGTGGGATCCTTCAGTTGGACAGCGATTCCTCAAGACCAGAATGTACTAGAACGCGTCCGCCATGGATATGAGATTGCAGAATTGTCGATGTGCTAGAAAATCCCGGCCAGCCTGGACGCTCAATTCAAGTCGTTCTAAATCGTTTTTATATTGTAATTTCGCCCGACGGGTTTTATGCGCCTAAGCGAATCGATTTTGCAGGCCGGGGTCCGCACCAGCTTGACACGCCTAGAAAATGAATGTCGGCGACACCCGCGCCGCGGGGTATCGGCTTACTGGTGAGTGGACGGCGCCTCGCGAGTCGGCGGTGCCGGGCTCTCTACTAGGGCCCACAGGTCGGAGCAGATTTCGACGCCTAGATCTGTCACGACGACAATCATGATGAGCGCGTATGCGATCCGTCCGGGGCGTCGAAGCGCGCGAATAAATTTAGGGTTATTGGCGCAAGCGAACATGACGAGTCGTTATCGGATGGTACATGCTGAAAGTCCCTCAATTTAATGTATGAAGCGTGTAGATTGCGTCGTTAGAGAGCAGCGCGTCAGCTACACCTCGCTGAGCACGCGCGCAGAAAATTCCGCTCTTGTGACGACATCGTCCTCAGATCAAGCCCAGCGATGAGATCGACGGTAGTGGAGAGCTTTGTTTAAAAGACGTTAAGAAACCGTGAGTGTCAGGTAAAAAGAACTATCGATGACGGTTCGAATTATCACGTGTAGATCACTCGGGTTTCCAAATCCGACCGGGCAGGCGCCGAACGCGAACGGGAAAAAGGTTAGAATTCCTCCATTGGATGAAGGGAAATTGAGACCTGACAGGGGGCATTAGCGTTGCTATGCTTTTCTTCTAGGTGAGTTCGGGCCTGGCCTCGGAAATAAACTAGACAGAGGTGAAGAAAGATCGAAATCCCGCGTAGCACTCCATTTCACCGATTGAACTAATTTAGCGGAGTACGAGCAATGAAATTTGGCGTCTTCTACGAACATCAGATCCCGCGGCCGTGGACCGAGACTAGCGAATACGAGCATTTCCAAAACGCGTTGCGACAGGTCGAAATTGCCGATCAATGTGGCTACGACTATGCGTGGCAAGTTGAGCATCATTTTCTCGAAGAATATTCTCACGGCTCGTCGCCGACGGCGTTTCTCGCAGCAGCAAGCCAGCGCACGAAAAACATCCGGCTCGGCCACGGTGTTTTTCAACTCACAACGAATCATCCCATTAGGGTCGCCGAACAGGTAGCCAATCTCGATCTATTAAGCGGCGGGCGAGTTGAACTCGGTACCGGTGAAGGGGTTGGGCCGACCGAGCTGCATCCCTTCGGCGCCAAGGTCCGGGTTAAACGAGATATCTACGAGGAAGGCTTCCGCGCAATGATTCCCTGTTTCACCAGCACTGATTGGGAATTCCACGGCCAGTATTGGGACTTTCCGCGTCGCAACGTGATCCCAAAGCCGTTGCAAAAGCCCCATCCGCCGCTCTGGGTTGCCTGCTCGAATCTCAACACAATCGAGTACGCAGCGCGACGCGGGATCGGCGCGTTGGGTTTCCAATTCGCAAGCCCGGAAGGCGCTCAAGCGTGGGTTAACCGTTATTACAGCATTATCTCCAGCGACGAAGTGGAGAAGCTGTGCGAATATCAAATGAACCCGAATCTCGCTGTGGTATCTGGGTTTATGTGCGCCGAGACCGACGAACTGGCGCGAGAAAAAGCCGAAGGGTGGACGTTTTTTATCTTTTGTCTTGAATACAACGGCACTCATACTTATGAACCTGGCACGGTTGATCTTTGGAACGAATACCAACAATGGCGCTCCGGCGATAAGGCGAAGTCGGCATTCGAATCGGGTTTGATCGGATCGCCGGATACCATCCGGAAAAAATTGCGCGAGTTTGAAGCTGCCAATGTTGACCAAATTATTCTTCTAAATCAGTCTGGCAAAACATCTCATCAAGATATTTGCGAATCGCTGCAATTGTTCTCAAAGGAAGTTATGCCGGAGTTTCACGCCCGCGAAGGCGCGCATCAGCAATGGAAGCAAGCAGTGATGGCCGGAGAGATCGAACTCGACCAACTCGATGTATCGGCGCACGAAAAAACTGCGGTCGCCAGTATTGCAACGGGGTCGGGGATGCATCGGGCGACGCAAGCCGAGTTGCAAGCTAAAGCGGCAGCCGTGCGTGAGAGTTAACGGGATAAAGGTTGCAGCGATTGCCTGCTTAAGTGATCAATTGCGGATTGCATCTCGACCGTGTTGTTGAAGACGTCACCGATACTAAAACTGCCAATTGTTTCGCGCGGGTCCAATAATCGGCGAACTGCCTCGTCGACTTGGTTTTAGCCAAACAAATCACCGAGCGTGGTCTGCGACGCTATGACGTACATCTTTCTCACCGACCACAGGCTCGAGCGGTTGGTTTGTAGACACGATGTCGTGCGATCGACGCGTCATCGCTTGTTTGGGATCGACCGCGCCTAATGCGCGGAAAAATTCGCGAAATTTTGCGACGTTGTGGTCGATGATTTGCGCTTCTGCCTCGCAGCGCCGAAGTCGACCGGGGTGACTTTGTCGTCAGATTCTCGAGCGCTTTCCCTGCGTTGAAGGAATTTGAGTCCTGCTCTATTTGTCCACAGCCCGTCGGATCTTGGCCAAGAGACCCTACTAGTAATATCTGTTACTTTAGTGACAGTTTCCCATTGCCCGATGAGCGATGCACGCACAGATGATTGAACAACTGCAAATGCCTGCCACCTATGGCCGACATTTACTGCGCCTGTTCGAACCGCAAAAGCTGCTCGCCGGAACAGGGCTCGACATCGCCACGCTCGACGATCCGGACTGCCGGATCACGGTTCGTCAGGCGCTGCAATACATTCATAACACGCTCAATCTGGCGGACGACCCTGCTTGGTACCTTAAGTGGGCGGGGACTTTGACGGATCATTTTCATGGGTCGACTAGCATCGCGTTGTTGAGCGCGCCTACCTTAGGCGACGGACTCGATGCATTTCTGCGCTACTTTCCGAGTCGCATTCCGTACATGGATATGCAGGGTCGCTACGATCACGACCTTTTTCGTGCGGAGCTATTTCCTTTGATCGATCTCGGCGCGGCCACACCGTTACTCGTCGAGACGCCAATGATCATCCTGCAACAGCACCTCGATACCGTTTACGGCGTCGATCTCAGCAAGGCGTCGCTCTCGCTTAGCTATCCGCCGACTGCGTACGCGGCGCGTTACCACGAGTACTTCAAATGTTCTGTGAGCTTCGATGCGCATTACAACGCCTTTTCGGTTCCCGCCGAGTGGCGCGATTTGAAGAACATCGGTTACATCGAATCGACCTGGGCGCATGCGGTAGCGCAATGCGCGGCGACCATGGCTTCATCGCGCGAAAGAGAAACACTGGGCCAGGTCCGAGAATACTTGAGCCGCGCCTTCGAACGCGACGACAAACGCCGCCCGCTGCCAGTTTTAAGCGAAGTTGCTGGCGCACTGCATTTGTCACCACGCACGCTGATCCGGCGACTGCGACATTTAGGTACGAGTTACCAAGATGTCACGGATGATTTTCTACGCGCAAGGGTCCGTGAACTGCTCACAAACGACTGCGTCACCGTTCGAGAAATTGCGGCGAGTCTCGGGTTCGACAATCCGGCGAATTTCGGCAAGATGTTTAAGCGATGGTTTGGCACCTCGCCGGGTAAGTTTCGAGAATCGATACGCTGAAGGGAAAACTATCAATTAGTGGGCGTCGCAATATTGAGTTTTACGATGAATGCGCGCAATTTTTGCATCTCATGATGGTTTTTCGCGTGCTAGGCTTGCGGTGCCCGCGAGCGATTGAGCTTACTAAGCAGCGTGCGCAGGTTAGGTGAACAACAAGTTGCGGGGTCGTGTCGGCCCTGGACAGAAAATTAAAGGGGACGTCTTTCATGAAACTCTCGCTCTACATGCCGAACTTTAGAGACAAAATTACCGTCGACGAGATCGACTCATTTGCTGCAGCTGCGGAAGAACTCGATTTCGATTCGATTTGGACCTTAGACCGCATCGTCGTCCCTGAGGCGTCGGACAAAGGGAAGCTCGAAAAATCATTCGGTTCTATGGAACAGTTTCCAAAGCAACTCCCGGTCAGCGCGCGCGGTGAGTATTTGCAAGGGCCTCCACTTATTCCTTATTTGGCTGCGATAACCAAGAAAGTACGCCTCGGTGTCAGCATCATGGTCACCCCATTTCGCGCGCCGGCGATAATGGCGGCCGAGATCGCGACTTGGGATCATCTATCGCGAGGCAGGATCAACGTTGGCGTCGGGACCGGTTGGATGCCCGAAGAGTTCCAAGCAGCAGGTGCCGCGCATATTTTTAAGAAGCGTAATAAACACGTGCGTGAGACCATAGAGGTCATGCAAGGGATCTGGGGTAATGAATTATTCGAATACGATGGCGAGTTCGCGTCATTTGAAAAATGCGGTTTTGGCGCTAAACCAGTCCAAAAGCCGCGGCCACCGATGTATTTCTCGGGGCTCGTTAACCCTGAGACATCCGCCAAGAGAATCGCCAAGTACGCCTTAGATGGTTGGATTGGGATCATGGATACCCCCGAGGCGATCTCGATGTGGCGTCGCTCTATCAAAGAAGAGCTTGAAAAAATCGGCAACTCGCAATCTATCGACACGTTGGAAATTTCGAGCATGATGCCGTTCGAAATTACGAAAGATAAAACCGATCAAACACCGAACGGGAAGTTGACTCCGACGATGGTTGGAACTGCCGCACAAATTACCGACAACCTCGGTCGATACAAAGAAGCCGGCATGACAATGCCGATGCTATGGCCACCATTCAGCGGCACCCCGACGGAGAAAACGATCGACGATATGCGACAATTGAAGGAAGACATTCTTCCGAAAATTGCCTGATCATAAGTTCGCGAGATGGCTAATTTAGTTCCATCTCGCGACGCCACACTGTACGTAAAACCGAATAGTGCTGCACTGCACGATCGAAGTGCAGCAAGAAATCCGTTAACGCGGGTAACTAGGAGTCGTGCGATGTAGTGCTCCGCACCTATCTTGGCGCAGTGGACTTGCGACGTCCTGTTACCGCGATAAACGTGATTGGGTTCGCACAGCGACGAAATCGAATCATTGAAAAAAGCGGTGGCAGGGGAGACTAATCCTTTCCCACCAAGTAGAGGCGAAACATTAAGGGAATCTCCTGGGGAAAGATTCCCATCAAATGAACCTTTTGTTAACGAAGGTTCCTTAATCTCGGGCCGAACTAAGCATGGCCCTTGTAAATAGCAGGGCAACTATCATGCCAAAAGCTTATATTGAAATAATCAGTCACTTAGTGCGTTTGCCCGTGCTCGGCGTGCACCGTTTCTGTCCGAAGTACGCGGAAATTGATCGATACCTGTGCGCTCGGATCAGTCACTGAATTGGTTTTCCCGACGGAATGAGAAAATGACCTAAGAGGATTCATTCGGTAGATTCGTGAGGACACCCGGTGAAAGGAAACGTAAAACGTGATCGACTAGAAAGTGGCGTGGGCCAGTTTTCACAATCCAACAAATCAGTGTTGAATTAAGTTAAGCAGTATCTTTTTTTGGGCCAAAGCACCGTTCCCGCATTCTTGCGGGTTAAGTGCACTAATTTTGAACCCGCAGGCGCAAAAATCCAAAGGCCAAAATAAACGTCCGCAACATTGGCGGAATCGCTACAAGCGAAACGCTGTAAAGTCCAGTTCGAAAGTTCTGCGGCGAACCAACAATACCAAAGCCGTCCGACGCAAACGATGCAAGCAGCCAAGTGCCCTCGTTCCCGTTTGGCCTAGAGCTGATAACACTGATGGTATTGAAGGCGCGAACGTACCCAGTTTGGGGAGTGCCATTCAACAACAGCTCAAGATTAATCGTAAAGCTATTAGCTATCGAGCTGGCGTCTGACACCGCGTTGGACAAATAAAACGGTGCTCCTGCCCCATCGTTTTCCACGTGCGGCTCGCCTGCGACAATGTTTCTCGGTTGGTCCGACTCGAATACCAAGGCGCCGCCTACGGCGTCGGCGAGATTAATTTCGTAGCGATCGAGTGCAAATGAAGAATTCGGAGAGCTTGTATAGGTCGGCACACTGATCGTCCCAGCCCATTGCGCTCCGGGGCTCGTTGTCGTGAGATCGGCAAAACCAAATTCGATTTTTTGCAAAGATAGATTCAGGCTTGCGGCATGGCTTGGCACGCTAAAACTGAAAGGCAGTAATCCTACTAAATAGCTGATCCAAATCATGAGACAAATGGAAATATCGCGTCTTTGTAGGCGCCGATCCATTTATTAGCAGTACGGCACGTATACCAGGCTAATAGTGCCGCGAGGTCTGGGAAGTCCCGCGTGTTTATTTGCCGTGCGGTTAGCGCGAAGTGATCGATCATTCGGAACAGCTATTTAGCTTACAAACCCAGTGCGATGAACGTTGGTTAGAGTCGAAAATCACTCGTTTGCGTGTTGCCAAAAAAAACGTAACGTTCCTCCGCTAGCGCATGAACTCGCGAACGTCTTACAGCGTCGCCGCGAGCGCAGTCTGTAGAATAATACCGTGGCACGGTGGGAAGTTCTCCTGGCCAAGGTGGCGGTTCGCTCGGTAGTTGCTGCGCAACTTCTTAGATCCGACATTTACTTGTTAATTCGAAGCTAGTAGGGTATTGACTTCGAATTCAGAAGCGAAATAAAACAGCCAGTTATGAAAACGCGAATCACAACATCGCGCCGCATTGAACATCCCGGCGGACACGACGGCACCTACTACGAGCCTCAGATCGGAGGACCCCATGGCCAAGATTGAAGCGCTGAGAACGCCAGACGAACGGTTTGCTGTTCTCCCTTATTTCCCATACGAACCGCACTACGTTGAGTCGCTACCTGGCTTTGACGGTCTGCGCCTCCATTACGTCGATGAGGGACCTAAGGATGCTAAAGACGTCTATCTATGCCTGCACGGCGAGCCCGATTGGGCCTACCTCTATCGGAAGATGATTCCCGTCTTCAAAGCGAGCGGCGCTCGCGTCGTGGCACCGGATTTCTTTGGCTTTGGTCGTTCCGATAAACCTATTGCTGATTCCGATTACACCTATAGTTTTCATCGCGAAACCTTAACTGCGTTCATACGCGAGCTGGATTTAACCAACATCACGTTAGTCTGTGGGGACTGGGGCGGCATTCTTGGCCTCACGTTGCCAATGGAAATGCCAGAGCGTTTTAAGCGGCTGATCGTCATGAACACAGCATTACCGACAGGCAACGGATTGAGTGACGACTTCGAGATGTGGAAAACATTTGTTGCGCAATTCCACGACATACCCGTTCCTGGTGTTTTAGCGGTTTTCTGTCCTGGCGGACTAGACCTAATGGACATGGCCGCCTATGCAGCACCCTTTCCAGATGCGCGCTACCAAGGCGGGGTGCGACGGTTTCCTCAAATGGTGCCAGTGGCGCCAGGCATGGATGGTGTTGAGCAGTGTAAACGGGCTCGGAAATTCTTATCGGAGCAGTGGCAAGGCGAATCGTTCATGGCGACTGGATTGCTGGATACAGCACTTGGCAAAACCGTGATGGACGAATTGCGCTCGGTAATACGCGGCTGTCCCGAACCACTCGAACTCCCCGAAGCGGGACATTTCGTGCAGGAGTCCGGTGAGGAAATAGCCATTGCGGCGCTGGCGTCGTTCGGCATCAAGGTTGATCTAGGACCTTGAGTCGTATGGCTTGACCGTCATTAACATCGGCCTATTGTTCGTCATTGATTTCCACAAATCGCGAAGTCTAGAAGCGAAAGCGAACAGGTCGTAATGGGTTTCAAAGGGGACAGATTTATTTGAACGGATATCCGTTCAAATAAATCTGTCCCCTTTGGCGCGGTCGATGGTTTGAACGTAACCTTACACACGCAGGCATGTGGTCCTCCATGGACCAGCGCAACAGAAATTCAGAAACTTATTGGAGCAGATAATTTTGAAAACGAGAATCACGGAACTACTCGGTATTAAACATCCCATTATTCAGGGCGGCATGCACTATGTCGGCTTTGCGGAACTTGCCGCGGCCGTGTCGAACGCGGGTGGCCTTGGAATCATTACCGGCCTTACGCAAAAAACACCGGATCTGCTGGCGCGCGAAATCGCTCGCTGCCAAGCACTCACCGATAAGCCGATCGGCGTTAACCTGACCTTTCTACCGGTTATTGAGTCTCCCGATTATCCGGGCTACGTGAAGGCCATTGTCGATGCCGGTATCCGCATCGTTGAAACGGCGGGTAACAACCCGGCCAAGTGGATGCCCATGCTGAAGGAACACGGCATTACGGTTATTCACAAATGTACGACGGTGCGTCACGCGCTCAAGGCCGAATCGGTTGGGTGCGATGCCTTATCGATTGACGGCTTTGAATGCGGCGGCCATCCCGGTGAGGATGACATCCCGAACATGATCTTGCTGCCGCGTGCAGCTGACGAACTCACTGTACCGTTCGTCGCATCCGGCGGTATGGCGGATGCGCGTTCACTCGTCGCAGCACTGGCAATGGGAGCCGATGGCATGAACATGGGAACGCGCTTCATTGCGACACAGGAGGCGCCCGTTCACGATAACGTGAAACAAGCGATTCTCGCCGCGACTGAGTTAGATACGCGTCTTATCATGCGCCCGTTGCGCAACACCGAGCGAGTGCTCACCAATGCCGCGGTCGAACGCGTCCTCGAGATTGAACGTGCGCAAGGCGCCCACATCTCATTCGAGGACATCGTCAAAGAAGTCGCCGGCGTTTATCCGAAGGTCATGCTCGATGGCGACATGGATGCCGGGCCGTGGTCCTGCGGCATGGTTGCAGGCTTGATCCACGATATCCCAACGGTCAAGGAACTTATTGATCGCATCATGTCCGAAGCGAACGGATTGATCTCTGGTCGACTACGCGACCTCGCAGCCTGAGGCGCAATTGATCGAGGAGGGCCCCATGTCCGTTAGCAACATCGCTGACATTAACTGCGCTGTCGCCAAGGCGCTCAGCGTCATTGGCGAGCAGTGGTCGTTGATGATTCTCCGTAATGTATTCAACGGCATGCAAACGTTCGCGGAACTACAAAAACATCTGGGTCTGTCGACGAGCGTACTGAGCGCGCGTTTGCGAACCTTAACCGCGGCCAAGATCCTCGAACGGCGGCAGGCGAAAGAGGATGGACGATCCTTCGAGTATCACCTGACCGAGCGCGGATACGAACTCTATCCGGTTCTGGTTGGGCTAACGAACTGGGGCGAGAAGTGGATGGCTAACAAGCGAGGGCTGCGGGTCGAACTCGTTGAAAAACGCACCGGCAAAGCCATTCAAGGCGCGGTGGTGCTCGCCGAAGATGGCCGGCCGCTCAAGCCCTGGGACGTCGAAGCCGTGCCGGGGCCGGGCGCCGATGCGGCGATAAACCGACTGTTAGCGAAAAGAGGTGAAACCTGACGAAGCTTCGCGAGACCTGCCGACGACCTCGCGAATCGACCGAACCAGTGCTCGGCGATAACCCGCCCATGACCGGTGTGTTACGCGAATAACAGTCGCATTGTTGGATAATTTATCTTCATTGAATTACCCAATCGCCTGGCGATCCCCGCTGAATACGAAGGTGAAACCGGCGAAGTTGCTCGTCGCCCGTTATGGCATAGAATGAGGCAGCTAAACGACGGAGATATAAAGTATGTCCTTACAGACTCAGCTGAACGCAATTAAAGAAGGCGCAGCGAAAAAAATCCCACCAGACATGTTGAAGGTGATGCTCGGCGCGACGGATGCCTTGCGCGATTCTGGCATCATGGACAGTGTCATCAAGGTTGGCAGCAAACTGCCACCCTTTACCCTAAATAATCAAAACGGCGTAGCGATTAGTTCTGAAACCTTATTGTCGCGCGGTGCAGTGGTATTAACCGTTTTTCGCGGACATTGGTGACCATACTGCAATGCAGAGCTGTACGCTTTGCAAGAGATTCTGTCAGATATGGAAGCGCAAAACGCAACCTTGGTGGCACTAAGCCCGCAGGTCGCGGAATTCAACGCGAAGATGGTCGATTCGCATAAGCTTGGGTTCGATATTTTGAGCGACCCGGGTAATAACTACGCACATGAACTCGGCTTGCGTTTTAAAGTCGAAGGCGCGCTAGGCGAGATCTACCGCGGGTTTGGCATCGATTTGCCAAAGAATAACGGAGATGACAGTTGGACACTGCCGATGCCAGGTCGAGTTGTTGTCAGTAGCGACGGCATTGTCCGTGCAACCGACGTCGATCCTGATTACACAGCGCGTCCGGAACCCAGCGACACAGTTGCAGAACTGAAGAAGCTGAAAGGCTGAGATCATTCAAGTGCGGCCTGTCCGCGTGGGCGGGCCGCAGGCGGAGTATGCCGTCGCCGAGTCGGGATGTAGGCCGCAGCAATAGGCAATGAGTGCGAACAGGCGATCGAGTCTACGTGCCAGCGACTAGGCGTCATTATCGATTTGTCACGGTCGCAAATAAACTACTCGAACGGCGATGACGCCGCCCCTCTAGGCTTCGGCCTGCTCATCGATTAGTTGGCGTTGGAATGCCCTCAGGCGTTCATTCGGCTGCCATAGTTCGCACATTTCCCGTGTCGGATCTTCAACATCGCTTTTTTCACTTGACAACGCTTCGAGAATTCCGTGCACGCAAAAGGGGACAGCAGATTCCGCGTAACCGCCCTCGTGCACCATCACGATGCGGCTTTCGCAGAAGCGATCCGCGAGGGCCATCGTTTGCTTCGCGAGTTCTTGAAACGTTCCTGTATGGGCCAGCATTCGAGCGAGCGGATCAACACAATTCGCATCGAGTCCGCTCGCAACAACAATTAAATCCGGTTCGAAGCGTTCGATTGCGGGTGTCACTATTCGCTGCATCGCGTACATATACGCGTCGTGTCCACCGCCGGGTAACAATGGAACATTGATGTTGTAACCCTCGCCTTCGCCGGCGCCCCGATCGTCCGCTCCGCTGTAACCGGGCGGGAAACAACCTTCTTGATGCAAGGAAATCGTTAGAACGTCGTCACGTTCGTAGAAAATCGACTGCGTGCCATTGCCGTGGTGCACATCCCAATCCAGCACGGCAATTTTTTCAATGCCGTGTTTGGCTTTCGCGGCTTCAACAGCAATCGCGATGTTTGCCAGCAAACAAAACCCAAGACCTTGATCGGGCAAGCAATGGTGACCGGGCGGCCGAGACATCACATAGGCATTGTTAAACTTCCGCGTGAACACGCTATCAACTGCCTCAATCGCCAGACCGGCAGATAATTTCGCGATTTCGTAGCTACCAGGTCCAAACGGCGCGTACATGCCGAGCTCGCCGCCGCCCGCGTCGGATAAAGCTTTGAAATTGTCTAGATACGCCTGGGGATGCACCCTAAGAAGGTCCGAGTCTTTCGCCATTGGCGCACTCAGCAACTCGATGTGCTGTGCCAAACTGGAAACCTGCAATAAAGACACCACTCTACGTTTCGATTCCGGCGACTCCGCAAGACCCGCGCCACCTGGCGGCTGAACCCAACCGCCAACGGGCAAAATTAACGAAAAAAGTCCCGCCGTGCTGTGCCATAAACATTTTTCATCGTGATAGAACGCGGTTTTCAAACCCGCCGTTTGGTTGTTTGACATGGAAGCTTCTCTCGAAATAAGTCGATGCATAGTAAGACGTCGTTTACTCGTTCGCAAAAGAAGAAGCGTAATGAACATGGGCAAATCGATGACAGTGCTGGCGATCGAGGCCTTTGTTTTCTAATCTGGCAAGAACGCAACACATCCGTGGATTGTCCGCAAAGTAGACGAACGATGCACTGCGTTAGCTGAGGGAAGACAGAGTTACCAAATCGCACGCAAGAAAGCGCAAGCGACGCAACACCAAACTCACCATCACGTGGCCGTTTTTTTGTATAGCGGCGGGATCTAGGTGCCGCTTCGTCGCGTTGATCCCACTTCGCTTGTGATCCCTCAGGTTGGTCGGTGCTAAGCTCGCCGTGAATCAAAGGAGCCTTGTTATGTCTAATAGCTATTGTGGTGGTTGCGCTTGTGGCGCATCCGGTATGAATGCTCAGCCGATCCTGTCATGTCCGTCAATTGCCATTGTCGCGACTGTCAAAGAGCGACTGGCAGCGCGTACTCGACCGATATGGTGATACCAATATTGGCCTGGAAACTGCTCGTGGGCGAGCCGAAGTTTTATGATGTTAAAGCGGACAGCGGAAATAACGTGAGCCGCGGGTTTTGCATTGGGTGCGGATCGCCATTGTTTGCCAAAGAATCGGCCGCGCCGGACATCATCGTCATTGCAGCCAGTAGCCTGGATGATCCCAGCCGGTATCAGCCCACCGGCGATCTCTGGACGAGCAGCGCGCAACGGTGGGATCACATGAACCCAGATCTAGAGAAGTTCGAGACTCAACCCTGAGTTGGAGCCGTTCGTTCTCAAAGGGGACAAATTTATTTGAACTGACACCTATCCAAATAAATCTGACCCCTTTGGACTCTCTGGTGGATGAGAAAACCGTGTTTATAAAACCAGACTGGGGCCGCCGTCTTCAGTCCAATTCTCGTTGTCGTAGTACTCGCGCCACTCGTAAATTTTACCGTCTTCGGTGATTTCGAACATCCCGCACACGTGTAGATTCAACTGCCAGGTGTTGCTGCCATCCCAGTCCCATTGATCGAGTCGTTCAGTTATCACGCGGTTGCCCACACCGAAGACATTGATCAGTTTGAACTCGCAACGTTTAGCCGGAGCAAAAATAGAAGCAATCATCTTGCGGACGTTATCCTTGCCGCGAATTGCCTCTAGGGGTTGATTCAAGTAGCACATGTTATCGGCGCATTGGGCCATGCAAGCATCGACATCGAGATCGTCCCAACCTTTCAGGAACGCGCGCACCGTAGCCTCGTTGCGCGTTACTTTCGCATCATTTTCAACAGTCATTGTTTGCGTCCTTCGATCGCGCGCTTTGCGGATCCGCTAGTCGATTTGGTTTTTGCTTCGACTTCATTAATTGGTTGCTGAGCGATCACCCGCAGCACCTAGTCGAGGTGAAGGGTGGGCCCGCCATTGTCAAACCACATTTTGTTGTCGAAGTAATCGCGCCAACCGCAGATAAGACCTGCCTCGTTGACGTCGAACATGCCGATACATGGCAGCTTCAAACCCCAGCCCTTGCCGTCAAAGTCCCAGCAATCGAGCCGTTCGGTAACCACCGTGCTGCCGCGTCCGAAGCAGTTGCGTAATTCCCAATTGACGGCTTTAGACAGCTCCATAATGCCGGCGACGATTTTCCGCACATCGTGCTGGCCGACCACCGGGTCGAGCGGCTGGTTGATATAGACAACGTCGTCCGACAGACAAGCCATGGCGGCATCCGGATCAACCGCCCCCCAGGCATCGATAAATTCGCGCACTTTTGCAACGTTGCGCTTGACCTCGTTTGATTCGGGCACGCCATCTCTCCTTTGCTGAATCGTTAGATGTAAGGACCGTAACCATAGGTGTGGCTCCGAGCCCACGCAAGCTCCAACCCTGACAACATCTGTTACTTTGATGCCGATGTTAAAGGGAATTACATGCACCGGGATGGTTTGAGCTTGGCGAATGCGCTCCGTCGAAACGAGACGAAGATGAAATACCTACCAGGAAGCAAAACATTGGGTGGCGCGCATCAGTTATTGCACCGCTCGTTCGAGCGCGCCTTTCACGCATGGGCGCCGCTGAGGCTAAACAAAGTTTCTGGACAGCCAATTTCTGTGCCTGTGGGGCGCGGAGCCGAGTTACTCGTCCGTTTGGTGCAACCTGTGATGTAAACGGATGCCGTGGTGCCTCTCGGCGTCCAGGAAGTCCCAGGAGATGACGAATCTGGGCTGCGCGGTGCGTTATAGTGCGGCCGCTTGCGCTCGGTATCTAAGGGGAGGCGAACCGTCGAAATGGGTAGGTTCGCGCTTGTCGCAATTGATAAGGCTGCGAACCGGCATTTGTAAGCGTACGAACCCATTGCTGCGATATCACAGGGTGCAGGATAAAATGTCATCAAATTACTGTTAATTGACAGCATTCTATCTGGGACAAGTGTCCCTAAGCCCTCATCATTAGCGGCCTTCGGTGAACGTCACCGTGACACACTGCGTCGTATAGGAGACATCTCGGTGAACAAACCCACACATATTCCCAAGGACAGCCCGTCACGGATACCGACCGCCGAGGAACTTGGCTTCGACCCGCAAGCGCTGCGTCACAAGTACAACTTTGAACGCGACCGACGCCTGCGTGCGGACGGCGAAATGCAATACGAAACAACTGACGACGAGCTCTATCACTACAACGACGACCCTTACATAACCGAACCTATTGAACGCGAGCCGGTGAACGAAGAGATCGAGGTTGCGATCCTAGGCGGCGGGTTCGGTGGATTGTATATGGCAGCCCGGCTTCAAGAGGTTGGGATCCGTGACTTTCGCATCATCGAGCGCGGCGGCGATTTCGGCGGCACTTGGTATTGGAATCGCTATCCTGGTGCGCAATGCGACGTCGAGTCATACATCTATTTGCCGTTACTCGAGGAAACCGGTTACATGCCGAAGGAGAAGTACTCTTTCGGGCCGGAGATCCGAGAACACGCGCAGCGCGTTGCGCACCACTATGATCTTTACCCGCGTTCCTTGCTGCAAACTCAGATCCGCAATTTACAGTGGGACGACGGCGAACATCGATGGACGGTGACGACCCATCGAGGCGACGTTCTACGCGCTCGGCATGTCATTGTTTCGAGCGGCTCGCTCAATCGACCTAAGCTTCCTGGGCTTCCCGGTTTGCGCGATTTTAAAGGGCATACGTTTCACACCAGCCGTTGGGATTACGATTACACCGGCGGCTCTGCCACCGGCGGCCTCGATAAATTGGGCGACAAGCGGGTGGGGATTATCGGTACCGGTGCAACGGGTATTCAGTGTATCTCCCACCTCGGCCGGGCCGCGAAACAGCTCTTCGTCTTTCAACGTACCCCTTCGTCAATCGATTTACGCGGAAACAGTCCGACTGACCCCGCGTGGTATGCGTCGCAAGAGAGCGGATGGCAATCCGAGCGCAACGACAACTTCACCAAGTTGCTCATGGGACTAGAAGTCGAAGAAGATCTGGTCAACGATGGTTGGACCGATATTTTCAAATCGCTCGGCGACCTGATGGACGGTACCGGCAATTCGGA
This sequence comes from Gammaproteobacteria bacterium, assembly GCA_047611805.1. Classification (GTDB taxonomy): domain Bacteria; phylum Pseudomonadota; class Gammaproteobacteria; genus UBA11873. The sequence goes on from JBLFWX010000066.1 coordinate 26,910, forward strand.
TCTCACCGTCGACGAACTCAGACAACTTGGCGAGATCGTGGACTTCAAGCGCGACAACCGGATTCGAGCGCGAGTTGAGTCGATTGTCGGCAACATGCAAACCGCCGAGGGCCTCAAACATTGGTACCGCCCGTGGTGCAAACGCCCAACCTTTAACGATGAATATTTGCCGACCTTTAACCGCCCCAACGTGACCTTGGTCGACACGGCCGGGAAGGGCGTGGAGAGAGTTACAGAAAAGGGCGTCGTGGTCGACGGCGTGGAATACGAGCTCGACTGCCTGATCTTCGCGACTGGCTTCGAAGTCAGCCGTGCCACCTACACGCATCAGGCCGATCTTGAGATCATCGGTCGCGATGGCGTTAAGTTGGGCGAGCATTGGGTGAACGGCATGCGGACTTATCAGGGTCTGATGAGTCACGGGTTTCCGAACTGCTACCACATGGGTTTCACGCAAACCGGTTACACGCCGAATTTCACCTACATGCTGGAGAACCAATCGCGCCACCTCGCGGCAATGTTCGCCGATGCGAAAGCACGCGGATACACGTCACTGGAACCGACCCGTCAAGCAGAAGCAGATTGGCTCGCTCTGGTTTCAGCGCCAAACCAGATGACCGATTATCTCAAAGCCTGTACGCCGGGCTACTACAACGCTGAAGGTAACGCGAAGTCCAACAGCGATGGTTTCTTGCAAGGTCATTATCCGGAAGGCGGATTGCGCTTTTATGAAATGCTCGCCGAGTGGCGAGCAAAGGGTGACTATGCGGGTCTGAAAGTACGTTGAACGACGGGCGGGAGAACAAACATGGTTTCCCCGTCCCCGCGATTTAGTAGCGATCGTTCCGGCGACGCATAAGGATTGATCACAAATATGTTCAATTAACTGATCCTTTTGCCTACACACCCGTCGCCTCATCGAGACAAACTTAAGCCCCGCCGCCCTGTGTGGGGCTTTTTTGTATCTTCACTCAGCTTAACTACGGCGACTGTCACGCGATTGTCACGACGTCGTCGTTTCTTCGTAACTTTCTTTCCCTAGCCTTGGATAAAAGGATCGCGCCGCGATTGCGGGAAAAGCATCGGCCTTCCTTACGCGTAACTCCAATCGAAGAAACGTGGGATCACATGATACGAAGATATCCAATACTCGCCAGCGCGCTGGTCGGGGCTGCATTAATCGCAGGCCTGTCGCCAACGGCGCACGCCGAAATCGGTTTTAGGCGACTCGACGCGTTTACCGGCGCGGCTGGTAACGGCGAAATTCTGAGCTACTCGAGTCTCGAGAACACTGTCGCGAGCACGATCGGCGGTATGGGTGTGGAATTGTTGAATCTGAGCACCGCAGGCCAACTAAGCAGCCGTGGCGATGTTAAGGAAGAAGCTCAAGCGGCGACCCCGCAAGGGCCAGAGTACCCATGCGCAACACAACGGGAGTTATGCGTAGTAGTGGTGAAGGAGCTGTAATGGCTGTGGAGCGAAGGCATGACCTTGTTCGGTTTAGTGCGAGGTGACAACCGTGCCTCAGTAGAGGCGACAACTATCCTGACGCACGGGGCTACCGATCATTCGTTCCACAAAGGCATTCTGCCAAGGGCTGCGTGGTGCAGTGAGTACCTCTTCGATTCCCATGTTTTGGACGCGCTTCCTAAATTGGTTCCCGTGAATACCATCGCGATCCCGAATTAGATATTTGGGTGTCGAGGGATAACGAAAGGCTTCTATGATCTGTTGGCCAGTCCAATGAGCGGTTAGATGCTCCGTTACATTAAAAGGGACAACCTTGCGCCGATGATCGATAAGGATCACCAAGACGTACAACATCTTGAACTTTACCGTTGGCACGACTAAGAAATCGAGGGATACCGTATCCTTCGCGTGATTGTTCAGAAATGGAGACTGTAAGAAAAACTGTGTAACTGCCTATCATTGAACCCGGTTACGGGTAAGGAGAGGTAGGTTA
>JBLFWX010000067.1:0-28823 GCA_047611805.1 Gammaproteobacteria bacterium
CGCTAACGTCGTGCCTTCTGAACGACTCAGTGCCTTTTCAACTGCTTGCCGTTTGAACGATTGATTGTATCGTGCTCTCATCTTTCATCGCCTCAGTAGCGGCGACAACTATCCTGACCCAGGGGGGGTGCAAAGCACCGGCAAGGTGTACTCGTGGATAGATAACGAACCGTTGATGGTCTACGGCGCGAATGTCGATACTACATTGCGTCGCAATGCCGAAGAAGCGGCGCGTGCGAGCGAGGCTCTTCTAAAGGGAGTCCTCAGCAGCTTGTTTGCCTGGGTTGGGGTTCTCACACCAACCGGCCAGATCACCTGGGTCAATAAGGCGCCGCACCAAGACGTCGGCGTAGAAAATGTCGAACTTGTGGGAACCAAATTTTGGGATGCCGTTTGGTATGAAGATTTACCCGATTCTATAGCGCAAGTTCGCGAAGCCTGCGTTCGCGCCGCTGATGGCGAAGAGTCGCGCTTTGACGTGACGATTCGGGGCGCGGATGGGCGATTGTCTCCGATCGATCTGATGTTCTCGCCTCTATTCGACTCCGCAGGCGAAGTCACCCATATCATTCCTAGTGCGGTTGACATTAGTGAGCGCCATCGAGCACTCATGGAGCTACAAGATATTAGACAAAAATTGGAGCGACACAATGTCGAGCTAGAACGCAGGATTGATGAAAGAACGCTGGAGTTGAGTGCGAGCGAGCAGTTGTGTAGGAGCACCATTGAATGTTCGGCGCTCGCGACGATCTTAGCTACGCCGAATGGACAATGGCTAGAAATAAATCAGGCGGCGATCGACTTCGTCGGTTACACAAAAGCTGAACTGATTGAAATGTCAATCATGGACGTTAGCCATCCCGACGATCGAGAATTGGAATCGGATTCTCTCGAAAAGCTGTTGCGTGGTGAACTAGATAACTATCAGTTAGAGAAGCGTTACCTTCACAAACAAGGACATGTTCTTTGGGGCCTAGTGAACGTTGCGGTGTTTCGCGACGACGCAGGGAATGCTAGCCATTTGATTCGTCAAACCCAAAATATCACAGTGCGTAAGCACGGAGACGAAGCGACACGAACGATTCTTACCGATCTGTCGACACTCGATGGACAAGACTATTTCGAAGGGTGTATCTCGGCAATCGCTAGAATCTCCCAAGTCGATGCGGTATTTATAACAACCTACACGACAGCTGATCGCACTGAGTTAGCGACTCGAAGTTGTTCTAGAGATGGGTTAATCCTGGCGAACGTTAGCTTTGAATCAGCGAACACGCCGTTCGAGATGTTGCCTGACAGCGGCCCGGTATTCGTCGTCGAGGGCAATGAGAACCGTCGCTATGGCGACTGCCCAGTCCACAAAGCGTTATCCAACGAGTCGTTTGCAGCTATTCCCCTACATGATGCGGACGGTAATGTTATCGGGCATGTCGGGGCAACCAACACCGGCTCGTTTGCCGACACTAGCGCGCTACTCGAAGTGTTAAATTCATTCGGCGTAGCGGTCGTAACCGCACTCAAGCGTGAAACTCAGCGCAGCGAACGCAATGCGCGCATCCGCGCGGAAGAAGCCAACGCCGCAAAATCGATTTTCTTGGCGTCCATGAGTCACGAAATTCGAACGCCAATGAACGGCGTTATTGGTACTATCGACCTCCTGGCACGATCACGTCTACAACCCGATCAGGCCGAACTCGTCCACACTCTCTGTGAGTCCGCAACCAGTTTGCTCGGTGTTATCGACGGCATATTAGATTTTTCAAAAATTGAAGCAGGCCAGATCGATCTCGAGCGGGAACCCGTCTGCATCGAGCGTGAGATCGAATCGGTGTGCAATAGCTTGAGGCCGCTCGCGAAAAACAGTGCCGTTGACTTGCGACTTTTCGTCCATCCCGATCTGCCCACATGGATTCAAAGTGACCGCGTTCGTATCCGCCAGATTGTGTCGAATCTAATTTCGAACGCGATCAAGTTTTCAGCCAATCCCGACCGTCCTGGCAAGGTGATTGTTAGAGCGGAACTATGCGGAACCTCGAGCGTGCGATTCTCGGTGATAGACAATGGTATCGGCATAAGCCAAGAAGCTCTCGGGCGACTCTTCCAACCTTTTATGCAGGCTGAGTCGTCGACGACCCGTCGTTTTGGAGGGACTGGACTCGGCTTATCAATATGCCATCACTTAATTCAGCGGTTCGGTGGGCATGTTGAAGTGGATTCTGAACTCGGTCGGGGTTCAACTTTTTCGGTGACAATGCCGGTTGACGTGGACAGCACTCTGGAATGTCCAGTCCTACCAGACTTGCAAAATCTAGACTGTGTGATCGTCGTTTTGGGTGAGCAAGACCGCGCAGATAATTGGCGGATCTATCTAGAAGGAGCCGGCGCTAATTCACACGTATGCGCAGACCTTAGTGCAGCCGAGACGCATCTAACTGCAGCTAAAGATAGCGATATCATCGTGGTTGTCGAAGGAGATGTTGGGCTCGTGCAACGGTGGCACGACGAGCTTACTCATCAACCCCAAGCCCTAATTGTACTAGACGGGGAACGCCGCAACACACCTCGTTGCGTCGCGCGCGGTACGACGCTGCTAGAACGCGATGGGCTAAGTCGGGGTTCTTTTCTCAGAGCAGTCGCGTTGGCTGCTGGCCGCATCGTGCAGCCCTTGGAACCAGCGTTTTCTGATTTGGTCATTGAAGCGCGCCAGGCGCCAGATCGAACAACGGCGATTGTCAATAACCAACTAATTTTAGTAGCCGAAGATAACGATATAAACCAAAAGGTAATTCGTCGTCAGCTCGACCTACTGGGATACACGGCCGACATCGCGGAAAACGGACGTCTTGCCCTGAACTGGTGGCGCCGCGGCGTTTACGCGCTGGTCCTAACTGATTTACACATGCCTGAAATGGATGGTTGGGAGCTGACGCAAGCTATTCGCAAAGAGGAAGATCTCACACAGCATGTTCCGATTTTTGCCCTGACGGCGAACGCGATCAAGGGTGAGGAAAATCACTGTCGAGATTGCGGAATGGATGGGTATCTCGTTAAACCGATCGCGCTTGACGCACTCGACGCTGTCCTTAGAGAACACATTCCGCAAACAGACCATCAAGCGATAGAAACCGAGACAGTTGCTTATTCTCCGAGCCCAGCGCGAATGGCATTACTCGATATAGAAATATTGCGTGACTTAGTTGGCGACGAGGCAGCAATTATTGCCGAGTTCTTGGCGGATTTTAGAGCATCTGCTACGAACGATATGTCCCTTGTGTTCGCCGCATCTGAAAGCTTGGATTTAGCAGCCTTGAAGGATGTCGCACACCGCTTGAAATCTTCATCGCGCTCGATGGGCGCATTGAGTTTGGGAGACGTCTGTGAACGTCTAGAAGGTGCCGGCAATGGCGAGGACGGTTTCGATATTGAACCGTTGACCCAAGAGTTCCGAGAAACCGTTGATGCCGTATTTGAGGCGATAGATCAAGAAATCGCGAGATCCGGACTAACGGTCGCCAACTAACTGCTCGACCAGCCGCAACTTTAAGCTTGGACTGGATGTTCGAGATTAAGCAGAAAGCGCCAGAGATTAAGGAAAATAGACAAATGATTCCTCGTATCTGGATTGCCGCCGATTCAAAGGAAGACGCGATTGAGTGTAAAACTTCGCTCGCCGAATCCCTGGATTCAGTGTTCGTTTCTGCCGATCGCGAATCCGCCGTGTCGGATTTCGAGGATGCGCGACCCGGCGTTGTGATCTTAGCATTCCGCGATCTCGCCGCTGCGGATAGTTATTACCTTAGGCTCTATTGCCAATCAAAGTTTGCACAAGCGCATAGCCATCGAACGATTATTCTTTGTTCCCAAGACGATGAGAATGTCGCCGCCGGACTGTGTGGTAAAAAGCACTTCGATTTCAGTGCACGATACTGGTCCGAACCGGCAGAATCGACGCATCTAGTGATGGCCATTGACCAAGCGAAAACAGATCTTGCCGATTCTTCAGAGATATTTGACATCAGACGGAAAATGGCCGCACACATTGGTCACATTATTCAACAAGAGCGAGAAAGATTCACCGGAAATGGCAATGCTGAAAGCGACCCCGGAGAGCTGCCAGAAATTCTCATCGTCGACGACGATTCTTTTCAGTACAAAATTCATCAACGCGTGTTTGACGCCGAAAAATGCAAATTACTCTTTGCAAACTCCGCGGTCGACGCATTCTCGGTCCTGCGCGATCACGATCCTGATCTCATTTTGATGGACTACGAGATGCCCGCGCTGAATGGTGCGAAGGTTGTAAGCCGTCTACGCTTGATGCAACGATTCACCCACACACCCGTCATCATGTTGACCGGCAAAAGCGATCACGATGTTGCAAAAAGCTGCCTCGCTTCCGGCGCCAACGATTACATTTTGAAGCCCTTCAAGCGCGACGTTCTAATTGCGAAAGCGGCGCGTTTCCTTAACGAGCGTATGGCCATGACGCAGTGACGAAATAACTTACATTGCTGTAACACTATAAGACCAAGATCAACTCGCGCCGAAACTCGACTCAATCGAAGCGCCTGTGCGCAAGCAAAAGGCATAGCCTCAGCATGAACTTTTTCTAGACATCCGGACGTCGAGTTAATAAATCCGCGGTCGGTTCCTCGTTTGCGGTATCCACTAGACAACAATGCTAAGCCACCATCGGTGGGGTTGTATTTTATGCGTCGACTCGACGAGTGACCTTATCGAGCGCTGTCAGCAGGCACTCGATTTCCTCGGTCGACCTAGGTTTTTCCAATGCTTCGTGCCCGCGCGGCCTGTCTGCCGAGAAGCACGCATTCGGTTGCTTCTACCTTCTTTCAGCGGCCGCACTCGATCTGTGAGAACGGCGCCAGGAATAGCAAGCTAGAATAGTGCGCAATGACCGGGCAATTCGCGAACGCAACATTGACTGTTATTGCTTGCTATATTGCATTCGCGACAACACGACTGCCGGTGGCAGTCTTGGCCCAGGGGATGGGGTTGTTAGAATCGACTGAACAACGCTTCAATCGGCGTAAAAGATCATCGAAGTGGCAATTACTTGGTGAGGCACGCTCGAAAATGAGAAGGTAGTGGGCACGGACCAGCTAGCCACCGAAGTCGATACCAAAAAATAACAGTCGACGTCATGCGCTATCGGCAATCGGCACCGTTCTTTTTCTTTCAATGCTTGAGGAGTGAACAATGAAATTATTGACCATGCTGACCGTTGCCATGTTGCTATGCGTACCAGGTATAGCGGTTTGTGAATCAATGAAAACAGCGACTGTTGATGGCGCTATTAACTTAAACCTAAATCATCCGTCGCGAAGTGATAAGGAAAAAGCGCGAGACAAAAACCGCATGCCGAACGAAACCTTGGCGTTTTTCGGACTGAAGGACGACATGCAGGTTATTGAGCTGTTTCCGGGTGGTGGTTGGTATACGAAATTGCTGGGGCCATTTTTAGCAGACAAAGGCGCGTTATTCATTGCGCTCGGCACAGACGATTTGGAACCGAATCTCGTAAAATACGAGCTCGATAAAGTACGCGCCACCGGGACGATGGAGAACTTCACGAAGACTGACGCGCCGGGTTACATCTTCTCGATTGATAGTATTGATTTGCAGCGCAACGATGTCGATATGGTACTTACTTTCCGTAACGCACATAACTTGAACAGCGCCGCGCGAACCACTTTGAACCGAGCCGTTTTTGCTGCCCTAAAGCCAGGTGGAATATATGGCGTTATCGATCACACTAAGCGTCATATGGAAGAGCTGAAGAAACCGACGTGGCGGCGTACCGATCCGGTACAGATCATTCAGGAGGCGTTGGACGTCGGGTTTGAGCTCGTGAATCATTCCAACATTCATCGTCGACCGGAAGATGAGCTATTGCACGACACTCGGCACGATTCTTTAGTGAACGAATCCGATCGGTACACTTTGAAATTTCGCAAGCCAGAATAATGTTCGCTCGCGAGCAAAGAAGGATCGATCTTTGCCATGATTGAGCTATACAGCGCTTCAACGCCGAACGGATTCAAAGTTTCGATTGCGCTGGAAGAAATGGCGCTCGACTACCAAGTTCACGTTGTCGATTTTGAGAAACGCGATCAATTTAGCCGAGAATTTCTGGCGCTCAATCCCAATGGGCGGATCCCGGTGATTGTCGATACCGACAATGATGATCTCTGCGTATTCGAGTCAGGCGCGATCCTCATTTATTTGGCGGAGAAAACGGGCCTGTTTTTACCGACGGAATCGAAGGCTCGTGCTACGGTGATTGAGTGGTTGATGTTTCAAATGGCGAATGTTGGCCCAATGATGGGACAAGCTGGTGTGTTCTATCGTTACTTCGAGCCGAAGTTGCCGGCCGCAATAGAGCGCTACCAAAATGAGTCGCGTCGGCTCTATCAAGTGCTCGACCGTCAACTTGCCAACTTTGAGTATCTTGCGGGAGATTATTCAATAGCGGACATGGCGACCTATCCGTGGCTTGCGTTCGCCGATTGGTGCGGTGTGCCAAGTGGCAACTTTGCACATCTGACGCGCTGGTTTAACGACAATGCTGCGCGGCCAGCGGTCGCTAAAGGCATGAACACCCCACCGAACGTAGATAATGAAGAACGCCTACGCCGCGCGAAATCCATTACTACAGAGTGAGCCAAATCTTCCAAATTCATGTGAACTAGCGGGCTTCTTAAGCTTCGTTGCGGTGGACAGAAGTCGCTAAATGACTGCCCGCGCGCTCCGGTGTGAAGCCACGCGCTTGATCCGATGTCCTTGCCCGCTACATTGTGCACCGATACCCGTGCTAGCATCTCAGCATCATTACAAGGGGAAACAAGCAATGAGTGTTCATGGTGGGCAGCTCGCGGCGCGAGCATTAAAGCAAGCAGGTGTGGAGTACATTTTTACGTTGAGTGGTGGTCATGTGATGGCCATTTACGATGGCTGTATCGACGAAGGGATCAAAATTATTGATGTCCGTCATGAACAAGCCGCCGTGCATGCGGCTGACGCTTGGAGTCGCTTAAATCCGGGCAAAATCGGCTGCGCCGTATTAACAGCAGGCCCTGGCGTTACCGATGGGGTTACCGGCGTTGCGAATGCGTGGCGAGCGAATAGCCCAATCCTTGTGATCGGTGGGCAAGGACCATTTAACAACATGCGTCGTGGATCCCTGCAAGAAATGGATCACGTCGCAGTGATGAAGCCGATCACGAAGTGGGCGGATACGTGTTATTCAACAGACCGAATTCCAGATTACATCGAAATGGCTGTTCGACACGCCGTATCAGGCAACCCGGGACCCTCGTTCTTAGAAATTCCGATGGACGTTTTAAGTGGCGAGACGGAATGGGATAAGGTGCGCTTCCCGAAGATCCGCACGAATCCTCCGTTGCTGACACCAGCGCAAGCTGAAATCGATGAAGCGCTCGCGATTCTCGCTACGGCCGAACGACCCGTGATGATGGTTGGCACGAGTGCTAAGTGGTCGAACGCGGGTTCCGCGATCGAAGAATTCATCGGCGCCACGCACATCCCGACATTTGTGAACGGCATGGGGCGCGGTTTAGTGAAGCCAGGCACGCCAGAGCTTCTAAATAGAGTACGAAAAGAAGCGATTACGCAATGCGATGTCTTCATCTGCGCAGGCGTGCTGTTAGATTTCCGTCTTGCCTACGGACACACTATTCCGGCGGATGCCAAAATCATTCAACTCGATATCGAAAACGAATTAATCGGTACAAACCGATCCGCCGATGCCGCTGTGGTTGGCAATTTAGCCGAAGCCTTCAAAGTCGTCACAGAAACGATTCGACGTGGCGGTAATAAACTAGATTTCAGCGCGTGGAGCAAAAAATTAATCGCGCGCGAAAACGAAATGGAAGAAGCGTTTTCGTCGCAACTCAACTCAGACGAAGTGCCGATCGACCCGTTGCGCTTGTGTCGCGAAATTCGTGATTTCGTGGCCGGTAAAGACGTCATTCTAATTGGTGATGGCGGCGACATCGTGGCCCAAGCATCGAAAGTTCTACCGGTGCCGGAAGAAAATTGCTGGATGGATCCGGGTCCGCTCGGCACGTTGGGTGTCGGCATGCCATTTGCCTTGGCAGCGCAGTTAGCGAAACCGGAAAAGCGCGTACTAATAATTTACGGCGATGGCGCTTTTGGCTTAAACGGATTCGAATACGACACAGCGGTTCGCTTTAACTTACCAATCGTCGGCATCATGGGTAATGACGCTGCCTGGGGTCAAATGGCACGCCCGCAAGCGGAAGTCTATGGCGCAGAAAGAGTCGTGGCCACGAAACTCAATCCCACGCGCTACGACAAGATTGTCGAGGCGATGGGCGGTCACGGTGAGCACTGTACACGTCCGGAAGAAATTGCACCGGCCTTAGAACGTGCATTCGCTTCAGGCAAACCGGCGCTCGTTAACGTCGACATGCGTCAAGACATCGATACTGGAATGAAGGGCAGCACTTATACCTAGCGACTAGTCGGACTTCGGAGGGATCTACTGTGCCTGTGGGATTGCGGGAATACACGTTCAATTGTCGTTAAATAGAACAACGATTCGCCTCAAATGAACGGTGATCGGGTCTCGCTCTCCCACCCGCTTATTGATGATTCTTTAAGTCCGAAAGTCGGCTCGACGGAGCAAAAGCAAACGAACGAGAGTTCGTTCGACATCGTCGTCATTGTCTAAACGCACATGGGCGTCGTAGCCCGAGCGGCAACGGAGAAGGTTGATTCGTTATGGTTAAAGTGACTGAACTTGCGTATTTTGGTTTCAACATCACGGACGGCGATGCATGGCGGGATTACGCCGCAAACTGCATCGGTATGGAAGTTCGCGACGACGGCGAAAGTGATCGGTTCTATCTGCGGATGGATCACTGGCATCACCGCTTCGTGATGCATCTTGGCAGCGAAGACGATTTGGCCTACACCGGCTGGCGAGTTGCTGGGCCGCGTGAGCTGGAAGACATGGCACGCCAACTCGATGATGCCGGCATCAAGTTTAAAGTCGGATCAGCGGAAGAAGCGCAAGAACGACATGTCCTCGGTGTACTGAAAATGACGGACCCGGGTGGCAATCCCACTGAAATTTTCTATGGACCCCGAGTGGATACGAATTTCCCGTTTTATCCCGGCCGCCGAATGTATGGTGGTTTTGTGACAGGGAATTCCGGGATCGGCCACTGCATTTTGCGTCAAGACGATGTTGCGGCAGCCGCCGCGTTCTACGAAGTCCTCGGTTTGAGCGGCTCCGTAGAATACAAACTCAAGTTGCCGAATGGGACGGTCGCCGAACCGTACTTTATGCACTGCAATGAGCGGCAGCATTCAGTTGCGTTTGGGCTCGGTCCGCAAGAAAAACGCATTAACCATTTAATGCTCGAGTACCAGCACCTGGACGACCTGGGTGCGGCGCACGACATTATCCGCCAACGGAAAATAGATGTTGCTTTGCAACTCGGTAAACATTCGAACGACCAGGCGTTAACGTTCTACATGGCGAGCCCGTCCGGTTGGTTGGTCGAACTCGGCTGGGGCGCGCGCAAGGCTTTAGCGCAGCAAGAGTATTTCACCGGCGATATTTTTGGTCACGGGCCGGAAGCGAAAGGTTACGGTATGGATCTTGATCTGTAATGAGTGCCGGCTTCGAACGGATCCCCGTCGAGCCCAATATATCGGCAGATTATTTCGCGCGTGAAAAAGAAGCGATCTTTAAAAAAGTTTGGCTAAAGATCGGCCGGGTCGAAGAAATCACCGAGCCAGGTAGTTTCATGGTGCGGGACTTTGCCGTGCTAAGTACGTCGATCATCGTCTCACGTGGTAATGATGGCGAACTAAGGGCATTTCATAATATTTGCCGTCATCGCGGCAACCGCTTAAAGCCAGTTTGCGAAGGTCGCGGCAACGCATTCACGTGCGGCTTTCATGGTTGGGTGTACGACTCGAACGGGAAGCTCACGCATATCCCGTTGGAAAACGATTTCGGCAGCCTCGACAAAGCGACCTTAGGTCTGCTGCCGGTCGCCTTGGATACCTGGCAAGGGTTTATCTTCATCAATCTTAATCCGTCGCCAAGCGAATCCTTGGAAGCCTATTTGGGTCAGATCCCAGGCTTGGTCGAAGGCTATCCGTTCGAACAAATGGCGCGCTCCGGGCAGTGGACTGCGGATATCGAATCGAACTGGAAAACATTTCAGGACGCGTTTGTTGAGGCTTACCACGTGCAAACTGTCCACCGTCGATCGATACCCGATTATCGGGCGACGCCAGTTGCTTCAGATCTAGAGACCTTCGGCCAGCATAGCAATTTAACCTTCTATCTTGATTTCCAACACACACCGCAGCCGGCTGAAGCCTGGGCCTATAAGGCTGGTTCGATGGCTTTTCTAAATGCCGGTGATGCGGCTAGCGAGAAGAAATCGCTCGCGCCGGGCTTGAATCGCCACGCAAAATCCAACTGGATCTTCGATGAGTTTTTGATTTTCCCAAATTTTCATTTGTTTCTCGGGGAAGGCTGGATGCTGTGTCACGACTTTTGGCCCGTGAGTGTGAATCAAACAGATTGGTCGGTGAGTTATTTCCTCCAGGACGTTGACAGCCCGATTCTGAAAATCGCGCAGGAATATTCAAAGGTGACGATGCGCGACACGATCCGAGAAGATCTGAGTACGATTGAGAGCACGCATTCGGCCCATCGCTCCGGTGCGCTCGAATACATGGTCGTCTCGTGTGATCTCGAAGGATTAGTCACTCATCATCACCGGGTTGTCGATGCCTACGTCAATGGTGATCAAGCAGCGTTCGCAGCCGGCTCGGCATGAGTGGTTTGGCGGAGACGAAATTGCCTGCGGGTTTTGAACGTTTAGAATGTTTTGTCGATCATTGGGCGTTGGATACAGAGGCCGCGCGGAACCAACAACGCCTGCGCACGGCCATGGCCGACATTCAGAGTTTCTATGCCGGTGTCTTGGCTGAAATGGATGCCTTGGTAGAACACCTATCGGGCTTTCGCGTATCCGAATTGCCTGATCCCGAACGTCGCTTAATGTATCTCGCGCTGTCATTGATGGAAGTCGCGCCAGCCGTTGAAATTTATCATCAGCCCGACATTCCGGACGCCATCGATGCGTCACGACTTATTATTCGTAGTCCTATGTAATTCTGGGCGGGGTCCGCACTCCGCACTCCGCATTGTCAACTTGCTGAGAGGTGGATATGAAGTATTCGATTTTCTATAGTCTCCAAGCACCTGAACAATTCAACGTGAGTCCGCAACAAGTCTACGCTGAAGCCTTGGATCAAATTCAGCGCGCCGATGAATTGGGAATTCACCAAGTGTGGCTCACTGAACACCATTTTATGGATGACGGGTATTGTCCGTCGCCGATGATCGCGGCCGCTGCGATCGCCGGGCGAACGCGTAATATTCGCATCGGCCAAGGCGTGGTCTTGTTACCGTTTTATGGTCATCCCCTGCGTTTAGCAGAAGATACTGCAGTGCTCGATCTCGCCTCCGGCGGTCGCTTCGAACTCGGCGTTGGACGTGGTTACCGTGAAAATGAGTTCGCCGGGTTCGGCGTTAATATCAAGAAACGCAAAGGCATGACTGACGAAGGCTTGGAGATCTTAAAGCTCGCCTGGACTGGCGAACGCTTCAGCTTTTCGGGAAAGTACTATCAAGTGGATAACGCGCGCTTATCGCCGTTACCCGTGCAGCGACCGCCACCCGTGTGGTTAGGTGCGGTCTCCGCGAAGGCGCGCCGCGAGATCGCTGAAGCTGGCCATCCCTTGCTCATCTCGCTGCTCACCACCGTTGAAGAAACGAAGCAGGAATTTTCTGACCACACCAATGCTTTGACGGCGATTGGGCGCAACTCTGCCGATTATCCGCGTGCATTGATCCGAGAATTCTACGTAGCGGAAGATAACGAAACCGCGTGGCGCGAAGTGCAGCCACATTTCGCGCACATTTATCGCAACGTTTACTGTCCGCCATACCTACCGTTCTATGATGAAAATCCGGACGGGTCTAAACGCTTAGTAACCGATCCCAATGATGAATATTTGGAATCGGAAAGGTTCCGCAAAGATCGACACATCATTGGTGATCCGGAGTTTTGTGCGAATGAATTACGTCGTTACCGGGACGATGCTGGGATTGATAACGTAATACTGCGCATGCAATTTCCCGGACAGCCGAACGCGCAGGTGATGAATTCTTTGGAATTGCTCGTCAAAGAAGTCATCCCGAGAGTCTGACTTAAACGACGCTAATCACTCGCTTGTGCGTGATTAGGCCATGGCTTCCTGAAGCTTGGCCGCCTCTTCGCGAACGAGCTCCGGCGCGCCTAAGGCCTGGCGGTTAAAACCGATCCGTTTGAACCAGTAATGCAAGCCAAGGAGATCGGTAAAGCCCACTCCGCCATGGACTTCCGTTGCGGTCCGAGCGATGAACGTGCCCACTTCCGCAACATGCGCCTTAGCATGACATGCGGTTAGGCGCGCCTCATGCGGTAATTCTTCCAGCGCATAAGCCGCGTACCACATCATCGCGCGGCACGGTTCGAGTTCGGCAGCCATTTCGGCGCACATATGCTTCACGGCTTGGAAGGAACCGATCACGCGATTGAACTGCTTGCGGTCCTTGGCGTAAGCGACCGCGGCGTTCAGCATGTGTTGTGCAGCACCTAGCGTATCCGCGACTAACATTATTCGTGCGATGTCGAGTAAATTTTCGGCGACTGCAGGATCCGAACTAATTAAATGCGCCGGCGTATTGTTGAGCCGTAACTCGCCGGAGCTACGGGTTCGATCAATGGTGGTGTGTACGAGTTGCTGCATCCCGTCGGCACCAGCTTCGACCAGATACAGTGCCTTGGTGTTCGTCGCGACCAACACGATATCCGCGCGCGGCTCGAGTACGAATAGGCTTTGCCCCGAGAGTTTACCGTCGGATTCCTTCACACCAGCTTGCGCGCGCGCGCCCGCGAGTTCGCTGAGTGCAAAGCCAGCCTTGAGCTTGCCATCGCGCAATGGCCCCAAGTATTTGGATCGCAATCCTGGATCCGCGTGGCGCAGTGCAAGCGGCGCAAGTACTGCAGATCCGATGAATGGAGTAGGGGTAACGTGTGCGCCGAGGCATTCGGCGACCAGTGCTGCGTCGAGAATTGCGAGGCCGAGGCCGCCGTCTTCTTCTGGCAGTAGTAAGGAACCAACGCCAAGTTCGATCAAGCCGTCCCAAATGTGACGGCAATCGACATCGTTGACGAATCCTCGCAGCTGCTCCAAGCCGGCTTGTTCATCCAAGTAACGATTAACACTGTCCTGCAGCGCCGTTTGTTCTTCTGATAATCCGAAGTCCATTACGCGTTCCCCGCTGTAGCCACCACTTTAGGTTCCTTCGGCATATTCAAGCCGCGCTCGCTAATAATGTTTTTCTGTATCTGCGATGTACCGCCGCCAATAATGAGGCCTAGGTAGTACATATAATTCCATTGCCATAAACCGTCGCCGCGTAGGTATTCGTTGTCGCCGTAAGCAAGACCAAATTCCCCCATGACATCGACAGCAAGTTTCTCCAATTCGTGGCGTAGCTCGGTGCCTTGGAGTTTCACAACCATGCGCGCGAGTGGCGCAGATTGTTGGTTAATCTTGGCTGAGAGTAAGCGCAAATCGTTAAACCGCATGGCCATCACTTTGCCCTGAATGCGCATGACTCGATCGCGGAATACCGGCATATCACTGATCCGACGACCATCGATGGTTTCTGTGCGCATCAATTGGATCAAATTATTCAGGCGCGTTAGCGCCATGTTTGGATCGCCGAGCAACTCGCGTTCATGCCCGAGGATCGTGTTCGCGACCCGCCAACCTTGCCCGCGTTCGCCGATAATTTGTCCTGCCGGCACTCTCACGTCGGTAAAAAACACTTCATTGAAATTGCGCGTTTCCGTCATGTCGTGGAGCGCACGCACGTCGATGCCGGGTGTGTCCATGCGAAAAAGTAGGAACGAAATTCCGTCGTGCTTGGGTGCATCCGGTTCCGTGCGCACGAGGCAGAACATCCAGTCGGCAAAGTGCGCGGAGCTCGTCCATATCTTGCTGCCATTGATCACCCACTCATCGCCATCTAAATAGGCGTTCGTGCGCAAACTCGCCAAGTCGCTGCCGGCGTCTGGTTCCGAATAACCCTGACACCAAAATAGTTCACCGCGCAACGTCGGCGGAATTATCTCGCTGCGTTGCGCTTCGGTGCCGAGTTCCAACAACGTCGGAACAAGCATGGCGATCCCTTGCCCGCCGATGCCGCTAGTGACTTTCGCGGCTGCGAACTCATCGGCGATGATGCGTGTTTTAAGGATGTCGGGCTCGGCGCCGGCGCCACCGTACTTCTTCGGTATGGTGCGTGCCGTATAGCCTTGCTTAATCAGCCGCTCTTGCCAGGCAAGCGCTTTGTCCGAGCGGTAGTCACGTTGATTGGTCGGCGCTTCGTGTCCGTGTTCTTGTAAAAACGAGCGGACTTCTTCGCGGAAGGTTTCGTAGACGGTCCCGTATGATAAATCCATGGCCTGCCCTTAAAGCTATTGTGCTCTCAAGAAATCGACAGCAGCTCCGATCAGTTATAACCCAAAACAACTTGGCTGAGAAAGTCACTATTAGCTCCCGCAAACAGCGCCCTATTCACAGTGATGCGAAAGTGAGGCCAAGCCGTTAGAATCGAGCGCTGTTAGTTCTTTCGTGCCTGCATATCGCAACTTCAGGAGTGAATCATGGATTTCGGCATAGTGACGTTTCCAACGGATACCAGCATTGAGCCCCAAGACCTCGCCCCGGCACTAGAAGAACGCGGCTTCGAGTCGCTGTTTTATGCCGAACACACGCACATCCCGACGAGCCGCCGCTCGCCTTTCATTGGCGGCGGCGACCTCGATCCCATGTATTGGCATTGTCACGACCAATTCGTCGCATTAAGCATGGCTGCAGCGTCTACGAAGACCCTCAAACTTGGGACCGGGGTGACATTGATCCCCGAACACGACGCGATCAACATGGCGAAAGCCACTGCCTCGCTTGACCGATTGTCGGGGGGGCGGCTGATATTCGGCATCGGTGCGGGTTGGAACGCCGAAGAGATGGAAGACCATGGGGTGGCATTCAAAGATCGTTGGAAAATCACCCGCGAACGCATGCTCGCAATAAAAGAAATCTGGAACAACGATGAACCCGAGTTTCATGGTGACTTCGTCGATTTTCCGCCGATGTGGTGTTGGCCGAAGCCTGTCCAAGCCGGCGGGCCGCCCATTTTGATGGGGGCCTATTCGAAATACGTACCGGCCCGGATCGCAGAGTATTGCGACGGTTGGATGCCCATCGAAGGATTGCTCGAAGACGTCCCAGCGGCGCTCGCCGCTATCCATGACGCGATGCGCGAGCGCGGGCGCGATCCAGAGAGTCTTGACGTGACCGTCTTAGCGGAAGTGAAGCAGCGCGACGGCTTTGATCCCGTTCGTCTCGAGCGCATGGTGAAAGCTGGCGCGAATAGGGTGTTACTGCCGTTAGCCGATGTGGATCGCGATGGTGCGCTTAAAGTACTCGACGATTACGCGTCAATGATCGATCGGTTAAGTCCTTAGATCAGAGTGACGAACGGTTTGTCTGAGTTCGATCATGAAGATCTTCTAAGATTTTGGTTCACTGAAGAGCCAGACGATCCGGTTAAGGCAGGCGAACGATTTAAATTATGGTTCAACGCCACGGCGGAATTTGATCAACGCATCACCGGGGAATTTTCTTCGACGCTTGAGCAAGCGATCACAGGTGATTTGGATCACTGGACAATTACCGCGCGCGGTTCGCTGGCGTTGATTGTTCTGTTCGACCAGATCACCCGAACGATTTATCGTGGTGAGGCGCGCGCGTATGGGTACGATCATCGCGCACTTGCAATCGCTGAGAACAGTATCGCGAAAGGCTTCGATCTAGAAGTCGAATTTATCGAAAGGCTCATGTTCTATTTGCCGTTTGAACATGGTGAAGATATTGAACTGCAAAATAAGTGTGCAGATTATTTTCAGGTGCTCGACGACATCGCCGCGCCGGGGTTCAAAAACATCACGGAAAGCTGCCTTAAAAGCGGTAAAGAACATCGCGAAGTGATCAAACGATTCGGCAGATTTCCACATCGCAATAAAATTTTAGGTAGGCCCTCGACACCTGAAGAGATCGCGTGGGCGAGCGGACATCACGGCTGGGGTCAAACCCTGAATAAATAACGGACGGATATGTCATTCGTTTGTTTCTGCACAACGAATTTAGCTAGATTAAGGCAATGTCGGCCTGCAGGGCGGTAAGTGCGCTCGTGGGCTAGAGCGTATAGAAATCGATCAGGGCCGGAACAAGATCATTTTTTAGATGGGTAATTTTCTTTTCGATCAGCCAGCCACCGCTAGCTTGCGTAAGCGTCAACTCGTAGTGACCAAAATTGACATACTGCTTCGTGGTTCGAGGTTGGTAGACCTGCACCATCCAGTTTGATCGGACTTCAATCTCATTGTGCGACACCCGCTTCGCAACAATATTTGTCGTGAAGTGCGTGGTTCTTGGCAGCGGCATGGCGGTGACGGATTTGCCAGAACGGATGCGTGCTACGCGCTCTTGTAGTCCGCTCTTGTCGGCGTGATAAATTTGCGATATCTCATTATTCGGATCGGTCGTCTCGTTCGCCTCATCGCGCCATGCAGGAACCCAGTACACGGCGTGTGCATCGTACAGCGCTAGCCACTCGTCCCAGGCGTGGTCGTCGAGCGAGCTGCCTTCTCGACCGAGCAAGGTGGTGGCGATTTGATTTGCTTCGAGGTCAGTCATGACTATTCATCTTACCGGCTAGCTGAATTCTTTTCGCTTCACGCATTATTCGCCATGAGCAGGCGATGCCATTCGCGGTAGCCGCTATGAATTCCCGTTTCATCACCGAACGTTAGTCCGGCTTCGTTATAAGTGCATACGGCGTCTCGTAGCCCGAGTGCTGCGAAATGCTCTGGGGATGCTGGCACCGAACCAAGACCGCGCGCGTAAGGATGCGCAGGCGCAGTGCTACGCGAGGCAAAGCCGCGCTGCCCATATTCATACATCACGTTGTCGTCCGAGGTTGCGAGGCCGCCAGAGTTGAAAAATTCTTCGTACTGGCGAATGCGAAAGCGACGCGCTTCGGCACATTCTCCTTTCGGTGCGAGGCAATGCGAGGTCATTCGCGTTTTATTTACGGTGAGTGGCTGCCATGTTCGAAGTTGCATCGATTGAATATCGATAACTTGTAGGTTCGGAAAGATGGTGAGGTTGCGTTGCCGCAGCATCCAGTTCAACCGTGCTTTGTCGACTCCTTGTCGCACTTTCTCGAATATCACTTTGTCGCGCGTTAGCGGGCGATTCTCCGCACCTTGGCCGGGGGCTCCGACGGACCATGACATCGCGTGACCACGCGGAAAACTGATCGTGCCGGATGCGATTGGATCCGGATTGGAAATAATATCATCGAGATGCTCAGGGACCGGAAGCGGCGGGCGACTCTTGACGATATTGACGAACGCCGCGTGCGTGGTCGGAAAGTGATAGCCGTCCAAACCATTTTCGTATTGCATTTTCCAATTCGCATCAAACGTATAAGTGGCGGCGCCAGGAACATACTCCAGGCCGTCCGGCGCTTGGTCGGCGACGAGATCGAGCATTAACTGCGCGTCACCTAAGTGTTCGCGAAGCGGGGGCACGTTGCTAGATAAACACGCGAAAATGAAACCCCGATAGGTTTCCACCTGCGCGACGGCGTTAAGATGGCGATCGTCATTATCGAATTCAGGCGGGTATTGGCCGTCGTGTCGATAAGTCACGCCGACGTTGCGCCCCGAACTATCGTAGGTCCAACCGTGGTAGCGGCAAACATGTAATTTCTTGTTGCCGCTTGCGAGCGCGCACAACGTCGTTCCGCGATGGCTGCAGCTATTGATAAAACAGTGCAAGACACCGTTCTGATCGCGGGTAAGAATCACCGAGCGACGTCCGATTTCACGCGTGACGTAATCGTGTGGGTTTTCTACCTCGCTCTCCAGGCCAATAAAAATCCAGGTCGTCTCGAAAATCGCCTGCATCTCGAGATCGAAGATATCCCCTTCAGTGAACGCGCTCGGGTGGATCCGAAATATGCCCTCTCGGGTTCGGTCGTCGAGCAATCGTTCGATGCCACAGCGATTAGCGGATGACAAAGTCATGACAATATCCTTTAGCGGGCGCTAAGCAAGACGGCCATGGTAGCGGGTAAATCAGATGACGAACAAGCGAGTTTGTTAAGTCGTTGAGAGGCTGGCCGACCCAAGGTGCTTTACGAAGACGCGATCTAAGGAGCTCGTGAGACCTAGTGCTAGGCTTATCGCTGTTCCCAAACGGGACGACTTTTTTGAGACGTTCACCTTCTCGTCAAATAGATCAATCCCGTTTGGAGAACGATGCTCACGACAGTTCATTTACTTGCAGCGATACGTTGAAGGTCGAGGGCTCTTTGTCGAACAATCGGGGAGGCAGTAATCGGCCCCGGGAATTAAATATACAGTCCCCGGAAAACTCTCCCGAATCTCATTTCCCGGCTGCGTATAATAGCCCTAACTATGTAGAATTCCTCTGAATTTATGGAAGATCGAATGACCAGTAATATGCACCCGGATGACATTCGCGAGTGGCGCCGACAAAACGTGCCGGTGTTTAATAACAACAAACTTAAGCTGGGCACTTTTGGGCAGAACTGTTCGAACGGTTGCACCATGACGCACGCCCCAACAACGTTTGAGCCCACCTACGAACACAACGTCAAAATTAGTAAGTTGGCCGACCAACTCGGTTTGGAACTACTGGTGCCTGTGGGTCGTTGGAAGCACTTCGGCGGCAGCACGAAATTCAATCAAGACAATCTCGAGGTCTTCACCTGGGCGACGGCGATGGCGTGCAACACGGAAAACATCATGGTGTTTGCCACCTCGCATGTACCCACCGTGCATCCCATGCTGGCAGCCAAACAAAGCTCGAGTATCGACAACATCTCCGCTGGTCGATTTGGACTCAATATTGTTTGCGGATGGTTTCGTCCAGAGATCGAAATGTTGGGCATCGAATTACTAGAGCATGACGAACGTTATCGGATGGCCGATGAATGGCTAACGGTAATTAAACGAAGCTGGACGGAGCAAGACTTCGACCATAAAGGTGACTTCTACGAAATCAACGGCGGATTTTTATTACCAAAACCTGTCCAACAGCCTTATCCCACGTTAATCAATGCCGGTAGCTCGGATGCCGGACGCGAGTTCTCTGCGAAACATGTCGACTTTAATTTTCTCAGCATCACGACCCATGATGAAGCGAAAGCCATTATGACTGACGTTTCGAAGCGGGCAGCGACGTATAAGCGCGAATGTGGTTTTATGACCATGGCGTTAGTCTGTTGTCGCGACACCGAAGAGGAAGCGCAAGCCTTGTATCAAAGTATTCTTGCCGAAGGTGACTGGGAAGGCGCCGATAACATCATGGCGCTGCTCGGCATTGAGAGTAGTTCATTCGGTGATAAAGACACGGTTAGGAATATGGCGTCACGATTTGTGGCAGGCTGGGGCGGCTACCACCTCATCGGCACACCAGAGCAAGTGGTCGAGAAAATGATGGAACTGCACAAATTAGGCATCGACGGTATTGTGCTTTCGTGGTTGGACTACTATGAAGAAATGAAATACTTCGGTGAAAAAGTTTTACCACTAATGCGGCAAGCGGGCTTGCGAGCATAGTGCCGTTGACACACTATTCGTTTAACACGACCCGCGGACAACAACGCACTCATTGCCAGATCCCCAGCGAGGCAGCAAACGCCGTGCTGTGAGCGGACATGTGCATTAAATGTACTGTCCCTCAAGAACTACTCGATCAACGATGATGGATTCACCGATAGTCAATATCGTAAAGCGACCGCGACATATGGAAAATAGCAAAATCGCCACCATTTAAACTATTCAACGTCTCTAGAGAATCCTCGATGGAAAACAACCGCTCGCAATCATTGCGGATAAGCACTGCTAAGCAAACGGATAAGCTCACTGCGGCACAAAAAAAATTCAACACCATGATCAGTCGGATCAACGGCCAACGCGATCTGCTCGCACAATGGCAGGAAGTCATACCAACTTACCAGGCCGAAGTCTTGAAAAACTTCGAACCGCTGCGCGACAGCTTCGCTGGTTTCCAGGTGCAGATGGTTGAACTACTCGACACCCACTGCTTCAATAATAAATTCTCGCGGCTGCAAAAAGAAAAAATCAGCCAGCTCATCACGGATATCTGTGATGAGCTAATTAACGACCATGGACGGGACGACTTGAAAGCGCTCGCGAATCGGCATAGCGATATAGACTTCGATGACCAGCAGGCGCAGATGCAGGCTATGGGCGAGGATGTACTGCGCGGCATATTGGGAGCGGAGTTTAATCTCGAGCCTGACGAACTTGAGTTGGACATGAATGACCCGTTTGGCACAGCGGAGAGGCTCCGCGGCATCGTGGATGAACAGCAGCGCAACGCGGAAGAGCAGCGTCCCAAGCGCAAGGATCCCGCTCGTCAATTGGCCAAGGAGCAGCGTGACAAAGAAGAAGAGAACAAAATCAGCCAGTCGATCAGGGCAGTCTACCGACAATTGGTCGGCGCATTGCACCCGGACCGGGAACAAGATCCCGGGGAGCGCGAGCGCAAGACCGATTTAATGCAAAAAGTTACTGTCGCCTATAAAAACAGGGACTTGCTGCAATTGTTGGAGCTGCAGCTCGCAGTGGAGCAAATCGACCAGGACGCGATCGATTCGATCAGCGAAGATCGCCTCGCCCATTTCAACAAAATCCTGCAACGCCAGTCGCAGGAACTGAAATACGAAATAGAGGAAGTTGAGCAGAACATGCGGGCTGCCGGCGGATTCCGACCGTTTGAATTACTCACGCCTAAAAAACTTATGTCCACACTGAAGAAAGATAAAAAACAACTGGAAATTGAAATTACTGAAATTCGGAACGATCTAAGGCTTTTCAAGGATATTCGGTGGCTCAAACGCTGGCTGAAAAATTACGAACTGCCCGACGAACTCTTCTCTCGATTTTTTTGAGGACGACCTGCGCAACCTGAAGTGCCACGTGTCCTTGCCCGTTTATACCCAGAGACCGGATCTCACCGACTGCTTCTACGCGGTAAACCTATGTGCTTCAAAGGGGACAGACTTAGTTGTGGAGTCTATTTTCTATTCAAATAAATCTGTCGCCGGTAAGTACGTGAACCATAAAATGGAACATCCGAGTATAGGACGAACAAACGCCCTTTTCCGCGATCCCGTCGAGTACCGTCGGTTCATCAGACCGTCGTCAACCTGCGCGTCGACGCGGCGTTGGTCTGAATTGCGCCCCTGGGGCCGGGAGAAATTCCGCACGTCGGCGCAATTTTTCGGCGGTTTCCACGCTCAAGACGACAGCGACCCTTGGCAATTGCTCCTGCATATATGCAGTCGTGCGCCCCTTCGATGTCGCCGCACATGCTCGCGTGGTCGATCCGAATTAGCCGAACAAGCGGCCCTGGGGCGGACCCCGAGACGATGGTGAATGCAGAGTCACTGTTGCGTCTTTGCGCTCAAGGTGCCGGAGGATCTTCTCAATCACCACAGGATCTTCGATGCGCGCGATGATCTTGACGTGGCCACCGCAGTCCTTGCAGGTCTCGATGTCGATGTGACCTACAGGGATGTAGGTCAGGGGCGAGAGCAGGACGCGGAAGCTTTGAAAACGCGCTTCAGACGCTGCGCTTAAGGCTCATTGCCGCTCGGTGTTCGATCGGTGCCGGGCCGTCCGTCGCATCTGCCGTACGAGCCTTGCCGCATTTGGAAGGCGTCACCTGCGTCCGATGCGCACTGTTGGGGCAAACACGCCATGACCAATTCACCGGGAGTGAATTTGGACGCACGCGGTGCGCCCGCAGGGGGCGCGCCAAGGATGGCGCGCATCCAATCGTGTCAGGTTGACCCGGGGCTTCGGCACCAGCGCGACGAATCTGGCGATGAAGTCCATCGGCTCGAAGACGATATGTGTAGTGCCATCGCGGTACGGGGTCTTGAGTTCGGTCGCTCCTGCGCCTCCGTGCGCCCGCGACATTAGTGAATCCATTCACGTCATAACTCACATGGCCGTTGCTCAGTCTTGGGGGTGAAGATGCGCGCAAACGTTTGTACGCAACCGCGGCTTCAGGTGAGATTAAAAGCGGAGTCGACGCGTTGATCGAGATCTGGCGTCCATTGCCTGGCTACGCTTGGATGGCGACGCTCGCCAGCGCCCCGGGTATCCATGGATTATGTGAAGCCGTCTATGACCTGGTCGCCGCACCTATCGTAACAACGTGGAGCGCGCGGCGGCGACGCCTGCTGACAAACGGAGGCATGTGAGCATGACGATGGTGCGCGACTCACGGGACCAGAGCGAGACGGAGAAAGTGATCCTGTTCGACGGCGTTTGTAAATTATGCAGCGCCTGGGCGCGGTTTCTAATTCGGTTCGACAACAATCGTCGGATTAAACTCGGTCATGTTCAGTCCGAATCCGGCCAGGCGATCTTAATGACGTATGGTTTTCCGACGGATCATTTTTATACGATGTTGTTCATCGATGGATGATCGCTACTATCAGCGTTCCGAGGCATTCATTCCAGTGATGGCCTTGATGCCGCTGCCATGGAAGCTCGCAACGATCGTTTGGATCATTCCAGTACCACTGAGGGATTGGCTCTACGATCGAATCGCGCTTAATCGCTACCGATTGTTTGGTAAGCTCGACGTCTGCCTATTGCCCCAATCAGACTATGAAGGACGTTTTATTTGATGCAGTGATGGGGATGCGAATTTGGGGACAGCATATTTAACTCGCAACTACGAACAGTCTGCCGGCTAGTAATTGTACATTAGGTATACTGTCCCCGAATTTCCTCAGGAGACGGCCTATGCATTCGACGGATCCCGGACTTCTCGTGGTACTGGAAGCCAAACCAGGGAAGCAACAAGCGTTAGCGGAATTCCTAAATTCGGGTCTCGCGCTGGCCGCCCGCGAAGCGGGCACGCGAACCTGGTACGCGTTCCGCATTACGGACTCTAGCTTTGGAATAGTCGATTCATTTCGAAATGAAGACGGACGGCAACAGCATCTTGGCGGACCACTTGCTGAAGCATTGCGGAAAATCGCCGCCGAACTACTGCTTGAGCCGCCGGAATTTCGCGAGATCGATATCTTGGCCGCGAAGTCGTTACGATGAGCGCAGTTGATAAGACAGGCGAACACCGAAGGATAATTCTTAGTGCCTTTGACATGCACACCGTCGGTCATCAGAACCCCGGCATGTGGACGCATCCAGACGATCAAACCTATCGATATAAAGATCTAGATTATTGGACGGATCTAGCCAAGCTTCTGGAGCGCGGCGGGTTTGACTGTTTGTTCCTCGCCGATGTTCTCGGCACCTATGATGTCTACGACAATTCGCGCGATACGGCCGTACGCACAGCAGCTCAGATCCCAGTCGGCGACCCGATGATGTCTATTTCGGCGATGGCGGCCGTGACCGAACGCCTGTGCTTTGGAGTAACCGCGTCATTGACTTACGAATTGCCGTATGCATTCGCGCGCAAGATGTCGACCTTAGACCATTTAACGAAAGGTCGGATCGCTTGGAACATCGTCACCTCATACCAGCAAAGCGCCGCTGTCAACCTTGGCTTGGATGAACAAATACCTCACGACGAGCGTTATGAAATTGCCGACGAGTTTCTCGAAGTCTGTTACAAGCTTTGGGAATATTCTTGGGACGACGATGCTGTTGTTCGCGATCGCGCAAAAGGCATCTTCACGGATCCGAGTAAAGTTCGCGACATCAATCACCTAGGAAAATACTACTCAGTGCCGGGACCGCACTTAAGTGAACCTTCAGCACAACGCACGCCGTTTCTATTTCAAGCAGGCGCGTCAGCACGCGGCAGATTGTTTGCCGCACAACACGCCGAAGCGGTATTTCTCACCGGTACTAATCCAGAAGACATGCGCCCAATTGTCGATCTTCTGCGCATGCAAATCGCCCAACGAGGGAGAGATCCGCGCAGCGTTAAATTGATCATGATGCTGACGCCCGTGACGGCAGCGACCGACGCGCGGGCAAAACTGAAACTACAAGACATTGTTGATCACAGCAGTGTCGACGCTGCGCTCGCCCTATTTGGCGGTTGGACCGGGGTGGATTTGTCGAAGGCACCCCGCGACCAGCCGCTGCAAAAGTTTCAAGGCGATAGTGTCCGCGCGATGCACGACATGCTAACGCGAGTCGATAGTAGCCTGGTGTGGACGACTCAACGTCTAGCTGAGTGGCTTACGGTCGGTGGTATGAGCGCGTCAATGGTCGGCTCGCCTTCTACAATTGTCGACGAAATGGAACGTTGGATGGAGATTGCTGATGTCGATGGTTTTAATCTGGCGCGCGTTACCGCACCAGGCACCATCGAAGATTTCATCGAGCATGTGGTTCCAGAGCTAAGACGTCGCGCTCATATCCCCGAAGCGCCGCTACCTGCGATGACGATGCGCGAGCGATTCGGCGGCCCCGCTCGACTACCCGACTCACATCCCGGCGCCGCGCATAGAGTGGGATTTGCCGGGCAAGAAGCGACTGCGCCCGTAACATTAGAAACCAGACCGCGAAAAATCGGTTTGCTCGCGACTTTTGAAGCGCAGCCCGGCAAGCAAGACGACTTGATCGACTGGTTGCAGAATTCACTTGAAGTCGTACTCGCAGAACCGGGCACAATCACTTGGTATGCGTTCCGCATCGATGAGACCCATTTCGGAATTTTCGACAGCTTCGATGATGAAATTGGCCGACAAGCACACATCAACGGAAAGTTCACAGAATCGTTGGGAAAAATAACGACGCGACTGCTGACGGCCCCACCCCGGGTTCGCCAGGTCGACCTACTGGCGATCAAGTCTGCTTAGGGGGCTGGGAACAGTACACTCTACTCCGGGATAATAGGGGTTGTCCCGTTTATAAGAACGAATTAAATATACAGCCCCCGAAATTCCCCAGTCACCATTAATCGCGAGTGTTTGAGGGCTCAGCTATTATCAAGTTAGCACGACATTTACTGCCAGGAGAAAAATCAGATGGCGAGCTGTCCGAAATGTCCGAACTCTGAGCTTCGGCATACGCTTTTGATGGAAAATCTTCCCGCCTACGGGTGTTCAAATTGTGATGGCTTACTGCTCAGCTTAATGATGTATCGCCACTGGAGGGAATCGGAGTCAGTCCATTCTTCTGATTCCCATACGGACGTGGTAACTGCAATCGTGGCGGACACGAACGAACCGATTACGTGTCCACGTTGCCGCTCACTGATGACGAAGTACCGCATATCAGCCGACATACCTAATCGATTGGACTATTGCGCGCACTGCGAAGACATGTGGTTCGACGCTGGCGAATGGAAATGCGTTGAAGCGATCGCTAGATCCGGCCATCTCGCCGAGATTTTCGGTCGACCGTGGCAGCGCCAGATACGCAGAAAAATCACAGAAGAAATGGAGATGCAGCGTCTCAAGGAGTTATTGGGATCTGACTATGCCAAATTCGCGGATTTTCGCGCATGGTTTCAGTTACATCCAAATCGGAGTCGATTGCTTGCCTTGCTGACACGTAAACGAACCTGAAAGCGCTAAACCTCGCGCACACTTAAAGTTTCGTGCGAAGTTCGGAGACCCCTTGCTCAGTCCGCAATTGCAAACTGTCCGCCCACTATTTTTCGTGGCTAACTAGCCGGGCCACAAAACACATATTCATAGCTAAACAAACAGCGAAGGAGCCAGCGTGACGTATCGAATCGAATGTGTCCTTGATATCGGCAACCATCTCGGTGAAGGACCAATATGGGACGTGCAAGAAGGTAAATTATATTGGGTTGACGGGACCGGCCGGCGAGTTGGCAATCCGTCTTTATGGCAACTCGATCCTCGCACTGGGAATACCCGACATTGGTCACTCGATCACGACGTCGGTGCGATGGCTTTACGTCGCCAAGGTGGCGCGGTATTAGCGCTTGATCAGGGTTTTTATTTTTTCGATTTCGAGACCGAACATTTGGACTTAATCGCGGAGATTGATTCTCATATTCCGCGCAGCCGTCTCAACGATGGAAAAATAGACCGTCGCGGCCGTTTCTTCGCGGGCGCGATGGACGACAAAGAAGAAGAAAAGATATGTGGCTTGTGGCGTCTCGAGCCCGACCTAACGATCGAAAAAGTAGACGACAGTATTATTTGTTCTAACGGCCCGTGCTGGAGTCCTGATGATAAAACGTTCTACTTCGCCGACACATTTCAGCAAGTTATGTGGTCCTACGACTACGATATCGGATCAGGCGCGCTAAGCAACAAGAGAGAGTTCGCGTCGTCACGCGAGGAACCTGGCTTCTATGATGGCTCTACGGTCGATGAAGAAGGCTGCATCTGGAATGCAATGGTCATTGGTGGAGAACTCATTCGTTATACTCCAGATGGCGAAGTCGAGCGGCGCATCGGCATGCCGGTAAGGAATATAACGAGCGTCAATTTCGGCGGCCCCAATTTGGACGAAATCTACGTTACATCAATGCGGCGCGTCAGTCACCCGGCGACCCATGAACATTTCGCGAAACAGAACAAACCGCAGTTTGCCGCGGGCGGCCTGTTTCGAATCACGGGTCTCGGAATTCGCGGTATCGAAGAGCCTCGTTTTGCCGGTTAAGAATTAGTTTCTTGGACTGTTCACTTAACTTCTAGAAGCGACGGCTTTGGACGGTCACTGTCTGCGAATTGGATTCACTACACCTAGGCGCTAAAAGTATCCCCTGAATTTATGCAACAAGCGGATTTCGCACGTGGTCTTCTTGCGATTGAAGCCCTTGGTCGCGAAGTCGACCAACACGAGAGCATCGCGCGTTGGTCGCGCCTGCGTCGACCGTTGTTGACTAACTTTCGGCGGTGGCGGTCGACGAGGGAGATGCGAAACGCCCGAGCTTAGCTATCGGAATAATTTGGGTGGGTCGCTGCGTCAAATGCATCCTGGACGAAGTCGCCCATTTCTATCGCATCATTTGGGTTCAGATGCGGCGGATTTCAAGGGAGTTGTCGCCTGAAGGTTAAAATTACGCCACCTTATTTATCTTAATTTCTGTCGTGTCTTTCGCCGGATTGAGATGCACGTCGCCAACGGGTTTCCAGTTTCTGATTTCGCCACTCCAACGTTGCGGGTGTCGTGCTTTTGCGTCGCGGTAGACTTGCTCACGACGCGCCAGGATGTCCGCGTCGCGGCCGGCGTGACGTTGCGCTGGGGTGACAAATTGGATCGCACTGTGCAGATGCTCGTTGTTGTACCAATCAACAAACCAGCGCACCCAGGTGCGCGCACTGTGTAGATCGACAAACACCTCCTCGGGATATTCAGGCCGATACTTCAGGGTCCGAAACAACGACTCTGAATACGGATTGTCATTGCTCACCGACGGACGACTGAACGAGGGAATGACACCGAGCGCGTCTAAGGTGGCGAGCAAGGTCGCGCCCGTCATCGGACTGCCATTGTCTGAATGCAGCGTCACCTGCTGTCGTTGCACGCCTTCTCGGTGACAGATGTCGGTCATTAAATCGGCCGCCAAGGCGCTTGATTCTGCTTCGTAGACTTGCCAGCCAACCACTTTTCGGCTCTGGCCTCCTGCTTCGCTCTATCTCCCCCATCCATGGGGTCGTCGGCTGTAAATATCCATCACCAGATACAGGTATAAAAAGATCCCTCGCACCCGCGTCGGCAAGTAGGTGATGTCCCAACTGTAAATCTGATTGGGCCCGGTGGCGGTTAACGCCTTAGGCTTGATGACCGTACGCGCGGGTTTCGCTTTGTCTCGATGCTTCAGTTGGTGGGCCGCTTTGAGGACCCGATAGAAACTCGATTCTGAAGCAATATAACGTCCTTCATCCGCCAGCTTCGGCACGATTTTACTCGGCGATAGCGACGCATAGTCGGGTTCATTGGCGACGCTGATGATCTGCTCGCGCTCCTCCACCGTGAGCTTCATGCTCGGCTCATGGTGCGCTTCCAGACGCCCATCTTGCCCGTTGTCGGGTTGCGCCCAGCGTTGCAAGGTCTTCGCACTGATCCCGATAACCTCACACGCGGCTGACTGTCGCGCACCGCTTCGCATTGCCTCATCGACTTCAACGAGGATCGTTTGTCGTTGCGCGCTCATCGTGAGTTGTCCTCGTCGTTTCCCCAGATCGCGCTGACTTTTTTTTGGAGTACTAACAAGGCGGCCGTTTCAGCTTTGGCTTCCTGCGTCGCTCTATCTCCTGCATCCTGCAGTCGTCAGCCAGTGCTCTATCCTTGCGGTTCAATTCTTTCTTTAACTCGCGCACTTCACCCTTGAGGCTCTTCGCATCACCCCGTTCGTGCGCCGTTGAGCCGCTGATAAAGTCCTGCTTCCACTGTTTCACGTGATGCGCATAAAGCCCACGCTCGCGACACAATTGGTTTATCGGATCTTCGTCCAAGCCGCCACACGCAATCACCATCTCAAGCCTTTCCTCTTGGCTCCAATCTTGCGGTCGTTTCTCCTTCGTCATGCCACCAATGCTCGACCTGTCATGTTCTGAATAGGAT
>JBLFWX010000068.1:0-28352 GCA_047611805.1 Gammaproteobacteria bacterium
TAAGCGCTCTGGAAATAACGTCGATTGATGCCGGTTCTCACCTTCGATAAATCCACTCATCCGATGTGCTCTAGAACCGAAAGAAAGATCATATCTGTTTAGGAGTTTTTACACACCCTCGGCCGATATCCGCCGAAGTAGCGTGCCGCCTTAAGCGTCCGCTATTGAGCGCAGGCGACGTTCGGTGGTTGTCTGATCAGGTCGAAAGTCAGGTTCTGATCCGCAAGACGAAGTCTAAGTGTTTACAGATCAAGCACTGAGATGCAAATTTATCCGACGGTTATGTTTGCCTTTCTTTTCTACTTTACCGATCCGCACTTCGCCAATTTCACCAGTCGCGCCAACATGCGTACCCCCGCAGGGTTGCAGATCGATGGCGTCAACATCGATCAAGCGAACTCGGCCTTGCCCCATGGGTGGTGCCACGGACATGGTTCGAACGAGGTCCATCTGCGTGCTCATTTCTTCATCGCTGATCCAGCGAAAAGCGACTGAATGGTTAGCATCAACTAATCGTTGAAGCCCGGCCTGAATAGATTCTTTGTCGATCGTCTCGGCCATATCGAAGTCTAGGCGGCCCTTATCGACACTGATTGAACCGCCCGTCACTGGAAACGGCACCAGTGAACACAGCAGGTGGAGACACGTGTGGGTTCGCATATGGTGGTAACGCCGTTGCCAGTCGAGTTCGGTATGGATTGCAGCACCTGGCATGACGCTTGCCGCGCTACCGTCGATCACATGGACAATGACGCCAGCCGCGTTTTTTCGCGTATCAATTATCGTTAGACGGCTGCCGTCTTGGGTCGAGACGATCCCAGTATCTCCCGGTTGTCCGCCGCCTTCAGGGTAGAAAATCGTTTGATCGAACACGATCCCGTCGTCACCGACCGACACCACCGTCGCATCGCAAGTTTTTAAGTAGGCGTCCTCGCGAAATAACTCGATTGTCATGGAGTTCTTACTTCGTCTCGACCAAGATTTCGCGATATCGGTTGGGACCCCCATTGCGCGCCGAGTGCGTTGCGGGGATGCGCTGCGACTCGTTACCGATCACCACGAGTTCGTCGCCTTCCATACGCAGTGGCACGACATCTCCGTCGGCGACCTCGAACTTGCTCAAGTATTTATTATCGGCATCGAATACTTCCAAGGTCGTGCCATTGATCACGTAAAAAATGTAATCCAGATCGTGAGTGTGAACGGGTGTTTGCTCACCTGGTTCCAAATTGAATTCCCAGACTTTGATTTTGTCGTTTTCAAATACGACGTTTGTTCCTACTCGCGCCATGATAGTTCTCCCGTTGGGTCGCTCATTAGTTCAACGTAACGCAGGTTCGCACAAATTAATCAAAATATTTCGCATCGCAAACCATTCGTCAGACTCTTAGATCGTGACGACGATTTTCCCCATTGCACGACGCTCCGCCAAATCGCTGATCGCCGTGCCTGCTTCGGCTAAAGGATAGTGCTTGGAGACGTAAGGGCGGATCTTTTTCGCCGCGTACATCTCGAACATTTCTTTGCCGTTTTGTTGATTTTCGGCCGGTTCACGATCGGCGAAAGACCCCCAAAAGACCCCAACGATTTGGCAACCTTTGAGTAATGCCAGGTTGAGCGGAATGCTCGGAATACCAGCCGGAAATCCAACCACCAAGAAGCGCCCCTCCCAGGCGATGGCGCGCAACGCGGCTTCGGCATAGTCGCCGCCTACGGCGTCGTAAATGACATTCGCGCCGCCTGATCCACACGCTTCCTTAAACTCATTCGACAAGGCTTTCGCCGCCGCTTTGTCCAGTGCACCTGTTGGATACACCACGCCCGCGGCTGCGCCATGTTTCATAGCTAAGTCGACTTTAGCTTGGCTTGAGGCAGCCGCGACAACTCTTGCGCCCATCGCGACCCCAAGTTCGACGGCGGCGAGGCCGACTCCGCCAGCGGCGCCCAAGATCAGCAGCGATTCTCCGGGCTGCAAGGACGCGCGTTGTTTTAGCGAGTAGTAAGAAGTGCCGTAGGTAAAGATAAATGCCGCTGCTTCATCGAATGGCATGTCGGCCGGCATTGGCAAGCATTTGTGCGCTTTAGTGACGACTTTCTCGGCCATTCCTCCCCAACCGACTAAGGCTATCACGCGGTCGCCGACGGCGAAGCCTTTCACATCGCTGCCGAGCGCATCGACCACCCCAGCCACTTCGCCACCGGGAGAAAAAGGTCGCGGGGGCTTAAATTGGTACTTGTCCACAATGATCAGCGAGTCCGGGTAATTGACCCCACAAGCATGGACTCTCACCCGTACTTCATCAGCGGCCGGTTGGGGCTCTGGTATATCTTCGACGGTTAGAGTGTCCGGCCCACCTACGGCGTTGCTGACGATCGCTTTCATTCAAAACCTCCTATGTTGGCTACTGTCGTAGCCCGATTTATTGCACAGTGGAATTGTAACGCGAAGCTTGGGTGACTGCCTGCGGCGCGAGCAGGTTAGAATGGTGGAGCCCTTATTATTTAACTCAGGAGATTTTGCCGATGGCATCTCGCCCAATCGTAACAATTCTAACCACGCTAAGCGTACTGATGGCCCTCGAAACTTTTGCCGAAGATCGCAACATTGGACGCGACGCATTCGAAGGTTCGTGTAGCGGCTGCCACAGTGAAACACCGATACCGAGGGCGATGAGTCCGGCACAGATGGCAGAATTACCGCCTGAGAAAATATTCAAGGTACAAACAGAAGGGCTGATGCTGTTGCAGGCTGCGGGGCTAACTGAGATTGAGCAACGTGCGCTGGCCATCTATATATCGAAAATTCCGTGGGGATCCGTACCTGAAGCGAAGTTTGCCGAGACCTTGAAGCAATGCGATAGCCATCCAGACTTAGCCGGTGACTCGTTAGAGAAATCGCATTGGTCAGGTTGGGGACTCGACTTGGACAACACGCATTCCCAACGAGGAGACTACGCGGGGCTAAAAGCCAGCGACCTAGAAAATCTCGAATTTAAATGGGCGCTCGGTTACAGCGGGGCGACGACCGTCACGACCCAACCGGCAGTGGCAGGCGGGCGAATTTATATCGGCGGCCCGAACAGCGGCATTTATGCTTTAGACGCGAAGACGGGTTGCGCTCATTTTAAATTCGAAACCGAAGATGCGGTGCGCGGTGCGATCACGATGACGAAGTTGTCGGATGGCCGTTTGATTTTGTTAGCCGGGGATCGTAAAGCCTGGTTTTACGCGATTGACGCGAACAGCGGCGAATTACTCTGGAAAGATAAAGCAGAAGAGCACGAATGGGCGATCATAACGGGTTCACCGTCGTTGTATAACGGCACCGTCTATGTGCCCCTTGCTTCGTTTGAAGAACTCGCGGGCGGTTCCGAGAATTACGAATGCTGCAGTTTCCGCGGCAGTATCGTCGCTTATGAAATCGAATCCGGCAAACGGCTATGGAAAAGCTCACTCGTCCAAGAGCCACTGGTAAAAACCAAGAAGATGGCCAACGGTGTGCAGTTATGGGGTCCGTCAGGTGTCGCGGTGTGGTCACAGCCAACTGTCGATCCGAAGCAAGGCGTTTTATATCTCACCACTGGCGATAGTTACTCAAGTCCCGCGTCCGCGACTAGTGACTCCATCGTTGCGATGGATCTCATCACAGGTGAGATTAAGTGGCATCGACAAACTTACGCAGACGACGCATTCACAGCTGCTTGTTCCGCACCTGACGCTGATCCGGTGGCCAAAGAAGGCTGCGGGCCGGACGTTGATTTCGGCTCATCAGCGATACTAAGGACCTTACCCGACGGCAGTCGCATCTTATTGGCCGGACAAAAGTCCGGTGTTATGTATGGCATCGATCCCGA
Organism: Gammaproteobacteria bacterium; assembly: GCA_047611805.1. GTDB lineage: Bacteria > Pseudomonadota > Gammaproteobacteria > UBA11873. The sequence goes on from JBLFWX010000068.1 coordinate 3,855, forward strand.
CAACAAGGGTGAAATCGTCTGGGAAAAACGCCTATCACCTGGTGGCGTTCTCGGCGGTATTGAATGGGGCTTCACGGCGGATGACAAACGAGTTTATGTCCCGATTTCAGATGTCTGGGAGACGCGGACCACACCAGGTCACGCCGGCGGCATCTATGCACTAAATTTCGCCGACGGTAGCGAAGTTTGGAATACCCCAGCGGCGAAACCAGATTGCTTGGAACGACCAGGGTGTAATGCAGGACAACCGGCTGCCGCAACCTTAATTCCCGGTGTTTTGTTTTCTGGTTCCATGGACGGCCATATGCGCGCCTACGATCCCGACACGGGCAAAGTCATTTGGGATATCGATACGAAACGGGAATATCCGACCGTGAACGAGGTGGCCAGCGTGGGCGGGTCGATCAAAGGCGCTGGCGTGACGGTGGTGGACGGCTGGGTCTATTTCGGATCAGGTTATGGACTATGGGGATTACCAGGCAACGTGTTTTTAGCTTTCGGGCCGAAGTAGGCTCGCTCGGACGGATGCTGCTAGAGACAAGAACGCGAAATGAAATGAATTTAATTGATGGGGACTATCGATATGAGTAGAACAGTCTGTGCGATCGTCGGGGCAGGTGATGGCTTAGGTCAATCCTTAGCGCGACATTTCGCCGCGAATGGATTCGATATTGCGTTGTTGTCGCGCTCCGAAGCAGGCAGTGCGGCGGCGCTCGCGGCGGCTAGTGCTGCGGATCCCTCGGCCGCCGTTACGTACTTCCAAGTTGATGCGATGAAACCAGATACCGTTGAACAAGGTCTTGGTAAGGCCGCCAAAGAGATGGGCCAAATTGACGTCCTTATTTACAACGTGCGCGGCGGTATGCAGGCGAAGGCACCGCTCGACGTCAGTTTCGAAGAACTCCGCGATATCTACGAGATCGAAGTGGTTGGCGCTTACGCCGCGGCACGCGCCGTGATGCCGGGGATGATCGAACGCGGGCATGGTTCGGTGATTTATTCGAGTGCGACGGCAGCATTACGCGGCTCTGGAACGAATCCTTTGTATGCGATGGGTAAATTTGGATTGCGCGCGCTCGCGCAAAATTTAGCTAAAGCGTATGCGCGCGACGGCGTACACGTGGCGCATGTGCGCCTCGACTGCGCACTCGATGTACCGCTTGTACGCAAGCACTACGGCCTGAAGACTGAAGAGATGTCCAACACCGACGATGTCGCTGAGAGTTATTTATGGCTCCATCGTCAGCCAAAATCTGCCTGGAGCAACGAGATAGAAATTCGGCCTTATACCGAAAACTGGACGTTCTAAGCCGTTCGAGACTTTATAGGGGCGAACAACGGATGACGATTGCAAACGACCCCAGGGTTGCCGCCGCGCAAGCGTTTTCGGATGAGGTGATTGCACCGAACGCCGAACACTGGGAAACCTTGGGCCGAGTTCCCTACGATTACTTCGAGAAAGCCGCACAGGTGGGATTGTGCGGCTTGCTGGTGCCCGAAGCCTTAGGTGGTAGCGGCCTTGGTGTCGGGGCTATGGCGGCGGTGATGGAATCGATGGCGAAGGCGTGTATGGCTTCGGCATTTTCTTTTGCCGTACACAATAATCTGGCCGGCTACGTTGCGCGTTATGGCAACGCACGCCAGATCGAACGCTATCTTCCCGATTTGATTGCGGGCCGAAAGATCGGGGCATTCTTACTGACCGAACCGGGCGCCGGGAGCGATGCACAATCTATACAGACATTCGCCAAACGAACGGCTGGCGGTTGGCTTATCTCCGGCGAAAAAGCGTGGGTAAGTAACGGTGTGTTTGCTGACGTGCTAAGCGTTTATGTACAAACCGAGCAGGGGGCTGGCGCCAAGGGAATCGCAGCGTTTTTGATCGATGCGAATGCGCAAGGTGTCATTCGAGAGGATCCATACAAGTTAATGCGCGGACACGCGTTGGGCACTACTGGGTTCCGATTCGATCAGTGTGAAGTGAGCGACGACTCTTTGGTGCTAGCACCCGGGACGGCGTTTAAGGCCGCAATTGGTGGCATCAATATTGCGCGTATTTGCGTTGCTGCAATGTGTTGCGGGACCTTGCAGGCGAGCCTCGCGCAAGCGGTCGATTACGCGGACAATCGGCGTGCGTTCGGCCAATCCACCTTAGCGTTTCAGGGGCTGCAATTCATGCTTGCAGAAGCGGCAACGAACTTAGAGGCCGCGAAATTACTCACGGCCTCGGCAATCGAACGATACGATGCCGGGATGGACGCGACCATCGACGCGGCACATGCAAAGAAATTTGCCACGCGAGCGGCCTTTGACGGGATCGGTGATTGCATGCAAGCAATGGGTGCCGCGGGTTACTCAGCGGAATATTCGCTAGGCCGCCATCTTGCTGCTGCGAAAATGGCCCAGTTTTTGGACGGTACAACTGAGATCCAGAATGTCGTGATTGGTCGCGGATTGAAATCGATTTACGGATCCCGCTAGATAGTTCTGCAGACAATTTTCTTCAGAGATAAAAAAAGGCCGCTCGGTTAGAACCGAGCGGCCTTTTAAGGTCGTAGGGGCTTAAACGGTTTACTGCGGCAGCATGGCTGCGAAATCTGAAACCTTAAACTCTTCGGTGACATTGCCACTTTCATCTATAACCTCAACGAGTTTATCTTCCGTGCCACGGTAACTGCCGTAGACGATAGTTTCCTCGAGGAATTCTTCGACATGCTCGTCATCGTACGGTTGGTAGCAGAAATCGCCCGGTCCGAACTCAACGCCAGTAGTATGATTTTTCACGCGACCTTCAAGGATTAGAACGGATGTCTCGCACGTGTGGCGATGGAATCCGGACTGAAACCCTGCAGCAATCTTGAACATGAATTCCACACTGTGGCGTTCGACGTCGACCGACAATACCTTCGCTTGAACATTTTCGTTGCACGAGACCCAGGGTTGTTCGCTCGCTTTACACGACGTGACCTGGACACTGGCGATTTCTTTTTGTACTGCACTCATTGTCACTAACCCCCAGCCCGATCTGCTCGAGCCAATTTCGTGGTGTCGCTTATGGGCGACTGTAACGAGACGGCGTGGTGCCTCAACCGACGCTCACATTAAAGCCCAAATCGGTACCAGATTAAAGAATTCCTCAATGTATACACTGCGGTTCAAATGCGGGCTTGGACCGGTTCAGCCAAACCAAGATGCCAGTTGCGATCAGTCCAACCAGCATGATCCCAGCCAGGAATAGCAAATAGTGATGATGTCCCGTCACCCCTGGTGCATTGTCGAGTAGGCGGCCGCCGATACTGGCGAAAAATATGTCCGGGGTGAATCCAACAAGCGATATCAAACCGACGGCGGTACCCGTCATTGAAGCGGGTACGTTGGTTTCTCCAAGCAACGCAAAGTACACCGCGCGCAGCGCATACACGCCAGCGAAACTGATGAAGACGTTGGAGAGGATAATCAGATTGGCGCCTGGTACGGGCTCGGCAAAACCGAGAATTCCGCAGCTCAGGATCAAAATCAGAAATAACGTCGCCATCAGCCGGCCGGCACCAACACGATCAGCTAGAAATCCCGCCGAGATCGCTGCAATTGGACGCAAATAGGCGCACGATGCTGTAAATTCGGCCGCACCTACCTCGCTCATACCTAGCACCTCGACCGCATACAGTGAGTAATTATCGAGACCCTTGTATCCGCAGTAAGCACTCACTACGATCGCTGCTTGGACCCAGATTATCGGTTGCCGTAGCACTTCGCGTATTTTTGCCAGCGAATCGCTAGCCTGGGATCGCTGCAAGCTGGGCGATTCTGGGACGAGTAACCATGTGATAATTCCGGCTGAAAACGTGATGCTGGTGTAAAAGTAGATGACATTGATGAGCGCTGTGCGTCGACTGTCCGGATCGACGCTGTCGATTCCATCAACTAAGAATCTCGAAAAAACGACAACAGCAATGCTAGCGAGTCCCGCCGCGACCAAGCCTCGGCCGCCATCCAGGATCCCAAACGCGCGGCCTTGCGAGCCGTCGCCGCCCCATTCGCGCGTTCCGCGGATCATTGCGGCCCAAAATAGCAGGATCGTCGTGATCCCCCAGTAGCCGAATAACAGCGACATACCGACGAAGTTCGGAATGCTCGCCATATACAGCCCGCCGGCGCCAGTCGCGAAAAGCGATACCGCTAATAGCCGGCGTGCCGAAAACCGATCCGCGATTGCCCCACCCGGAAAATACGCGAGCATGGCCGTGATCCCGTACACCGCAAAAACGTCGCCGAGATTCGCATTCGAAAACTCAAAAATGTCGAGAAAAGTGGCACGAAAGAATCGCGTGACGTGGAATGGCAAACTAAAAATTGCCTCGCCGGCGAGGATCAGGCTCAAGATGGTGAGATAACGACGAGGCATGTAGTTTGTCACTAAGAGAAATTAATCGTCGGGATACTCAGCGTCGCGCTGTTCGAGGAATGCGGCGATGCCTTCGTCAAAGAATCCTGAGCTAGCGCAGAGAATTTGGCCTCGGTCTTCCAATGCGACCGCCGCTTCAAGACCGCCCGCGTCGATTGATAGTCGCAACCCTTCTTTGGTCAGTCGTAAGCCCATTGGTGAGGTTTTAAGCATGTCATTCGCCATCGCACGGCCAGCCGACTCTAAGGCCTCAGCTTCAACAATTTGCGAAATCAGACCTAAGCCTAATGCCCGTTTGGCATCGATGAAGCGGCCGGTCATCATGAGTTCCGCGGCGACGGAGCGTCCCACAGCGCGGGGTAAAAAGTAACTGATACCGACGTCGCAACCCGTAAGGCCCACTTTAACCATCGCGACATTCATCTTTACATTCGGCGTCGCTATCGTGACGTCGGAGGCTAATGCAAATGCGAATCCGCCTCCGGTTGTTGCTCCGTGGGCCAGGCAAATGATGGGTTGCGGCGCGCGATGCATCCGTAAATAGATTTCACTCACTTGACGCTGAAATCTCATTCCTGGGACTGGGCCGGCGCTCACGCCAGCCGCGTCTTTTAAATCATAGCCGCCGCAAAAAGCGCGTCCCGCGCCACGCAAAATGACGATCCGTACAGCGTGGTTAAATTGTAGTCCACCGAAGTAGTCTTGTAGTTCGTCGCACATGAGCGGGTTCATGACATTCAACCGTTCGGGACGATTTAACGTCAGCCAATCGATCGCGCCTTCTTTCTTTATCTCAATAGTTTCGTAAGTCATATTTACTCCGGCCGTTCTAAATTCTCAAAAGTGTACGCGTCGTTAACCATAGCGATGCCGTCTAAGCGTCTAGGCCGTGTCGCCACGCCCTCTATTATTTCAAGCGGAGACTATATTTCAATTTCCATTATCGCCTCGATCTCTACGGCGACACCAATCGGCATTGTCGTTGCGCCGACGGCAATGCGTGCGTGTGCCCCGCGCTCGCCGAAAATATCGAGGAACAATTCTGAAGCACCGTTGACAACGGCCGCAACCTCAGTGATTTCAGGCGCGCAGTTCACAAACCCAGAGACTTTCGCAATCTGAATAATTCGGTCCAGATCGCCGTCCAGTGCGTTCCACGCTTGAGCAAGCACGTTAAGCGCGCTCAGGCGCGCTGCTTCGCGGCCTTCATCGATCGAAAAGTCGATTCCAACTTTGCCGACAAAACGCACATCGCCTTCCCACTGCGGGATCATCCCTGAGATATACAAGGTGTTGCCGATTATCGACCAGCCTTTTATTTTCGCGACCTTCGGTTGTTGCGCGTTCGGGATAACGATATTGAGTTCTTTTAAGCGCTGTTCGATTCGTCCCGCCATCGAGTTTTCTCCGTGGATGTTCTGCGTGTAAGAAGTGCGGTCTGCATCGCGCCGCGAGCGCCATCTTATAACGGCAATCGTGTTGTGACGGGCAATTTGTGACGAAATCGTCGTTGTTGGTAGCCGTTCGACCGTTTGCCGGTCCGCTTACCTATTGGATTCAGCATTTGTTCACCTACTTCGCCCTAATCTAACCCTGCACGCAAAGTTCCCAACAACCCGTGCGAGTCATGAGAACATGGCGAAGGAGATCCATATGAACATGAACAAAAGAACTAAAAGTCTAATTTCCGGAGCTGCAACCATTGGTGCCATATTGATGCTGTCGTCGACACCAGCGCTCGCTGGTGGTCAACACGGTTACGACAACGGACACCATAACCGGGGGCAGCACTATGATCGGAGTAGCAACCGGAGTAATCATTATGACCGACGCCATAATTATAAGCGTGGGTATAAACGGAATCACGCGTATCGCGGACAGGGCAATGGACGCTATTATTCCGATAATCGGTTCCGCTATAACAACCGGATCCCCGTGCAGGTCATCTACCATGCGCCGGTCTATCGACAGCCAGTGCAATCCTACTACTCCACTTCGAGGGGATATCAGACTAATAGGATTAACGGCGGGAACCTCGTTGGTGGCGCACTAGGCGGGTATCTAGGTTCAACTATTGGACGCGGACCAGGACGCTTAGCCGCAACAGCAGCTGGTGCTGTCATCGGTTACACACTGGGCGGACACGTTGCAGCTCAGTACTAAGAAATGAATGAGCGCGCTTGCGCCTGTTAGACAACCACAACCCGCCCATTTGGGCGGGTCTCTTTTTGAAATATTTTTGATTTCTCAAAGTTGAAGGTTATTGCGGTTCGAGATATCAGACCGATCTACAATCACAGGCATCCTTTAATTGCCGACAGCCGAGCACCATGTCCGAACCTAGAACCTATTTCTTCGACGATGTGATTATTGGCGAAGGCCAATCATACGGACCCTACCAAGTTACCGCCGAGGAGCTGATTCCATTTAATCGCAAGTGGGACCCGCTACCCATGCATCTTGACGATGAAGCCGCACGCGAGAAAGGCCATCGGGGTCTCACGGCGTCCGGGCAATACACTTTGTGTGTCAAACAGCTTTTTATCAATCAAACCCCGTGGCGAGATTGCGTGATCGGCGCTTTAGGTTTCGATGAAGTTCGTTTCCCGAATCCTGTTTATGTTGGAGACGAATTGTCTGCCATCATAGAATGCATCGACAAACGAGCATCGCAGAGCAAACTCGATCGCGGGATCGTTAAATTTTCTGTTCGTGTGTTCAATCAAAACGATGATACGGTGTTAAGTTATATCGACACGGTGATGTTTACGCGTCGTACCGAAAATTAAAACGGAGTTCGGTTGTTGAAGAACTTACATAATGCGGTCGCCGTGGTTACGGGCGCTGCCAGCGGAATCGGTCTCGGTATTGCGCGCGCTTTTGCCGGGCAGGGAATGCGTTTAGTGCTGGCAGATATAGAGCCCGCCGCGTTAAGCAAAGTGGCTGCCGAATTCGAAGCTAACGGCGTGGAAGTTGTGTCGAGCTGCGTCGATGTTTCGGATGCGAGCGCGGTCGATGAATTTGCGGACTTTGCCTACGACAATTTCGGGCAGGTCAACGTCGTTTGCAACAATGCCGGCGTTATAGAAAATAATCTCGCCATTTGGGAATATTCACCAGAAGACTGGAACTGGGTCCTCGGGATTAATTTAATGGGTGTCGTGCATGGCATTAGATCGTTCGTGCCGCGAATGATCGACGGCGGCAAACCAGGTCACGTCGTTAACACCGCATCGTTTGGCGGATTAATTTCGGGCAGTGCGACGCCGATTTATATCGCGAGCAAACATGCCGTGGTTGCGATGTCGGAAAGTTTGCACCACGATCTTAACGCCCGAGGCAGCCAACTAAATGCGTCGGTTTTGTGCCCAGGCTGGGTCCAAACCAGCCTCGTCGAATCAGATCGAAACCGTAAGAATGCGCCGCAACTCTCAGAAAAAATGAGCCGTACACGGCAACGTTTCCAAGATGGCATTAACACCGGGATTAAACCGCAGGCAGTTGGTCGAATGGTCGTCGATGCGATCGTCGAAGAACGATTCTATATTCATACTCACCCTGAGTTGCTGGATCAAGTGAGCGCACGTTTCGAAGCGATCAGCGACGCTAAGCGCCCGGCCTTGAGTCGAATTCCGAATCCAAAAAAATGAAATGGATCCTGCATCACTACGACTTCTCCAACTTTTCGGAGAAAGTCCGTCTTATGCTGGGGTTCAAAGGTATTGCGTGGGATTCGGTTGAAATACCGTCGCATTTGCCGAAACCAGATTACACGCCCCTGACAGGCGGTTATCGACGGACGCCGTCTTTACAGATCGGCGCAGACATTTATTGTGATACGCGATTAATTGCCGAGCATATCGAGAGTACTTGTCCTGAGCCCAGTTTTTATGGGGGATCACCACGCAATAAAGTATTCGCCCGCGCGATTGCCGACTGGACAGAGTCCCGAATGTTATGGCCGACTGCGCTGTATATCACGGGAATTAACGCGGATAGCTTTTCTCAGGATTTTCATAGCGACCGAGCATACTTGCACGGCAAACCGGTGCCGGATGCAGCGCAAGTAAAAGCGTCGGCGACCAAATATTTGGCGCAAATGCGCTCTGAGCTTCACACGATCGAAGATTTGTTCGTTGATGATTCTTTATACGTGCTTGGCGATGAATTAAGTCTTGCGGATATTTCGCTGTACCAAATACCGTGGTTTCTCGACACCATCGCGCCGGGCCACTCTTTTCTTGATCAAATGCCGCGTACCCGCGAGTGGGCGGCGAGAGTCGCAGCAATTGGCCATGGGGAGGTGTCGGCGCTCAGCGCCGAAGGCGCCATTGAGCGGGCTAACCAATCGACACCCGTCCCAATCGGCCCTGTAGCTGTCAACACACCGGAAGGCCTAGCGGTCGGTGATGCAGTATTAGTCTCGCCCATGGGTGAGCTATCACCGGCTCGCGGCACTCTGGCGTTTGCCGACGATGAGCGCATCGTGATCGAGGTATCAAACGAGCGGGTAGCTCGCGTCAGGGTTCACTTACCGCGTTCGGGGTATAGGCTCTCGAGAGATCGGGCTGGCAAGTGATTGGCCAGATCGAATTCCACCGCCTAACAAGTGTTTAAACTGCACCATGAAATAAGACTGTAGACTGACGCTGCACTCCGATCCCATATCATCGTTGAGACCGCGTTGACACCACAGCGTGATCCGCCTTAGCCTCCTAGTGCCCTTCGTGCCGCACAATACCGCCTTTTTGCACGGCAAGCATTGAACGTCAAATAAAGGAGCCCTGCATGCCGCACGTGATCCGATTCGATGATGAACACGGTACCGAAATCTCGCACGTCGGTGGTAAAGCCGCCAGCCTAGGACGTTTAGTTGAAATGGGCTTTCGCGTCCCAACGGGATTTAGCGTAAGTACCGAAGCGCACACGGAATTCCTAAAATCTGGCGACCTCGCGAATCACATTCATCGCATCGTCGGGGAACTCGATTTTGATGACGCCGCGGATCTTGAAAAACGGACTGCGGAAATCCGTCAACTGATCGTGACGACGGACATCCCAACAGGCATTGCCGACAGCATAAAAGCCGCTTATACGGAATTTGGTGCCGATGCCTACGTTGCGGTGCGCTCATCGGGAACCGCTGAAGATCTCGCCGAAGCGTCATTCGCGGGCATGTACGATACCTATCTTGATATCGTCGGTGTCGATAAATTACTCGACGCAGTGCGCCGTTGCTGGGCTTCGATGTGGACCTCACGGGTCGCTGCGTATCGGCAACAATTAGGCTTCGACGGCGAAGCTGAACGGCTTGCGGTCGTTGTTCAGCAAATGGTGTCACCCGACGTCGCCGGCGTGATGTTCACCGCCAACCCATTGACTGCGCGCACGGATGAGATTGTGCTGAACGCGAGTTGGGGTCTCGGTGAAGGCGTGGTCTCTGGGATCCTGAATCCGGATACATTCATCCTCGATCGCGAAAGCTTGGATCTCAAAAGTTCGGAGATTGGCGGCAAAGAAAAAAAGGTCGTGCGCAACCCGAGCACCGGTTTCGGTACCGTCGAATTGACGACCTCGACGGACGAGCAAAGCACGTCGTCCTTACTTGATTCGCAGGCGCAGGATCTCGCCATGGTCGGTCGCGACATCATGCAAGCGTACGGCGGGTTGCCGCAAGACATCGAATGGGCGTTCGCCAACGACACATTTTTCATTCTGCAAACTCGACCGGTTACCGGGGTCGATTTTACCTGGGATGAAGATGTCGACGGATGGCAGCCACCTGCTGAACAGCCAGATACGACGTGGACTTATACCTGGTCTGAGATGTATTGGACTGGGGGTATTTCGCCGCTCTTCTATTCGTGCCGTGCGTACGAGTGCTATCTAAATTATTCACGTTTCGCGACCTTGTTCGGTTTCGAAGATGTGGCGAACGTGCGTTGGCACAAATACCGGCGCGGCACCGCTTATTTTAATGCCGACGCGGAGCGCTCCTGGTTAACTCAACAATGGCCGGGTCAACTGCGCGATCTAACGAATATTCCACCGGTATGGCACGATGAATTCGTCACCAAATCGGCCTCAAAAGCCGGATTATTGCGTCTTTGGGCTAGAGTGCACCTCATGCAACCAGAGCACGGTGTAACCCGGTGGTTCAACACGACCTACGACTATCTCGACAACCGAACCGCCGAAGCAGATGGCCCGACGGTCGAACAGGTCGATGCGATGGGCGATAAACAACTCGTCGTTGCCGCAGAAAAACAAGTCGCCTTTGTCGATGAGTGGTACGCAACCTTATGGCCGCCGTTTTTCTTCTATGCGACAGGCGCACTAGGTGGCCTCGGAAAACTACTCGAGCATTGGTACGACGGTGACACAGCGACGACTTTTCAAGACTTGATTTGTGGCATTCCTGGCAACAAAGCCGCGCTAGAAGGCGAAGCCTTGTTCGAGCTAGTCCACCAGATTAGGGGATCTGCTGTGCTGCGCGGTTTGTTTGACGCTCACCACGGTGATGCATTTTTCGATGCGCTACGGGCAAGTACGGACGAAGAGGTAAGAAAATTTGTCGAGGCCTACGATAAGTTTATTCACGAGCATGGCCACCGCGGTCATCAGGACCGCGATTTTTATTACGACCGCCGGGTTGAAAACTCGGCGCTAGATTACGACGCGTTTAGTCAGTTGCTGAGCACGGACGATCCCGTTCACCCGTCAGTGATTATGGATAAACTGGTTAGACGCCGAGAGGCCGTTACAGCCGCCGTGACGGCAAATCTTATGTCCAAGCCGCTGGGCAGCATACGTGCAATGATCTTCCAGTATCTCGCGAAATACTGTTTGCGATTTCTGAAATATCGCGACGACGAGCGTCATTACCTCGATCGTTTAACGTATGGCAAGAAGAAAATATTCCGCGTGATTGGTCGACGAATGTTCGAACAAGGACTGATCGATGAACCGGATGATTTTTGGTTTCTGGCCCGTCACGAGTTATATGACTATCTGAACGGATCGGCACCAGCGAAGCTCGCAAAAGCGAAAATGAAAGCGCGCAAACGCGTCTTTCACAAACGCAATGATCGACAGGAACCAACTCCAACGTGGATACGGAACGGCGTCGCGATAGATCTTTCAGAGGAGCGCAATGATGAAGATCTACCAGCAGGAACCCTGTTAGGTATTTCGACTAGCCACGGTATCGCGAGCGGCGTGTCGCGGATCGTGCCGCAACTTGACCAGATTGGTCGAGTCCAAAACGGCGATATTCTAGTGTGCAATAGTACTGATCCGGGTTGGATGTCAGTGTTTCCGAAAATTCGCGGCTTGGTGCTGGAAACGGGCGGTATGTTGGCACACGGCGCCTGTTTGTCCCGGGAATACGGCATTCCGGCTGTCCAGGTTCGCGATGCCATGCGACAAGTCCCGGATGCCGTTGAGATTACGGTCGACGGTAACTCGGCGCGCGTCTACCCCGTCGAGGAAGCTGAAGCCGAAAGCACGTAGAACGGCGAGTGCGTCGCCCTAGGCAGGGCGACGTGTCGACTGGTGTTTTGGATGGCTAGGCTCACGCGCCGCGCTGTTGCTCCCAGGCACCACGTAAATCGGCCATTGTTAAGGTGGCTAGAACTTGCGCGTCGCCGTCCATAATTTCGAACATATTCTCGTCGCCGTGTCCGCGCACGCTATAGAACACGATGGCGCCGTCTGCGCCACCGCCTTCACTATGCACATCATCGCGCTTGCCACGCGTGTAGGAGCCAGCAGGACGCACTTCTTTTAGTGCCCCATCAGTTTCGTACATGCGTAGTTCGCCCTGAATAACCATCATGTTGGTTTGCGCAAGATGGTTGTGTAAGGCGACGATTTTATTCGGCTCGAACTTCACGATCAGATCGATCACTTGCCGTTCTACGTCTAGGTCGTAGAGGCTAAATTCTAAATTGTCGATGCCTGCAAACGGGTGCCAGGTGATTTTACTGTCGTCGAATGCGTACACTGACGCTGACTGATTGGCTGCTACCATTGTTGTTGCTCCGCGATCTGTTGAAGGGCTGGTCAAGAGTATACGGTCAACTTTCGGGCACCGCACTTTTTAGCGTCTCTGACACGGGTCCTACTCCAGTGCGACCTAGAGAATAGTCGATCAATATTTCCGGACCACCGCAGCGCGAGGCGCGAGTGACGTGACTGATTGACCGGAGAGCGTGAGAAGCGTTGCGACTTGCTAGAAGAGGAACGAATTTTTGGCAAATGATGAGGATAGGAAGATGAGTGAATTGGATTGGGAACATCTGGGTTCCCGTTACGATGAGACAGCGAATCTCATGTTATTCGAGAAGCGCATCGACCGACTGCGTAACCCGCGCAATGACATGGTATTCGAACGGCTGGTTTTGGAATCAGCCGATTGGGTGAATATGATCGCGCTGGATGCGGAACGTCGCTGCGTGATGATCCGTCAGTATCGGTTCGGCGTCGGATACACAACCTTGGAGACACCAGGCGGGATGGTGGACCCTGGCGAAGATTCATTTACTGCCGCGGCCCGCGAGTTACGCGAAGAGACCGGTTACGTATCGAGCAAATGGAGCTACCTCGGTGCGGTCGAACCGAATCCCGCTTTCCATAATCACTTGTGCCATCACTGGCTCGCTGAAGACGCGACAATCGATCATGAACAAGATTTGGGCGAGGGCGAAATGATAAATGTCGAGCTGATGTCGGAAGACGCAGTGCGCAATGCCGTTGTGAGTGGTGAACTCAAACATGCGCTCGCTCTGTCTGCCCTAGCGCGAGTCTATCAACTGTGGCCGTTGCCATTCGTTCATAAATAGTTCGATTCGCAACCAGTAACACTGTTCGACTGGTTGAGCGTTGACGACAGTTAACAGCACCAAGAGATAATTATTTGCGTTCGACGAGCTAAGTCTTTTACATTGCCGCTCCCTAAGAGCCTGTCGGACTTAGGACGCTCTAATTGTGGAGATGCCGGGTTTGGCCATTCTCTGCGGTCTTTCTCGTTAAATGGAATGACTATTTGCCGCGAAAGGACATTGAATATGACTCAAACTGGACTTTCCCTCACAACGAACGCCTAGGTCCGACAGGCGCCTAGAATCGATGGATCACGTCGATATCTAGAAAATTACCGAATTTTGACGAAAAGAGAAATCAGATGGATGCAAAACAACCCACCGAAGATAACGCAGCTCAATCATCGACCCATTTCGACGTGGTAATAGTCGGCGCCGGATTTTCGGGCCTGCTATGTACGAGTTATTTGACAGAAGCCGGTATCGACAATGTGCGAGTGTTCGAGATGACACCGTCAGTTGGCGGCGTGTGGAGTCATGGCGGTGTTGGTGCCTACCCTGGGGCCGCCTGTGACGTGCCGTCCTACATGTATCTGCCGTTTCTCGATCGCACGGGTTTTATTCCGTCGAAGAAATACGTGAGTCAACCTGAGATTGCCAACTACGCGGAAATGCTGACAGACCACGTCGGCATCCGCGACAAAATTCGCTGTTCGCGCAAAGTCACCGAGCTTAAATATCTTGGCGACGGCGCCAACGTTTGGCAGATCACCACGCTCGACGCGCAAAGTGGCGAGCCGGCAGAGGTGGTGACGAGCCAGCACGTAGTGAGCGCGAACGGTCCGCTTTCGAGCCCGCGTATGCCCGAGTTTGGTGGCATGGAATTGTTCAAAGGCGAGAGTTTCCATACGGCCAAATGGGACAAAAGCGCCAAGCTTAAGGGCAAGCGAGTTGCGGTCATTGGTACGGGTGCGTCGGCTGCGCAAGTGATCACAACGATTGCTGACGACGTTGATTCTTTACATGTTTTTCAGCGCACTCCAACGTGGTGCATGCGTCGAGAGGATGAACCCACGCCGCCTGATATCGAAGCACAGTTTCGGGCCGGCGGTTACGGCGAAAAACTACGTTACGTCGACTGGAAAGGCGAATTCCCCCCGGGCGAAGTCCTTATCGATTTCGGTGCTCTGCATGATGAGGAACAGAACGAAGCGATTTGCGCACAACTGAGGGAATTCATCAATAGCGATGTTGATGATCCGGAACTCGCCAAGGTGTTAACGCCGGATTACCCATTTTTCTGCAAGCGCGCATTGTTTATTGATGACTACTTCACCACGTTCAACAAACCGAACGTGACTCTAGTCCACGACGACGGTGGCGTCGTTCGAGTCGATGAAACAGGGTTATGGATTGCGCGCGATGAACATTTCGAGTTCGACGTGATCATTTACGCGACAGGGTTTGATAGCAACTTCATTCCGTTCCCTATTCTCGGGCGCGATGGCGCAAGCCTAGCGGATAAATTTGGCGCGTTGCCGGAGAATAAATTTCAGATGACCCGGCCGCATTCATTGTGGGGGATTCATGTCGACGAAATGCCGAACTTCTACATGATGATCGGACCGCAAAGTTTGAATCCTGTAACCAATGTTACGTTGCTATGCGAGCAACAGTCTAAGTACATTGCCGACCTTGTGGCGAAGATGGCGAAATCGAATCATCGTGAAGTCGAACCATTGAAGAAAGCGGTGGATCAATGGAGCGAACTTTGCACCTCAACGGCCGAAGGTAAGGTCTGGCTACGCTGTAACAACTGGTATTTGAAAACCACGAAAACCGACGCGGCCGCAGGGCGCGAACGGTCATCTGGGATGTGGATGGATACCTACGAGGAGTACCTACACCATGTGCTCGGCGGCAAAGGCGGATCGCTAGACGAGCTACTCGAATACTCTTGAGCCACTCGTAAAATGCGACGTCGATAGACGTATCAGTTTGATGTGATGCAATCTGTTCCTCTACTCGTGATGCGTGAGCTTACTTCCGACGTGGTTGCTCCTCAATGTGTAACGGAGATGGAGTAACGGCGGCCGAACCTAAATTTAGTCTAAGTTTCCGGGCCGAGGCCTGCGCTAATCTTTAAGGAAGCTGAAGCGCCGCGTCGGATCCCGGAACTTCTGAACGATGCGTGTTCGTGACCTATACTCAAATTAAGACGCGACATTAAAATCAGGAGCAAAATCATGAGCGATCACGTCTATAAAATTATAGAAATTACAGGATCTTCAAAGACTTCAATTGAAGATGCGGTCAACCGGGCGGTTGGAAAAGCAAGCGAATCACTGAAGAATATTCGCTGGGTTGAGGTCGGTGAAGTGCGAGGTCACGTTGATGGTGGCAAGGTCGCCCATTGGCAAGTGACGGTCAAACTCGGTTTCACTTTGAGCGACGGATCGGCTGACTAATTACTGAGAAAATTGGTCCAGGTCGGTTTTTCTTTCTGGCGCGGTTCCGTACGTCGCCGAGAAGCCGGGGCGCGCCTGTTTAACAGCTAAATCTGCGATGTGGTGAACGATTAACGCATCAGCTTAGACTGATTGCAGTCTACGGGAGTTCATCCATCCATATTCGAATGAGAAATCTCAAAGCGTGATATTTCTGGCGCCATGGGCAACGTAGGGCTACCGTAAACTTCGACTGATAACGCGGCCTCCGCGGTCGATAGGCATATCCAATACAATCGTTGTTGAGCTGCTGGCAGCTTGCCGAATTCGAAATCATCAAGATAATTCAAGGCTTCTTCCAGGCGCGGCAGCATTGCATTGTAGAATTGTTTGATCTCGGTCATGCTGGAT
Organism: Gammaproteobacteria bacterium; assembly: GCA_047611805.1. Classification (GTDB taxonomy): domain Bacteria; phylum Pseudomonadota; class Gammaproteobacteria; genus UBA11873. Next base: position 19,940 of record JBLFWX010000068.1, read on the forward strand.
TGCATGCGTTTCTGTAACCGTTGATCGGCGGTTTCAAGCGCCCAGGCTTGTGCGAATGATTCCAGATCCGAAAATTGCTCGGGGAGCTGTGGGTCGCTAAGCATGGAACTCGCCGTGCTGTACGTAGGAGTCAATTGCGTGCAAATGGTGGCGAATCGAAACCTCACCGTCTTGTAGGTAAATTTGCTGCTTTGCGCCAGATAGTAGCGCTTGCTGGCATAGCTCCGTGTTCAGGATGTCTTCGACCACCGTATCGCGAAATAAACCGAAACGTAGTTCCCGCGCAAAACGTTCGCTGACGCGCTGCGGCCGCGCGTTATAAATAGTCGATTCGTAGCGTGTGGTATGTTCGGTAATGGGCCAAAAGCGATGAATATTCGTCGAGCCGCTACCAGCAAGCCACACCGTGTTCGGAAAAATCGTGTTGAGATCGAACGCCCAATTCGGGGCGTTGGTGGGGTTAAGTCCAGCGCGCTGTTCGCACGAAGTCTTCGTGATCTGACTAGTTTGCGCTGCTGCCGAGGAAGTTAGGTCGGTGGCGAATCGTTGCGACATGCGCTCAACAGGGCCAACCGCGTGGTCGACGTTAAAACCAAACGACAGACTTCTATGGGGCCCGTAGGTCCGGAAGTACAAGGGGTCGCTGTAAGGGTTGGTCGGCCCGCTGTAAGTCGTCTTCAGCGTTTGCTTGTGCAAAACATTGATATGGTAGAGCTCCTGGAAGGCATCCATGAAAATCTTCCAATTACAACGCACCTCTGGCACCACCAAGGTCACACCAGAGTCCATGTCCGCAAACGGATATGCGTCTCCATAAGCTGCTATCGGGCCGAGGTATTCACGCAATGACTGGCTGGGGTTCGGATCCAAATTGATGAATATCAAATCGTTCCAAAGATTGCACGCGATCGGTGTGAGGCCACACTGTTTCTTATCGAGCCCGATAAAATTTGAGTCGGCGGGAACGCTGCGTAATGCGCCTTCCAGATCGTAAGTCCAGGCATGGTAGGGGCACGTAAAGACAGGGCTGGATCCTTGAGTTCGCCACTCCACTTTGCTGGCCCGGTGTGAACACACATTGTGGAATGCACGAACAACGTTATCTTTGCCGCGTGTGATCAACACTGAGGCATTGCGGATTTCGACCGATTTGACGACAAAATTTCCGGGCTTCGGGATCTCGATCGCACGCCCGACGTTCAGCCAGACCTTCCCGTAAATGTTGTCTCGTTCCCGAGCAAAATAGGCTGCCGATACATACGGCTCGGAAGACACAGGGCCGTTGCCGAGGTTAGGAACCGAGGGATCGAAGTCTTTCAAGGTAAAGCTCATGGTCAGTCCTTGTGTACCAATGTTCAATGCGGTAGCGCTGCGCTCACCACTGTGCCACGGTAGTTATTCAGCCAGCAACCGTTAAGTGCGGTCATTGGTGCCATATATCACGTGAAAAAGGAATTAGTTCATGGTTCCAGCGCAGCTGCCAACATTGGCATGCGTGATCGGTGGCAGCAGTTCATGCTAACGTTGGCGCCCCTCAAATCACACGATCGTACAAATTTTTGCGAGACAATTAGGAGCATTGAACCATGGAAACGCGTGCCGCGGTGGCCCATAAGGCTGGAGCACCACTGACAATTGAGACTGTGACCCTGGACGGCCCAAAGGCGGGCGAAGTGCTGGTTGAGATCCGCGCTACCGGGATCTGTCACACGGATGCGTTCACCTTGTCCGGCGATGACCCAGAAGGCGTATTCCCTGCGATCCTTGGTCACGAAGGTGCCGGTGTCGTGGTTGATGTCGGGAAAGGGGTGACCAGTTTGAAGGTCGGTGACCACGTGATCCCGCTTTACACCCCGGAGTGTCGCCAATGCGAGTATTGCACGAGTGGTAAAACCAACCTTTGTCAGGCGATCCGCGTCACCCAAGGCCAAGGTGTTATGCCTGACGGTAGCAGCCGCTTTCGAATCGGGGGCGACCCGATATTTCATTACATGGGCACTTCGACATTTGCCAACCATACGGTGGTGCCTGAAATCGCACTTGCGAAGATCAGACCCGACGCACCTTTCGATAAGGTCTGTTACATCGGCTGCGGTGTGTCTACGGGCATCGGTGCAGTAATCAATACGGCGAAAGTTGAAGTCGGTTCGCGATGTGTGGTTTTCGGGCTGGGAGGAATCGGTCTGAACGTAATTCAAGGGCTACGTTTGGTTGGTGCTGAGATGATCGTCGGCGTTGATCTAAATGATTCGCGCAAAGAAATCGCCGAGCGCTTTGGTATGACACATTTTGTTAACCCCAAAGAAGTCGAGGGCGATCTCGTTCCGTATTTGGTTGATCTCACGAAGGGTGGCGCGGATTACTCATTCGAATGCATTGGCAATCCGACGACGATGCGCCAAGCACTGGAATGCGCGCATAAAGGCTGGGGCGAGAGCGTTATCATCGGTGTTGCAGGCGCCGGTAAGGAGATATCGACGCGACCTTTTCAATTAGTTACCGGACGAGTGTGGCGCGGAACTGCATTTGGAGGCGTGCGCGGTCGTACTGAAGTGCCGCGCATCGTTGACTGGTACATGGACGGCAAGATTGAGATAGACCCGATGATCACGCACACGATGCCGCTCGACAAGATCAATGACGCGTTTGATTTAATGCACGCAGGAAAATCTATTCGTAGTGTCGTGACATTTTAATGATCGCTGAGGAAAACATTACTGCCGTCTTAGGTTGCGGCTGGTTTATTGATTCCCTGCAACCTATTTCGTACGAGCTATCACCCTAAGGATTTCGTTATGACCTCTGCATCACTACAAGTGACCAACCCTTTCAACGGAGACGTCGTGGGCGAGCTTCCGACGGATGATGCGTCGACACTGAATAAGATGCTTGCCGAATCCCGCGATTTATTTCTACGCCGCAAGGGCTGGCTACCACTGCACGAACGCATCGAGATCTTGCTTCGCACCCAGGTATTGATGCGCGAGTCGCAAGACGAATTGGCAATGCTAATCGCGATCGAAGGCGGCAAACCACTTGTAGACGCGATCATCGAGGTCGAACGTGCGATCGAAGGCGTTGGTTTGTGCGTGGATCATGTGAAAGTCCATGCCGGAGAGCGCATCCCCTTGGGCACGAACCGCTTTAGCGCTGGCCGTATTGCGATGACGAGCAAAGAACCGATCGGAGTTGTTGCGTCAGTAAGCGCGTTTAACCATCCATTAAATCTAATTGTCCACCAAGTCGCGCCGGCCGTAGCAGCCGGGTGCCCGGTTATTGTAAAACCCGCGTCGGTTACTCCTTTGAGTTGCGTACGGTTCGTCGAGATACTGCATGCGGCTGGGCTGCCACCAGCCTGGTGCCGAACATTGATCCCGTCAGATAGCGCGGTTTCAGAGGCGCTTGTCACCGATCCAAGAATAGGATTTTTTAGTTTCATTGGGAGCGCTCGGGTTGGATGGATGCTCAACAGTAAACTCGCGCCCGGCGTTCGTTGCGCCCTCGAACACGGCGGCGCGGCGCCAGTGATCATTTGCGACGATGCCGATCTAGATCTCGCCGTACCGGCGTTGGTGAAGGGTGGTTACTATCATGCGGGGCAAGTCTGTGTGTCCGTCCAACGAATTTTTGTACCGCGCGCACTGCGCAGTAAATTTGTAGACCAATTTCAATCAGCGGTGGCGAAACTAGTTGTCGGGGATCCGACGAGCATCGAGACTCAAGTGGGGCCGTTAATTCGTCCCAAAGAAGTGGAACGAGTGCATGAGTGGGTTAACGCGGCGATTGATGGCGGCGCGAGCTGCGTTCAAGGCGGTAAAACGATATCCGAGAGAGTTTACGCGCCTACAATCCTTGTTAATCCTGCCGCAGACGCCACTGTGACGAATCAAGAAATATTTGGCCCAGTCGTGTGCATTTACGACTACGACGACGAAGATGTCGCAGTGGCGGTGGCGAACAGTTTACCTGTTGCATTCCAAGCGTCGGTGTTTACCGAATCGCTAGATAGCGCGATGCGCATCAGTCATAACTTGGCGGCATCCGCGGTGATGGTGAACGACCATACTGCGTTCCGTGATGACGTAATGCCGTTTGCTGGTTTACGCGAATCGGGACTTGGGGTCGGCGGTATTCCGCATACCATCGAAGATATGCAAATTGACAAGATGATCGTGCTTCGATCGGGGCATAGATAAGCGTCGCTCGCAATAAGGTTTGAATAGTTGCGGATGGCATAGCAGTCACCTCAACTAGAACAAGCGACTAATTCCACTATGGGCGTGCCAAGCTTCGGTATGTTCCGTACCACGACTCGACACGTCGACTGAGTTTCACTAGACGTCGAGCAGCCGTGTCGGGTCGTTGCCCGGCAAACCGAGACATCCTTAAACCAGCGCGAGCCGTGCAGGTGAGTGCAATCGTGAATCTGACTTGTAGGGTAAATGCGCGATGGATCAGAGTCTAGACCTATTCCACATCATGAAAACAATGCGTCCAATGCGGCGCCTAAAGCCCGACCCGGTTCCCCAAGCGCTGCTTGAAGAGATATTAGATGCCGCTGTTCACGCGCCAAATAGTCTCAACTCTCAACCGTACACTTTTCTTGTCGCGCGTGATGCGGCAACGAAGAGATTTTTCGGCGACAGATATGACGCCGCTATGCTGGAAAGATTCTCAAAATTTACGCCGCCAGACGACGACAATTCACGATTCGCGCGAAATTTACGGACCGCGATGGCCTTTGGTAAACATCTCCCGGATGTGCCGGTTCTCCTGTTTATCTGCGGAGAACGCGATTGGCCGATGGCCGTGAGCGAGGATCAACGGCTCGGCTTAGCCCCGCCGTCTTACGCTTCTGTTCTCCCTTGCGTGCAGAACATTTTACTAGGGTGCCGGGCCAAAGGTCTCGGCTCCAGCCTGACAACCATGCATCAGGTGTTTGAGGCCGACCTCATCGAACGACTCAAAATTCCCGATACTCACGGCATCGTCGCCGTTCTTCCGATTGGTTATCCGAAAGGGAATTTTGGTCCTCTGACGAGGAAACCTTCATCGGAGATCACCTACGTTGAGCAGTGGGGACAAAGCGATTAACACGCCATTGGGTTTTTTTGCCGTTGCGCAAACGCACTGATTCGAAGCTCGGTTCAATCTATCACGGAGATGCATGTCGCTGGCTAGACGAATTGCACGTCCTCGTTTATGCAAAAAAAGTTTGTCTGCACTGGAACTTCGATCGATGCTCTCCGGATTTCGATTTCACGGCGGAATCCGAGAACCCACAGGTGCAGCTTGCTTGCCGCAGATAGCCGCGCCGTCTGTCTAGCTAGCTTAAGCCTCACCCCCCATCTCACTCAAAGATTAATATCAGCTCTCACTAGGTCTTTTCCATATATCCCGTTCGACCATGAGCTCGATCTGCTTATTGATGACTTCTTTTTCGTATTCCGCGTGTTTCATCGGTGCGCGATCGGCGTATAGATTTTTCGGATAGATCGGTTGGTCGTAAATAATCTGGATCATTTCCGTACGCAAGTCCTTCATCCAGTTCGTCCATTTCGAGCTGGTGCGGTGATGACGTAAGGCTTCGATATTAATCGGACCGCAAACGCTGGTCGACACGCCGCCGTATTCTTGTCGCCCGACTATCTGTCCTCGGTAGTCGATAATGTAGGAATGTCCGCCGAAGGTGTCGATCGGCACTTCCGAGTCTTGCGTTAGATAATAAGTCCCTAAGTTCGGTGCGACGATGTACATATTATTGTCTAGCGCACGTGCTCGACTTTGAATTTCATAGTAATCATTCGATGCAGCAGGATGCGGGATTGATGCGCGGTAGACAATCTCCGCGCCATTCATGGCGAGCCCGCGCGCGTGTTCTGGATAAGATCCTTCATTGGCCATCATGATCCCCATGCGCCCGATTTCGGTATCTGCTACTGGCCAGAACGCATCGAGGTTGCGTCCGTAGCGTTCGATCCACCAATCATAAATATCATGTGGGCACATTGAGTGTTCGACGGGATACAGTGGTGCGACTTTATAGTGCTTTAGGATCACATCGCCATCAGGATTAATAATGAAGCCCACATTAAAAAACCGGTCCTTTATTTCGGGGTGCCGAGCTTTCGCTTGCCCCATGATGAAAACATCGTATTCTTTCGCGATCGCCCCCAAGGCATCGGTCTCGGGACCAGGAATATCAATCGCGCATTCGCGCGCGTAGGTGACATGATCGAGATCCATTACCTCGTCGTTGAATGCTTGTAAAGCGCCTTCCGGGAACGCGATAAGTCGCACGGGCAAATCCAAGCCTGCGAGCCAGCACGCGGCTTTCACGATGTGGCTTTGATGTTCGATATTACGCATGATGTCTTCGCGCTTCGATATTCCCCATACGGTGGGCACGAGGCCGACGGCGTTAAACGGCTGAATCATTGTCCAAGTCCTTATTCGGTAAATTCGAGTTTATTCTAAGAGTCCCGTCTCGTCGGTGATAGCCTCACCTTGTCTTGCTTGGCTAGTCGCCTGTCAGGCTTCTGGAACCCTTGTGATGCGAGTGGGGGGGGGGAGGTCAAATCACGGTTCATTTGAGGCGTCTGGATGTTTTAATTAACGACCACGAATGGGGATTGGAACCGCCACCCTAACGTCGCAGTAGATTCCCTAAGTCCGAGAGTCTGTAAGACCAGCTATAATTTCTGAATCCCATTGGAGCGCAACAGCGTATGTCTGCAGTCCCATCAAAACTAAAACGCGTTTCTGAGCTGAAAGGCCCGCGAGGTCTGCCTCTTGTCGGCAATCTGTTGCAGGTTGATATCGAGAAATTTCATCTGCAGCTGGAACAGTGGAGCGATGAATATGGACCTATTTACAAGCTAAAAATGGGTCCGCGCGAGCTTGTTTGTATTTCCGATGCGGAATCCATAAATCAAATGTTACGCGATCGACCCACGACGTTTCGCCGCCGCCGATCGTTAGAAACAATTATTGATGAAATGGGCTTCAACGGCGTGTTCTCCTCCGAAGGCGAGGACTGGAAACGCCAGCGCAAACAAGTTGCGCTGGCGCTGAACAGCGCGCATCTACGTGAGTTCACGCCTAAGTTGTTGGCAATTACTGAGACATTACGGAAAAATTGGCTTCATTACGCAGCGACTGGCGAGTCCGTCGATCTGTGTCGGGACGTGATGCGCTACACCGTCGATGTCACCACTCAACTAGCGTTCGGGGTCAATGTTAATACCCTCGAAACGGAGGGTCCGGTGATTCAACAACAACTCAATAAAGTGTTCCCCGTGCTGGCTCGGCGAATTAATGCACCTTTCCCCTATTGGCGTTATTTTCGTTCCAAGCAGGACCGCGAACTCGATGAAGCCTTAATTAGCATTAAGGCGACCGTGAATGGGTTTATCGCCGATTGCCGCCAGCGAATGGCAGATAAGCCGGAGATTTTCGCAGCACCGAGTAATTTTCTCGAAGCGATCATCGCGGCCCAAGCAACCGAGGAGGGGGCAGAATTCACCAACGAAGATATTTTCGCTAATGTACTAACCTTGCTCTTAGCCGGCGAAGACACGACGGCAAACACAATCGCATGGGCGGTGCATTACTTTATCCAGCATCCAGAGCATTTCGCGCGTGCGCGCGCCGAAATCGATGCACTGATCGCACCGGAAGTGTCTCCCACGGACTACCAGCAGCTTTCTCAGTTACCGTTCATCGAGGCGTTTGCGAACGAGACGATGCGCTTGAAATCAATTGCGCCGCTGAATGGATTAGAAACCAATGAAGATGTGGAACTGCTCGGACACTTGATCCCAGCGAATACGCCCGTGTTGGCACTAACTCGCCACCCAGCGATAAATAAAGCAAATTTCGGTGAACCTGATCGATTTAATCCCAAGCGTTGGTTGCAGGCTGCGGATGCTACTCAGTGTCCGCATAACACCCAAGCGTTTCTCCCATTCGGCACTGGGCCACGCTTTTGCCCGGGCCGAAACTTAGCGCTCGCAGAAATTAAGATCGTGTTAGCGATGTTGTGCAGAAATTTCGATCTAAGACTGACCAACCCGGATATCGAAGTTGAAGAAAAATTGTCGTTTACGATGTTGCCAAAAAACTTAGACGTGAAATTTTCACTACGGTCGTAGTCTGATTTTGCGATGCAAACGTCGACTTAGCCGTGTCCGAAGGCATTGATATTTATTTGGTACGCCACGGCGAGGCGATCGTTCCGTGGTCGCAAGCTGGAAACTCGGGCCTAAGCGTCGCGGGGCAGCAACGAGCGCGCTCGGTCGCGGAGCAGTTGTCGTGTCTGGTCGCGCCTGATCTAGTGTCGAGCCCACTCATGCGCGCGCTGGAAACCGCAGCACCCCTAACTAAGTTGTGTCGTAGTCCGATCGCGATCGAC
>JBLFWX010000069.1:0-28166 GCA_047611805.1 Gammaproteobacteria bacterium
GTAGAACTGGACCAGGGTTTCCTGGGATTGTGAATAAAGAGGAACGTTCAGCGATCGGTCAAACACAAACAGTACAAAAAACAAACTGAAAATGATCATGTCGCCGATGATGAAAGCCCACACCCCGAGTTCGCCAGGTAAATGGGGTTTTGCCGCCTGCGGAGTTTCGATCGACGCTGCCATTGGCTCGCTGGTCGCGGACACGTGCCCTTACCTCAGGCCTGCATTTGTCTACTTTGTCGGACGATGGATTTTCCGAGCACGATCGACATTACTGCGTACCAGGTAAAAAAGACTGACGCACCTAACCAAAATGTGAGCAGACCATTCCACGCGAACGGGCCGGTCTGAAAGAAAATCAACAGCAGGCCAGGAAGAAACATCACCGCGCACCAAAGGCAGAAGAAACCGCTCCATCGCGGGAGTGTTGTTTGCTCGGTCCGGTCGCCGAGGATGGCGAGGCCGGTCGCGACTACTTGGAGGAAGAAAGGTGGGACTGGCCATAAGAACGTGATCCAGCCCATGTCATTAAGAACTACGATCAATTCCGGAGCACGGTCCGGGCGAAAAGCGGCCCCGGCCCACAACATTAACGGGATCATAACCAGCGCCCCACCGCACGTGCCGCACGCGAACTGGATGTACGACAATATAGACGGCCCACCCGTAATTCGATTTAGTTGAATCGAAATAACGGCGGCAAACGGGCAGATTAATCCGAACGAGACCATCATGACGAATAATCCAAGGCGGATTTTCAACGGATTTTGTTGGTACATCCCAGCGATTTCCGCGGCACTGGCAGTTGGGAGAGGTGGTGGTATGAAATGCGCGAGCGGAAAAAATCCGACCGCAAATATAACCACGAGGGCCAAACCGCCCCACGCACACAGTAGTTCAGTTCCTTTATTCATAACGGATCCCAGGTATCAGTACTTCATTAATTAGAATCGTTACCCGTCTTCCAAAGACGAGGACCATTACGTTTTCAAAGGTCGCGATTAATTGAGCTTGAACGTAACAGTGGAAGGGACTCGAAAACCCAGCCTAAAGGCTGGGTTTTCTGATCTGAAGGCGAGCGAGCAGCCCTTGTCCCGCTCGCCTTGGTCGCAATAAGACCGTTAGGCCGAACAATTTTCGAATAACGACAGCTGCCGTACGCTACGGTATCAGCCCCCGGCCACGGCCTACGGTCACGGCGGCGCCTCTGCTTCGCACATCCAATTTGCGATAGATATTCTGCAAATGCCATTTCACGGTTTTTTCTGAAACGAACAATGCGCTCGCCACTACGACATTGGATAATCCAGAACTAACTTTGCGCAATACATCCAATTCGCGTTTCGTCATTGCAACGTTAGTGTCATCGGGCCAGCGTAGGCACCCCGCGTTACGCTTGCCCGCGTTGGCAACACCGAACCCATCGGCGAGACGCCGCAACAAACGTAGATCGACATGATCCGCGCCGACGTCGTCTAGTTGCGTGCCGAGGCCTGGAATTTCGGCGACAACATCGCCAAGAATTTCTGGGCCTTCGTCGAGGAATGTCCGGTATAGGTCATTGCGCGCTCCGATCGACAAAGCGCGAGAGAAATAACGAAATGCCTGCCGCCGTTTACCGTCAATCCAAGCCGCCTTCACCATCAAGATGAGTAGTTCAACGACTTTGCGCTGCCGGCCGCCCTCCTGCGCCCGCCCGATCAAGGGAGTCAACGCCGCAGACACTCGTTTTACTTCAGCGCTCGCAATACGCAGACGCGCCCGCACAATTTTGGGGATCTCTAGCGTCGCTTCACGGTCGTCAACGCCTTGAACGCTAGCGTGAGGATTCAAAAGACCGAATTGTTCGGCCACGCCCTGGGCTTCGTCGAATCGATTCGCCCGCAGTAACAGCTTGATCCGCTCATCTCTCAGAGTGAGCGACAGCCGACCCGGATGCCCCTTTTCCTCGCGACTTTCACCTTCTTCGAGAACTTCAAGAGCGGCATCCACCATTCCTTTTGAAAAAAGGATCTTCGCGTTCGTGATACAAGCCGCCAAGGTAGTTTCCACAATGCCATGATCGAGGCCAATGGAAAAACCAGTCTCGAGCGCCTCTTCCGCTGCTTCAAGTTCGTCGGCTTCGTAGAGAATCTCCGCAAACACGATCGACAATAAACCGGCGGATAACGACTGCGATCCGAGCGTTTTTTCCACCTCCGCGACGGCGCCCTCTAGCGACTCTCGCGCATCCGAAAGACGCCCTTGTTCGATCATGAGTAACGCCTTGACGGCCGCCGACCACGACACATTGTACGGGGCATCCCGGTGTTGAAGCGACCGTAGCGCCTGGTCGACTGCTGCAAAACCCTGCTCGAAGGCAAACGTGCTGATGCATGCAATCCCGAGTACGTTGTTGACGAGAGCGATGTCATCGGGATCATTAACGGTGTCTTCGCGCAACCACCTGACGCACTCGGAGCGCGCCTCGGACGACTTGTCCAATATGGCCGAGATCGTGCATCGGGCCGCACGGATCTTTGATATCATGCTCGCCCGTTCGGCCACGATAGACGGCGACGAATGGTCGTCCCATTCCTTACTTAACTGTTCCAGCTGACGAATTTCCCGTTCCGCCGCAGCAGTATTCCGCGAGGCAGTCATTGACCACGCTCTGCAGATCTTAGTGATTGGCCAGCGTTTTTGGGCCTTACTCGATAGCGCCGAAGTCCATTTCAGTAAGGTCGCGTGTTCGCCTCTGTTTCTAACAAGGTCCAGCCCTATCTCCGATATTAACCGTGCTGCCTTATCATGGTCCTGCGCCGCGAATGCGTATTGAATTGCCTCGGGATAATGGCCCTGTTCAGCAAACCAATCACTCGCCAGACCGTACGTGCTGGCGAGTTCGTCGGGTTGTTCAACGCTGAATCGCTTGCGCAGAAAGTCAGCGAACAGATGGTGGTAACGATACCACTCGTCACGCCGGTCTAGCGGAATCAGGAACATGTTGTGGGCGTTCAGATGTTCAAGAATGGTCCGACTTTCTTCCAGACCAGAGATTTTTACGCAAAGATCTCGGCAGAAACGATCGAGGATAGACGTCCTCATAAGGAAGTTACGGACTTCCTCGGGTTGCTTGGAAAGTACGACATCACCGAGGTACCTAACGACATCCCGATCCGCGCCTGAAAACGCCCTCAGTAGTTCCCCCGCGTGTTGTGGCACGTCGACCGACATTGAGAACAGCTGCAGGCCGGCTATCCAGCCTTCCGTTCGATCATGAAGGGTTACCACCTCTGCTGCCGTGAGCCCAAGGCTGTTCATATCGTTTACTAAATGCGACGTCTCCTCCAGTCGCAACCGCAATTCTTTTGGCCCAACCGTCAACAAACTACCGGCCATCTTTAATTCACTCAGGCTGAACTGCAGATCGACACGGCTTGCGATAGCAAATCTAATATTCGTCGGGGCATGACGGATCAGGAATGCGATCGTGTCGGCAATTACCGATTCACTAACGAGGTGCAGGTCGTCTAGAAACAGAACGAACGGAGTAGTTACAGCCGACAGGTCGCGCGCAATAGAGTGGAGAAGCGTTCTCGACAGCGGTGTCGTGCCGTCGTGGAGTTGTGCTCTAAGGAGCTCATCGATATCCAACCCCAGGGGCTTCAGCGCGGCGCCGAGGTACGCGAGAAATCGGACAGGGTCGTCGTGTTCCTGATCCAGACTGATCCAACCGCTTGGAATGCCATGCTTAGTAAGACGGTCGATCCACTGCCCCATCAGCGTCGATTTGCCGTAACCTGCCGGCGCTATAATGCAAGCCAAACGACAATTCGAAACAGTTGTATCGAACGCCGAGACCAGATTTTCTCGAACCAGAAGCCGCATGGCCGTTTGTGGCGACGACAACTTCGTTCGCACTAGATCCGTCATGTTCGCGATTCGATCGACGGTATACGGTTGACGTAGCGGCCGCAGAAGTCGGCTCCGACTTCGAGGGTCACGTTATCCCACGCCGCATCGTTTATGATGGCACCCAAACGCACGGTAACGCGATATCGTCGCAGAATATCGCGACCAGCGAATCCGTATTTAGTCAGCGCACGCACTCTGGGGCCAATGCCTTGTCGGTAACGACGTAGCAGTAGTAGCTCTATGAATCGTGGAACCAGGTATGCGTCTAGTCATAGTCCGCGCCCGTCTTCTCGTCGTTATGCGCCAGGATAGACGAAGGATACACGATCCTGTATTCAGTCGTTTTTCCCCGCAATAATGCGGCAGTCGAAGGATTCTTTAGTCGGCTGAAACGTGCACGAGACTATCGTCGAATTTATCCCACACGAGCCGACGCTCGTGCAGCCCTCGCGCTGCTCCACGCACACAATAGCTGATGCCGGGTGCTCATAGAATTTCTGCCTCCGAATGCATTTTTGTATCGGTTGTGCCGTTCCTCAAATGCAGTATGCAGCCGCGTCGCATTAGGTGTCCACTCGATGTCAGCTGGCGGCGACCGCGCTCGCCGTACACTTAGGAAACAGTCGATTTTTCAGGAACAGCAACAAGTTGAACGCCGCGGTTCGAACGCTCAAGTTTGCTTGCATCCGCACCGAATCGTTCTTCGAGCTTCATCAGTAGCGGCGGTAGGAACAGAAACACGGTTGCCAAAGCGAACGCGATAACGATAGCAACTAATAAGCCCATTCTCGAATTCAGTGAAAAGTGCGACGTCGACAAAACGAGGAATCCGGCTACCAGTACGACGGAGGTCACGATTAACGCCCGCCCGACGGTTTTGATCGCATAGCGAACCGCGTCGTGCGGGTGCATGTCTTGTTCACGCAGCGCGCGTAAGTATTTACTCAAGAAGTGGACGGTGTCGTCGACCACGATACCCAAAGTCATAGTGGCGACTATTTGTAGCGACATTCCAATGCTGCCGTCCATGATCGCCCAGACCCCGAATCCCATCGCGACCGGCACCAAATTCGTAACTAAGCTAAGCAGACCTATTTTTATTGATTTCAGCGCAATCACTAACACGGCAGATATCAACATTAGCGCGACCAGCGAGCCGATTATCATGGAGTTGATATTGCTCAGGACCAAATGCGAAAACATCATCGCCATACCCGTGCCATTGTCGTGGCCGATGGTCGATGCATGTTCATCCAACCACGCGCCGGCCCGGTCGGTCACCGCGAATGTTTGCTTGAGCGATAAGGGTTTGAGCGTGGCAATGACTCGGGTCGCGGATTTGTCGACATTAATTTGGTTATTGAGGTCGAGGCCATAAGGCAGGGACATCTCATAGAGCAGCAGATATTGCGCGGCGAGATTACGGTTATTCGGAAGTTTGTACATGGCAGGGTCGTCGCCATGCATGTTCTTATTTAAGCGTTTCATCGTGTCGGTTATTGAACTGACGTGCTCAATTTCCGGCTGCACACGCCACCATTCGGTAAATTCATGCGTCACTTTTAGAAAATCGGGATCACTTATGCCGCCGGATTCGCAGGAATCCAGCGAATAATGGATCGTATAGAGTCCGGTTAAGTTATCGGCGGTGAAATCGGTTGCGACTCGGAATTCGATCGTTTTGTCGAAGTAGTGCAAGAAGAAATCGTTAATTTCGTTTCGTGGTGCATTCGCGACAATAACGATAATTGCGACCGTCGTGCCCCACAGTAAGCCGCGGCGGCGGCGAACAATAAAGTTACCGAGCGATTCAATCCACTTATCGTTGTATTCACTTCGTCGTACGCGCCCAGTGGGTACGACGGCGAGCAAGGCCGGCAACAAAGTTACCGATAATACAAACGAAAACACGACACCGGTTGCGATGATCGTGCCCATTTGTTGAAACGGCGGCACTTCAGAAAAATTCATCGTCATAAAACCGATCGCAGTCGTGAGGCTTGCTAACGCGACGGGGTGGAGATTTATACGCAGGCTTTCTTCGAGAGCCGCATGTTTGGCGGCTCCTTGGCGGATCTCATGAAAGTAGGAAACGAGAATATGCACCGAATTTGCAACGGCAACCGTCAGGATAATGCTCGGCGCCGGTGCGCTCGTCGGCGTGATGAAGAAGCCGTAATAACCAGTCAGACCGAGGGCACCGGCAATCGATAACGTGATAACCACGATCGTTGTAAACGTACCCACTAAGCCGCCGGTCAGCAACGCCAATAGCACGAACATGACGGCGAAGCTGATCGGTACAAGTGATGTCATATCTCGCATGGCAGCTTCGGCGAAGGCGTTGTGCATCCCGCTCATGCCGGTCATGTAAAAATCGAGGTCGGGATTCGCGGCTTTCGTTTCGGCGACCAGCGCGCGCGTGATTGATCACTGACGGCAATTCTCCAGCTTCGTCAAGGCCCGGAAGCTGCACATTGACGTTAACAGCGGTGACCTTTGCGTCCGGCGAAATGATCAATTTTCTAAGCAGCGGTTCAGCTAGCGCGATGGTTTTTACCCGATCCAGCGCGTCGCCGTCGAGTTCGGCAGCGTTCTTGACAAGATCAGCAACGATGAGATCGTCGCCGTCTGCTTCGGTGTGTTGAAAGTTCGTGAGCGAATCAACTCGGGTCGAAAAAGGCAGTTGCCATGCCTTTTCAGTCATCGATTCGATGACGCTTAAGGTTTCGCGAGTGAACACCTCCCCATTTTTCGGGGCAATCACGATCAACACGTTGTCTTCTTTCGTGTAGGTGTTTTCGAGCGCTTCAAAGGCAACCCTGTGCGGATCTTCCGGTCCGAAATAGACTCGATAGCTGTTTGTTACCGACAGATGTCTAGCGCCGCTAGCAGCCAATGCCACGAGTACTAAGCTGACGACGATAACTAACCAACGGTATCGCACCACCCATCGTGCAAATCTGGATTCGAACTCGTTCATTGTTATTTCCTTGTCTCAACCGGACTCGACACGGCTGGTGTCAAAATAGTCTTAATGCCATGCAGATGGTAGCGCTGGAAGACGAGTCCAAGGACCAGCAGTTCTTCGTAAGGATCGATCAGCGCACGTCCAATTGTTTCTGATCGAAAGGACTACCGTTCTTAAGCCGCGCGTTGTGCACCAGACCGAATGCCACTGTTTCACGTTCCAGATAAACATGGTTACGCAGAAACCGTGTTGATCTGGCGATCGCATCGCTGATGCGAGAAGCGTCTGCATTTAACTGGTCATGAGTCGCTTGAACGCGTACTTCCATTTGGACTTACTTGGTGATCAGCACGGCGCGACATTTACTGAATCGAAGCCAGTTTGCACTAGCTCATACCTACAAAATGCGAGGAAAACTATCCAGGTCGGCGCCGTTCGCAAAGTCTGTTTCATTCCAACAGGCCTTCTTCTTTCAAGGCCGTTTTAACTGCCTCTCGACTTCGAATTTTGGCAAAATACGGAGCTAGGTTTTTGTAGACGCTGAGATCGATATCGAGCCCAAATGCTGGTATCCAATTCAAGATCGTAAATGCGTATGCATCAGCGATCGTGTAGTCGGCGCCCATCAGATATTCGTTATCGGCGAGACGCTTATCCATGATCGCCAATCTTTGATTCAATCGGGCCTTGCCGAACTCCAGCCCGGCTTCCGTCAGGTGCCCCTCAATGAAAAATGAGCCGAGGATCCGTTGGGGCTCGGTGCCGACAAACGTCAACCATTGTTGAAGTTGATATCGTTCCGGGGATCCTTGCCGTGGAGACATTTTCCCCTTGGGATCTTGGTCACCCAGATACTGCAGTATCGCGGCTCCTTCCGACAAATTTGTATCAGCGTCTATCGTCAAAAACGGCACATACCCTTTGGGGTTGATGGCGTAATAATCGTCCCCCGCCTCCGTTTCATGCGTTATTTGCACATCAACGCGAACGAGATCTATATCTAGATTGAGTTCTCGAATTGTAATGTGTGAAGCCAGCGACCCGGCACCGGGCGAATAATACAGTTTCATAAATTTGGCCTTTTCAATGGTTTTAAATCGCCCGGCTCGGACGTTCCGTGAGCCTGATAAGTTTTATACGCGGAGCGTGTAAGCAATAGAAGTCGTATATTTTGCATTTTCGTGGTGCTAAATTGCACCAATGAACGATTGGGACGATCTCCGCTTTTTCCTAGCCGTGGCCCGCCGAGGTTCTATCCGCGGGGCTGCCGCTTTGCTTGCTGTTAACCATTCGACGGTTTCACGACGTATTGATGCGTTGGAGAAAAAACTTGGCACGCGTCTATTCGAACGGCTGCCATCGGGATATTTCATCACGCATTCTGGCGAGGAAATGCGGCTCTCAGCCGAATCAATCGAAGCCGAGTTCCACGCGATTGATCGCCGTGTCGTAGGACACGATGCGCGGCCCTCCGGGCTTTTAAGAGTGACGCTCCTGGATGCAATGGCCCAGAAACTGTTGATGACGGACATCGTTCGGTTCAATAACGCTCACCCGGGTATTGAGTTGGAATTGATCGCCTCAGACTCGATCGCGAATCTATCCAAACGCGAAGCGGATGTTGCGATCCGCATTTCAAACGATCCACCAGATAATCTTGTTGGCAGGAGGGTAGTGAAACTTGCTACGGCAAGTTACGCGTCGGTTGACTATTTGGCTCGTCACACTCTCCCCGATGCCAAGAGCGACTTGACTTGGATCGGTTGGGACAACCCCGTATCTGATCCGCAATGGGTCCGTGACGGTCCCTATCCTCAGGTTCCTGCCCGTAACCGAATCAACAGTTCGCTACTGCAACTGGAAGCGGCCAAAGCAGGGATGGGAATGGTCGTTCTCCCGTGCTTTTTAGGCGACGCCGAACCCAGTTTGCGCCGCGTCGCGCCAGGCACGGCGACACCGTTGTGGGAAATCTGGCTGCTAACGCACGAAGATCTACGCCGAACTGCTCGAGTTCGTTTGTTCATGGATTTCATGGCCGATGCAATTCTCGCCAAGAAAGATCTTCTAGAGGGTAGATGTCCTCGGTAACCGGAGCTTGCTAAAGTCGTTTACGTGGAACCAAAGGGACAGATTTATTTGACGGAGAATTAGCTGTACTGAAGTGATATGGGTGGCACCGATGAAAGTCCCTTCCTGATTAGGGTGATCGAACACCCGCTTAAACGCCGTCGCAGATCCTCAGCCTCGCCCCGTTGCCGGTGTCCAATAACCCTAACCTAACTGCGGCATTCGTATCCAAACCGAATTAACTTCTCGCGATCGAATCACGAAACTTGCCCGGGGAAACGCCGAACCAGCGACGGAAGGCGCGCCCGAAATTTGCGGGATCGGCGTAGCCGAGCCGAGCCGCGACGTCGCTGATCGTCAATTCCGTTATTTTCAGGAATTCGACCGCGCGGCTTTTCTGGATGTCGTTGATGATCTGCTGATACGACGTCCCCTCCCGGCGGAGTTGTCGGATCATCGTACGCGCGGAAATGTACAAGTGCTCGGCGAGTTCGTTGATTCCCGGCATCTCACCGATCGGTGTCCCTGAATCCGCCGCGGCACTGAGCGCAAGTCGGACGTACTCGGCGGCCTCGGAACCGTCTCCGGTTTTCGGGGCGAGTCCGTCGCATTTAGCGATCGCCAGGTTCCAGGCGCCGGCGTCGTACTCTGGGTTTTTTATTGAAAGCCAGGATTTAGGGATGCTGAGCAAATTCGTGTGTGCGCCGAAGTCGAGCGAAGCGCCAAACCATTCACGATACTCCTGCGCGTGCGGCGACGATGTCCGCTGCAGCGACACGTTAACCTGACTCATGTCGACGGTTGCGAACGAACTGACGTACTCAAATATCAGATACAAGGGCACTTCAACCAGTTCAAGCCGGATCTGCTCCGGTGCCTGTGGTACCTCGATACCGATGCTGAAACGCTCGTCGCCGGCGACTACGTTGAACTCCAGATAAGGCAAGCGTATCGGAAGATAGCGGCAAGCGGTGGTGAGACCCGTTTCGAGATCTGGCGCATTGAGCAGCGCAAGCGTAAGCGGACCATGAAAGCGACCGCGTATCCATGCGGCCCAATGGATGTGCCAGAGAGGCTCCATGAGTTTTGGATTGAGCGACAGTAATGACTTATAGACATCATCCAGCGACATCATGCCGTCGAACTCGTCGACGGGTGGAAAATAGTGGGCGACGTCGCCGGTCGATACGACACGGTTGCCCGCCCATTTTAGGAATAGTTCCATATAGGTCTTCGGCATCCTCTGCTTTTTGATGTCCATGTTGCCCTTGGTGAATAGTGTCACTTCATGACCAGACACTTGGCAATATCAACTCTTCCGTCGCCGCTGGCAAGGCGCGAGAATCGAGGCGTGGGTGCTTCCAAGATTTCGAGCGACGAATGCGGGGTCCGCGCACACGGGAGCGAACTATGAAACTTGTACCGTTATTAACCTACTACGCCCATTTGTCCGAAGTGATCTCTGTCGGCACCGGCGCGTACGGAAACCGACTGATAGTCGAAGTTGACGGCGGAAAATTCGAGGGCCCTCGCCTCAAAGGCACCTTGCGTCGCGCAGGCTGCGCAGACTGGGCGACCATGGCAGAAGACTACGTTCATCTCGATGTGCGTGGCACGTTCGAAACTCATGATGGTGCGTTCATCTACGTTGAATACTACGGTCGCCTTGAATTGACGCCAGCAGTTCAGGCGGCGCTCGGGGGCGAGGGTTCGACCGAATTCGAGGAATCTTACTTCGTTACTACGCCGCGCATGCAGACCGGTGATCCCCGTTACCAATGGGTTAACAACATTATGTGCGTTGCGCGGGGCAAGCTGAGCCCCGGAAGGGTCGATTACGAAGTGTTCGAGGTTAAGCACGACTGACAGCCTGCGAATTCACAGCGCGATAACGCGAACGAATCGAATCGTCTAGCAGGATCGTGACGTTACGTGAAACAGGCAGCCGATATAAATTGCGTCCGGCATTGCACCTGCAGAAGCCGCGAGGCGAATGGGAGAACGAAAATGAATGAAAACATTGAAACGGTGAAGTCGTTCTACGGTGCTTTGCCCGAGAGCGCCGGTGGCAGTGGCGATCTTTCCGACGCTTTTGCATTCCTATCGCCGGATATCGACTGGACAATCGTTGGCCCGGCCGACGTCATACCTTACGCGGGACATCGCAAGGGTCACGCGGGTGTCGGAGATTACTTCGCCGCTCACTCCAAAAGCGAAGATGTTCTGGCGTTCGAACCTCGCGAATTTTTCGTCCAGGACCACACGGTCATCGGACTCGGCCATTATCGCGCCCGGGTCAAAGCAACCGGTGGCGAATTTGAATTCGACTGGGTCCACGTATTCACATTCGATGGTGGGCGCATTTCAAAATTCTGCGAATATACCGATACGGCCGCTGCGGTGAGGGCGTTTCAGCAATAGGATCAGAGGCGGTGTTTGGATCATTTGATGAGCCAACGGAACCATGATTATTGTCGTTCAGCGGCTCGACAAATTAATTCGGCATTTGTTGCCTTACCCTCATGAGCGCTCGTCGCGTTGTAGGATCGGATCGACTGATGTCGGGCACAGAGCCAACCTTCGCAACGTAACCGCCGATTTCGGCTTGTGGCTCTACGAAAGCGCATGGGCCACGGCCTGCTCGCGATCGCTAATGACGAAGTTGCTCGCGGACGAAGGTCCGAATTTCAATCCCAGCCGCGCGGGGCTGGTAGCGCGAAGTTTCAAAGTAATCTCACGAAGCGGAGAACCACGATGTCCTATATCCACGTAATCGAACAGCAAGACGCGACCGGCACCGTCGCCGAGGATTACGATTACCTTGCCAATGCTTACGGCATGATCTTCCAGTGCGACTCGTTCACGCCGCGAGTCTACACAACGTCCAGCGTAATCCCGGCCTACTTCCGTTACGGCGCACTGCAGAACCGGGTATTGACCGGCGACGGCACGCATGTCAACGAAGGTGGCCCGCTACCGCGGACGCTGGTCAACTTCGCTGTCGCGTTCTACAGCGCGTGCTTCTACTGAACTGAAACGATTGGGGCCGTGTTGCCCCAGGTCTACGAAAACGCCGAAATCGCTGCAAGCATTGTCGACGACCCATCGACCGCGCCGATTCCGGAAACGCACAAGGCGATGTACGTTTGGATGCGCAAGTTCGTACGTGATTCCTGGGATATGACACCAGCCGATATCCAGATCTTGCGCGACGCCGGCATCGACGACCACGAGATCGTTGTGTGGGCGCAGATCGGTGCAATGCAAACATATCTCGTCATGATGGGCGACGGCGGTGGTGTGTCTCTCGACCACGGTCAGACGGTTGGCCCGGTGGTCGGCCGGGGACGATCGTCCTATACCGATACCAGCGGAGTCCTGCTGGCAAGTTCGGGCGGTGGCGTTCCTGCGTCGCACGGCGCGGCGGACAACGCCTGGGTCGTGCCAGGCCAGTCCAGTGCAGAATACGAGCAGGCGGCGGAGTGGGCCCGGCATCGCTACGGTTTCGTGCCAAACTTGTTTGAAGCCGTGATAGGTGAGCCGCGCTTTCTACGCTGCAATATGCGCGCGCTCGAGCTCCTCGAAGTACCGCAATCGGCAACACTGTCGCCGCGCCAGCACGCGCTCGTGCGCGCTCTCGTATCTAGCCTCAACCGATGTGCGTACGGCGCTGTGACGACGCGCGCGCATTTACAAAAATTTCCTGACGGCGCCGCACTCTACGATAAGCTTAGCGGTGTTTGGGATCCGGAAAGCTGGGACGACTCCGACCGACTCGTTCTGTCTTTCGCGATCAAAGCCACGCGCAACGCCTACAAAATCGTCGATCGCGACGCGCAGGGATTCCGCGATGCGGGACTCGGCGATGAGGCTTACGTCGATGTCCTGAACACCGTCGCGATGCAGACCTCACTCGATCGTCTTGCCAACAGCCTCGGCGTGCGGCCGGATGATCGTCCAATGCTCGCCGCTCAACCATCAGCGATGATTGCATGAAGGAGAGACCCAATTATGTCTGAACAAGATCCTGATCCGTCGACCATCCACGACATTTTCACCGAACGCTATAAAGCCGGCGATATCGAAGGGTGCGTCAGCTTGTACGAAGATAACGCCATATTCATTAGCTCAGAGGATGGGACACAGCTTCATGGTAAGGCGGGTGCCCGCGAAGCGCTGCAGAACTTTCACGCACTCGGTGGTGAGTTCACTCTGAGAACACGTTATGCGGTTCGAACCGGAGATACCGCACTGCTAAGTATCGAATGGCGTTTGTGGGGAAACGACGCCGATGACAAGCCATTCGACCTTGGCGGAAAGTCAGCGGAAATCGCGCGACTGCATCCGGATGGGCGATGGCGTTACGTTGTTGATCATCCGTGGGGCGGGCAGTAACGCATATCATATTGCCCACCGGAGCGAATCGCGCATTTTCGACGTCGCACGTCAGCGGCTAAAGGGTAGATCGCATAATTCGCCCGTCGAAAACGCTATCGATGGCGCAATGGACGTAATACCGCCGCGGGGTATGGGTGTCTGAGTATCTGACGACTTTGGTCGATGCGACCGTAGATATTGAGACTCAACTTCGTGAGCGGTCCGCGTTGTTCGCGCCGCGTCCAATTTATTGAGGGACTGTTATGAATCGCTGTCGCGTTCGAATTATTTTGCTGGCCGCCGGTTTAACGCTCTCGAGCGCGCAAGCCGCTCCACGGGACGGTGCGGCCGTCTACCAGGAGGTCTGCGCCGGCTGCCACGACAAGGCGACCGCGCGAACTCCATCGCGCGACGTACTTGCTAAACTGGAACCTGGTCGCATCGTGACGGCACTCGAAACGGGCAGCATGCGCGTTATCGGTAACTTCAGCTTGAACGGCCCCGAGCGGGTCGCCGTAGCCGAATACTTGACAGCCAAAAAATACGACGCGAGCTGGGCCGATAGCGGTGTGAACCAATGCGCGCCGTCGGCATGGCCGGATGGCGATCCGCTCACCAAACCTCGTTGGAACGGCTGGGGTAACGGTCTCGCCAACGCTCGGTTTCAGGCGGCCGCGGCCGCCGGCATGACGGCTTCCGATATCCCGAAACTTAAACTCAAATGGGCGTTCGCGTTCCCGGGTGAGAGCTTCGTCGAATCACAACCAACCGTCGTTGGTGGCCGCATCTTCATCGGCAGTCCGAGCGGTGTCGTCTACGCGCTCGATGCGAAATCAGGTTGTACCCATTGGACGTTCTCGGCCGATGCGCCGGTTAAGTCGCCGGTCACGATTGCCCCGCTCAAAGGGGCGAGCTATGGCGTGTTTTTCGGCGATCAATCTGGACGGGTCTACTCTGTCGATGCGGCGAGTGGCACGCTCCGGTGGAAGGTCGTCGGCGACGACCACCCCTCGGCACGGGTGACCGGCGGCGTTCAGGTATTCGAGGGCCGCGTGTACGTGCCGATGGCGTCACTCGAAGAAGCGCTCGCGATGGATGCGAATTATCGATGCTGTGTCTTTCGTGGCAGCGTGACTGCTTTTAACACCGAGACCGGCAAGCGCCTGTGGAAGCAGTACACCATCGATCAGGAACCAAATCAGCCGAGCACGGATTCGCATGGAAAACCTATGGTCGGCCCTTCCGGCGCGTCGGTGTGGTCGGCGGTCACGATTGATGTGACGCGGCGGCGGATCTACGTCGGGACAGGTGACAATTATTCGAATCCACCAAGTGAAACGAGTGACAGCGTGTTGGCGCTCGATCTCGAAAGCGGTCGTCGGCTTTGGGCCTATCAGGGACTCGCGGGAGATGCGTGGAATGTCGGGTGTATGGCGGTGCCTAAAATTAACTGTCCGCTAGGTGCGGGGCCGGATGAAGATATGGGCGCTTCTCCGATTCTCGTGACGCGGCAGGACGGCACGCCGGTTGTCATTGCGACGCAGAAGAGCGGGGTCGCACACGCGATTGATCCGCTCAAAGATGGCGCGCTTGTGTGGCGTAAGAAATTCGCAAAAGGGGGCCTACAAGGGGGATTTCAATGGGGACAAGCAACACATGGCCACGTGCTGTTTGCTTCGAAATCCGACACACGTTGGCTCTCGGACAGTTCAATCAGTGCCGACACCGCGCTTGATCCGAGCGCAGGCGGCGGATTGGTCGCCGTGGACGTTTCTACCGGCAAGCTGTTGTGGGAGGCCCCGCCGGTAGATTGCAGTGGGCGTGGCCGGTGTAGCCCATCGCAATCTTCGGCTGTTTCTGCCATTGGTGACGCTGTGTTCTCCGCATCGCAGAGTGGGGAGATGCGCGCTTTTAACGCCGCAACGGGTGCGGAGATATGGCGCTACGATACCGTCCGCGAATTCGAAACTGTAAATGGCGCGAGTGGTCGCGGCGGTGCAATTGACCAAGCGGGTCCCGTCGCTGTCGATGGCATGCTCTACTTTATTTCCGGGTATGCGAAGTTTTCTGGCAACCCAGGTAACGTTCTGCTTTCTTTCGACCTGGAAGACGATTGAATCGACGGCGCGGGAAGTTCGGCGCGCATTCGCGGCGTTCCCGAACAGGGGCCAAATTATAGATTGAAATCGAAATTGCACGCCTTTGAAAATCAGCACGTAGGCCGCCGGTGCTCATGACCGGATAGCATCCAAGGCTAACCGTACGACGGGGCGCTGATGTTTCCGGCTAGCCCCGCTTTGCAGGCAACCATCATACCGTAGTGTGCGAAAACGTAACCCAGCGTCGTGCAGCGGCTCGATAGTAGTCCATCAAAATGCCACCAAGCCGTTCTTTACTTTCAATAAGCTTGTTAGGATTCGGCACGTCGTGCGATCTCATTATGAGCCTGTTGTCGAGTCCTCCGTGATTACGTTCTCGATGACAATGATGCAGCTATTGCGAGACGTCGCCGCGAAGATGACGCTCCCCCAACGGGATCATTCGGCCAAGGCATTCATATTCAATTGGTAGAACGAATCGTTCGGCGTAGGCGATTAAATTAGGACTTCACGACGGAAGTTTTATCGTCTCTACTTGCGCAGATTCTAGTGCCGCCCGAAACGCTTGGGTAAATAATGGATTGCGATCGTGAATGAGATAGCGATATCGAATTAGAAACCGGGCGTCAACATCGGTGACATCACGCGCAACATAATGCATCTAGTGACCATCGGGTTGTTGAACGATGCTGGCGATCTGGACTCGGTGCGTTTGAAGATCAATGATGAAGAGCACGAAGTACCGAACTAAACGTTTGCGCGTGAGAACCTCGAGGCTAGAAAAATCGGTTGCCGCGATAGCACCCCAATGTGCGCTTCCGGAATGTTGTGCGTGACATTCCTTTGTTTCGAAGCGGAGCGGGAGCGAAACCGTTGTCGAACAAGATCCGCTTGATTGTATTTCGGCCAATCTCATGACCGAGGGTAAAAGGCGCGCCGCGGATCTTCGTGTAGCCCCATGTAGGGTTGCTACGTGCCATTTGTAGGATCAGCTGCTCGATTTCGTCGGCTGTTTTAGGACGTCCCGCTCTGCGCACGGCACTGCCATCGTATTTTTTGGCGATCGGAGTCCGATACCATCGAAGCAAGGTATCGGGTTTGACCACGGTATGTATCTCAAAAGAGCCCTTGTCGGCCGATCAACTTAGCTTTGGCTGCGAGACGTCGTCGCTGACTATCAGTGAACAACGGGCACTTTCCTCCGAGCTGCTCGAGGAGTATGCGGTTTTCTTCCTGTAGGTATTCGATGACGTTTTGCTGTGATCGATTGTTCCATCCAGCAAGGAGCAAGATCAGAAGCTGCAGTTGCACGGCATTCAAGTGTCCAAGCTTACGTCACATCTGAGCGCCGGTGGTAGACGGGAAACGATGAAAATCGCAAATCGCAACATCCCGGATTTGATACGATTATTTTTAAGCTGGGTTTTGGCACCTTACGCGGAGGATTATCGCGAGTTGCATTTTAGTGCTTTTCAAACTTGGCCACAGGTGGCGTGCGCCTAATGATCGACGATGTTTCTCCTCGCTCGACACGATCTGTCAGGCGCGCAACAACCTGACAAAACCCCTAGCGGACTTCATCACCGATACATGCGACTCGCTGCGTGATAGTGATCACGTTTTTAGGATGGACAGTCTTTTTGCGCGAAAAATTTACCGTGCGCTCAGTAACCTGACAAAACCGGTTGCGATTATTACGCCTAATCGAGTTTTTCAGGAAATAACCCAGGCATCCATATCGATGCGAGATTTGCGGGAAAGACTAGCCTCAGGGGCGACCTTGTAGTTTTCGCCGAAAGCACACCGAGTTCTAAAAGAGGAGATGCAATCCTTCTTGCTTGCCGATCACTCGTTCCGAGTAAACCAGCTATCTCACCGCGGCCCAACTCACCGCGATAAAGAATAGCCGCCAGTATGATCTTGGTTTTTTACGGCAACGTACCATCTCGAACTTAGCGTTCGGCCCAAATCAAAATGCGATTCTTCAGTTTGGAGGGCTGAACCAAATTTTCCATAAAATTAATTTGGTCTATGCACGTATTGAGGAGAAAACGTGCGAATTCAGCTAACGTCTCCTCGCTTAAATTTCCTCTGCCGTCCAAGTCATTTCTTCTCGGCGCATCGCAGGCTGCGAGATGCGCCTTATAGGTGCTTTCGTTACGTGCAAGTCCTCTCGCAACCGACCATATACCACCCGTGTCTAGAGACTCACGTAGCAAGGCATACGACATTAGGCAGGCAACGCGCCCATTCCCGTCTAGGAAAGGATGAAGCCACAAAAATCGATGGTGAGCTGCTGCCGCCGCGACGATGGAGTCCACGTTCCCGAGTTTGCTATAGGCGTCTTCGAAACGCCTCAGAAACCGTGGCAAGGCACCGGCGCTTATTGCGACGTGCTGCCCAACTTCGACATCACGATTTCGTAACTCGCCAGGTGTGATTTTCATCCTCTCACCCGTATCGGGATTTTCGACCCACAAAAGATCCTCAGGGAGCAATTCACAGAAGCGCTTATGAATTTCGATCAATCCGTCGGCGGTTGTGGCTCGACCGTCAAGGCCGCCACCATCAATCCATTGTTGCACCGTGATGTGGGCACGTGCCTCAAGCTGCAGATCTCGCCTTTTCGGATCTTTACTGTAGTCTTCGTTAAACGCCCTTTCTATATCGACAGGGTGGGTATCGTGGCGCTCTATGAGGTTGCTGTAGTAGCAGTTCATGGACCGAACGAGATCCGAAAGCGAACTCACCATGCCTTCCGGTAGACTCCTCCGAAATCCGGTTGATTTTGCGGTTAATTCCAGAGCTAGATCTGCAAGTTCATCGCGAAATCTACCGCTAGTCTGTACCAGCATAGGTTCCATCGAGGTTAGCGTTTCTCCGCGGTCCTCGACCTTGAAAATGTCCTCTTTTTTGCCGGTCTTTGAATCGTCCATAAATATATAATCATCATGGATATACGTCCAAGTCTAACTAAAACAAGACCGTATAGATGTCCGGATTAATGTCCGCTTGCTGTTTTATCTGACAATTGTCGTTCCCGAATATTCGTACTCGTCGATTTCACTCGGGTTTGCGGATTTTCGAGTTCATATATCAAGTTCTGATAGATAAGTGGGCGTTGTACGATAATTCCGCTCACACGCCGAAATTAATATCGGAGATGAGTCAATAATGGTTTCACTGAAAGATTAAGTCGATTAAGAAACATCGGGATCCCGACTTTGTTGGGGCTGAGATCGAATGAACCGGGCCGCTGAACGCGCGCGGCGGAAGGCGGCCGAAACGGGCGGTGGCGTAGCAGTATTTAAGAACGGCAAAATTGTCCATGAATATCCAATTGTGGACTTCGACGCTGAAGAAGTCTGTTGCTGGGATAGCACCCCAATGTGCCTTGAGAAATGTCGCCCAAGACATTCCTCGGTTTCGAAGCGGAGCAGGATCTAAGCCGCTGTCGATCAAGATCCGTTTTGTCGTATTTCGGCCAACCTCATGGCCAAGGTTGTACAGAGCGCCGCGGATCCTCGTGTAACCCCAGGACGGATTGTTCCGTGCCATGTGCAGGATCAGCTGCTCGATTTCGTCGGCTGTTTTAGGACGACCCGGGCAGCGGCTGGCGCTGGCATCGTATCTTTCTGGAGGCCAGTTTTTGATACCACCGTAGTAACGTATCGGGCGTGACTACGGTGTCTATCGCAAAGAGCCCTTGGCGACCGATCAACTTCGCCCTGGCAGCTCGGCACTGTCGCTGACTATCAGTGAACGACAGGCGTTTCTCTCCGAGTTTCTCGCGGAGTATGCGATTATCTTCCTGCCGGTAATCGATAACGTTTTGCTGAGATCGATTGATCCATCCGGCAAGGATTCTGATGAAGAACTGAAGCTGCAGGGCATTCATGTTGGCAAGCTTACGTTACATCGCGGTGCCGGAGATCGACTCGGAACGATGAAACTAACTTGCTCAATATCCTGGGTTTGATGCGATTTTGGGGCCAGCTGAGTTTTGGCACCATACGAGGTGACCTTTTATAGTGAGGGATCCTGGACGTGCGTTGGAGCGTCCATTCGTTGATGTAGTATTCTCACTATGAGTACGCCATTTGGTTCTAATTGGAAAAATACAACGTGCGACTCATGGACAAAGCGCCTGAGATCTGCGCTTAAGTCATCGGCGCTCCGGCCGATCAGGGGCGTTTCTGCGATCTGACTGAAACAGTCAACCAGTCCGTCGCGGTAACGTCGAGCTTGTTCGATCCCAAAGCGTCCAATTGTATAGTTAGCAATATCTCCGAGGTCTGCATCAGCACTTTTCGATAGACGGAACTCAGCCAACGTTAGCTTTGAATCGTCATTCGGCTTCTTCCCATATCTCACTTACTGTGCGTTCTGTTGCGCCGCTGGTTAGTCCTTCGTTGATGGCCGCCTTCAGCGCTCGAAATTTAGCGTTTTGTTCTTGGTCGCGACGGATCAAATCGCGGATATATTCACTGTCGTTTGTGAAATCGCCAGCGGCGATCTGCGCTTTGATCCAGTGGTCTTGTTGTTCCGTCACGGTTATCGTCTTTCGCGTAGTGCTCATGCTGCCTCCGTGTAAATCGGTGATCATATTATTGGTGTAATAGGGTATCAAATATCATACTTGGAAGAATAGGGCCGATTCGGAATTTATTATATTTCTATCGAAATATCGGGGTGAGCTCGAATCAAAAGTGAATTTACCGTCTCAAGAAAACCACGGTTAATCTCGAACTGCTGGTGCGTGCCGGACTTTTGCGGGAGTTAGCTATGCGCGGTTGTGCATTGTCATGCAAAATTAGCAACGAGCGTTTCGGTTTAGTCTTTTAATTACAATTAGTTATAGTTAGATACGTTATGTTCGAACCAGGTGGTCGGGAGTTGGAATCTCTTTGGGCGCGCCAAATTATTCAAACAAAATTAAGCATTCACGGGTTTGTCGGTTTTCGTTCGAAAAAAATGGTGCGGAAGTTCCGCCGGCAAATCGAGTTCGATTCGTCCATCAAGCTCCGTAATTCGGCGCCCGAGTAGTGCGTCGTGATCCGACCTGACCTATGTCCGATCAGATCCTGGCGATCCTCAAAACTGACACCGGCCGCGCGTAAGCGCCGGCCGAATGTGTGTTTGACGTCATGAACTCGTTGTGTGTGAAAACTCAGCCTCGGGTCACGCGGCCTCTCGATAGTAGAAGTTCAAAATTCCACCAACCCTTTGTCTGCCGTCAACGGAGCGGCTCAGATCCGGGACATCGCTAGGTCTATCTATAAGCAGGTTGTCGAGTCCTTGATGATTGCGTTCATCAGGAGCGTGATGCACATATTCGGAGACTGCTTCCCGAAGATGACGCTCACCCAATGGGATCATTCGTCCGAGACATTCATATTTAATTGACCGAACGAATCTCTCGGCGTAGGCGTTTAAGTTAGGACTTCGCGCAGGAAGTTTTATCGTCTCGACGTCCGCAAGATTTAGAATCTTTCGGAACGCCTCAGCAAACAGCGGATCGCGATCGTGAATGAGATAACGAGACCCAATTAGAAATCCGGCGTCAACATCGATGACATTGCGCGCAACTTGCTGCATCCAGTGACCATCGGGTTGTTGAACAATGCCGGCGATCTGAACTCGGCGCGTTTTAAGATCAATGACGAAGAGCACAAAGTATCGAATTAATCCTTTTCGCGTGAGGACTTCGACGCCGAAGAAATCCGTTGCTGCGATAGCAACCCAATGTGCCTTGAGAAATGTCGCCCACGACATTCCCTTGTTTCGCATCGGAGCAGGATCGAAGCCGTTGTCGAACAAGATCCGTTTGATTGAATTCCGGCCAATCTTATGGCCGAGGGTATAAGGCGCGCCGCGGATCCTCGTGTAGCCCCATGTAGGGTTGCTACGTGCCATTTGTAGGATCAGCTGCTCGATTTCGTCGGCTGTTTTAGGACGTCCCGCTCTGCGCACGGCACTGCCATCGTATTTTTTCGTGATCAGAGTCCGATACCATCGAAGCAAGGTATCGGGTGTGACCAGGGTGCTAATCTCAAGAAGCCCTCGGCGGCCGATCAACTTCGCTTTGGCTGCGAGGCGCCGTCGCTGACTATCAGTGAACAACGGGCGCTTTCCTCCGATCTGCTAGCGGAGTATGCGGTTTTGTTCCTGCAGGTATTCGATGGCATTTTGCTGCGATCGGTTAATCCATCCAGCAAGAATTAAGATCAGAAACTGCAGCTGCATCGCATTCATGTTGCGTTGCTTACGTTACATTGAAGGGCCGCAGATAGGCTCGAAACGATGAAACTAGCTTGCTCAACATCCTGGATTTGATACGATTTTTGGTTACGCTGAGTTTCGGCGCCTTTCGGGGAAACCCCGGATACCGACAAGTCCAGTACCTAACGGGCTACCGCACCAGTCCTCGATCCTACGACCTACCTATGAGTGCAGACTCGATTGATCCTAACAATCTCGTTTCGACTTACTACTGTCTATCAATCGAGTCTGCGCCCGTAGGTCCCGTAGCGCTGCTAGTAGCGGTAGTGCTCGGGCTTGAAGGGGCCGCTGGTTGGCACGCCGAGATATGTGGCTTGTTTACGTGACAGTGTATCGAGCTCGACTGAGAGTTTCCCAAGATGTAGATGCGCGACTTTCTCGTCGAGTAGCTTGGGCAACACATAAACCCCGACTGGGTATTGTTCAGGATGGTTGAACATCTCGATCTGGGCAATTGTCTGGTTCGTAAAGCTATTCGACATCACAAAACTCGGATGGCCGGTGGCGCAACCGAGATTGACCAAGCGTCCTTCAGCCAGCAGGATGATGCTACGGCCGCTTTTCAGGGTGATCTTATGCACTTGCGGTTTGATTTCCGTCCACTTGTACTGGCGCATGCGATCGATCTGGATCTCGGAGTCGAAGTGACCGATGTTACACACGATAGCCAGGTCCTTCATGCGCTTCATATGCGCCTCGGTGATGACATCGCAACAACCGGTGGTGGTGACAAAAATATCACCCTCGATGCAGGCTCGATTCATGCTCATTACTTCGTAGCCTTCCATCGCCGCCTGCAGCGCGCAGATCGGGTCGACTTCGGTGATGATGACGCGAGCGCCCTGGCCGCGAAGGGACTGCGCTGAACCCTTGCCGACGTCGCCGTACCCGGCAACCACCGCAACCTTCCCCGAAATCATGACATCGGTGGCGCGATTAATCGCATCGACTAACGAGTGGCGGCAACCATATAGATTATCGAATTTCGATTTCGTCACCGAATCGTTGACATTCATAGCCGGGAACAGCAGTTCGCCACGCTCCATCATATGGTAAAGGCGGTGGACGCCGGTCGTGGTTTCTTCGGTGACCCCGAGGATCTTTGGCGCGATGCGATGAAAGCGCTGCGGATCGCGTTTCAGTGAACGCTTGAGCTGTGCGTAGAGTGCTCCCTCTTCCTCGTTGTCTGGCTTCACATCCAACAACTTGGGGTTTTCCTCCGCGCGGTAGCCGAGTAGTACAAACAGGGTCGCGTCGCCGCCGTCATCGAGGATCATGTTGGGGCCGGCACCATTACCCCAATCAAGGATTCGATCGGTGTATTTCCAGTAATCGGTGATCGACTCGCCCTTGACGGCGAACACCGGTGTGCCGCTCTCGGCGATGGCCGCGGCGGCGTGGTCTTGGGTCGAGAAGATGTTGCAGCTCGCCCAGCGTATTCTGGCTCCCAACTGCTGCAGCGTCTCGATCAACACTGCAGTTTGGATCGTCATATGCAGCGAGCCGGTAATGCGGGCTCCTTTGAGAGGCTTGGATTTACCGAATTCCTCACGCATTGCCAGCAGGCCCGGCATTTCCTGTTCGGCCAGTTCGATTTCTTTGCGTCCATATTCTGCCAAGGCGAGGTCCGCAATCACGTAATCTTTTTTCGCCTTGCCTGCTTTCGCCGCGGCCGGCTGGCAGGTAGGCCTGGTTTTCTGAAGCATTCGATATCCCCATACGTTCAATAGTGAAAATAAAAGTCCGTATGTAGTGATACGACGCTCAGGCCAAAGCGGATCTCAGAGAGTCGACAATAAAGCGGAGGCAAAGATGCTACACAATTTCCCAATCGGCTATTGGTCCATCAATTACATCGAACATCGGATGGGCTTGAAAACTATCACGCGTAACAAATCCGGCGTAGCGAACCGGATCCCGTTTCTTCAATTTGCAAAGTAAATGTTCTGTCTCGTAGGCCAGCTGTCCGGTGTTAACGTCTATTCGCGCCTTAGAACGCGATACACCGATTTTCGATTGGTCAAAATTGTAGTTTCGAGTCAATGCCTCCTGGCGGACGAAATGCAAATATTTACGGATTGCAGCTACCGGGTATGGTAGTGCTTTGAAACGGTGCAACTGAGGATGATGCACGTAGCCCTTCGTTTCGCCTCTGAGTACCTTTTGCGCAAGCAAGCCCTCTCGCCAGAGAGCGACTAAGCCCTTCGCATCTAGGTAGCGGGGATGTATCGACCACAATCGCATAAGGTATTGTGATCTGATGGGTTAACGATTGAAAGTCCATTTCGGGCACAGCGTTTTTGACCTAAATCAGAAGAAGGTTTTAGCAATCTAAAAAGTGAACGCTTTGGTTTCGTCTCCGAGCTACCCGTCCCAAACGTATGGAAGACATCACCGTGCTGTAACTCATAGCATTTGGCATACTGGTGGTACTTCTTCTCGATGCATAGACGTAATAGGTACATGACAGCGTAAGATTTCAGCACAACCGGCCCGGTAAGATGGTCCAGGATAAAACAATGAGCCGGTTCGTTAAGTTAATCGTTAACGAACTAATGCAAAGCAGATATTCTTACGAATTCACACAAAAAGTCGCGAGAATTTCGACGTACGGTTGGAGCCAGAACTAATACCTTGTGAGGCGCTGAGACTAGATATATTCGGCGGAAAATATATGACGTATGGCCGAGATTAATTTCCCTACGAATGGTTCAAGATCGCCAGATTTACTGATAGTGATGGCGATTCTCGTGTTAACTTTTTCGGGGTTTAAGCATCGAAGCCTTGGTTGTTGTCGTCCCAATAAAAGGATCGATCCATGACGACGAACCGCGTGGACGGTTCCAGTGATACTGCAGATTCTATCTGGGGCGCCAGCACGAAGACGATGCCAGACAAATTCAGAGCTCGAGCTGCCTTGCTAATCGAGGACATAGGTATCAGGTTATTCATCGTGTCCGCGGCGACGCTTAGCGGCATGCAGAACATTCTCTATCAGTGAGAAAAAACGCCTAGCGATTATCCCGAATAAAGTCGCCGAGCGTCCGGAACTCGTCTACGCGGCGGCTGCTTGTTCGCCACACCATGCCAACCGTTCAATAGCTGTCGTCGCCGAGATCATGACGTGATACGCGACTATTCCGGAGCAGCAGCGTACTGCCGCGCGCCATTTCCGGCACAAACGTGACCCCCAAATCAGCATCGACCATTTCGATTAAAGTCAGCAGGCTACTGGCGCCGAAGCGTCATACTTTTCGGGTATCGTGAATCTTGCAGACACTTAAGACATGGTCACGCAGACAATGTCCGTCCTTAAGGAGAAGAATACTTTCAGCATCGAGCAAGTTAAAGCGATATTTGTTCGGGCGCACACGCTCTGTCCCCTCACGGACCGTGAGACAAAACCGATCTCTGAATAGCTCAAGCTCTTCGACGCCACACATCTCCCCGGGCAGCGCCAGTAACAATGCGGAGAGTTCCCTGTCCAGCCGGCCATCATATATGCGCTCCGTCTGGTCTTCGATCAGGAACGATTCGAGCTCCGGGTATTGGCGGCGGAGCTTAGGCAGAACGATGGGTAAGATGAATGGCGCGATCGTAGGGATCACGCCGAGACATATGATTCTCGCCGCCCATTAGCCGCGCTCGAAAGCAAGTCGATTAGATCAACGCTGCACCCTAAGAAATCGGCGATGTTCAGAATCGCCATACTTAGATGAATGCAGCGAACAATGACAGCTATGTGACCGTCGGAAATGCTTATCGGGCCTCCTGGTTCGTCATTCACGCCATACTTTCGTGATCACTAACGTTTCGCTATGACATTCGATCGCTGTAATCCCATGAAGTCAACCACTGTGGTGTGACGCTCACGGTAACTTCGGTTTCAGTTCGTGATAACAACCAAGTCGCAAGCTTAGGATTCTCATCACCCAGGAAACGATCGATCAATGCGCGTAATATTCGATCATCCGAGGCCTGAGCGCACCGGGCAATACCTCGCCCCCTGACGCCGGCGTACGGCGCATCGTTAGCAGCTATCTCGAAACCGCATCTCGGCTCACTGCGCAACCAGCTAGCGAGCTTAGCGCTACGTTGGATGCTGAACCAGAGTTCTCCATCGCGAAATAGATACCAAAGCGAGGTAACGTGTGGATAGTCATCGGGCCTAACACACGCAAGCCGGCACGGTAATGCGGTTTCTGCTAGATAGCGTTCAATAGCTACCAGCGACCACGCGCTGTTTGAGGCGATTTCTATTGGCATTGGTTAAGCACTCCGCGGGTTGTGGTCTGCGTGCGGTATCGGTATTCCTATCGTTCGACCGCAACTTAAAACTGAATATTGCGACGTCTACCATATGATTTCCGAGCCGTCCCAAGCATAGAACCTACCGTTGTGGTTTGGTCCGAGACCATCGATCACTTCGAGCATAAAAGCAACCGCTTGATCGGCAGTGAAAATTTTCTGCTTCGGTACACTTCGTTGAAACGGTCGCGATAACTTCGTATCGACCGTTCCGGGATGCATCGCCACACAGATAATCCCCTGGTGTTTGCGTTTCAACTCAATGCTCAGATTACGCGTAAACATATTTAGCGCCGCTTTCGCTGCACGATAGCTGTACCATCCGCCAAGCCGGTTATCACCGATACTACCTACGCGCGCCGAAAGATTGACCAGGACGGTACGCGCCTTGCGATCAAATAGCCGCGAGAAATGTTTCGCGATTAGTAGAGGACCAAAGGCATTAACGGCGAAAACCGCGTGCAACGTTGAGGGGTTGATGTCATCGAGACGACGCTCCGGACCGAATGAATCAGTATGCAGTATGCCCGCACAACAAAGCATCATCGATACACATTGCACTTTTTTCTCGATTTGCATCGCTGCTGCGGCGACTGATGCTTCATCGGTGACGTCCATCTGAACAATATCGA
This sequence comes from Gammaproteobacteria bacterium, assembly GCA_047611805.1. GTDB lineage: Bacteria > Pseudomonadota > Gammaproteobacteria > UBA11873. The sequence continues at coordinate 26,634 of JBLFWX010000069.1, forward strand.
TTCGAGGATCATGTTCGTCGGCTAAGCGCCTCAAAGCGCCGGCGGACGCTGGACAACGACAGGTCGCGATAATTCGGTCGGAACAATGATCTGCAACAAGCGCACGCACAAACGCAAGACCGATCCCACGGCTCGCGCCGTGGATCACTACAGCGCCAGGGTATAATTTATGCTCACTCATGACGGTAGATACGACGACTGTCCCGCTTCAGATCAAAAACTTTCGTCTATCTGGACTCTATGACAAGCGAATTGTACTCACGCAACGTTGCGGACGCGGCTTGACGACGCCGGCCCCCCAAGGCGCTGGCGGTGAAATACAAAGACGAAGCTTCCGAAATAGCATTTTTGTTGCGCTCACAACGCTGCGCCTAGGCTGCGGACATAGAGAATTATAAAGTTGGCAGCTACTCGGAGGCGTGGTTGAGCACGCATATGAATGACTTGGGTTAGCGAATTGACTGGCGCTTCGGCCCACGGGCGCGATATTTAATTTTAGGTTCAGTGATCCATTTTGTTTATCTGTCCGTACCTTACGCAGAGAAACTTGAAGCGGTGTGGCGTATTGATCGCGGGTCGCTAGCAAGCAATGCCTCACGTTAAATTATCTGAAGCGATTGGAGCACGAGCTCACGCATTATGAAACACGAAACCCGTCACGCGTTGTTGAACCTATTTCCTACAATCGCGGACAGCGGACGTCGCACATGACGCGCCGTTCGCTGGATTTTCCGATCCACGATTCGAGCAACGCAGCCGTCGAGTTTCACTCAGCGAGCTGTGAAGACCTGCCGCTAATTAACCGGGTAATCGACAAGGCGACTGCAGGGTGGGCCTTACCGGCACGGGTGCGACGATTGAGCCGCGCCGCGCTGTATTACACGACATCTGATCTACGAAGCATGCAGGTGATACTCGCCGCTGGCACGGGAGGTGAGGCATTTGCTGTCGCTGCTTGGGAATCCGCCGATGCGAAGGACACGCCGAACGATAGACGGGCGGCGCTACTGCATGGTATTTACGTCGACGCATCCGCACAGGGAACAGGAATTGGTCGACAACTTGTCGATATCGCATGCGCGAGCGCCACCCGAGAAGGTTATGGTGCCATCGCCGTACGCGCCTGGCGCGAATCTGAAGCGTTTTTTCGGCACCTGGGATTTAAACAATTTGAGCATAATGAACCCAGTGATGTTTTTCCACAGCGCTTGTGGCGGGCATTGTAAACGCACATTGGCGGAGCCAATCTCGCACGGATAGTTGGTCGTGACAGACAATAAAAAATTACATAGCGCGCATTTGCTGGCTCTCGCGGGAACGATCCCATTCGTTGCCGGCACAGCCGGTTTATGGGTGTTACCGCGAAACTATGCGATGGAGTTGATCTATCCCTTAGTGGCTTATGGCTCAGTCATTCTCGCGTTCATGGGCGCCGTGCATTGGGGGCTTGCCATTGCATTGGAAAATGCCGGAGACAGCCATCGCGCCACGCGCCAATTCTGGCTTAGCGTGTCATCGCCGCTCGTCGCCTGG
>JBLFWX010000070.1:0-27618 GCA_047611805.1 Gammaproteobacteria bacterium
GGCGGCGGAAACCAGACACACCATCCTTCATAATTTAGCGCGCGTTCCATTGCCTTCGGTGCGAATGCCCCGATCCAAATGGGCGGTCGCGGACGCTGAAATGGTTTTGGCGTCATTCGCACGCCTTCGTATTTATAGAACTCACCGTCGTAGTTGAATTCGTCTTCAGTCCAGGCGCCGACAATACAATCCATCACTTCCTCGAAACGCTTGCCGCGTTTTTCGAACGGCACACCGAAACAGCGAAAATAATCTTCGTGGTAACCGACTCCGCTGCCAAATGAAAAGCGCCCGCGGCTTAAATTATCGATGGCCGCCAAAGCTTCGGCGAGATGCATTGGATCGTGAAAAGTGGGTTGCATAACGGTGCAAGCAAGCTGGACTCGTTTCGTTCGTACAGCGAGCGCCGTAAGCAACGTGACCGTGTTCGGCCACCACGTTTCCGGACGCTGATGCCGTTCCGGGACCCAGACATCATCGAACCCCACTTTTTCGGCTAACTCCGCCTCGAGCAGACAATGCTCCATCGCGTCTGCAACTTCATCCGGAGTAGGTGCCACGGTCTGGTTGTATTCACCAAAGTGGGTGTCAGTCATAAACGCGATTTTCACAACAAAGCTCCTAGAACTATTCTGTTAATTGGATGGCTGAGGGGCAATTGTAACGAGATCTTCGCCTGGCTTGGGCGAAACTGTCCGGTGTCTAAACGAAACCGGCGGGCGGGCCCATTAACTGGGGTTTTGCGTGTGAGTTACCGAAACTGTGTCGGCGCTCCTTTTGCCAGATCTGCTGTTTATTGTATACACTTCGCACTGACCAATTATCTATGTAGCTCAGTTTGAGGAGCCCTTTATGGCCGAAGCACTAAGCGAACGTAACAAAGTTCTTAGCCCGGACTTAAAACCCGCCGAATCGAGCCCCGTGCCGACGCTGCGCGAAATCATCGAAAAACGCGATCAACTGACAGAATCTACTGGCCATTATTATGGCGTAACAGAGCTGTCGCTGCGTGATTCTGATCCAATCAAATACGAACGCTTCTACGCCAAGATGCACTCCGCAGTGTTAGCGGCTCGTGAATCGGCGCGCTTCGTTGCAGCTAGTCCAGGCTCGCGCGAAATGGGCGAATCCTTATGGGGATTAGCGACGGCCGAAGGCGACACGCTAGCCGTATCGTTAGGCTTTCTTTCCCATACGGCTATTTTGCCTGTATCGATTCGCTATATGGCGAATAATGATTACGACGTAAACGACGGTATCGACGACGGTGACGTCTACGCGGTAAGCGACGGGTTAACGGGCGGAGTTCCACATCCAGGTGATTTCTATACTTACGTGCCGATTGTCGTTGAAGGCGAAGTCGTCAGTTGGGCAGTCGGCATCAACCACCTAATGGAAAATGGGGCACCTGTTGCGGGAAGCTGGGCCACATTCTCAGTCGATACCTTCATGGACGGACTCGTGTGTCCGCCGATGCGCACGGGCCGCAAACTAAAACAAGAATCCTGGTGGAAAGCGATTTGGGAACGACGCACCCGTGCTGCCACCATGAACATTTTAGACGACAAGATGCGCCTCGCTGGCTGCGCCATGATCCACGAAGCCGTGCACAAGCTGATCGACGAATTCGGGATGGTGTACTACAAGCGCGCCATCCGCGAAGTCATTGAAGAAAGTCGTCGCATGATTCTCGACAATATGAAGGCGCTGCTCGTGCCTGGCACCTACAACGGTTGCGCGTTTCGACTGGTGAAATACGAGGGTTTACAAAACGTCTGGTCGCATGCAAACAAGAACACGCTAATTCATGTGCGTGCGAGCGTGGAACCGAATGAAAACGGCTTACTTCTGGATACGGAAGGCAGTTCGAAATGGGGATATCACTCGTACAATGCGACGCCAGGCGGTGCGGATTGCGCGGTGTTTCTCGGCATGATTAATTCGTTCTCGCACAACACGAAAGTCACTGCCGGCATCGAGTTGGCAGTGCAACGTCATTATCCCGTTGGCAGCATCTATAACCCAGATAACGAGTTCGCGAGTAACGCGAATTTGTGGGCGCAAACTGTTGCGCTCAACAGCATTGGATTCAATGCCATTTCGCGCGCAACGTACTCACGCGGCTACCTCGAAGAATCGTTCACGATCGACGGTAACTGGGGTGCCTTTCAGGGCGCCGGGACCGCAGCGGACGGGACGACCTACGGCTTTACGAATTTCGAATGGCTAGGCGGTACGGGTCGTGGCGCATGGTGTTACCGCGACGGCGAACCCTTAGTTTGGGCTGCGTGGTCGCAGATCGCGACGATTGGTGATGCTGAAGAATTTGAAAGTACGGTGCCGCCATTATTTTATCTCGGTCGCAAACTATTGAAGGGCTACTTTGGTTACGGTAAGTATCGTGGCGGTCCGGGAAATTCCGCCGTCCATTGGTGCGTGGAGCCCGGCAAGCATTTAGCGCTTACGCGGCCAAACGGCGGACTGTCCTGCACACCTTCGGTTGGACTCGGCATGAGTGGCGCGTATCCCGGACCTGGGTCTTTTATGATTTCTGCTCGGGGAACGAACCTCGACGAACTGATCGCCGAAGGCGAGACGCCGCGCGACGCAACCGAGCTCTTAAAGATGGTCGACGACGGTGAATTGAAAGTCGACAATCTCGAAATTTGGAAAACCGACTGCCCTGAGCTAGCGCTAAAAAACAACGATCTATTTGTCGATGCAGCGGGCTCCTCGGGCGGATGGGGCGACCCGCTAGACCGGGACCCCATGCTCGTCATCGAGGATCTCAACACAGGAATGACCCCGAACTACGATTTCGTGCATGAAATGAACGGCGTTGTGGCGTTCCAGAATGACCAAGGCGAATGGCAACTTGACTCGCAAGGAACCGTCGTCAAGCGTACCGCGATCCGGCAAGCAAGATTAGATGAATCCCAAACTGCCGAGTCGTGGTGGCATTCAGAACGTCAAAATATCGTCACTAAAAACTTCAAAACTGAAGTCCAAGAGATGTACGCGCAAAGCATTAGCTTCGAGAAGTTTAATCTCGAGTTTTGCGGTTTTTGGCAGCTTGAAGCCGGTTATTCGCTTGAAGCAGAAGAATCATGAGCACAGAAGAATTTGCGGTCAGTAAGGAGCTGATCGAACAACTCATCGACGGCACAATCGATAGTGAGAATGCCGAACGTCTCCTTAAGATGGACCGCAAAGATAAGGCCCGCTTCTTCAATTACATCGCCGTGTTGCAGGATCGGGTCGCTTGGAGCGACCCGATCCTGCTGCGCCTTGGCGACAAGCTGTACATCGTGATCAACGAACACCGTCAGCGTGTCGCGAAATGCGAATGCGGGCACGAATTCGGGGACTACCGTAAAAACTGGAAGCTCGCGTGCAAAATTCGCACCCGTCGCACAATCGAAGAGATGAGTGAGGTGTACGACCCGGCACCGGCTGTACCAGAACCGGGCTGGCAAGAAATCCGTGAGTTCTTTTGCCCAACGTGTGCGAGCCAACTCGCGGTAGAGGTCGTTGCACCAGGCTATCCGATCGTGTTCGAAATGTTGCCGGATTTGGATAAATTCTACGGTGAGTATCTGGACACCCCGCTAGCAGACTCAGCGGCTGATTGGTACGAAGACCAAACACACCGCGTAACACAAAAATGGGCTGAGAAATCGGCGTGAGTTTAGGGGTTCAACTTTCTAAGCCACACGACACCTCGATCAATCTAGCGCGGTAACTCCGCAACAACGACTTCGACGGCGTTTAAGCGTTGGATAACAATCGCGCATCGGTTCGTTAGACCGTTCACGGACTGACCGCCCGCCAAAAGTCGCTAGTAATTTCATACAAGGACTCGATATGACCGAAGTAAGCGCGGCCGCTGACAGCGATCGGCAATATATTCTGGCGTTAGACGCCGGTGGCACCATGACTGATGCCATTCTCGTTAAGCCAGACGGTACCTTCACAGTCGGCAAATCTATCTCTAGGCGCGAGAATGAGCCCCTGAGCTACAGAGAATCGACGAGTGACGCCGCGACCCAAATTGGGATGAGTGTAGAAGAGGTACATAGTCTCTGCGCCGCTGACATTTACTGCGGTACCGGCATGCTGAATACGATCCTAACCGGCGACGGGCGCAAAGTGGGTCTACTCGTCACGCGTGGATTCGAAGATATCACGGTGATGGAAGGCGGTCTTAGCTACCTTGGGCAGAGCCAAGCAGAAGCCTTGCACCAACAACTCCACAAACACACGCGTAGCCTGGTCGAGCCCAAAAATGTCCACGGCGTGAGCGAACGGCTTGGCGGCGGCTGCTATCAGGGCAACATCCATTTGCCACCTGGCGCCGAACTCATCCCAGTCCACGAAGGCCAAGTTCGCAAAGGTGCAAACGCGCTCATTGACGCTGGGGTTGAGGTAATCGGCATATTATTTTTGTACTCCTTTGTCGACCCGGTTCATGAGCATCAGGCCAAGGCCATTTGCGAATCTGTCCTGAAGGAACGTAATGTCGATATCCCAGTCGTTTGCTCGGCCGACGTTGCACCGGTATCAAAAGAAAACGGGCGGCTAAAAAGTTTACTGTTCCAATGTTTCGCTGCAGAGCAGGTCAGAGAATCTTTAATTGCAGTAGAAACCCAGGCGCACGACTACGGTTTCAAGGGACGACTACTCACGTTATTGTCCTACGGCGGCGCCGTCAATATGGAGTATCCGCGGCTCTACGAAACGATGATCTCGGGACCGATTGGTGGCTTGATCGGAGCACAATTTATAGCGGAAAAATTAGATCTTAATAGTGTTGTTACGGCCGACATGGGCGGCACAAGTTTCGACGTCGGTTTAATTATTGATAAGCGTATTGGCATTACCAAAAGCGCCGATTTGGCTGGACATCGCCTCGCGCTACCCATGGTAGAGCTTGATTCAGTCGGCAGCGGCGCCGGCTCGGTTGTATACGTCGACGAGTACAAACGACTACATGTTGGTCCCAAGAGCGCGGGTGCCAAGGTCGGCATTTGTTTTAAATACGATCGACTAACCGTCACCGACATTAACGTGGCGCTCGGCTATGTCGACCCGGATTACTTCCTCGGCGGCCATATGAAACTCGACCGCGAAAAGGCTCTGGCGGCGCTAAAAGAGAGCGTCGCGGATCCCCTAGGACTGGACGTCTACGAAGCAGGTGCAGGTGTACTCGAGATCGTTAACACTGAAATGAACGACTTGCTGCGCACGATGATCGCCTCCAAAGGTTACGACACGCATGACTTTACCCTGCTCTACTACGGCGGCGCGGGGCCCGTGCATATGTATGGTTTTGCCGAGGGCATCGAATTCGCCGACGTCATCACCACGCCGTGGGCCGCTGGGTTCTCGGCTTTCGGCGCGGCGTGTGCCGAATACATGCATCGTTACGATCGAGGATCTCGTTTGCTCATTCCGAACGGCATGTCGGACGAAGATCTGAGCGACGCAGCCACGCAAATCCGAACAGCTTGGCAAGACCTCGAACGCGAAGCACGTGCAGAAATGGCTCAAGAAGGCGTCGATCCAGCAATGCTGACGTTCCGTTATGGCGTGTCCGCACGTTACATCGGGCAGTTGGAAAGCTTCGACACCGTTCTGCCGAACGGCGAGATGGAAGGTCCGGCCGGCATTGCACGCATGATCGCGGCCTTTGAAGGGATGTATACAAAAATCTATCCTGCGGGCGCGCGCTTCCCAGATGCAGGATATTCCCTGACGACGGTAAACCTGGAAGCGATCGCGCCCAAACCACAACCTTCACTGCCAGTCCATGAGCTCTGTGGTAAGCAACCTAGCGCAGAAGCCTACGTCGAAAGCCGCGATGTTTATCATAAAAATACTTGGACGAAATTTTCCGTCTACGAAATGGCGGCGTTAAAACCTGGCAATGAGATTATCGGTCCGGCTATTATCAGAGACCCAATGACGACGGTGGTCATACCGCCTGAGCGCATGATGTCGATTGATGCACGACGAATCCTTCATTATCGTTAACCCAAGGAAACAACTTAACCGTGAAACTCGCTACGTTCACTCACAATGGAAGTACTAGAGTCGGCCGTGTCGAAGGCGACAAGCTAATTGACTTGTCGGCCTCGGGCCTACCAACGGAAATGAGCGCCCTGCTCGCAGCCGGTGACTCGGCGATGTCGAGCGCGAAATCAGCGAGCGGAAATGTTCTAGCGCTTAGCGAGGTCGAATTATGCGCGCCGGTTTTACGCCCACCGAAAATTCTCGCGATCGGGCTTAATTACAAAGACCATATCGAGGAAACGGGGCTGGCGACTCCCGAATTCCCGATGTTTTTTAATAAGCAATCCACCTCCGCCAATGGCCCCTACGCGCCTTGGCATATGCCGAAAGTTTCCGACAAACTGGACTACGAAGGGGAACTCGCTTTCATCATCGGCAAACGTTGTCGTCACGTGCCCCGCGAACGAGCGCACGAAGTGATTGCTGGTTACTGTGTGTCTAACGACGGTAGCGTTCGCGACTGGCAGATGCGTGCACAAACCTTCACGTTAGGTAAATCATTCGATACTCACTGCCCGTTTGGACCTTTTTTAGTGACGGCGGACGAAGTGGGAGATCCTCACGACCTCGATCTCAAAACATGGGTTAATGGCGAGCTACGCCAGAATTCCAACACTAAGCATCTCGTCTTTGACTGCTTCGAGCAAATCGAAACATTAACGCAGGCATTCACCCTTGAACCCGGCGACTTAATCTTAAGTGGAACACCGAGTGGCGTTGGCATCGGTTTCAAGCCGAAACGCTTTCTTAAAATCGGGGATGTCGTACGCATCGAGATCCAAAACCTCGGCTTTATCGAAAATACCGTAATCGCGGAACCTGACGGCTTCTTGTCAAGATAAGCGTATTGCGATTGCGTTCTGAAGTAGGCGCATCCGAACGACCGAAGCTTTGTTCTCGCAGTTCAGCGCTCGCCAACAAAACCACCCATTCATAAGGGGCCACTAATGCAGGCTTGGCAATTCGACGAATACGGTCGTTACGATAACGTTCTAAAATGGGTTGAACGCCCAACCCCGACGGTGGGTGATGGGGAAGCACTGATTGAAACGATTGCCGTATCACTTAACTTCCCGGACCTCTTAATCACTCAGGGCCTGTATCAGAATAAAGCGCCTTTGCCTGCGGTCCCCGGGGTCGAGGCAGTAGGGACGGTGGTCAAGGTCGGGAGAGGAAGCAAGTTCAAAGTCGGTGAACGAGCCGTTGGATTTATGCATAGCGGCGGAACCTTGGCGGACTACTTTATCGCGACGAATGATTCTGCCTGGCCAGTTCCCGAGCACGTAAGCGATATCCAGGCTGCGGCGTTAAGCGTGACCTACGGGACCTCTTACTTCGGCCTGAAACATCGCGGCCAACTAGCCCCTGGAGAGGTACTGCTCGTCCTAGGCGCCGCTGGTGGCGTTGGCAGCGCCGCAATCCAACTCGGCAAAGTGTTTGGAGCGACGGTCATCGCAGCAGCCGGCAGTGCCGAGAAACTGAACATTTGCCGCGAACTTGGCGCCGATCACGTCATCAACTACAAAGACGAAGACGTCGTTGAGATGGTCAAAGAATTTACTGACGGACGTGGGGCAGATGTCATTTACGACCCGATCGGCGGTGACATGTTTGACCAAGTTAAGCGCTGCGTTAATTGGGAAGGACGCATCGTCATTATCGGCTTTGCTTCAGGACGTATTCCTTCGATCGAATGTAATCGGTTGCTATTGAAAAATATGTCGGTGGTCGGTCTTGCTTGGGGACAGTATCTCAGTCGAGACCCAGCAAAAGGTGAGGCCTGCCAAATGGCGCTCTACGATCTTCTGGCCGACAGAAAAATTGACCCACTAGTCTATCGTGTCTTTGGTTTTGCCGACCTACTTGATGGCATGGCACTAATGGAATCGCGCGAACTTTACGGCAAAGTGGTCATCACCCGCTAATATTCGGCACGACTCCCAAGAGAGGAAACCACCATGGCGCTCACTGGAAGCTGCTTGTGCGCAAGCGTCAAATACGCGCTGCAAGGCCTGCCCCTTTTGTTAGAAAACTGCCATTGTTCGATGTGCCGAAAAGCGCACGGTGGTCCGTACACGACGTTCGCTAAGGTATTGAAATCCGATTTCGCATTCACTGCCGGCGAATCGCTCGTTGATCACTACCAGTCCTCGGCCGAGGCGAAACGCAGTTTTTGCAAATCATGCGGGGCGAAGTTCACGTTCGAATGGACGCAGGCGCCGAAACATTTATGGCTTGCGGTTGGAACCTTGGATGATGACCTCGATATGCAACCTGCTTTCCATATCTTCGTCGGCTCGAAGGCGCCGTGGTTTGAAATCCACGACACCTTGCCTCAATACGACGCTTATCCCCCGGTGGTCGACTAAAAACTAGTCGACCGAATCACCTAAAAAGTAAATTTAGCTTGGATGAAATGCCATGGCCGCATCGCTTATTCATTATTTCGACTACAAGAGCCCGTACGCTTATTTGGCGCAAGCTTCGTGCTACGAACTCCAATCCCGTTCGACTGCTGCCATCGATTGGCGCCCCTACACCTTGGATATCCCGAGTTATCTTGGTTCAGCAGAACTTGATCAGAACGGGCAGGTGATCGCGCAATCGCGCAACGAGCACCAGTGGAGAAGAGTTAAGTATTCCTACATGGATTGCCGGCGCGAAGCCAACCGCCACGGTCTGACTTTGCGCGGGCCGCGCAAAATTTTTGATAGCCGACTCGCACACATTGGATTTCTGTTCGCAAAAACGCACGGAGACTGGCGCCTCTACCACAACACGGTGTTCGAACAATTCTGGCGACGAGAGCTCGACATAGAAAATCTCGATGTCATTACAAGAACGCTTCGTGACTCCGGCATTGATCAAGAGGGTTTCGAAACCTTTGCGACGACGACGGGGCCCCAGCTACTTAGCGATATTCAGCGCGATGCGGAATCACAGGGGGTGTTCGGAGTCCCGTCTTACCTCGTTGGCACCGAGCTATTCTGGGGCGCAGAACGCTTCGATAGGGCCAGAGAGGCACTTCAAGCTCGCCGAGAATAGGCGCAACTTGAGTCTCTTAATACTCTCGGAAAAGACGCCTGGTCAATTAGCAATTAAATAAGCCTTTCAAGCGCTTAACACGACAAATATTGTTGTATCTTCTAGCATGCAAGTTCAGTATGTGCTCGGGGTACCCAGTAGTACTTGAGTATCCAGGGTCCGACTTTTTAGTAGAAGTTAGTGAGCATATTTTGTGGTGCGGAAAATCATTTTTGATTGCTGCACCTGCGTTAAGCTTTTTGTTCAGCAATGCAATTGAAAATTTTCTCTGCAGCTCCCGCTCAATCCACGAACTTAAACTATTCGACTCAAGGCCGTATTTCTCTGGCCACATCACCCCGAATTCCAATTTATCGGCGCGCGTGCGTAGATTCATCGGAAGACCTAGACCACGTTATAGATAAGGAGATTTCCCAACCATGAACATCTATGTTGGCAACCTATCGTACGATATGAACGAAGCGGACCTGCTTGCGGCATTTGAAGACCACGGCAGCGTCGATTCAGCGAAAATCATTATGGACCGCGAAACAGGCCGTTCTAAGGGTTTTGGGTTTGTGGAAATGCCTGACGACGGTGAAGGACAAGCAGCCATTCAGGAACTGAATGAAGCACTGGTGAGCGGCCGTCCTCTCAAAGTGAATGAAGCGAAGCCCCGTCGAGAAATGAATCAGCACACAGGATAAATTCGTTCGCTGAACAATTTCGCGTCGAACGACGTTTAACGGATACCGTTAGTACAGCCCTCGGCTGCCTGTTCGAATTTCGGCTCGTTTAACGCGCGGTGGCAACCATATCGGCGGCCACCGCACGAACTTGCCGGCCGCACGATCGGATCCGCTGCCCTGCGTCGCTGCGACCAAGCCGCGAGTTTCCGTGTGCTAGTGCTCAGAACGAAGTTTGAAACGCTGAATCTTTCCGGTTGCCGTTTTCGGTAATTCGTTGCAAAACTCTATCCAGCGTGGATATTTCCATAACTCGGCCGCCTGTTTAACATGCTCTTGTAGAACGCCAGCCAAATGTTCGGTTTCGTGCGTCGGATCTCGCAGAACCACAAAGGCTTTGGGCTTTATGTTTCCATGCTCATCCGGCTGCGCAACTACGGCCGCTTCTAGAACCTGCGGATGAGCAATGAGTATCGCTTCTACATCGAACGGAGATACCCAGTTACCACCTGACTTAAACATATCGTCGGTGCGACCACAAAATCGATAATAGCCATCGGCCTGCAAAATATATTTGTCGCCAGTGTAAGTCCACTCGCCGACAAATGTTCTACGACTGCGGTCTAACTGATTCCAGTACCCAACCCCGCTCGATCGCCCTCTCACGACAAGCTCGCCGAGCTCGCCCGGCCCAACGGCCGCATCGTGCTCGTCTACAAGTTTCACGGTGTATCCGGGAACCGGAACACCTGAAGTCCCGTAGTTAATATCCCCCGCCCGATTGCTTAAGAAAATGTGCAACATTTCGGTCGAGCCGACGCCATCGATAACCGGTACGCCGAATAAGTCTTGCCAACGGCGGCCGATTTCTGCGGGTAATGCTTCACCGGCAGACACGCAAAGGCGCAGACGTTTTGAACCACTGCCTGAATTTACGGACGGGTCGGCAAGGATGGCGGCATACAAGGTCGGTACGCCAAAATAAAGTGTGATCTGGTCGCGTTGCATTAAGGCCATGACCATCGCAGGTGTGGGTCTCGCTGCTGTGATTACAGTCGTTGCGCCAACAGATAATGGAAATGTCATCCCGTTGCCCAATCCGTAAGCGAAAAATAATTTCGCCGCAGAATACACAATGTCTTCAGTTTTGATGCCGAGCACCAACTGTCCGTAGGTCTCGGCTGTATAGACGAGACTGCTATGGACATGTTGGACCCCCTTTGGTTGCCCAGTCGAGCCGGACGAATAGAGCCAAAACGCCACATCGTCGGCGCAAGTTTGGGCCGTGCGAAGTTCTGCAGATGCGTTCGCCATTAAATCGGATAGGCTAAGTGCTCCGTCGGATGGGTCTCCAGAGACAACAACGTATCGCAAATAAAGCGGCTCATTGAGCGAGGTGCCAAGCGAGTCGACGAGACTCGAACTAATGACTAAGGCCTGCGCCCGGCAGTCCGTGAGGATGTAGTTGTAATGCTCACTTGTGAGCAAGGTATTAATCGGCACTGGAACTAGGCCCGCTTTAATCGCGCCCCAAAAAGTCGCGAGAAAATCGATGCTGTCGCTCATGATCATGGCGACCCGCGATTCCGGCTGCAAGCCGAGCCCTCTTAGGGCATTACCGGCTCGGTTAACCCGGACACATAGTTCACCGAATGAATAGCGACCGTCATCGTCGATAATCGCGATTTTATCGAGGCGGTCCGCTCCAATATGACTGTCGATAAAATAACTCGCCGCGTTAAACTCGCGCGGCAATGCCGGCAGGTCGATCGGTTCCTCCAAGGCGATCAACTAAACTTCCTGCTTGTTTGTGGCGCACTCAGCCATTTCAAACCCATCTGCTCGTTCAATCATCAAGAAAATCTGGAAAGTCCCGCGATACGGACATCGTGAACTGTGCCACGCGTTTTTCGAGAAAGCTATTCACGCCTTCACGTGCATCCGCCCCACTTCCAACGTAGTAAAGCGCCTTAGACTCTTTCTTAAAGGCATCCTCGGGATCCGCAGAACCTAACATTTGCCAAAGTAGCTTACGTACGATCGCTGCCGATACAGCACTCGTCTTATCGGCTATCGAGCGCGCAATTTCGTGCGCTCGAGGTAACAAATCGTCAGGGGCCAGCAATTCACTAACTAAGCCACCTTCGAACGCTTCTTGGGCACTGAATACTCGCCCAGTGAGAAACCAATCAAGGGCTTTAGTAATACCCACCACTCTCGGCGCGAACCATGAGCTGCATGCATCTGGCGCGATCCCGCGTTGAACAAACACGAAGCCCATTTTCGACGCCGTACTCGCTAGACGAAAATCGCACGGCAAGGTCATGGTTAACCCGACACCAGTCGCCGGGCCATTGATCGCTGCGATGATCGGTTTGCGACAACGAAAGATTCGCTGCGTTAACTCTCCGCCACCATCTCGATGCGTTTCTATGCTTTGTGTCTCGCCGCGGTCGAAGGTACTACCCCCAGCACCAAGATCTGCGCCTGCGCAAAATCCGCGCCCCGATCCGGTGAGAATGACCACCCGCACATCATCGTTAGCGTCCGCTTCGTCAAACGCCGCGAGTAGTTCGTTGTGCATAGTGCGGTTATACGCGTTCAGAACCTGTGGACGATTGAGAACGATCGTCATGACTTTATTCTCAACGCGGGTCAATACGGTTGCTTCACTCATAGGTATTACAGCTCCTTAGGCCTCGATCAATGGTTTTACTTCTTCGATCACTCGGCGTGTTTGATCGAAGGTATCTGCGTCCCCAGAGGTGACTGGAAATAGAACAAATTTTGACGCGCCCGCGGCAACATATTCCTGCAATCGTTGAGTCAACTTAGCAGCATCACCGATACAAAATAATGGATTCAGATCGATTTCTGCGCCAATACCCGTGCGTTGCAGAAATGGCGAATTCACTACTGCGTCGTCGTCTACTGAACCGATACGAAAAGCGATAGAGGCGCCATAGTGGTCCTCATCTATGGTTCGTCCCACAACTGCTAACTCGGCTTTTATCATGCCGATTGTTTTCGCCACGTCCGCAGGGCTAGCGGCACCTCCGATCCAACCGCTGCCAAGACGCGCTGTCCGCTTCGCTGCCGCCGCACTTGAACCACCTATCCATAAAGGAATAGGTTGCTGGATCGGCCGGGGGGCAATCGTCGCGTCTTTATATTGGTAAAATCGGCCGTCAAAGTCGACCGATTCTTCACTCCAGAGTCGCGTCATTAATTCGAACATTTCGTTGGCAATGGAACCGCGATGATCGGCGCTCTTACCCATAGCAGACCATTCCGCTGCATTCGGATAGCCGACGCCGAACATAGGGAGTAAGCGGCCGTTGCTCAAATAATCGATCGTTGCACATTGTTTTGCCAACACCAGAGGATCACGCAACGGTGCGACAATTGCGTTCATTCCGAATTTTATTTTCTCCGTGCACCCTGCCAAGGTCGCGAGCGCGCTGAGCGACTCCAAATAGCTGTCAGTAGACACCAGTCGATCTGATTGCCACATCGAATCAACACCGCTTGCCTCCAAATATTCGGCCCAACGAAAATAGCTTCGCGGACTGTCGAAGGGATAATTTGCTAGGCCGAACCCGAGACGCACGCTCATGCGCTTACTCCATAAAATAGTGTTTCAGAGACGTTGATGGCTTTCCCATGCATTCACCTTAGAATTCCATCGGCGATTTGAAATATTGATCAAAAAATCGATCTCTGTGTTCGCGTAACACCGAATCGAATGCAGCGGCAATTGCCGGGTCGCCCTGATCGAACAAAGGGCGCATAGGTTCCGCGACGGGAATTTTCTCCCATGAAATTATTTCGACCAAGTTAGAAAATGCCGTCCAATAGAAATCCATGGCCGTGGGCGTCTTACCAATAAAGTAATCGCTACCTGCAGCCTTTTGTTTTTTGAGCTGATTCGACAACTGCTTCAAGGTACCGACGATGCGACGGCTCGCGGACTGGGCATCCGATTTGTTGTAGTTATATTTTACACCCATAAGCTTCAGACCATCCGGTGCTTGACCAGATTCAATGATCGGACCGAACATCATTAAACGTCGATTCCACCCGAGTCCGAATTCGCCATTGATCTCGTGGGCCATGCCGAAAAAATCAACCCTGTCTTGCGGATCCTCTGGCACGAGCGATTTATTCGGAGCCAAGCGTTCCAAGAGAAATAAGATATCGTTCCAGCGATCGATGGGTTTCTCGTCATTCCATGCAACCACCGGACCGCTGTTCACACCTGCCCATTGGACAACTTCTGTATTGGCATCGCCCGGGATCAAATGGCCGGCTGAATATTCCAGGCCCTTGAACTCCATCATGGCTTTTGCGGCTTGTCCCCAAGGACTCGGCGCGCCGGCTACTAAAACAAGGCGTAATCCCGAACGTTTTCTTAATTCTCCGATATCAAGTATTTCCATTACGTTAATCCCGTGCTATTTGTGGAATGGTGATCGATCCGGCAGGTATCCTACGATGTTGTATCAGCAAGGTCGAGCTAAGCTAAACGTTTCTACTCGCGAGTTAAATGATGAATTCTCTCAATACTTCCGTCCCTGGTGAACCGGCGAGAGTCGCCGAGTTTTTCAAAGCCCTAGACGACGACTCTCGGCGTGTCACTGTGCGCACAATAGAACTCCAGGGTGACCAACCCCCGTGGCAAAGTAGCGGTCTGCATGTCCGACAAGGGCAGGCGTACAGCCTCTTTGCAGAGGGCACCATTCATTGGTCCGAGCGTTACCCACATCTGCACGGCGGGCCTCAATTCCATTTGTGGGCGCGAATTCATAGCCAGCAGCCGGCGCAGGGCCGCGCGGTTAATCTGAGCGCCGACAGTGGTACTTTCGTCGCCGACATCGATGGTGACTTGGAACTCGGTATCTACATGGGCATGTGGGCCGATGAATTCGGTCGTCTAAAATCCGGAGCGCACCTATATGAGGCGCTGCGCGGCGCTATTTCCGTTGCGATCGTGGTGTATGACAGCGATGCCGGAAAATCACTACAGTGGGCTTCGAGCATCGACTCCGCCCCGGCCATGGTGACGGCAGAAACGCAACGCCACCTGCGGGGCGATTCGCCACCCAGTGGGTGGCACTATTTACATGAAGCAGGTTATTCGTCGCTCTACCAAAAACAAACAACCGTTGGCGGTGACATTATTTGCGCACACGCGAATAACGACCAAGGCATTCTGCGCCGCGCTGTCGACTTCCCATTGGTCGACTCCACGGAGATCCAATGGCGATGGCGAGTTGATGAGCACCCGAGTTGCGATCGTGAAGACCTGGCGATTTCACATGATTACGTTTCGGTCGCGGTGGAATTCGATGACGGTCGAGACCTAAGCTGGATTTGGAGTAGCTGCCTCGAGCCGGAATTGTTTTTTCAATGCCCGGTTAAGATTTGGAAAGAACGCGAGACACATTTCGTCGTGCGCTCAAAAGACGACAAACTCGCTACTTGGACCGAAGAAACGCGAAACGTGTTCGCTGATGTCTCGAAGTCGATGGGTTCACCACCGCATCGCATCACAGCGCTATGGCTGATAGTACTTAGCACGTTTAATCACCGAACGGCGCGCGCGAGCTTTGCGGACATCCTTTTGACGAACGGAGACCAACGGATCAGGGTCTTATAGATCACCAGTGACGTCCACCAAAGCGATCGGGATCGAACGTGGTATCGCTCGATCCCGATCTGTGGTCGTCTACCGAAATGCGGGGATCACGTCCGTCGCCATGAGTTCCAAATGTTCGTCGCTCCAAGACGGGTCTAGGCCAGGCGGTACTGCCCACGAATAGAATCGCGAGGTCCCCGTCGCCGCCACATATTCCTTGATCATCTCCTTCGCTTGGTCCGGCTCAACGATGAAACAACCATGTTCTTCGAGCGATTTTTGCGTGGGTTCCACTTCTGTGATGAACGTCATGCCGGCTTCGCGAAACCATTTTCCGTACCAGTTTTGCTGATAGGCGAAATGCTGCGCCGCCTCGGCCCAACGCTTCTTCGGATCTTTCGATACGATCAGCCACATGTGCCCACCGGCGATTTCGTGATCCTTCGGATCTTTGCCGTTCTTCTCCAGTTCCGCCCAATATTTTTTCGAAAAATCGTTAATCGGGCCGGTCGCGATATAGCCATACCCGACTCTCGCCGCACGCCGAACTGCGACGTTGCTAAACCCGGCTATCCATATGTTCGGTGGCTTTTGCACCGGCCGCGGATAGAGCTGAATGTCGGTGTATTGATAGTGCTTTCCGTCAAAGGAAAATTTTTCGCCGGCGAATAATCGCTGGATAATTTCAATCCCTTCTTCCATACGCTGGGCGCGCTCTTTTGGATCGATACGAAAGCCATCGAATTCTTCCTTTCGATAACCCACGCCCAAGCCAAGTTCGAGTCGTCCGCCGGAAATAACATCTAAGGTCGCAGCATCTTCGGCAACGCGAACGGGATCGTGCAGTGGCAGCAACAAAACACTCGTGCCGATTCGGATCGTCTTTGTTCGCGCTGCAATTGCGCAACCAATCGGTAACATCGACGGCGAATAGCTATCTTCGAAAAAGTGATGTTCTGATAGCCAAACGTCACCAAAGCCCATTTCTTCGGCGCGCGCAATCTGCGCGATACATTTTTCGTACAACGCTGTATCGCTTTGTCGCCATTGTTGCGGATTGCGAAAGTCGTACCACAAGCCGAAGCTTAATTGACGCTCACTCATTAACTCATCTCCTCAAAATTACAATTCATCATTTGTTCGTGGGTATTGATTGCGGTTTACGCTTTTCCGAGCAACTCCAGATATTCGCCCAGATCGCCCTGATCTATATATTGCGCGAAATTATCTGAATCGGGGTTCATCTGCCAGTCGTACTCGGTCATTCGCGCGACGATATGCGCGCGATCGATGCCGTAATGTTTGGCTATAAAGGCGAGCGACATATCCGTACCGGCCGAGACCCCAGACGAAGTGAAGACGTTTCCGTCTTCCACCCAACGTGCGCTTTTTTGCCAATCGACCTGCGGTGATTCTCCAGTGATCGCACTGAAAAACAATTTGTTTGTTGTGGCCTTGCGGCCATCCAACAAGCCCGCACTCGCTAGGACGCCGGAGCCGCTACAAACCGACATCAAACCTTGCGCAGCTGGCGCCGTAACTGTTAGAAACTCCAACATCGCGGAATTTTTCGCTTGCTCGAACGTACCATAACCTCCTGGCAGGAGTACGAAATCAAGCATCGGGGCGGACTGAAAACAATATTCCGCCAAAGTGCTGGGACCTTGTGCGGAGCGAATCGGGCCCGCGCACTCTGCGATCGTGACGATCTTTAATTCCGGACCGAGATTCCCAAACATCTCCAGAGGCCCATACAAGTCGAGCAATTCGAAATCTTTAAACAGTATCGCCCCGAGAATTTTTTGCTTAGGCATCTTGCACCTCAAAATAATTGTGTTCGGTAATTCAGCGTACGTCCTTACAATCGAATTCCATGCTTTGCCAATCGACCTTAGGCAACGCGGGACTCAAGTCAGATCAGCCGTACACCCTTTAGTTATAATCAACAGATCGTTCGGCGTAATTTCCAAATCTAATCCGCGCTTACCGCCGCTGACGAAAACCGAGAGGTAATTCATTGCACTCGTATCAATAAAAGCCGGCATCGCTCGCTTCTGGCCGAACGGGCTAACACCACCCATCACATAGCCGGTCGCCCGCTCCACTGCTTTTGCCGGCGCCATCGCGGCCCGTTTCGCGCCAGCAGATTTCGCGAGACGTTTCAGATTCAACTGAAACACTACGGGAATTATGCCCATGCAGAGCGCAGCACCATCGAGTTCTACGACCAAGGTTTTAAAAACTTGCTCTGGTAGTAAATCGAGTTTTTCCGCCGCTTCAAGTCCATATGTACGAGATTTAGGATCATGCTCGTATGAACGAATATCGAATTCAACGCAGGCTGCCCGCAAGGCATCTATTGCTGGGGTCAAACTAGTGCTCGGTTCTCTGCGTATTCAATGTGTCGGGTGTGATCGTTGACAACTAGTGCGCGAGCGGCGGGCGAAACCAACAGCACGCGGGGCATCGGTTAACACCTTGCGGCTCTCGAAGCAGGAATGCTCTGTTGCAATCGAATCTCCCACCTGCCCGTGGTTCAGCCAAACGGTGTTCCACCGGCGATTTAATGGCCGTCTAACTCTGTCGCGCGGAAAAGACAGAAACCGGATACTCGAAAGCATGCCAGACCGCCTCGCCTAATGGACTCGTCACGACGTAAAAAATTGGTGTCGCAGCCCACAAACCGTGTGCGTAGTACTGTCATCATGCTATCACAGGCAAGCGCGCCGAGAGCGATACGACACCAGGATGGCCCTGCCAGCAACCTCGCAATCGGCGTTAGAGAGTCGCAACCCGGGTACTTTATAAATCGTTCTAGTCGGCCAGAAAACCGCTTGATTCCGGCCGCCTCCAAATTTTCAAAAATCTGCCCAGCGCTAAGCAATAATCTCTACGCCACGCCAAAATGCCACATGATTCTTGATGTTTTCCGCTGCACTTTTCGGGTCCGCATAACACCAGGCGGCATCCGTATTCTTCTCGCCGTCGACGACAATCGTCTGATAGTTAGCCGTGCCTTTCCACCCACAGACAGAGGTTTTCTCACTTGGACTGAGATAGCTCTGCGTGACAGAGGCGGCCGGAAAATAATGATTTCCGTCAACGATCACTGTGTCATCGGATTGCGCAATTACCGCGCCGTTCCAAATCGCCTTCATCAGCATTTCTCCCGATTATTCAAATAGCCCGAGACTTTCTAGTCGCACGCGTTGCACACTGATTCTACTACGCCGCTTTTGCACCGAGTGCCTGATTAACAATCGGCATCACTTCTTCGGCCATCAAACGCATGGAGTTCTTCATCCGCGCCTTGTCGACCCAATCATGGGCTGCGTAGAGCAAGGTTCCGAAATGCCCGATCTCTTCGCGCATTTCCAATAGTTTGCGCGCGACCGTTTCAGGGCTACCGTGAATGACGCAAGCGTCGCGCACTTGTTCGTAAGTAAGCTTATCTGGGTCGTCACCCGCATTAGCCACAAATGGTGCTTTGTGATTACCTCGGTCAAAAATCGTGAATAGGTATTCGTAGTAGTAATCCATCGCGCCGCCGGTTTGCTTAACGAATTTCTCGGCAGCCGCATCGGTTTCATCAACATAGATGCTGCGTGCAACGTGCCATTGTTCGGGATCGGGCGTGAGCCCTGTTTCCGCCGCGCCGGCGCAGTACGCTGGCCAATGCGTTTTCAGCGACCATTGCGCAATGAAATTAGCCGATAGCGGCATGTACCCACGTCGACCGGCGAATCCTAGCGAGCTCGAACTCGGACTCATCGCAGAAATCGCCACTGGCGGATGCGGTTGTTGAAGAGGTTTAGGAACATAACCGAGCTTTATGTCGTGATGCGTCCACTGGTCCATCGATATGTCCCAATGTTTTCCGTGAATATTGTAGGGCGGTTCGCTGGACCATAATGCGAGCATGGTATCGAGCGCCTCTTCCATCATTTCCATGCGGTCTTTGTCCATCACACCGAATAAAGCGAAATCGGAAACCAATCCGCCAGGACCAACCCCCATTATGAAGCGGCCGTTGCTTAGATGGTCGAACATGGCTGCCTGGCCGGCTGTAACTGCGGGATGATATTGCGGTAGACACATGACACCGGTCGCTAGCTTGATCTGCTTTGTGCGGCTGATCAGATTGGCGTGGAACATTAACGGAGAAGTGATTTGCTCAACGGCGGATGAGTAATGCTCCCCTACCCACGCTTCTGAATAACCTAGCTGATCGGCGTATATGACCGCCTCCATGTCTTCTTGCAAGGTCTCGTGGTATTCCCGGTCCGCGTGATGCAGCGGCATCATGAAGTAGCCTAGTTTCATCGCTTTCTCCGCATGTTGTTTCGAATCGCTGCAGGCTACGTAGAGCGCCTGTGCATGTCAACATTTCGGTGTTACATGCAACGCATCTTATGAGCCACCTGAGTGTGGAATATACTTCGCGGCAGACCTTAACCGACAGCGATTGATACCGAATATGGACTACCAATACTTACTCGTCAGCCGAACTGGGCCCGTCACCACTGTTACCTTTAATCGTCCGGACAAGGCGAATGCGTTGAATTACTCGATGCTCGAAGAAATAGAGCATGTGGCGCTCAGTTTTCGCGACGATATTCAAACGCGCGTGGTAATTTTTACTGGGGCAGGCAAACACTTCAGCTCGGGCTTCGATTTGACCGATTCAAATACCGAATACAGCGGTCCTCTCGTGCTTCGACGGCGGCGCAACCGAATGGGCGCTCGAGCAATCTTGGCGCTGTATAACATCGACCAGATCACCGTTGCTGCTTGGAATGGAGCCGCAATGGGCGGCGGAGCTTGTATCCCGACGGCGCTGGATTTCCGCATCGGGGCTGCGAGTTGCGTGATGCGCTATCCGGAAGTCGATCTCGGCATCAACCTTAGTTGGCAGAGTCTACCGCTGTGCGTCCATTTAGTAGGATCCGCTCGCGCGAAGCGACTAGTCATTGGCTGCGAGCCGATTGGCGGAGCCACGTTAGTCGAATGGGGGGCGCTCGATGAACTTGTTCCCGACAAACAGTTGCTTGCGCGTGCGCACGAATTCGCGTCGTTTTACGCATCCAAGCCACCCGTCGCCGCACAGATGGTTAAGCGCAGCATCAACAAAATCTCGAGTGCGCTGGATCAAAGCATCATGGATATGGACGCCGACCAAAATTTGCAGACCCGCGATTCCACCGACAGCGCTGAAGCCATAAGGGCGTACTTTGCGCAAACAGAACCGACCTTTAGCGGCGATTAGCGCCCCCGATTCAGTTCTAGTCGCGCCCTGCTTCCATGATTTTCTGACCGAGCAGCGTCGGATTTGAAAAGCAAACTTCATGACTACCCGACATTTGCACCAAGCGGAATAGGCCGAGTTTCTCAGACAGACGCGGGTGCCATCCGAGGCTCTGCGGCAAGGCCGTATCTTCAGTGCCGTTCAAGTAAGATTTCGGGACCGTCATCTGGGCTGGATTGGTTTTTAACTTAATCTTGTCAGTAAACGTCTTGTACGGATGAGGATTCAGTTTATCGAATGCACTTTGAGCAAGTTCAAGCGACGCATCGTTGATGAACGCGTCGCGCCAAACGGTAAACGGCAATGTAACGGAGCCGTCAGGCTGGCGTAATTCATCAAACAATTCAACATAGTGTGGTGGCACCATATCGTTGAGCGATTCGCCGCCGTTCGGTACGAAGGCGTTCCAATAAACTAGTCGGCGAACTTTGGTCGGCATGCGATCCGCGATCGCGGTAATGATCATGCCCGCATAACTGTGTCCGACTAACACGAAGTCTTCGAGATTCTGCGTTTCAATAAAACCCAACACTGATCCGATCGCGTCCTCCAGTCCTGTATCTTTGCTGTCCCCTGGCGCGTTTCCAGCCAGCGTCGGCAAGTGCACAGTATGGCCAGATTCACGGATAACCTGACCAGCATCTTGCATCAATTCACCGATATGCCAGGCGCCGTGGACTATCACAAATGTTGTCATTATCGAATCCTTCGCGCGTATGCTCGTGAAAATTTTTGTCGATCTATTGCGTTTTGACCGTTGTTCGCGCCGCTTGATTCTGCGACATGCGTCCACTCGCATTATGACACTCCGCGCAGATCCGAAAAGGGCCGGAAGCTTCCCCAAGTTGAGCCTTTTCTATGTGGCAGTCACGGCAAAAGTCATGGAACATTGATTCGATATACAACGCGATATCAATTTCGTTTTTGTGACAGGAATAGCACGAGTCGTAACCTGTATCGTCGATATAATTGTGGTGGCAAAGCGTGCATTTTTCACTCCTATGATCGAGGTGCTCAAACGCAACGGGCAACAATGGTGCGGTGCGAATCATCGTGTCTCTGACGGCATAGCCGGTACCGGCGAGTCCGAGAATCAAAACGATTGCGGTCACTCGCATAGGATGGCCGCACAGGGAAGCGCCTGTCGTTGCGCTCGTGAGTCGGGTTTCGGCACGGCGAATATCAAAACACACGACAATAGAAAAACAACAACTAGTATCACGATACGCAGGCTGAATTTGCGATCCATAGGCAGTCGCAGTGGCCAACCCCCTGTCGGTTTTAGAACGCGACGATCGGCGGAGCGCGCAATTTCGTGCCACTGCCAAGCACCTAACGTAGCCAGACTCGGACCAGCAGTTAACGCGACAAGTACAATTTTCTTAATTGGAGAATTCACGAAGTATCCCGCATCAAGGATATGCCACGTCATGAGAACGACGGCACCGATTGACAAGCCAATATGCCAGATGCGCCAACTGCGATAGCGCGTGCGTAACTCGATTCGAACCATCGAACTAAACACGACAACGAGTACGAGAATCGCCGCAGCTAGGCCAGCAATCATTGACAATGGCGCCGACAACTTTAGATATTCAACTAAAGTCCAATCTAGGCAAAGCAATCCGACGACGTGAGCAGTTAATAAGAAGACAGCCACATAGGAAAGATCACGATGCAAAAAAAGCACCATTCGTAAGGCCCGGGCAGTGCCGCCGTAGTGGACCCAAATTCGTGGAGCGACCAGACCGGCAGAAAAAATCAGTCCGGCGGCAAGCGCGCCGACGGCCATCCAAATATCCCACCACCAGCCGTTTTGAGGCGCTACGGGAAAGACGAATAGCAGACCCAATGGGATGGAAATGCACGCCAGCAGACTCGCAAACCATCGAGCGGGAATCCGATATGTGACGTCTTGCTGCAACGACGCCCCTTCAGAAGAGAGATATTCCAAATACGATTTGACGTGTCGTAAGCATAAGTGATCTCGCGGCCAGTGGACTTAGTTGAGATCTTTGGCGAAACGACGTAATTTTTCCAGTGGGACTATTTCTAGTGCCCCTTGGTGGGTTCTCGTGAGATGTACTCGCGGGGCGGCATCTGCCTCGAACGCTTCCAACCAACGGGCGGCGCATAAACACCACTGATCCCCGGGCCGGAGTCCTGGAAACCCGAATTGAGGTTGTGGCGACGACAGATCGTTGCCACTTTCACGCGAGAACTCCAAAAACTCACGAGTAAGCTCGACACAGATGGTGTGTGAGCCAACATCCTGCTTAGCAGTATTGCAACATCCGTCGCGGAAGAACCCCGTCATAGGGTTAGTGCTGCAAGATTCCAGTGGTTCGCCGTAAACATTCAAAGAGTCGTTCATCGTTGTGCTATTCATGGTTGTCACATTTCTCGGTTTTAGCGCCGCAAGGTGCCTGTTGGACTTAGGTGTTCGTCACGACGGAACACTCGGTTTGGGTGATTTTTAGCGCACTGTTGAGGCTAGAAGTCGTTCTACTCAACGAGAAAGTGCGCTGAAAATGGCCAAATCCGGCGTTTCCGGCGTCAAACGCCCTGTCCGACCGGTTCCTTACGTTGTTCCAAACGAACAATGGCGCTGGGTTAGCGTGTTTTCTGCTGAGGGAATTATCACACGGATGCAAAACTTAATTCGTATCTGCTAGTCTCAAACTAACATGATGCTGTCGAATAAAATCCTCGTGTTTATGCTGCTCTGCAGCACAATCTCGACCGTATCGGCCGCGACTGTCCATAGTTGGGTCGACGATGATGGCGTCACCCACTTTTCGGACCTTCCGCCAGCCTTGGCCGCTGAAGGCGTGACGACATTAATTTTGGACGACGATCTTCATCGCACCGGCGACTCTAGCTCGGACTACTATTCAATCGTTAATCAATGGCAGCGCATGCGCGCCGAGCGCGACAAGAAAACCGAAACGACCTTGGCGCGGGCTCGGATCCGCGCAGACCACGCCGCAGCGCTCAAATACAGCGATGAACCATACCAAGAAATCTCAGAGCCTCGGTACGACACAGCTTACGGGTTTCCTTACCGACAGAATCGGCGCGGCAACATCGGCTATTATCCGGAATCTAACACTCGACGCGATGCAAATCGTGGCCCGCATCATGTGCAAGCCAATCACGGTAGACTCTCACGACCCTCCAAGCGTTCGGGTCAAGCGCGCAACCGCGGTGGCCGAAATAACGCAGACTTCGCGCGCGGCAACGGCTTAAATTTCAATTTTAATATCCGCTAGATTGACTGTGATTGCAGGTCGGACACGAAATTTAACGTAGTTCTTAAGACATCGGCGGTTAACGGCGCGCTTGTGCTTGGCAAGCCACCGGAACCGGAACCCGCACCGACAAACAAATCCGATTTGAGACCTACATTCGAAATGACGCGTGACATTGCTGCTACGCTCAGATTCGATGTTCCGCAGAAAAATACCCATTACCTAAGCGATGTTCCGGAAACTCCGAGTTGCCGTACTGCTCTATGTACTACTCATCGTTGGGATGACGAGTTGGTCGACCCGTGCGCGCAATACCGAATGGGTCGAACCCTTGTGGGTCGCCGTGTATCCAATCAATGCCGAGCACAGCGACGTAATCGAGACCTACATTGGGAATCTAACGGAAGCGCAATTCGCCCCGATAGAGTCAGTGATGCAAGAACAAGCAAGCCTTTGGGGAGTTGGCGTGAGGAAACCCATCGACATTAAATTCGCGCCGCAAATTGATTCACTACCACCCACACCGCCGCAATCCGGCAATCCCCTGGCTATCGCCTACTGGAGCCTGCAGTTACGATTCTGGGCTTGGCGCCATGATAGTTTCGATGGGCCGAAGGATATTCGAATTTTTGTGGCCTACTACGACCCGGATGAACACCCCACATTGGCGCACTCATTAGGTTTGCAGCAAGGGTTTCTCGGCGTCGTCAATGCGTATGGCAATAGCGAATACGATGGTCGTAATAACGTCGTAATTGCGCACGAAATGCTCCATACCCTTGGCGCATCAGACAAATACAATCCACAAACGAATGAAGCACAATTTCCAGATGGATTCGCAGAACCCGACCGCTCGCCACGGTATCCTCAGCAACTAGCAGAATTGATGGCTGGACGCATCCCGCGCAGTGCTGGCACGTCGACGATGCCAGATGAGTTACGCGACACGGTTGTTGGGCAGACTAGCGCGCGAGAAATCGGCTGGTTGAGATGACCGCTTAGCGAATTGACGTAAGCCTATCTCATCAAGGAACGCACGATCGATGTCTAAACTTCGATACTGGAGCGGACCAATTCGCGGCGTCCAGTGCGTTCGTATTTAGTCGCAGGCGTGTTCTCAATGACGCTTAACGTCGCGGCCGCGAAACTCTTAAGTTGAAGTTCACGGCTAACTTCGCCATAAGCAGTCGAACGTTGTGCTGGAATTCGATTGGCCGCTTCAATCATTGCAATCATCGCCTCTGGAGAGGTCTCTTGTCCGTGTTCAGATCCCGCAGCGCGCGTGATGCTTTCGTTCATTAATGTTCCGCCTAGATCGTTCACACCCGCATTGAGACAGGCAGCGACTCCAGCGTGTCCCATCTTCACCCACGACGCCTGGATGTTCGTGATATACGGGTTCAACACGAGTCGCGCGACGGCATGAACTAAAATGGCCTCGCGGAAAGTCGGTCCCTTACGTGCCCGGCCCTTAAGATAAAGCGGTGCCTCCATATGCACAAAAGGCAGCGGAACGAACTCCGTAAAACCACCCGTTTCCTTTTGCAGATTCCGTACATTGAGCAAATGTCGCGCCCAATTTAGCGGGCGATCGACATGCCCGTACATAATTGTCGCAGTCGTGTTGAACCCAACCTTATGCGCGGCACGCATCACTTCCAACCATTGCGCGGTATTGATTTTATCCGGGCATAGAATTTTGCGCACTTCATCGTCCAGTACTTCAGCCGCGGTGCCGGGCAAAGTGCCGAGTCCAGCTTCTTTAAGTTTGGTTAAAAACTGCTCCAGCGAAAGTCCGGCCGTCTGCGCACCTTGCCAGACTTCGAGCGGAGAGAAAGCATGAACGTGCATGTCCGGCACGGCAGCCTTTACCGTATTAACAATATCGATATACGTCTGACCCGTATATTGCGGGTGGATCCCCCCTTGCATACACACTTCGGTGGCGCCGCGATCCCACGCCTCTTGGACCCGACGTTGGATTTCATTGTCACTCAAATCGTAAGGTTTGCCGCGCAAGTTTTCGCTTAACTTACCTTTGGAAAACGCGCAAAACTGACATTTGAAATAGCAGACATTTGTGTAATTAATATTTCGATTGACGACGTAGGTCACCGTGTCTTTGTTAATGTCGCGGCGCAGCGAATCCGCCGCCTGACAGACGGCTGAAAAATCGTCGCCACGAGCGCCAAATAAGCGTTCGATTTCTGCTATTTCAAGATCGTGTCCAGCGCCAGCGCGATTAATGATCAATTCGATGTCTGTTGATACGGTGGTTGGTGCGCTGCCGATCATCGCAATGATGTCTGCCGGCGGCGATTGCGACTCGCCAGGACTCCACTCATCAACTCTCGGCAGACCGGTCGCATCGATCGATTGTAAGACCGGTGTTTGGAATTTCTCGTCTAACCATTGCGAACCGTTCAGCGCGTATTCGGGGTAGATTGTGAGCCGCTCGTGAAGGTATTTCCCCGCCTCGGCCGTTTGTTCAGCAAGTAAGGTAAGCTCCGGCCAGGGTGCTTCCGGATTCACGAAATCTGGGGTGACCGGTGACACGCCTCCCCAATCGTTAATCCCTGCCCCGATGAGCTGCGGCAGCACCCCAGGACTCAGATTCGGTGGCGCCTGGATACTCATCGACTCGCCGAATAAGATCCGGGCGACCGCTAGGGTCCAGATCATCTCATTTAAATCCGGTTCCGGCGCATCAACCATTTTGGTGCCCGGTTTGGCTCGGAAGTTCTGGATTATGATCTCCTGAATGTGACCGTACTCCGCGTGCACTTCCCGAATCGCGAGCAACGATTCGACACGCTCGTGGCGCGTTTCGCCGATGCCAATGAGAATACCTGTGGTAAACGGGATTTTCGCCCGACCTGCGTCTCTTAACGTTTGTAGGCGAAGCACGGGGTCTTTGTCCGGGGAGCCGTAGTGGGGCATCCCTTTGTGCGTGAGTCGCTCCGCGGCAGACTCAAGCATGATTCCCATGCTTGCTGATACGCCGCGCAGGCGCTCTAGCTCTGCTTTGCTTAAAGTGCCAGGATTCAGGTGAGGTAGGATCCCCGTTTCTTTGAAAACGGCCAGCGCGACATCGTGTAGATAATCCGTCGTCGACGCGTAGCCCATCGACGCAAGCGCCTCACGCGCCGCGTTGTAACGTAGTTCTGGCTTCTCGCCCAGAGTGAACAGGGCTTCTTTGCAACCCAACTTCGCCGCTCCACGAGTCGTGTCCAAGACCTGGTCCAACGTTAAATACGGTGCTGCGAGTTTCTTTGGGGCTTGAGCAAAGGTGCAGTAATGACACACATCACGGCACAAATGTGTCAACGGAATGAAAACTTTCTTGGAATATGTAACGACGTTGTTGAACCCTCGGTCGCGTAACGCAGCAGCGATCGGTAGGAATAACCTCGTGTCTGATACGTCCGCGAGCGTTAGCGCTTCGTTCGTCGAAGGAGTCTCGCCGCTCATCGCGCGATCTAGGATCGCTTCCAATTTAGACATCAGGGAGTTTGGCCTCAGGAAAATACAGGGTATTTGGCATTATGCCGGTGCGGTAGCCGGGATACCACATTGATTTCGTCTAGATAGTCGAACGTGGCAGACGCACGATCGTAGGCCATGAGCGTGCGGACATCTTCA
>JBLFWX010000071.1:0-27424 GCA_047611805.1 Gammaproteobacteria bacterium
ATCCGTTGCTGCCACCTGCATCCGCAGTGATGTACAACGCCTGTGCATCCGGATAGCGCGACTGACCCATCGCCCTCCACCAGCGCCGTATGGACGCGACCGCGAAACCCGGTGTGTCGTGGTCGCGGCCGACGTTCACCCAGGCTTCGTTGAGTCCCATATCATAGACCCCGTAAGGGATCGCCTTACCCATGGCGTCTTGAGGAAAGTCATGGACCAAGGCCTTCTCGGGTGAGTTCCGTGGCTGCCACTCGCGTCCATTGTTCTTGAAATCGCCTATCAATTCCTTTTTCTTCGTGTCCACCGATATGACGAGCGCATCGCCACCGTAGCCGATTGCATCTGACTCTGCTGTCGCCCAGAGGCGACGCCCCCGTTCATCAAGCGCGTCGACCAGCGCAGAAAACTTAACCGCGATAAGTGTTTCTAGTTCTGTGTTCCGCCGCATCCAGCCATTTGATCATAGACAGAGAAACTTGCATAGTTTATTTCGTCGCACCAATGTTCGGGTTTGTTATTGCCGATCTCACTGCAGGGCACGTCAGTGATCGATTCAGCCATGTTATTGACGAAGGTAGCCGTGCCGATGTCATCCATGACGACGACACCATCTGGCATCGATTCTAACGCGGTCTGTGCGCGGTGTAAGAAAGCATTCGGTTCGCGGTTTTTACTTCCTACTGCTCGCCTTCTAAATTCCGCACGTTCTCCTGGAGACCGTCGACAAACTGGTTGAATCGCGAAATAAAATCCTTTGAATCGCTGGACGGGTGAACAGTGATGTCTCGGGCAACTTCGGAAAGTCTCTTACTCGCGTCATTCAACGGTTTCAGTTCTTTGCGAACAACGTAATAGAACAACGGCGCGAGGAGAAATACGGGCAATGCCAGCGCCGCCAGAAGTGGCACTTGGCTGTAACCGATCGCGAGCGTCGGTCGAAAATAGCCGTTGCGAACAAAACCGACGATTTCCCGTTGTTGTACAACAGGCGACATAAATTCAAGAACCTCTCTGCCGGAATTCAGTGAACGCACTCTTTCAGTGAGCCACGAGGACGGATCCCGCGAAGTCGGGGAGAGGCATACCCGGCGTGACTAATTCCGTCACACCAGCGCCGCCCTTGTCTGTCACTCCGCCATAGGCTAGCGCGGATGAACTTTGCTGGATTGTTAGGACCTGCAAGGCCCCATTATCTGAAATAGGGCGTGATAATTCATCGTAGGGAATACGCGCAAGCATTGTTGTTAGCTCGGTGCCGTGCGCACGAACGTCTTGCAGTTCCGTTGTTCGGCTATGGGATAGCAAAAAACCCGTTATTAGGGTGATAACAAGCAGCGTCGCGATAATTGCGACCAGTCCTACTTATTGTTCGCCCTGTATGATCATTCAGGTGGCTGTGGTCCTGGTTTTTATCCGCTGCACAAATCGCGACTTAATTTACGGTCACTTCGCGACTCTAAATACTCAATCTACTCAGTGTATAGCCGCCGAATTGGGCACTTCTTGAGAGGAGGATTGGCAATCGATAGTCCGCGCTAGCTGACAAGCCGCACGAGCGATTAACTTTACCGCTCCCCACCCCTGGTTAGCTTGAGTTGAGCAACTATCGTGCGCAACGGCGCTCATTGCAGGGGGTGAAGTAGCACCCAATACCCGGAAGGTGCATTTTTTACATTTCACGATTGCGCGGACGCCGAAATCTTGACGGAGTTGGCGTTTTTACGAGTAAAAATAACTAGCTTCTGGCTGATTGCTGTTGCGAATTTTTTCCTACGTGAGCATCTGATTCCCGATCCGTGGCAAGCCGAGCGTTTTTCAGGGATGCTTCTACAAGCATCGCGTCTTAAATTACCCCGTTGTGTTTTGCGACCAAGATCGTCGTGATGTGAACAAGAAATTGAGGAATTAGTATCAAACACCAGTCATTCGGTTCGTGCGAATTTGATGTGCGATGGCTCGTGACCGTCGACGGTACCATCGAATACGGCACGCTCGGTTCGGGGACCCTGGCTTTATTGCTACCGGGCCGGGGCGGCTCTGGGATCGAACAATTTCTGCCTCTGGGTCGAGGGCTCGCCGAAGCCGGATTTCGAGCGATCGCAATCAATCCTCGCGGTGTCGGTTCGAGTACTGGCCCGCTCGAGAACCTTAGCCTGCACGATCTCGCGCGAGACGTCGCAGCCGTCATAGATTCGCTCGGCGGGCCTGCACACCTTATTGGACGTGCACTCGGAAACCGAGTGGCGCGATGTGTTGCTGTTGATTACCCCTATCACGTGATCAGTGTGTGCCTAATTTCGGCCGGCGGCCTATTTCCAGCGGTGATGGGCCCACGGAATCGAGCTAGAAGCTCTTTGCCCATCACACACACGGTCTCGCGTGCTGCCGGAAAATCGCACGATCAAGCCGCACAAACGACGCCCGTTGACGAATGGTGGGCCGGCGGGACGGGGCCGATAATGGTCATACAGGGACTCGACGATCACGTAGCTCCGCCAGAAAACGGCCGCGCGCTGGCTCGCGAATTTCCCGATCGGGTGCACTTGCAGGAAATCGAAAACGCAGGGCACCTTGTACTATTCGAGCAACCAGAGCTCGTGATCGGGCATATCACGGCGTTCCTGATCGAACACGATACCGGGACGTGATCTGCCGGTACTTTGCATCCGCTCACCGTCGAGCTTGCATCGAGACTAGAGTAATTGCCGGCTAGGAGTCAGATAGAATAACAGCCAGCTCACGGCATCTTTGACAGTCGCGCGATCGAATCCCTCGTGAAATACTCGGGCCAGTGGCCTGGTGTTAGATCCGGAGCTACCCCGGCGATTTCCTCTAGCCATTGCTCGTCTCGTTCGTATCCGAATTCGATTAAATCTTCAGCGATCGATCCGTGCAAGGCAATTTGGCCAGCCACTCGAGGGAGATGATTACGCCAATTCGTCACGCGCTCGTTTGATATTTGGCGCACGCCACCCAGCGCCGTCACTGAATCAGACGAAGGTTTTGCAATTTGGTGAAATGCGCTGAAGGCCGCGCGGTGTTCTAAAAATGGTAAGCGCTTGGCGAGCGCACGCTGGGTCGCATCCGGATCTGATACGAGATCTTCATAGCGTAACGTGATGAAACGCGGGTGTTCCAATAGCGGGCGGGCGGCTTGCGTGTAAGCTTTCCAAAATTTCAACCCCGCCCAATAGCGATCTGGGTTGCGATTATGGCGACTGACGATGACATCGCGCGGGTCACGCAACATGAATATCACGTGCAATTCCGACGTTTGCTCGAGCGCCGCTTGTGCAAGCAGAATATCGCGGGGAGATTTTGTTAAGAATACCTGACAAGCGTGTGGTGGTGGCGCAAATATCCGCGCCTCGTGTGCGCAAAAACAATCAATCTCGAAGCAAGCAACCATCGCCTCAGCGATTAAGGTCGTGCCGGTACGGGGACTCGCACCCGTAATGTGGATTCTGTGCAAGAGTGCTTTGCTCATCGCCTCGGCTAGCGTGTGCGTCATTTCTTCGCCTTCGTCGCTAGAGTACAAATCTCCGTGCTGCTCGAATGCCGAACCGGGTCCGGCGCCGCTGCTTTGCCAGCGCAGATTTAAGACTAGTCGAGGCTCATTCATTTAGCAATTTGGAGTACACGACAAGCTCCAACGAATGCGCGAGCAATTTTGAATTTAAGTCTTCTGTCAACAGATAAGCGATAATGTTGCGTCAAGAGAATTATCGAGTTCGCGAGCATGCGCTGCGAACAGAGAAATATCAGCAGCTTGCTCTAGTATTTTTTATGGCCCGTATTGTCATCCTCGAGCACGAGTTTCAGATTGCAAACCCATTTATGCTGGCGGCGTTCGCTACGCGCTGGATTGCTGCGGGCCACGAAGTGCTCTGGCATCGTGGCGTCACGCGCCCCCCGCCGGGCGATTTAGCCATTCTGCACATCAACATGACTGTTGTGAGCGCGCCCTACCGGGCCCTTCTAAAGCACTATCCAAAAGTTATTAACGGCTCCGTCGTCGATATTTCTAAACGGTTGTTTAGCGCAAACATACTCCCTCGAGATGCGCCTTGGGATGGAGCCGTGATCGTTAAGACGAACACTAATTTTGGTGGACTTCCGGAATTCAATGCCCGGGCTGCGAGTCTGAAACCGGGTCTGCAATCCGACATTCCAGTCGGCCCGCGGCTAGTGCATTACCCGATTTTTCACAGCATTAACGATGTCCCGGATGCGTATTGGCGAGAACCAGGCTTAATCGTCGAGCGCTTTACGCCAGAAATCGACGACGATGGCAACTATTGCGTGCGAGTGTGGACATTTTTTGGTGACGAACAGCGCTGCGCGTTGTGGCGATCGAAAGAACAACAAGTAAAATCGGGCAACGCTTTCGAACGCTCTGCAGCCGATCCGCCAAGGAATTTGAGCCATTGGCGACGGCGGCTTGGTTTCGAATTCGGTAAGTTCGATTACGTCATTCACAACGGGCGAGAAGTTCTTTTGGATGTCAACCGCACCCCAACCTTCCCACGCGGGGGTAGCCCGAATGCTGATGCAGCGGCCGACCAACTCGCTCGCGGCATCAGTTCATTTCTGAGCATTAAATGACGATGGTGGAATCAGATATCGCGGAGCGCTATCGTCAATATCTCGAGCACTTCGGATCTCGTCGCTCGGACATCTGGGTAGCAACGTTTTCAAAGTCGGGCACAACGTGGATGCAAATGATCCTCTATCAATTAACCACCAGCGGCGACATGGATTTCGATCATTTATTCGATGTTTCGCCGTGGGTTTATTACGCAGTGCTACGCGGTATTGCTCCCGCTTCTCCGCCCGATCCGCGTATCTTGAAAACACACGACGATTACACTTTCATGGCGACGCATTGTATGGGTAAAACCGTCTATGTCATTCGAGACGGTAAGGACGTCGCCGTGTCTTGGTATCATCATCGACGTAATTTCCAAGGTTTCGAAGGAAGCTTCGACCACCATTTCGAAGAATTCCTAAATGCCCCGAACTACAATTGGTTCGTGCACGTAAAGGACTGGCTTGCTAACCGACTCAACCGCCCAGTCTTTGTCGTCAAGTACGAAGACCTGATCGAAGACTTCGATCGATGCGTCGCTGGAGTCGCGAATTTTTGCGGCCTAGAAGTAGACGGAATTGTCATGGCGCGTGCTCGCGAACGGTCGACATTCGATTTTATGAAAACGCACGAAGCGCAACTCGGGCCTCGTGCCTCGCACTTTCCGGCGGCTTCCGGCAGTCCATATAAAATTAAGTCGGGCGAGTTTCTGCGCCGCGGGCGGCGCGGAGAAGGTGCTAGTTTTCTATCGAAACAACAATTGAACGCCTACCACAGAAAGTTCGACGAAGTGCTCGGCGACCTAGAAGCCGTTGCCGAGTATCGCTAGACGTGACACCGTCCAGACGGATAATTTGACCGGGCACTGCCATGCGAAAGACTAAACCGACCTCGAGCCATGAGGCTCACTGGCCGCATATCGCGCGCATCTGGCATCAAGTAACGCCGCCGTTGCGTCCGTCGAATTTCGATCTCGCGATTTATCAATCCATTATGGATGGTGTCGCGTGCGCCGAACCGTTACGCATATTAGTACTCGGTGTCACCCCCGAGATCCGCTCTTTAAGCGTACCGCGGGCGACGCTCTGGCGAGCGGTTGATCGCTCTGGCGACATGATCAAATACGTCTGGCCAGGAAATCCCGAGGAAGTGCTGTGCACGACGTGGGATGCGATGAATTTCCCTCCCGGAACGTTTGACATCGTTTTTTGCGACGGCGGCCTGTGCTTGCTCGCCTATCCCGAGCAGCACACGGTGCTCGCAGAAAAGCTGTCCGCGATGTTAAGACCGGGCGGGCAACTAATTATGCGACTGTTCTGTAGCGATGATCGCGCGGATACCGTTGCCGACGTGTTGCTCGATTTAGAGCATCA
This sequence comes from Gammaproteobacteria bacterium, assembly GCA_047611805.1. Classification (GTDB taxonomy): domain Bacteria; phylum Pseudomonadota; class Gammaproteobacteria; genus UBA11873. The sequence continues at coordinate 5,962 of JBLFWX010000071.1, forward strand.
CAACATACCGAGCTTAAGCGCATTGAAGCTACGCCTGTGGGTCGCGTTGCAAACCTCTGTTGCCGAAGGCCTGCGGCCGCACGATGTGTGGTCAATTATTTCTGGCTTTGCAGATAACGACCTTCGCCACCTAGCCGAAGATAACGGGTGGCCCGTTGATAATGTTCTAGCGCTCGAAAATCACAAAGACAGTGGCGCGCGATATCACCTATTGCAGCTAGCAGACGTTAAGCGGTTGTTTGTCGAGGAGCATAGACAATTCAAGGTTACCGAAGTGCACATGAGCGGCGAAGCCCTTGGGTCTTTGAGCCCGATCGTCAAGCTAGAGCGGCTGTAGATATAATTACGGGTCTGTCGAACGAGCCGATAGCGAAACGCAGAATTCGAAGCTTTGGGCTAATTTATCGCGACTTAGCAACGCGTGCGGACACTTGTCGGGTCGTACATTGGCGTCAATGAAGCGCGCGCCTCGTAGGTGCGGTTGGCTTGTTCGATCTGAAAACGGCCCGACCCTACGAAAGCCTTGTCTACGCCATCATCACAATGCACATAACCGAGTGCCGCACAGCCGCCTAAGGTGTGCGCATAGCCTGACGACAAGGTGTAACCTACTGCCGTTCCGTCGCGCAGTATCGGCTCGTTGTGCGTTAGGATCGGCTCCGGATCGCTGAGTAAGAACTGAACGAGACGCGATTTCAGGGGTCCTTGTTGGCGCTCAGCTAAAAGCGCTTCACGCCCGATAAAGCCACCCGATTTATCCCATGCGGCTGTGAATCCTAGACCAGCTTGCAACAGCGTTTCCTTCGGCCCCATATCATGCGCCCATTCACGGTAAGCTTTTTCGATACGCAGACTATTTAAGGTGTGATAGCCGCAATGTTTCAAGCCGAATTCAGTACCTGCCGCGACCAATTGATCGTAGGCAGGTAGCGCCATCTCGGTCGGGATATAGAGTTCCCAGCCAAGTTCGCCCGTGTACGAGATGCGCACGGCCATTGCTAAGTGATAGCCAATTTCGATGGTCTGCATAGTTCCAAATGGAAACGCTTCGGTCGCAAAATCGGCGCTCGATATCGACGACAGCAAGGATCTCGAGTTCGGTCCTTGCACGTTCAACATCGCGTAAGCCCCTGTCACATCCGTTATCACGCAAAACGCATCATCCGGTATGTTCTCTGCGATCCAGGCTTGCACGTGGGTCTGCGTGAACGCCGCAGTGACGACCAGAAATCGATCGCTTGCTATGCGGGTGATCGTGAGATCCGCTTCGACCCCACCACGAATGTTTAGGAACTGCGTATAGACAACCTTGCCAACCGGCACGGCAATATCCGCGGTTGCGATACGATTAAGTACGCGCTCCGCGTCGCGCCCTTGGATTAGAAGTTTCGCGAACGACGATTGTTCGAACACGCCAACCGCCTCTCGCACTGCGCGATGTTCTTCACGATTATTTGCAAACCAATTCTGGCGACCGAAATCGTATTCGTACACGGCGCTCTGACCTGGATTGGCGTACCAGTTGGGCCGTTCCCAGCCCGCGGATTCTCCGAAACACGCGCCGGCCGCCGCAAGGCGGTCGTGCAGGATCGATTGCTTAACGTTGCGCGCGGTTTCCCACTGACGATTTGGCCAATGCATCTGATAACCAATGCCGAGCGATTCGTAAACGCGATCGACGACATAGGATTTGTTGTTATGACATGGCTGAATTCGGCGAATGTCGACGTCCCAAATGTCCATGGGTTGGATGCCATCGGTGATCCATTGCGCCATCACATGGCCTGCACCGCCCCCGGACAGAATGCCGAGTGAATTAAATCCACAGGCGACGAACAGATTCTCTTTGAACGGCGCGCGACCCATTAAGTAATTGTGATCGGGAGTGAACGATTCGGGACCGCAGAAAAATTGTCGAATTCCTGTGTCGAACAAAATGGGTAAGCGCTGCATACCGAGTTCGATATGCGGCTCCATGCGATCCCAATCAGGCTGAATTTCGTCGAAACAAAAATTCTTTGGGATACCATCGACTGCCCAGGGCGCGGCGACCGGTTCGAAGAACCCAAGCATGATCTTGCCAGCTTCTTCGCGTGCGTAAACACCTCGACCGGGATCACGCAAGATGGGCAATTTGTTGTGTACGCCCTCGATCGGTTCAGAAATGAGATAGTAATGCTCGGCAGCTTGCAAAGGAATATCGACACCCGCCATCAAACCGACTTCCCTGCCCCACATGCCGGGACAAAGCACGACCACTTCGGCCGATATATCGCCTTTGTCGGTCCTTACACCGACAGCGCGATTGCCCTGGTAAAGCACCTCGGTAACCAAGGTGTCTTCGATGATATTCACCCCGCGCTGACGCGCGCCCTTGGCTAATGCTTGGGCGACATCAGCTGGATTCACTCGCCCATCGTCTGGAAAATGGAAACCGCAAATCAAATCATCGACATAGGCCAGCGGGAATAGCGCTTTAACTTCGGCCGCGGAAATCTCTTGATTCTCGACCCCGAAGGTGCGCGCCATCGCGCAACCACGGCGCATTTCTTCCACCTTGTCCTCAGACATCGCCATTTGGATCGAACCACAATTAATGAAGCCAGTCGCTTGCCCGGTTTCCAGTTCTAAGTCGCTATAGAGTTGCAGCGAATACTGCGCCAAGCGCGTTTGCGCTTCGGTATCGCGCAACGTCGTGATCAATCCAGCGGCATGCCACGTGGTCCCGCAGCTGATCTGTTTGCGTTCCAACAAGACGACATCGTCCCATCCGAGTTTGGCTAAGTGATAAGCCGTGGAACATCCGATAACACCACCGCCGACCACGATGGCCTGCGCGTGACAGGGGAATGCTTTTTCAGTCATTGAGATTAGCTAGTTTCCAATTCTATAGACGATGGTATTTGCCGCGCGCGCCATACGATTGGTTAAGTGCGTGCTGCCAATGTGTGTCAGATCGATAAGCTTAATGAACACTTTCCTACCCCCTGCTGGCGGCGATTCATTCGATTGCTCGCTGCACTGATAGAAGCCACTAATTAGGGCCAGGTTTATATGCGTTGCGTAACCTTTCGACCGCCAGTATAGTCTTAAAAGTGAAAATATTTGGCCATTATTTCACTGTATGGTAATGGGCAAGGCACGTTACAAGCGGTTTATTGCTGCTCTCGACGTCCATCACCTGATCGGCCGAACGTGAATTTGTCGCTGCGTTGCCTGCCAATTCAAGTCGTTGAGCGCCAAAAAAGTCGTTCACTGGTGGCATCGGACCCAGCTAAGGTTTTTGAATACAAGGATCTCATATGCAGTACGTACTCGGCGTCGACATTGGCGGAACGTTCACCGACTTTTCATTGCTCGATGGCGAAGGTCAAATAACGCTGTGGAAGGAGTCGACGACTCCACGCGATCCCGCAAAGGCCATCCAACAAGGGATCCGGGCGCTTGCAGAACAATCCGGCACAGGACTCGAAGAATTTCTGAAAAAAATCGATCTCTTTGTGCATGGACAAACGATCGCGACAAATACGGTGATCCAACGCAATGGCCCAAAAGCAGCATTGCTCTGTACTGAAGGTTTTCGCGACATTATCCATTTTCGCGACGGCTTTAAGCCGGAGCGCTACAACATCCAGTTACCACCACCAGAAGATTTCATTCCCCGCTATCTACGCATCCCAATAACGGAACGGGTGAACTACACAGGTGAAGTAACCAAAGCGCTCGACGAGGATTCCGTACGGGCGGCGGCAAAAAAGCTGCGCAGCGAGAATGTAGAGTCTGTCGCCGTCGCATTGCTGTGGTCGATCATCAATGCCGATCACGAACAAAGAGTGAAAGCGATCCTTGCCGAAGAATTACCCGGGATCCCTGTCGTGTTGAGTTCTGATGTCTTACCCATGATCCGCGAATGGGAACGCACGACTTGCACAATCTTAAGCGCCTATGTGTTGCCCGGTATTTCGCGTTACATGGTTGAACTAGAGGAATTCTTGCACGGCAATGGATTTCAACATCCCTTGTTGATCATGCAACTTAACGGCGGTTGTTCGACGGTGAATAAGATCCTACAGCGACCAATTTACTCACTCGCCTCGGGCCCCGCGGCGGCACCCGTAGCAGGTTTGTATTGCTCCGAACGAATCGGCATGCGTGATGTGATCACCGTTGACATGGGCGGTACAAGTTTTGACGTGTCCATGGTTAGTAACGGCGCACCTGAACTTACCCGCGAACTTCGGGTGCACGAAATGCCAGTAGGGGTTGCTGCGGTTGATGTGCATTCAATCGGTGCGGGAGGTGGCAGCATCGCTTGGATCGATAAAGGTGGCGCGCTACAAGTAGGGCCACAAAGCGCGGGCGCAGAACCTGGACCTGCGTGCTACGACCAAGGTGGCACGTCCCCGACTTGCACTGACGCGAATGTCGTACTTGGCTACATCAACCCAGATTATTTTCTTGGCGGACGCCGCGATATCGACCCGGGACTGTCAGCGCGTGCGGTCGATATGCATGTGGCACAACCCCTTAACTTAAGCGTTCCTGAAGCAGCGCACGGCATCTTCCGTATCATTAATAACAACATGGTCGACGCAATCAGAGTCGTATCGATCGAACGCGGCATCGATCCGCGCCATTACGCACTCGTGGTCGGCGGTGGCGCCGGGGCGATCCACGCCGGCATGCTCGCGCGAACCCTGGGCATGACCAAGGCGATCATTCCGCGCTATAGCGGTGTATTTTGTTCGTTCGGTATGATCGTGAGCGACGTACGTCACGACTACATGCAAGCGTTCGCGGCGAATACCGGCCGCTTTGATTTAGTTGGTGCTAATAAAGTCATCGCAGATCTGGAACGTCGTGCCATGGACGACATGATTGAAGAAGGCTTTCCTGAAGGCGAAGTCACATTGAGTCGTTATGCAGACGCCAAGTATCCAGCGCAAATTCATGAATTAACCATCGCGATCCCGTCCTCCGGTGATTTGACCGAGAGCTCCATCAAGGAAATGGAGCAGGCTTTCCACGACCTCCATGAGCGTATGTTCACTTACAACGTCGCCGAGAGCCCGGTGGATTTATTTCACTGGCGGGTGGTCGCGCACCGAAAAGTCGATTCCCCAGCAATTGCAAAATTCGACGAAACCGACAAACCGCTCTCGGTGGCTGAGAAAGGCACGCGCAGAGTCTATTTTGGCGACATTGATGACTATCGCACGACCAACATCTACGATGGTGACAAGTTGGAGCGATCGATGGATGTGGTCGGTCCGGCCGTGGTGGAGCAAGCCAACACCACGATCGTCGTTTTCCCTGGCCAGAATTTGGAAGTTAACGAATTCGGCGATTTTGTACTAAACATATAGAGTCGCTAAATGTATTTCTCCGGCGATAAGGTCATCACGGAGAATTTTAGGCAGATTCCGCTATTGCTCTGCGGTTAGCAGGCAGCGGAACCCGCGCAAAAATGGAGAGCACGCCATGAGCACAATCAGCCCTGTCGACAAACTTGGATTGGGGAAAAACGATTTCGGACTACTCGCGGACGAAAACATCGACCCGATTACGTTCTCGGTAATATTGAATCGCTTCAACACCATTGCGCGCGAAATGACCTTGGCCTTGGAATACACCTCATGGACCTCGATTCTCGCGTTGGCGCGCGATTTTTCTTGCGCAATCTATGACGTCCACGCTCGACAAGTCTGCATGATGGACGCGTTACCCATCCATACGAACTCCTTACACGTGATTTTACGCTCGATGGTGAAAGCGTTTGAAGGCAACGTTTATGACGGCGATGTCATCGTTAGTAACGATCCCTACAGCGGCAACACCCATGTCGGCGACTTCGTGACAGCCTGCCCCGTATTTTACAAAGGCGAACACTTGTTTTGGGCGGTAACCAAGGGCCACCAGCTCGATTGTGGTGCGTATGAAGCAACGAGTGTGGCACCGAGCGCGAAAAACGTGTGGCAAGAAGCGCTGCAACTGCCGCCGATCAAGTTTTACGAAAAAGGTGAGCCGCGTCAGGATGTCATCAACATGTATCTCGCGAACGTTCGGTATAAGGAACTGTTGTACGGCGATTTAAAGGCACAACTCGGGTCTATCTGGACAGGTCGACGACGCATGGTGGAATTAGTCGATGAGTATGGCCCGGCTGAGTTGACGAATTACATTGAAGCGATTCTCGATTATTCGGATCGCCGGACAAGCGAAGAGATCCGCAATATTCCAGATGGCACCTATACAGCAGAGTCTTGGATCGATTCAGACGGCATGGGTAATACAAATCTCGTAGTGCGTGCAGCAGTGACGGTGAAAGACGATCACATTCACGTCGATTTCACCGGTAGCGCACCACAAGGCGCGGGCGGTACGAATGGGACACAAGGCGTGATGGAAGCATCAGCTGGGATCCCGATTCTGACCGCCATCGATCCGGATATTCCACATAACGATGGGTGTTTGCGTCACATCACCTGTGAGGCGCCGGAAGGCTCCATCGTAAAAGCTAAATACCCTGCCTCAACCGCGATGGCGACCTTATGCCCGGCAGGGCAAGAACAAGAAGTCGTCTGGAAAGCGCTTGCGAAAGCGGCACCCGAACGTTCTTCCGCAGGCTACGGCGGATATCACTGCATCCCATCGATTTCCGGAGTCGATAAACGGGGTGCCGAGCCCACCGATTGGGCTGCTATGTTTTTTAATGGCGGTTCCGGTGGCGGCGCGTCGAAAAATGCGGATGGATGGCCGTTGATCATGACGTCTTCGGGCATGGGCGGCTTGAAGATTATCAGCACCGAAATGAGCGAAATGCTCTATCCGATCATGATCGATCACCACGAAATCGAAACGGATTCCATGGGACACGGCGAGACCATGGGTGGCACTGGCATCCGAATTGAAGTGCGACCGTACGACACGCCGATGGAATGTCACGCCACCGGTGATGGTGCGGCGAATCCACCCTATGGCCTATTCGGCGGCACACCTGGCATCGGCGGCGGCAATTATCGCGAATACCTCGACAGTGGCAAACGCGATTATTGTTCGAGCAAGGGTTACATGAAAATCGAACCTGGCGAAATGTGGGTCGGTGTATCTTCTGGCGGCGGTGGTTATGGCGACCCGCTGAGCCGAGATGCGCAGAAAGTCTGTGATCACGTGCGCGACGAAATTATAAGTTTCGCAACCGCACGGGACGTCTATGGCGTCGTGATGAATAGCGATACATTTGAATTGGATGCCGATGCAACGGTCGCGCGTCGTGCGAAATTGTCAACTGAGCGCGGCCCGGTGACGGAGATCCAACCGACCACACCAGGCTCATCGACCTGGCTAAAAGATAATATGCGCGAAGGCGACCGCTACTTGCTCGATCCTTTGCCGTGACCATCAGGTACGTGCAGCGCTTGGGCAGCGCCGGTCCGCATTACTAATCCCACAATGGACGAACCAGAAAAACTCGTCCCGCGCGCGCCGCCAAATAACAATGACGTGTTCGCCCCGGGGTCTCCCGACCCCTGCGCGTTTGATGGCAGTGAACTCCGGGCGCTGCGAAAAGCTCGGCGCTTGTCACTCGCGGAGCTTGCTGAACGGGCCGATTTATCTATCGGACATCTAAGTCAAATAGAGCGCAATATCTCAACGCCTTCTGTCAAAGCGCTCGGATCGGTTGCGCGCGCGCTCGACGTAACGCTCGCTTGGTTTTTCACCGGTGGCAACCAGGGCCCACCAGGTGAAAAAGGTATCGTCGTTCGTAAAGGCAATCGTCGCCAAATTATTTTTCGCGAAGGCTTTGTCGATTATTTGTTGTCACCGACCCTCGAGAGCAGTTTGGAATTAATCCTGACTCATTTCGAGCCCGCGGCTAGCACGGGGGACAAGTACGTTCACCGAGGCGAAGAAGGCGGCATGGTGATGAAAGGTAAGATTGAAATAACCGTCGGGGAACGTTCGTTTATTTTAGAAGAAGGTGATAGTTTCAATTTTCCGAGTAGCGAACCGCATCGCTATCGCAACGTCAGCGACGGTGAAACGATTGTTATGTACGCGATCACACCACCTAGTTACTAACCCATTGACCGCCCCGCCAAGCGACTCATTTGGCATCGTGCAAAATGATCCCGGCAGTGATGCGATGACCACGGCGGAGACGGCTGACCCCGTGGCGCATATTCACTCGATAGTAGCCGCGCGAACCCCTGACTGGACGAACATGAACGGGAAACACGACCGCGTCCCCGCGCCGTAATGACACCACTTCGACCCGTGATTGCATGCGCGGACGCTGCTCCGTCAGTACGAACTCCCCACCATCGAAATCGCGATCCGGCTCGTTCAGCTGGATTGCGATCTGTAACGGAAAAACTTGCTCGCCGTACAGATCTTGATGCAGACAATTGAAATCGCCTGTGGCATAGCGCAATAACAATGGCGTCGGTTGTACCTGACCAGCGGCCGCGCAACGTGCGATATAACGCTCATATTCCGGCGGGAACCGTGCGTCGATCCCCATTGCGTCGTTCCATCGATTCGCGATCGGTGCGAGGAACGAGTAGAAGCACTGGCGCAGTTGCTGCACGATATCCGGCAATGGATAACAGAAATAACGATACTCTCCGCGCCCGAATCCATGCCGAGCCATGACCACGGTTTTTCGAAATATGCGGTCCACCTCATATAACGCGGCGAGCTCGGCGCACTCATTTTCAGTCAGTAAATTATCGATGACTGCATTGCCACGAAGGTCGAGACCCTGGCCTATGGCTGTCCAATCGAGTCGCGTTAGCCGGCTGCTAGGGCTTTCATCGCAATCCGATCTCATGACGGCGATTTAGCGATAGCCGATTCAAGATCAAGTAGCTGGCGCTTAACCTCAACGCCCCAGCGGTATCCGGATATCGCGCCATCGCTGCGCACTACCCGGTGGCAGGGAATAGCGACCGCAAGCGCATTCGCAGCGCACGCTTTTGCAACCGCTCGCGCCGACTTAGGAGCGCCGATGCTCTTGGCAACTTCTGCGTAACTCATGGTCTCGCCTAGAGGAATCTTACCTAAGGCATGCCACACCCGTCGTTGAAATATTGTTCCGCCAACGTCCAACGGAAGATCTAAGCCTGCAGCCGGCGCCTCAACAAAGCCGATAACTTTTGCGATGACGGACTCAAATATCGGATCCGCGCCGATTAGCCGAGCCTGTGGGAACCGATCTTGCAACTCTCGTAGCAGAGCTTCCGGATCACGGCCGAGCAAGATCGCGCAAACGCCGCGTGTGCTTGCGGCGGCCAGAATCGTTCCAAATACGCATTCCCCTATCGCAAAGCGAATGTCGACGTTCACTCCTCCCGCTCGATAATCGCTGGGAGTCATGCCGAGAAAATCGTCGGATCGTTCATAGAAGCGGCTGCTCGAACTATATCCTGCATCAAAGATTGCGGTCGTTACACTGCCTTGCCTTTCGAGCGACTTGCGAACTCGATTTGCCCGGCACTCGGCAGCATATTGCCGTGGCGTCAGCCCTGTCACAGATTTGAAAACGCGATGAAAATGATATGCGCTCATCTCGACCCTAGTTGCCAGTTCGTCCAATGAGATTGATTCATCGCATTGATCCAAGATGTCGCAGGCCTGGGCTACTCGATCAGCGTTACATTCTCGGACGCTTCGCTCACCGGGCTTGCAGCGCAGACACGCACGATACCCGGCCTCCTCAGCTTGTTCACACGTTGGATAGAATGAGACATTTTCCATTCGCGCAAGGCGTGAAGCACACGACGGGCGACAATAAACACCCGTGGTTTTAACGGCGTAGTAAAAACGGCCATCCGCTTGCGGATCCCGTTCTTGCACTGCTATCCAACGCGGGTCTTCGATCCTCGCTGCGGTGGTTACGTTTTTTGCTGAGACACTCATGGCTAAATCTCCGACGGATGTCATCCAAGGGCCCTCACCTTAACCGCCCGGGCTAGCGCTAACACTCCGGGTCTTGCTTTCAAATTCTGCGGTCGCATTATCGACCCCGAAATTGTACAGCTCAGGCGTAGTTTAACTAGAACTTCGACTTCGCGGCTTCTAATTCTTCGATGGTTCGCGGCCAATCCTTCTTTAGCAAGCGCGACAGCCCTCGGTCGGCCAGTACGTTCCCTTCGGTCTGGCATCGTGGACAATAATTGAGTTCGTTTTGCACATAGCGAATTCTTTGAATTTGCGTTTTACAATTCGGACACGGCTCTCCGAAACGGCCGTGCACGGCCATGTCTTGTCGAAAGGCGGTCACTTTTTCGGGAAAGTTGCCCCCCGTTTCATCACGCAAACGTTGGAGCCAGTCACCCAGCACAGTTTGGATCGAGCGGTACAAACGTTCGACTTCTGCGTCATTCAGTTTTTGCGTTTGAGCGATTGGTGAGAGTTTTGCGTGATGCAGAATTTCCTCTGAATAGGCGTTTCCGATGCCGCTGAATAAGCGCGGATCCGTAAGCGCTCGCTTCAATGTGTGATTACGCAAGATCAAGCGTTCGGTGAATTGCGCGTAGTCGGCTTGCAGAACTTCCAAGCCATTAGGATTCAGCGCGGCGAGTCCATCGTCCCCTTTCACAATGTGCAGCGAGGCACGTCTCTTTGATCCCGCCTTGGTCAGCAGCAAGATTCCTGATTCAAATTCTAACGTTGCCAATGACTTCGGTGGCCGTTTCCTTGCGGTCTTATCGCACCACACAAAGCGACCCGCGATCATTAAATGGACCACTAGCCAAATGTCGTTTTCCAAGCCTATGCAGATGCGTTTACCGAGCCTGCGCACGGCGGTAACTCTCAGTCCTTGGACATCTTCGAGCGTAGGTTCAACCGACCGCAGTAAGAATGGGTTGTGCACGGCAACGGACATTACTCGCGTAGCGTTGATTCGCGCGTGCAGCGCCGCAATATAATTCTCTATATCCGGCAGCTCAGGCCCGTCGCTATTATGCGATTTTTTGTTTAACGCTGACGAATAGAAATTGGCCGTTTGCTCGTGCGGCCCGAACAGACCGCCCAGCCGCTCAAACAACTAGTTCCAGAAACGCTAGGCCCGCGTGCCTTCCAAACAAATAACGGGTTTGTCGCCGATGACTTCCACGCTCGTTACCAGACCCTTAGGAATGAATAAGCAATCGCCTGGGTTGAGTATTTGTGACTCACCTTCCAGTGAGACCTTTAATTGACCTTGAATGATCGCGTCGATCGTATCGAGTTGAATACGCTTATCAGCTGCGTACTCGCCCGGCTTGTAGGTTCTAGGATGTGTGTCGTAGCCCCAAACTGACAGCTTTCGAATCAGCCCATCGGGTGTGAGTTCGCCTTCCTGGTCGCGGTTCCAACGCTCTAGCTTGATGCTATTCATAACGCGATAGCGAACGACCTTATCCCCGCCTTGAAATTGCGCTTCGTAGAGACCCGAATCTGCGCGCTTGGCGAATTCCTCAATCGTCAGATCACTATTCGGAATAACCGTCGCGACCCCGAAACTTGCGGTCACTGAAGAGTGCATTGGCGAACTGTGATTAGGCATGTTGAGACGTCGAATTTTTTCGCGCAAAACGCCTGCCATAATCTCACCGTTCTTGTTGTCTGCTTCTGGAAATAGGAGGGCAAATTTATTTTCTTCTAACCTTGCAACGACGTCTCCAGGGCGTGTTCCGATGCATCTCGTTAAATCCGCGATTCTACGAATCGCAGCCTCGTAGGCGATGTTGCCGTAGTTTTCCTTGTAGTCGTCAAAGTTGTCTATTTTCATATGTACGACAGTGACCGGCTGTTCTTGACGCAACATCCGAGCCCATTCGCGTTCCAGGACATTGGCATATTTCTTGGCGTTCAAAAGTCCCGTTTGCGTATCGTAAGGTGTAACTCGGTCGAGCGCGTTCGCTAACGCGTTGGCCTTGCCCTCGCTTATCATTAAATTCGAGCTTAGCGAACTGAGCTCTACCTCTAGTGCCATCCGTTTTTCATTAGTCGTTTTGACTCCGATCTCTAGTTTCTTAACTTCTTGTTCTGACGATTGGAATAGCGCGAAATATTTCTCCCGTTCTTTTGCAATCTCGCCCGAGTGGTTAACGAATCTTTCGATATATTTTGCTGATACAGAGATTGCCGCCAAGAAAAGCAAGCTCGACACGCCAACAACGACCGTTGCGCGATCGAGCGCGACCAATCCGGCTACTCCGATTGGCGCGCTCGTTGCGACAACGTATGGCACGACGATTCGGCGCCGACCCAAGTAGCAGCCAAGTACGAGAATGGCGAGGATCGTTGTCGTCGTTAAAACAATGCCCGTCAGCCAGGTCATCCCCTGGGTCATTAAGCAAACGGTCGCGGCTGCTCCCCAAAGAAAACTTGAGAGGGTGACACCGACGACGGTTCCCACCGACTCGGAGGCTTCGAATTCGAAGGCGCGCGCGTGTTTTCGAAGTTGCCACAAGCGCGTGCCGTACACCAGCTGAGTAACCAGCAGCCAACCAAGAACCACCCCACTAGCGGTCGATCCCCAAACTGTTGCAGCCACCGCCGCCGCCGCGACGCTTCCGCAGATCAACTCTGGCTGCGTTTGCGCACGCAACTGGGACGTTAGATTTTCTTCAGGTTTAGTTGCAGTATCCACACCTAGTTATCCTATTAAGTTATCAAGGTGCGCCACCCAGCAGCGCGGTACTCAAGATAGATCCAATAACTGGACCAAGTTTTGGAAATTAGCGACTGGATAGCTATTTTTCTGAACGCCGTCACAAGTTACCGGGACCCGCGTGTGATTCTCGTCACACCGTGTGCGCGGCTAAATCGCGGACAAGGTGACCCGGTTAATCGTTAGCCGTCATCTGTCGCCGTGAAGCGACACGTGCCCCGTCCCCATAGAAAAGCGCTGCGACTTGGCTAGTAGACGCCGATGATCCAACCTTCGATTTCGGCAATTTGACGTTCCGGGGGTGTCAATGGCGGGTTCAAATACTGTTCCAAAGACCCGCGACCATCGACTTGTTTTAGCCACATCGCCACGGAATACGCGTCGTGTTCATCACGGCCGCGATCGCCACCCTCGAAACGGCGGTGGAATAGTGATGGGGACGTCTCAGCAATAACGGATTTATGCATCGGCACGTCGAAGCCGTCGAACGGCCAAAAATGCACCCGGTCCAACAAGCCCGGGTGCTGCCGGAGTTGATGCAACCATACGATGCCCGCATGCGTCGAATACGCAAACGCGCCGGGATGCACGAAATCAAACACGCTGCCCGCATTTTCCGTCCATTGTTCGCATAGACGGAGCTCGTGAGGCGCGCCGCCGGGAGGATTTCTCTTGCGAACAAAATCTACATACATATGGTCGCGGTCGGTTGGCCATAAAGCATGAAGGTGTTCGAGAAATTGCTTCCATGATGTCAATTCATGACGACGCATATAGGCGGCAGGGAATGAAAATCCGTGATCGATCGCGAAGAAACTGCGGCTATCGCGCATCAATTCTCTAATGCACCACGCAGCAAGGTCTTTTCGACACCAGTGTTGGGCGCCCGCGTTGGGGACTAAAATAGGCTCAGGATCACTCGTCGGAGTCGCACTAAAGACCTGTAGCTCCGCGATTCTTGACACAGGTGCTAGGCGACCTGAGTAATCAATGCCGACGTAACGATTGAACATTTAAAGTCTAAATATTTCTATCGACCAAATAAGTCTTTAAATACGCCTTTCACTTTTGCGCCGGCGCTTTCGAGGACGTCTTTCGTCTTGGTGGTCGTGTTTTGAAGGATTGACGGTCGACCTGCAGTTTGATCATGGAATTTCTCCTCCCCTAATGCGATTGCGCAGGCGTCGTGGTCTGCAGTTAAACGGTCGAATAAGCCTTCGGCCACAATCGATAAACCTGCACTCGCCACCGCGGCCCCAACTTTGAGTCCGGCGGTAGCGACGCCAGTAGCATCGGTCACGAGCTTGGGCTCGCGTAGATTCCCACCGAGGCGCACGAAGTCAATCAACCCGGTTACGTTAAGGCCGACACCGGTACGTGGTTTTGGTTTAATCCCGATATCGATGCTTTCGTCTTTCAGACTAACGGTTCCACCGCCTAGAACCGTTAGGTCTCTAGTTCGTAATCCTATCCCGGCCCTGTTAGTCGCAATGCCATTGACAATCGGGAAATGGACGACACCACATTCTATGTGTGTTCGACCATCGGAATCCTTGCGCGAATTCAAGATATTAATAAACCCCAACAGTAAATCGCTACTGACAAGCCCTGCGCCACGATGATTAACAATCGCATCGCGCGTTTCCAATTCTAACTCGCCGTGTGCTGTCGCGAGCATCGCGGCGATCGAACGACCGCTACCTTTAAGCTTAAGGCTGAAAGCCGTCTTGCCATTGGCAATTACGCCGTTTTGTGCAAAAGCCGAGACGCTGCCAAGCGTGATCGCATCGATTTGAATATCTAGTGCGACTTTGGGTACCTCACCCGATGCATCCAAATAGATATCGGCGTCAAGGGTGCCCTCATTAATTCGCGCGGATAATGACGATACGTTAATCCGACCATCCGCGACCGCAATCTTGCCGTTGAGCATTGATATCTTGAAGTACTCGTTAATAACAGATTCGATTGAGAGATCAATCTCCGCTTCAAATGATTTGAGCCAACTGAGCTCCAAAGCGCGTTCTGAGAACAATCGATGCGGGGTTGCAACGTCGCTCCGAGGTTTAAGCACGTCACCAATATCGAGGCGCGCCCCGTACAATCTGCCTTTCAATGCCCATGATTTTGCTGTGCGCTTGAGCGCCAAATCGGCACCCAGTTGCGCCCCTTGCGTGACAATCTTTGCGGCGTTGAAAGCGTACCCGGATTTTGTGTCAGTTAGTGCGCCCGAAACGTCAACCGGACCGGATTGCGGTAAGTCCAGGTCGAGCATTGTCGCAATATCCGCTAGTTCCGGTATATGAACTTCAAGGGCCAAATCTATGCCTTTGCCATCTAACGGTTGCTCAATTTCTCCAGACATAGAAATTTCGATGGTGTCGATTGCGCCCTTGAGATCGAGCGCGTAAGGCTCATTGCCGACAAGGCGATTCAGGGGTGATAGTTGGCCCTGAAACTTCAAGGGGTGCTGCTGGTAAGAACCGCGAACGGCCAAGGCAACTGCTTGACCGAAGCCGTTTGAATTAATCCGAAGTTCATCGAGTGTGATTTCCTCGGCTGGCTTGTCGTGCCTGCGGTATTCGACGACCGACTCTCTTATAGAGATTTCTTTGAAATCAAACTCGGGTAATTCGAATGGCGATAAATCGCCGGAAGCACGTTCGCGTTGACCGAGAATCCAATTACCACGACCGCGCCGATCGATTTCAACAGACACTCTCGCATTCACGATCGCGAATCTTTTGATCGATAACTGACCATACAATAACGGCAACAACGCGAGCTCGGCTTCGATCCGCTGTGCGGTAGCCAGGGTCTCATGGGCAGCCCAATCCGCATTGCCGAACGTTGCGCCCTCGATTTTAATTGTCGGCACGAGGGCCAGCTTGAGCCCGATATCGCCATCAATCGAAAACGCACGCCCGGTCTGTGTCGACACGTAGTTGACGATCTCGGCCTTATACTGATTGACGTCAAGCGCGGCTAAATAGGTGTACAACAGTCCGACGACGACAAGGGTAACCAAGAAAATTCGCGTTAACCATTTCATCGTGCGATTTCGCTGGGCTGGACCATTGCCGAATTCTGGTTAGCCATTTCCTGCCTTGCCAGAACCTTGGCGGACATGGAAATCCAAGGCGCGGACATCATCATCGGGCAAGTCGTATTCACGCAAGGCATCAGCTAATCTCATGACATACTCTGAGTTGTGGCCGCTCTTGCCCGCGCTGCTTCGGATCTGTTCGCTCATCTGTGCCAGTGGCGCCGGTCCGAGATAGTTCGGGTTCTGCGGTGGCGCAAAATAAGTTAATGCATGTGTACTAATACCGTCCGCGAATTCGATTTGTACAGGCAAACGCACGTAACCGCCGCTTTCTCTGATGTCGAGCTCCGTAAGGATTTTCTCTGTTTCTAACCCCGTGATGTTAAATCCCAACCCCCAGCACTCGGCCCCGGCTTCCTCTACGATGGTAACGACCCTCCCTGGCGCCATTGATGTTCCGCGGTGATCAGGAGATCCTTGCCAAAATTGCCGCTGCCAACCACGCAACAACGCCGGCCGGACATGGGCAAACTCGAACGAAGGACGCCATATAAGCGAGCCATAGCCGAAGATCCAGCCCGTTGTTAAGTCACTCATATGAATCGTTTATAAGGGGAAATCCGTAAAACGCGGGTACCGGCGCGCACTCAATGGGTGGATATTGATCGCCTAGGGCCGTATAAATGTCTGCGTCTACACACATCTCGACCAGGAGTCCCTGCATTTTGGAGTTGGTATTCATGGGGAACGAGCATAACTGAAGTCACGCGGATGGATCACGGTAGGCCGCAGATCCCGTTAGATTGGTTCAGCGATATGCGACACGATGGTTGCGTGTTCGCTGGAATGTGCAGGGTTAAAAAATTGCGCTCGGAAAACCGAGCGCAAAGGTCAGGCAGTATTAGGGCACGCACTACGGTTCGCAGAACTCGTCTGCTCCTCGTAGATAGTCAGAAGAACGAACCTAGCGACCGCGGCAAACCGTAGGGTAGTACGGTTCGTCTCGGTATTTAATTCGCCACCACGACGATTGCTCGCCGGGCTGTGAAAGGTCAGGACACGCTCCCCCCTAGGAAACGCATAATACGAGGAGCAGATATCGGGGAAATAGCCCAAATGGAGTAGCTCATTTTTTTCTGGTTTTGCTTACGGACGAAATATCGGTGGGTTACCCGCGCGGACTCCCATCACACGGCTGCTAGTGACACCTTATAAAGTACAACGTCAAAATTCTGGCGCCGCAGTTATCGATCTCTTTTATACTTTTCAAATAGACCGAACTCCCACTGTCGGACGGCGAGAACGATCGTCGTGCCGTGACGTTCGTTTAAATTCAAGCGTTCGTCATCTCGTTGAAGCTCAACGAACTCTTGCGCTAGGTGTTCCATTTTTCGCTGGAAAAATTCATTTGAGGCGTCCGATAGTAGGCCGCTGATGGAAAGCAGTTTCTCACTCGGCTTGCCGAACCGCGATGCGAAGAATTCCTGTCCCACTTTCGCTTGGAAAAACTGCTGAATTGGGCCGTTTTCCCGCCAGCTAAAATTCGAGGAGATCAGCAGCTTTATACGATTTTTCGGTAGCAGTTCGATGATATGTAGGCGGTCCAAATGTGCGAGCTTGCGAATGAGTTCGGTTTCGGAGACCGAATATTGATCAACAATCTCGGCAAACGTTAATTTGTTGAGTACGCACACCGCGACTAGTAGCAATACCGGGTCGTCAACGATTTCACGTTCTTGCTCTTCGGTGAGTTCTTTCGTCTTCGTTATCCTACCCGTCATCATTTTTACTAGATCACTAATTTCCATCCCCATCATCTGGCAGGTTTCGTCGAGTCTTTCGAGCGACATGTTGTTCCCGGAAAACAGGCGCTTCACACTTGCTTCCGACAAATTCAGCGCTTGGGCCACATCTCGATAGGTTTTGCCATGGGATTTCAGTGCTTGTTTCAGGGTTTCAATCAAAAAGACGGTCTGGCCCATGCGCTGCGCTCTACAAAGTTGTGCGTGTTGGACGCCTAATTTCGAGGCCCTAATGAAAATGCATTGATGCACCAAGCGCCACAGATTAGTTCGCCGCAGAGGGTATTAAAAAACGATACCATACGGCGAGAATAAATGGTCTCTGCGATCATTTATTGCGCTTGGCGCGACGTTCCAACTATATAGGACACTGTTTTCACGGTTCAAATAAGGCTCGAATATGTTTGGCGTTCTAAAAATTCGCGGATTCTTGGCATTTATCGCGATGGTCTTTCTAAATGCTTTTGTCGACCTCGGGCACAAAATAATCGTTCAAAACGTCGTCTTCAAAGTCTACGACGACCAAACGCAAATCGTCCTTACCGCTATCCTCAATGGACTGATTCTTTTGCCGTTTGTCTTATTGTTTTCCCCTGCCGGCTTTATCTCAGATCGCTTTGCGAAAACCAGCGTCATGCGACTCAGTGCCTGGTTGGCTGTCATATTGACCCTTCTGATCACTTACAGTTATCACCAAGGGAGTTTTCATTTCGCTTTCATACTCACCTTCGTGCTTGCCATGCAAAGCGCGATTTACTCGCCGGCCAAGTATGGATACATAAAGGACTTGTCCGGCACTAAGAATCTGGCCGAGGCAAATGGACTTGTCCAAATCGCGACCACCGTTGCCATATTGCTCGGTACGTTCGCTTTCTCCATCTTGTTTGAACATAGGCTCATCGGTCATATCATCGTCGATGAAAGTTCCGTCCTCAAAATAATTGCGCCGATCGGTTGGTGTCTCGTTGCCGGATCGCTGGTCGAATTACTCCTTGCCTATCGGTTGCCGATTGTGAAAGTGCTCGCGACGAACATCAAGTTTGAATGGCGACCGTATGTCCGAGGCACTTATCTGCGTAACAATCTCAAACTGATTTGGCGAAACGACGTGATCTGGCTGTCGATTGTCGGTTTATCGATTTTTTGGGCCATCGCGCAAGTCGTGTTGGCGAGCTTTCCGGCTTTCACGAAAAGCGAAATGGGCATCACCAATACCATGGTAATCCAAGGTCTCATGGCCTGCGCCGGAATTGGCATCATGCTCGGATCTTGGATGGCTGTTCGCGCATCTCGGAATCACATTGAAACGGGTTTAATCCCCGTTGGGGCCGTCGGCGTAGCGGCGACTATTTTTATTCTCCCAAGTCTGCAGAGCCCAGTCGCCCTCGGTTTGAATTTCATCGCATTAGGTTTCGTCGGCGGTCTGTTTATTGTGCCGTTAAATGCATTAATCCAATTCCACGCCGACGAACAAGAACGCGGCCGGGTGCTTGCGGGTAACAACTTGATTCAGAACTTAGTGATGTTGTCATTTCTTGGCATGACGATCGGCCTAGCCGCACTCGAGAAAGACACCCGTTTTCTTTTCGCCGCGCTCGCCGTTGCAGCATGCGGCGGCGCAATTTACACGGTCTATAAGGTGCCCGAATCGCTGGTGCGGTTCTTAGTAAATCAGCTGTTCTCAAGCAAATATCGATTGCAGATCGTCGGTTTCGAAAATTTCCCGGAGACCGGTGGGGTACTCCTGTTGGGTAATCACATTAGTTGGATAGATTGGGCGATTGTACAAATGTCCAGCCCGCGACCCGTGCGCTTCATCATGGAACGGAGCATCTACGAGCGATGGTACTTGAAATGGTTTCTTGACTTTTTCGGTTGTATTCCGATTTCCGCGGGGGCTTACAATGAAGCGCTGGAGCAAGTGACTGATTTACTGAACAACGGCGAAGTCGTGTGCCTATTCCCTGAAGGTACGCTCAGTCGACACGGCCAATTGTCTGAATTCAAACATGGGTACGAAAAGGCCGCGCTCGGCGCTAATGGTGTGATCGTACCGTTCTATCTGAGAGGCTTGTGGGGTAGTAGTTTTTCCCACTCGAATGCGGGACTGCGCGCACACCGAAAAACGAGTCGCAAACGAGAAATTGTCATCGCCTTCGGAGAACCTTTATCGATGGATACCCAGGCCGAACAGCTCAAACAGCGAATCTTTGAATTGTCGATTTCCGCGTGGCATCAATACACGGACTCTCTGCCGGACGTCGCCGCGGCGTGGCTCGCGACTGCGAAGCGCTTTAGCTCAAGCATCGCGATCACCGACAGTACGGGACCCGCTTTGACCCACCGAAAAGTAGCTACCGCCGTGCTGCTGTTATCCCGGGCGGTCAAATCGCAGTGCCACTCGAGGAACGTCGGCTTGTTATTACCGACATCTAGCGTAGGTGCTATCGCGAATCTCGCCGTACTCAATGCCGGGAAAACGGTCGTCAACCTGAATTACACTGCGCCAATCCACAGTTTGCAGTCCGCGGTATCGAACGCCGAAATCGACACCATTATCACGTCGAGGAAATTTCTCGAGCGATTAGAATCGCGCGGCATAAAACTAGACGAGCTCACATCGAACACGACATTGATGATGTTGGAAGATGTCATGTCGGCGCCGTCACCATTGAACAAAATATTGACGATGGCGTTATTCACGCTAACACCGACATCGATTTTGCAACGCCTAGTACACCACCGAGTTCCGATCGACGCACCCGCGGCCATATTGTTTTCTAGCGGCAGTGAAGGTGATCCGAAGGGCGTTGTTCTATCGCACAAGAATGTGATGTCGAACGTGCGCCAGGTATCAGACGTGCTAAACACGGAATCCGACGATATCGTGATGGCAACGTTGCCGCTGTTTCATGCGTTCGGTCTGACCGTCACGACGTTTATGCCCCTAATTGAAGGCATTCCCATTGTGACCCACCCTGACCCGACAGATGCAGTGAATATCGGCAAAATGGTCGCGAAGCATCGCGCGACGATCATGTTTGGAACCTCGACGTTCTTTCGCCTGTACACGAAAAATTCACGTGTGCTGCCACTGATGTTCGAATCTTTAAGAATTGTCGTGGCGGGTGCAGAGAAACTGTCGCCGAATGTACGGGACACGTTTAAGTTAAAATTCAACAAAGATATCCTGGAAGGTTATGGTGCCACGGAGACCACGCCCGTTGCTAGCGTGAACATACCGGATGCGCTCGATATCCAAAGTTGGAAAGTGCAACAAGGCGCGAGACACGGCACTGTCGGGATGCCGTTACCTGGGACGAGTTTTCGTATCGTCGACCCGGATACCCTATCGACCTTAGAGACTGATGAGGACGGACTGATTCTCATTGGTGGTAACCAAGTCATGCTGGGATATTTGAATGACCCTGAGAAGACGGCTGAAGCGGTAGTCTCCCTTGATGGGATGCGCTGGTACAAGACCGGGGATAAAGGACATATCGATAAGGATGGATTTCTAACCATCGTTGATCGCTATTCCCGATTCGCGAAAATTGGCGGCGAAATGGTCAGTTTGAGTTCGGTAGAAGAAGCGGTGCGAGGCGCACTCGAGGCCCCGGAACTGCAGTGCCTTGCAGTCGCGGTCCCGGATGCTAAGAAAGGCGAGTCGATTGTGCTCCTCCTAAATTCTGCTGACACCGATCCTAGCGATTTAGACGACCTAAGAAAACGTCTGCAGGTCCATGGGTTGAACGCCCTCATGACCCCGGCACGATTCGAGCTCATTGAGCAAATTCCTACATTGGCGAGCGGTAAAACGGACTACATCACGGCCCGCAGGCTTGCCGTCGAACGCACCGTATGAAAAACAATGATATGTGGATCATTGGCCATCGCGGCGCTGCAGGAATGCGGCCAGAAAATACCTTATTAGCGGTAAGCCATGCACTT
>JBLFWX010000072.1:0-27229 GCA_047611805.1 Gammaproteobacteria bacterium
CCATTGCGAGAATTATGGCAATTGCGCACAAACGGTGGAGAAATTGATGGGCTAAGCGGTGCTACTATCACTGCTAACGCAGTCGTGAACGGTGTAGCGAAGGCGCTCCAATATCTTGAATCGCGAGAGGCTGAACGGTGATTTCAGGAACCTTAAAGCAGTGTTCCGATTGTGCGTGTCTCCTCGCGCTCCGTAATCCGTTGACTGCTCGGCTGATCGGCCTGTGCCCATTGCTCGCGGTATCGAATACCGCGCTGAAGGGCGCGGCGATTACTTTGTTACTTTCGCTAATCGTGCTCTGTGCTGCGAGTGTTACGGCGCTATTGAGACACACGGTGGGTTGGCGCCTGCAACCCATCTACCATGCACTGGTGACTTCATTCCTAACGGCGCTCGTTTTGGCGCTTGCGCGCGTTGAATACTACGAGCTAGTGGCGACGCTGAGTATTTATCCGGCACTAATCGCTAGCAACTGCTTGTTGCTCAGTTATGTTCAGGAAGTGGCCGAGCGCTCCTCGTTAACGCTCACCATCCGCAAGGCTGCACGCGAGTGCACGGTGATTTTAATATTCATGATTATGTTCGGCGCGCTACGCGAACTAGCTACCTACGGCACGATTTTTACCGATGGTGCGCTAGCGGGCTCGCTCACCTCATTGGCGCCTCAAGGCAAGACGGGGCCGCTCCCAATACTGGGGGACGCATCCGGTGCATTGATATTATTTGCGTTAGTATTGGCCGTTGCGAACAACTTACAGCGGCGTCTGCAGGGCGATGAACCTATAACAAGGCCTTCATTCGGTTCGGACTCGGGAATCGTCCTGCAACGGTTGGCCCACGGATCTAAATAGACGAAGGCAGATAGTTTTGGAACTCGAACAGCGCAGGCTATTTTTTCGCCGTCTGAAACGTCGGATTCCGGCGCCGACGACGGAACTTCAGTACGCTTCGGTCTTTGAGCTACTCATTGCCGTGATTCTGTCGGCGCAGGCAACGGACGTCGGCGTCAACAAGGCAACGAAGCTCTTGTATGCGAAAGCTAATACGCCCGAGACGATCTTTGCGTTAGGTGAGGCAGGACTAAAGAAGTATATAAAGACGATCGGTCTATTTAACGCGAAAGCAAAGAATATTATTGCTACTTGCCGGATCCTCGTTGTGGAGCACGATTCGATCGTTCCAAACCATCGCGCAGCACTCGAGGCGTTGCCAGGTGTCGGGCGCAAAACGGCGAATGTCGTGTTGAATACGGCATTCGGCGAACCCACTATCGCGGTCGATACGCATATTTTCCGCGTTTCGAACAGGACATCGCTTGCGCGAGGGAAAACACCGCTGTCCGTCGAGCTTGGGCTTCTGGACGCGGTTCCCAAGCGCTATCTGTCCGATGCCCACCACTGGCTAATTCTGCACGGCAGATATACCTGCACGGCACGCAGTCCAAAATGTGGTGAATGTTGCGTGAGCGACCTCTGCGAATGGGACGAGAAAGCCAACTATGCTACCGTTGGTTGAGCGAATTATTGGCGGCGCTGCCTGCTTGCAACGAATGTCAACTACCGGAGAAGACCATGTTCGCGCAATCACGCGATGACGTTCGCTCTCACTTCATCAGTGTGTGGGAGAAAATGGCTGACAATGCTGCATTGGAGCCTTTAGAACAGATGCTCGCCCGCGTCATTCGGCGGCACCCCGAATATCACCTAATACTCAGCAATCCAGATCGCGCATTGAACACCGAATTCGGTGTAGATGGCATAACGGCTAACCCATTTCTGCATATGAGCTTGCACGTTGCAATCGCAGAGCAGATGCAAACCGATCGTCCACCCGGGGTCGTTAAAGCGTACAATTCTATGCTTAAGAACCGCACGCTGGACGCGCATTTGGTTGAACACAAAATGATAGATTGCTTGTCTGCGAGCTTATGGCGAGCGCAGCGCGACTCCATGCCACCAGACGAGGCCGAATACTTGGCTTGTTTAACTCGATCGCGATGAGTGAGATGGCGATTGATTCGCTTTACGAAGGCGACGCAGTCCCGACCGGCGAACGCTTAGCTGGATTGCTCGCGGATGTGACCCAGAAATTCGCCAGCTCTTTGAACATCGAAGAGACCCTGCAAAAAGCGATTGATCAGATCATCGTCTACTTGAATGCCGAAGCGGCGTCGATCTTCTTGGTCGAGGAGAATGGCGCGGCCCTAATTTGCCGAAAATGTGCGGGACCCGTGGATGTCACCGGACTCCGGTTGCGACCAGACCAAGGTATCGTCGGTGAAACGGTAGCAAAGAACGCCCCTCAAATCGTTCGCGACGTGTCCCAGAATGATAATTTTGCTGGTGTTGTGGATGCAGACACAGGGTTCGTAACCCGATCGATTATGTGTGCGCCATTGACGGTGCGTGGCAATTGCATTGGTGTTCTCGAATTAATTAACAAACGCAGCGGCGACGGTCTCTTCGCCGCGAGCGATATGTACCTGGCCACAGCTGTTGCGTCCGGTGCAGCGCTTGCCATTCATAACGCAAGAATGGCCCAAGCCTTGGTTGAACAGGAGCGTGTGCGCAAGGAACTAGAATTGGCCCGCCAGATTCAATTAAGTTTATTGCCGGCGGTCTCACCAGCGACCTTTCCTGTACATGGACTCAATATTCCGGCGCGCGAAGTCTCCGGAGATTTTTTCGATTATTGCGCCGTGCAGGGCGGGAAGATTTATTTCAGCTTAGCAGACGTATCCGGAAAGGGTATGAACGCGGCGTTATTGATGGCGAAAACGACCAGCCTGTTGCGTTGTTTGGCTAAAACCGCCGCCGGGCCGGCGGAGCTGCTTGATCAGGTCAACGCAGAAATTTGTGAGACCGCCTCACTCGGCATGTTTGTCACCATCGTCGCCGGTTATATCTATCCCGAGACCGGGGTCGTGGAGCTTTCGAATGCAGGGCATCAGCCGCCCGTTTTTTGGCGTAACGATGGGACCTATACCGAATTGAAGGCGACCTCTCCGCCGATTGGGATTTTGACTGAACTGCAGTTTGAAACAACGCAGCTTGAATTGGGCGACGGCAGCCTCTACTTATTCACTGACGGCGTTACCGAAAGTCTTGCACCTGACGGGACTGAGCTGGGGGTGGGCGGTTTGTGCGAAATAATCGACTACGCGACCCAGTTCGATTCAAAACGTCGTCTCGACGCTATCGTCGAGAGGATTTATGACCAAAATCGGACGATTCACGACGACCTGACCCTTCTACTAATTGAGACGAAAGCGCATGTCTGAGTCCCCAATGCTTGAACTCCGCTTCTCAGCCGATCCAAAACGCTTACGTATGGTGCGCGAAAAAGTCCAAGAGGTAACCGAAGAAATTGGCTGCTCCAAAAAGCTAATATCGGATCTGGTTATCGCTATCAACGAAGCATGCATGAATATCATGCAGCATGCATACAAAGGCGATAAGTCCGGAGAAATCCTGCTCAAGATTCAAAAAGAGCACGGTAATTTGGAAGTGATACTCACCGACTATGCCGCGCCGATCGATCCCAAGCTCATTCGGCCTCGTGATTTGGATGATGTGAAACCGGGCGGGCTGGGGACCCATTTCATTCAGGAGATCATGGACGATTGTACCTATGGCAATCTCGAGAACAGGGCTGGGAATTTTCTACGGATGAGAAAAAGAATTATTTGATGTTGCAGCGACCGGCAAAGAGCTGAAATTCAAATGAATGGCAGAAAGACTTTAGAATATTGGCTTACAGACCGAAATATACTCTTGTCACTTATCGATGAATCATAGCAATAGAATTAAACGGGAAAACACGAGGCGGATAGCATGGCATACCAAGTAGAGGAAGATCGGGGGTTTTCAATCGTGTTGTTGACGGGCGACGTGGATTTATCGTGTTCTCCCGACGCACGCAAGAAGATACTAGACTGTTTGGAGTCATCGAAGAACACCTTAGTCGACTTGTCGAACGTCACCTACATTGACAGTTCCGGCGTGGCGAGCCTGGTAGAAGGCTATCAAACGGCAAAAAAGAAGAATCTAAAATTCGGCCTGGTTGGCGTCAGTGACCCTGCCATGAGCGTTTTGGAACTTGCCAGACTCAACAAAGTATTCCCAATTTATGCGACTGTAGAGGAGTGCGTAAATTCGGATGTCTGACAAACCGGTGGGCGATTTCCGACAGTCAATAGAAAGTTTGGGCCGTTTAACGGTCGAGTTAGTTGAGGAATTCGGTTACTACCTGGCATTAACGTTTGAGAGTTTCTATTGGGTTATCGCCGGCCCTTTAAAACGACAGCCCGTACGGTTCCGAGCCGCCGTCTCGCAAATGGTCGAAACCGGAATTGCGGCGCTACCTATTGTATTTATCTTGTCATTTTCGATCGGCGTCATGCTCGCGATTCAAGGCGTACATACTTTGAAGCAGTTTGGCGCTGAGACTCAAGTTGTATTGGGCATCGCATTATCAGTCACCCGTGAGTTTGGCCCTTTGATCACCGGGATCCTCGTTGCTGGGCGAACGGGTTCTGCGCTGGCAGCGCGGGTGGGCACGATGCAAGTCAATCAAGAAATCGATGCACTGCGAGTGATGGGCATAAACCCGGTGCGCTATTTGGTGTCACCAGTTATGCTCGCGATGCTGCTGATGATGCCATTCATTACGCTGTTTTCCGACTTGGCCGCGATGCTCGGCGGCGCTGTTTATTGCAAATTAGAGCTTGGCCTCGGATATGTCGCCTATTGGGATCAGGGCACATCATTCATCACGCCGAATGATGTGATGCAAGGTCTTCTAAAAAGCGTGATATTCGCCGTGATAATAACGCTCATTGGCGTCAGCAACGGATTTTCAGTAACCGGCGGGGCAGAAGGTGTCGGACGAGCGACGACCCGGGCGGTTGTTCTTGCGATTTCATATATCGTGCTGGCCGACATGCTGTTTACGTATTTTCTAAATCGCTAAGCCCCTATGGAACAAGATTACGCAATTTGCGTAGAAAACCTCGTAACGCACTATGGTCCAAGAAAAATTCTGGACGGTGTGAATCTGGCAATAAAGCCGGGCGAGATCAACATAATCATGGGCGGGAGCGGATCCGGGAAGAGCACATTATTGCGCCATATGCTTGGCCTACACACGCCGACTTCGGGCCGTATTACCCTGCTTGGCAAGGACATTGCGAAAATCAGTGCCGCAGAGCTGCATGATTTGCGCACTAATATGGGTGTCTCGTTTCAAAGCGGGGCCTTGATAAGTTCAATGACTGTCGGTGAGAACGTCGAGCTACCGCTTCGTGAGCACACGAAACTTGACGGCTCGACTATCGGCATTATGGCGCGGATGAAACTCGAGGTCGTTAATCTTGGTGGATTCGAGAATCTTATGCCGGCTCAACTGTCTGGTGGCATGATCAAGCGCGCGGCGCTCGCGCGCGCGATAGTGATGGATCCGAAGATGTTGTTTTTCGATGAGCCATCTGCCGGACTCGATCCTGTGGTTGCCTCGGAGTTAGACGATTTAATCCTAAAACTCCGCGATTCGATGCGTATGACCATCGTCGTAGTCACCCACGAGCTAGAGAGTGCATTTAAGATTGCCGATCGCATCATTGTGTTAGATCATGGCAAAATTCTACTCGCAGGATCGGTCGAAGAAGTGAGAAATTCAAAAATAGAGCGGGTTCAGGACCTGCTCAATCGCCGATCTCGGCATGAGGAAATTGATGCTGAGGCCTATATGGATCGGTTAACCGGTGGAACCGTTGCACTTCGAAGCTAGTATGATCGCGATGAGCTCACACCGGCAGGAAATTGCGCAGCGATGAAACGCGACACGGTCGATTATTTCGCGGTCGGAATTTTCGTGCTTGTCATGATATTCGCATTTTTTTTGCTGATGTATTTCGTCGCCGGCAGCGCGGGTCCTGCAGATCACTACACCGTTAAATACAGGAATGTTAGCGGCTTAAAGTTCGGTACAGGGGTCTTCTACGAGGGATACAAGGTTGGTCAAATAGAAGCGATCGAACCGACCCCAGTGCAAGGCGGCATGGAGTACGTGTTAACTGTCAGTATCACGCGTGATTGGAAAATTCCGGTAGATAGTGTCGCAACGGTAATGGCCTCAGGATTGATCGCCGCAGTGCAAATTGAAATCGATGCTGGAACTAGTCAGCAAGCTATTTCACCAGGCGGCGAAATTGAGGGCCAAGAACAACAGGATCTTTTCGCGGTAATAAACGAGGCGGCAGGCGAGTTTCAAACGCTCTCAAGAGACGGAATAATCCCCGTGTTGGTTAACCTGAATAAGCGCATAGACGAACTTTCTGCCGAAGGGATTAGTTTCCGACGCGAACAACTTGGGCCGTTAGTCGATACATTTAATAAGCGACTCAATGAAGATCTCATTGGGGACGCGCAAACCTTACTTGCCAAGCTTGATCACAGCGCCCAACAGTTGAACAAGATTCTAGGAGCGGGAAATCAACAACATATCGAAAATTTCCTGATTCATATGGATGACGATGCGTTAAATTTAGGCGGGCTTATTTCGCGCATCGAAATGACGCGCGTACAGATGGGAGAGACGTTAGCGGCACTCAAACATCTAGTGGCAGATAATACTAAGCAATTCGGGACCACCGTTGAGAACGCCAACTTGTCAATGCAAGAGATGCGCAGTGCCCTGCAGACCGTCAATGAACATCTGGGCACAATTATGTATGACGTCGAGGGCAGCGCTCGGCAATTGCACGAGTTTTCCCAGTCGGTCCGAGACAATCCCGCGCGAATTATCCGTGGGACGCAATAGGATGATGCTACTGAATAGTCGCTGGTTTTACGTAAAACTGACGACTATTTTGGGTATCGTGATCCTCCCGGCATGCGGGGCATTAAAGCCGTTGCCGAGTGATCGATTTTACCAACTAGACGTAAATCATCTGGGCGCGAACACCAGTACCGCACCGTGGACGGCAGAACCTGTCCGCGTGGGTAAGTTTCAGGCCAAT
Organism: Gammaproteobacteria bacterium; assembly: GCA_047611805.1. Classification (GTDB taxonomy): domain Bacteria; phylum Pseudomonadota; class Gammaproteobacteria; genus UBA11873. The sequence continues at coordinate 7,019 of JBLFWX010000072.1, forward strand.
GGTGTGCATCGAGAACGCGCGATTGTTCGCTCCGAGAGCGGACAATTCGCCGTGCAGCAGCACCGCTACGATTTGTGGGTAGACAGCCCTGAGCGAATGTTGCAAATCGAACTTGTTAGCTATCTACGAGCGGCCAATGTAGCACCCGTCGTGTCCACTTCAAATGTTCACCGAAGCGGGTATGAGATTAGTGGGAGAATTTTGCGCTTTGACCAGGTTGTCGATGGTGATCGCACAAGCATCGCCGTCGGACTTAGCCTCGAGCTAGCCGCACTTAAATCGCCATCCATGGTGGTGCTGGCGCGCGAGTACGAAGAAATATCGTCAACTAGCAACGGTGATATTGAAGCAAGTGTGGCCGCGATTTCAGCCGCTATAGAAACGATATTTCGTCGTTTCGTTGCCGATGCGGGAACGGCGTTGCAACAATAACGAGTCGTATTTGTCGCAAACGTGCTGTATCGCAGGTTGCTGCGACCTAAAACTTGGGTCACCTACGAGTGGCCCTCAGCATGATCCGTATGACGTCGTTCGCTGGTCAGCGACAAGTAGGGTTCCGGTAAGACTGACCAATATGCAAAACAGTGCTCCCTAATGGTGAGGATGAGAATGTCAGCATTGATATCCAAGATAAAAGATAACGGCGTTCGAATCGGGCTGTGCTTTATCGTTTTGTTTTTTTATCTATCGCATGCTGCCGATTGGTTCCGAATTGGATTTATTAACCAAATGGAGAACATCGCCTACGATAAACGCTTGTTGTTGACGATGCCCGAGACGGTAGACAACCGGATTGTCATCGTCGACATCGATGAGGCGAGTTTGACCGCCGAGGGGCGATGGCCATGGGGCAGAGATAAGTTGTCTGCGCTGGTCGAATCACTATTCGACGAGTACGAGATCGCCATTGTTGGCTTCGATATCGTATTTGCCGAGCCGGACGAAAGCTCCGGGCTGTCCGTTCTAGAGCGACTTGCCGATGAGCAATTAAAAAACAATGAGATGTTTCGCGCACAACTTCAGATCCTGCGTCCGCAGCTCGATTATGACGGACGTTTCGCCGAAACTATCCAGCAATACCCTGTGGTGCTCGGCTACTACTTTAATTTTGTGGCCGAGCGCGATGAAGCATCCAAGATCGGTCGCTTGCCAAGCCCAAGCTTTGTCAAAGGAACTTTCAAAGGTAAGCGAATTGGGTTCCATGTGGCCGACGGTTTTGGTAGCAACATTCAGCAGCTAGAATCTAGCGCATTGGGATCCGGGCATTTCAATCCGGTTCCAGATCCAGATGGTGTCATCCGTCGGGTTCCGATGTTGATCGAATACGAAGGCGAGTACTACTCCTCTTTGTCATTGGAAGTTGCCCGCCATTTACTCGGTTCCAAAGACGTGAAGCCACGATTCGAGAAGCCTTTATTCGGCGGTAGAGCTTACGCGGGGCTAGAGTGGCTAACGATCGCGGACAAACTGATTCCGGTCGATAATCGCCTGCAGACACTAGTTCCGTACCGCGGAGCTCAGGGCAGCTTTCCCTACGTCTCAGCCACCGACGTATTGCACGGCAACGCGGACAAGGCGGTCTTAAACGGTGCGACAGTATTGGTCGGCACGACAGCACCAGGGCTATTGGATCTTCGCTCGACACCGGTTGCCGAAGCCTATCCCGGGGTCGAAGTACATGCCAATTTAATCGGTGGCATACTGGATGGCACGATAAAGCAGCTCCCCGAATATACGCTTGGTGCGGAAGTTTTAATGCTCCTTGTGTTCGGATTAGTGATGGCGATTGTAGTGCCACTACTTAGCCCGCTTGCCGCAACGATCGCCACAGCAAGCCTGTTGTTCCTTTATTTCGCGTTTAATTTCCTAGTTTGGACGGCCGGAAACTTTGTTCTTCCGATAGCGTCCGGCGTCATGATGCTGCTGTCCATGTTCGTTTTGAATATGTCCTATGGATATTTCGTCGAAACGCGGGGCAAACGCCAAATTACCGGGTTGTTTGGTCAGTACATCCCACCTGAGTTGGTCGACGAGATGGCCGATCAACCGTCGGACTATTCGCTCGATGCTAAGAGTAAGGAACTTACGGTCTTGTTTTCCGACGTTCGCGGGTTCACAACGATATCTGAGGGCTTAAGTCCGACTGAGTTAGCCGAACTTATGAATATGTTTCTCACGCCAATGACTCGCGTTATTCACGAACAGCGCGGCACAATCGACAAATATATGGGCGACGCCATTATGGCGTTCTGGGGTGCGCCAATCGACGATCGCGACCATGCGAAGCATGCACTCGATGCGGGCATGCAAATGTTGCAGCGTATGGACGAAATTAACGCTCAATTCGTCAGTCGCGGGTGGCCTGAGATTCAGATCGGTATCGGTATTAATACCGGCATGATGAGCGTGGGAAATATGGGTTCCGAATTCCGAATCGCCTATACCGTTGTCGGAGACGCAGTAAACCTCGGCTCAAGACTCGAAGGATTGACCAAAGGTTATAGCGTTCCGCTGATTGTTAGCGAAAGCACGAAAGAGGCCGTGCCTGAATACGCCTATAGAGAGCTGGATCGAGTTAGAGTAAAAGGAAAAGATAAGGCGGTCGTTATTTATCAGCCACTTTGCTTAGTGGAAGATTTGGATAAAGAATGGAAAGCGGAGCTCAAACTCTACCGTGAAGCGTTACGGCTCTATCGTGGTCAGGAGTGGGATATGGCGGAGATGAATCTTCTCAATTTACAGCGTGCCTCTCGCTCGCCCGACCTCTATAAGGTATATGTGGAGCGCGTAGCTCAACATCGAGGGGATCCACCGCCCCGCGATTGGGACGGTGTATTTACTTTTACTGCGAAGTAGATCGCTTTAACGGATGGTCCCGGGTCCCGGTCGCTCATTCGTTTCCGACGGCCACCCCCTCCTCGGTCTTTACTTCCCGACCAAGCTAGGCCGTGACGCTAAATTCCATTTTGATACCGGCAAGTTCGATGATATCTCCGTGGCTCATCGTATACGCCTGAGGTCCTAGAGCCACGCCATTGACAACCGGGTAGTTGTTGTTCTTCCCATCGCCTTTGATATGCGTTAGAAAATAGCCTTGTGGTCGGCGCGATATAACGGCGACTTGGACTCCTGGCTTGCCCAACGTAATCAACGCCTTCGTCAGCTCCAATTCTCTACCAGCAATCGGACCATTGAGGACCTGTAACTTACCTAGCGGCATCCCAGACGAGGCGGGAGCCTCTGCTCCCCCGGCTGCTCGAGGCGCATCACCGCCGTCGATCTTTGCCGCACCGGCTTCTTCGGCAGCTCTCGCCGCCGCTACAGCTGCGCTCGCCGAACCCGGGCGTATGATCATCGTCTTCTCGAAATCTTCGTCGTCCGCAGTCGCGTGCTCGTTGACATACTTCAGCTCGTGCTTACCAATACCGACGACGTCACCGTCTCTGAGCGCGTGCTTTTTAATGAGTTTCCCGTTGACGTAAGTACCATTGGTACTACCCAGATCCTCGAGAAATGAGTCGTCAAGGATCGTGATAACAAGCGCGTGCTTACCACTGACCGCTAAGTTGTCGACTTGTATGTCGTTATCGGGTTTGCGACCGAGTGATATCCTTTCTTTATTGAGCGGATATTCCCCTTGCACTACCCCATTTAAGCTGAGAACAAGTTTAGCCATCGTTTCGTCTTATCCTAGCCGCGTCGCGTGATTAAATTGATTAATTTGGAAATCATCCCGGCAGTTGCTGGGAACGGAGCCCGTGGTCTTGCGAGGACTACCGATATGTTGTCTTTCCCGCCACTTTCATTCGCTAACCGCACTAATTCGTGTGCGGCCTCGGCAAGATTACCACTATATTTACTTAGGGTTAAGCGAATTTCTTCATCATCTACCATATCATTTAAGCCGTCTGAACAAAGCAAGTAAATATCGCCTGGTTTGGTCACTTCTTGCATCACATCTACCTCGACTGTGGCATCAATTCCAAGGGCGCGAGTGACCAGGTTTTTCGGTGTATTGGCCTCGGCTTCCTCCGGAGTAAAAAACCCACGATCGATCAATTCTTGGACGAGCGAGTGGTCGTTTGTGATTTGCGAGAGATCATCGTCACGAAAGCGATAAACCCGGGAATCCCCGACATGTGCAATGATCGCCGTATTGTCGTGGAAATAGACCGCCACAATAGTCGTCCCCATGCCCTGGCATTGCGGTACTTCGGTCGCAGTTCTGTAGATGTGCGAATTCGCGTCAACGATCGAGTCCCGCACTAGCAGCGCTTCAACAGATAAGCTCGAGTCACCATCGGCGTCTGCGCTTTTGGTACTAGAGGGTAGTGAGACGTCGCCGCGCACGGTATCCAGGACTGCCTTTGCCGCGATGGCGCTTGCGACTTCGCCCGCCTTATACCCACCCATACCGTCGGCGACCAACGCTAGGCCAATTTCCGGGTCGGTTATCGATGAATCCTCATTGTGTGGGCGCTTGCGACCTGTATCGGAAACGTTAACGAACTCGATTTTACTAGAGAGATCCACGGCTAGTCGGAGTGGGCCACACGACGGCCAAATCGTCCGGAAGGCTCGATAGCGGGGTGGAAAGCAGGACCGTTCGCCGTTCTGCACCCCTCGTGATCCAGCGGATCTCTCAATGCAGAATCGTAGTGTCCTTGCTCGTACATTCGCAATTCCCTACGACTTAACGACTTGTTTGGCGCATGCTTGGATGTCTTTCGCCATTTCAGCCCCGGTTTGGTAGCGCTTGGCGACGTCTTTTTGCAAAGCTTTGTCGATGATCGCGGCAATACATGGTTTTTGTTGTGCCAAATCAGGTCTCACCTCGAAAATGTCTGGATGAGGTTCATTGGCGATTTTGTACATTAAGGTCGCCATCGAGTCGCCTCTGAACGGTAGATTTCCAGATGTCATCTGATAAAGCATGGCGCCGAGCGAAAATAGATCAGATCGACCATCGACTTTTTTACCTGACAGTTGCTCTGGGGACATGTAGGAAGGCGTCCCAAGAACCATGCCAGTTTTAGTTCTACTGGAATCCGTGATACGCGCGATGCCGAAATCGGTAATCTTCACCTGTTTTTTGTTCGGCTCGTACATTATGTTCGCGGGTTTGATATCGCGATGGACCACATTCGCTTTGTGCGCGAAATCGAGTGCCATCGCAGATTTAAAGACGATCCCCATCACAATCGGCAACGGCAAGAGCGAATCTACCTTTGTATAGCGGGCTAAGTCATGGCCTTCGAGAAACTCCATCGCGATGTAGGCGAGATCATGTTCCTCACCTGCGTCGTAGATCGTAACGATGTTTGGATGCTGAAGACGCCCGGCGGTCTCGGCCTCACGGAAGAAGCGAGCTTTCACGTCCTCTAGTTCGTCAGCTTCGAATTCCTGAGCCAGTGCCATCGTTTTAATGGCTACTACGCGGTTGATCTTCGGATCCTTCCCAAGGTAGACGACACCCATTGCCCCTTTGCCAAGTTCCCTTTCAACTTCGTAGCGCCCCAGCATGGGTTTTGAAATGGAGCCGTCAAGCAACATGGTGCCTGCCGCCGAGCCACCTCCGCCGCCCCCAAGGAGCACGGTTTCTTCTAATTGCTTGGCTCGATTAGCCTTAACTTTAATATCCTTAAACTCAGGATTCTTACTAGCAATGTATTCGTAAACGGCAGCGGCTTTATTAAATTTACGTTTCGATTCGAAATCGATAGCCAAGTTGTAGATAGCTTCCAATGTCGAGTCTTCCGGGGGACAGCGTCGAAAATAGTCGAAGGCCATGTCCAATTCGCCTTTTTGCTGATGCTGCATGGCAAGTGCTTTGTTGTTCATCGCGGAATCTACGTCCAAGCGCAACTTACTTGCCTCGGTGACGAGATAGCGCTTCGTAGTGAGTAATATGTGTCCGACCACCAGCAGTGCGACAGCGGCCATTAGTTGCAACCACATGCCTTGCGAGATGATCAGACCAAGTTCGGTAACAACCAACAAGACGAGCAGGGCGGAGGTGATAATTGCGCCAGCACCGGCCTTAAGTTTCGGTAATAAGAAAACTAAATACGCTGCGATTAGCAGGATCGCAAAAAATTCAGCACCGCTGGCCCAACTGGGTTGGATGAAAAAGTGCTCATTCAGAATACTTGCGACCGTGTGCGCCATGATGAGTACCGGCCCAGCAAGGTCGCCGATCGGCGTATGCAGGTTAGAACCTAATCCGAATGCGGTTGGGCCTATCAAGACGATTTTATCTTTGAAATTCTCGACCGGAACGTCGCCTTGAATTACATCGTAGAAGGAATACGTATCGAAGGCTGCTCGATTTCCTTCGCGTTCGGTGTAGAAAAAGGCGTTCATGAATAAGTCGCTGCTGGTCTTGATTTTTAATCGCCCCAGCTCAACGCTCTCGCCGAGATTTACTTTGATGTCTGCCACGCTCAAATTAAGGCTGGCCGCTGCGATCATCAGCGATTGCGACGGAAAAAGACGATCGTAGTAGCTAACAATTAAAGGTTCTGAGCGGATCCCGCCGTCAACGTCTGGGGGGTTTAGTAGGTGCCCGATTGCTGTGGCCGGTTCACCTAAGATTGGTATGGGGGGATATGCCTTGATCATTGACCACGGTTCCAGCGCCATACCGCCCGACGGATCGCTGATATTTGCTTCTGGGATCATGAATCGGGTGACATATACCGGCATTTCCGCGTCGGGATTCCCCAGGGGTTCGCCGGGATCGAACTGCATCGCGATAACGGTGTTGGCGGCTGCCGTCAAACTTTTTGCTAATAAGCCATCGGTGTCTAACTCCAATTCGGCCGTATCCAAGGTTTTTGAGATAGCGTCTGCTTTTTCGCCTAAGGGTATGTCCGAAAGCTGTCCGCGAAGCCGACGGATCCACGTCAATCCTGCATCGACACTGTCCTCCGAGTAGAAGATGGTGTTGCCGATCGTTTTCGCACCACCTGCCGTGAGTTTGTCGATCATTTTCGCGTGGATTTCGCGCGGCCAGGGCCATCGACCGATATTGGTGACGCTCTTATCGTCGATTGCGATGACAGCAATTTTCCCACCCGGATCGGCGGACGATAGCCGCACGCCAAGATCGTAGGCGTCACGTTCGAACCCGCCAAGCACAGCGTTACCACCAAGCCAGAGCGTGAGGAAGATTAACGATATTGTGATTCCGACGAAACCGTCGGATTTCCAGAATGCCTGTTTCATCCCCACCAGTAACTTATAGTTGGATCGAGGTGTCGGTGATATTACCTTGAAACATCACGTAAGAGTAGTTAAAAACCGTCTCGGCAAAGAGTGGACTAACCGCACCACTGCACGATCGCCCGATCAGCGTCCGAGATCGCCGCTGTGCGCTGTTCATCAGACAAAAAAATGCGATTTCCTTGTGCATCTTCGGTGTAGATCAATGAGGCTCGCTCAAATTTTTGCTTCGAACTCTGCGCAGCCACACAATTGGCTTGGCGCTCACGTTTTTCAGCGTTGGCCTGTACTCTGCGCGCATCCTTTTCATGTCGTTCCTTTTGGTAAGATTTTAGCAGCTGCTCAGTTCGTCTCTGGCGCGACGTGATACTTGCGTCGGTTGCTTGTGATTTCATAATTCGAACTTCTTGCGGGTCGCGGGCCTGCGAATCAGTGCGATCGCCATAATGGGTCTTCCCGTCTTCGTCCAACCATTTATAGACTTTTGCGGCCTGTAGCGGCGAACTCTGAGTTACCAAAATCATTGCGCTAATGATGAGAAGCGTCGAGTTGCTGAGCATAGATTCCGTTCCCTTTGTGCAGTGCAATTGACAGTCAACTTAAGCCAATTGTCGTTCGATCAATGCTGACCTACTTAGTAACAAGGCAGATAACCCAGAATTTCGGGCGCGGCCGATTTAGTCGCATGCAGATTTCTGAATGGCGACGAGTAGGGCAAGCTTAGGGTCCGACCGACTTTTCGGTTACGTTTTATCTTGCCCGAGGGCAGTTCGTCACCAAGCTCCATCCTAGCAATTAGCGAGCCCGCCGTTTGTCAAATGAGTCAAATAATGCGCGGCCGCTCGTCGAGTCTAATTCGTAGTCTCTCGGCGAGGTTTTCAGTGCTCATTTCAGGCGAATTTTACTAGGCCTTCGAAAACCTCGCTGTACAAACGGAACAAGCCGTCGCAATACCCGGGATAAAATCCCTTTTGGTACTTCCGGTTCTCCGGTTTGGGTGTTTGAATCGGCGGGATATATCCGTTAATTAATTGAATTATATACAGTTAATCTGTTCTCAGTTCCGGGTGGTCGATACTTCAAGCTGCGCCGAGAACGGAGTAATTTATCTGTCAGACGAGCAGGGACGCCCGTCTGCCGTGAAAGCCAAGGATGGCCGCCGCGGGTTCCTTTAAGGAAATAACACTGAGCAATGGATTGCTCGGCAGACCCTCCTATTGCGGCCGCCGGAGTCGGCGGCCGTTCTTTTAGGTTTTGCTAATTCCGAACTACCGTTCGAGATACTGTAATTTATCGGGTTTGTCTTTCCATTCGTCGGCATCTGCCGGCGGCTCTTTCATTTCGTTAATCACCGGCCATATCAGTGACAGTTCCGCATTCAGTGCCAGCAAGTGCTCTTCTCCTGGAACGAGGTCATCCTCAGATTTAATCGCCTCGGCTGGACACTCGGGTTCGCAAAGAGTGCAATCGATGCACTCATCGGGGTCGATGGACAGCATGTTGGGTCCTTCGTGGAAGCAGTCTACGGGGCAGACTTCAACACAGTCGGTGTACTTGCACTTGATGCAATTTTCGTTAACAACAAAAGTCATGATTAGGGTCATCAGGCTACGAAAAGGAGCGCCATTATAACCAGGTCTCGGCAGTGTCCCAAATTAAAATATTCTCTCGCGTTAGCAGCGTAAAAATCGCATTCGCATTTAGCAGCCACTAAGTCGAGTAATTACTCGCGTCCAAGCCTTGAGTGCAGCTCGTAGATTAGGTCGAGTGCTTCTTTTGGCGACAACCGATCAGGGTCGATACCACGCAAAAGCGCTCGGATTTGACCTTCTCGCGGGTCAAATAGTGTGAGCTGGTCGTTAGGTTTCTCGGTCGGGACATCTATCGAGCGGCTCTCGATACGGATTAAACGTTCTTTAGCGCGCTTAATTACATCGCGAGGGATCCCTGCAAGGCGCGCAACCGCGAGCCCATAGCTACGACTTGCAGGACCCGGTTTCACGCTGTGCATAAATATTATGTCGTCGCCGTTCTCAATTGCATCAAGGCGCACGTTACGCAATTGCGGAAAAGCGTCGGACAGCGCGGTCAATTCAAAATAATGCGTCGCGAATAAGGAATACGAGCGATTCACTGTAGTGAGATGCTCGGCTGCGGCCCATGCCAAAGCTACGCCGTCGAAAGTACTCGTCCCACGTCCGATTTCGTCAATCAAGACCAAACTTTCGGCGGTCGCGTTGTGCAGAATATTTGCCGTTTCGGTCATTTCAACCATAAACGTACTTTGGCCGCCTGCAAGATTGTCCGCTGCCCCAATACGCGTAAAGATAGCGTCGATCGGGCCTAAGATTGCGCTGTCAGCAGGAACGAAGCTGCCAATATGAGCCATGATGACGATGACAGCCGTTTGACGCATATACGTGGATTTGCCGCCCATATTCGGTCCAGTGACGATCAGCATGCGGGTTTCATCGTCGAGATCTAAATCATTAGCAACAAATACTCCGGGATTCATATGCTCAACAATTGGATGCCGACCCTGGACAATCTTTAATTGTGTCGCTGTCGTAAATTTCGGTGCGACCATTGACAAGGACTCTGCGCGTTCTGCGAAACTTGCCAAAACGTCGAGTTCCGATAACGCTGCTGCCGTTTCTTGCAATGGATGGACTTCAAGTGAAATTTGTTCGAGCAGATCTTCGTAGAGCGATTTTTCAAGACGTAATGCTTTTTCCTTCGCCGACAAGATCCGTGCTTCGAAACTTTTTAGCTCCGGGGTCAAAAATCGTTCATTGGATTTCAGCGTTTGGCGACGCGTGTAATCCTCTGGGACGCGGTCGCTTTGCGAGCGATTAATCTCTATGTAGTAGCCGTGGACTCGGTTGTAACCAACTTTGAGCGACGACAATCCGCTGCGCTCCCGTTCGCGTCGCTCTAAGTCAATTAAGTATTTATCGGCGTCTTCGCTCAAGCTTCGAAGTTCATCGAGTTCGCCATTGAAACCTGCAGCAATAACCCCGCCGTCGCGAATTAAAGCGGGCGGCGTTTCGACTAGTGCTGATTGAAGCAGGTTCAATAACTCTAAATGCTCATGGCACTGAGCGAGCAATTGTTCAATTCGCGGGCTGTCGATTGCGCTGAAGTAATCGCGAAGAACGGGTAACGCGCAAATCGATTGGCGTAATTGAGTTAAGTCGCGAGGTCGCGCAGACTTCAAAGCCACTCTCGTCGCAATACGTTCTACGTCGCAGATTTCTCCTAATTCTTCGCGCACCGCATCGAGATTCGGATTGATGCTGAGTCTCGACACTACGTCGTGGCGGTGTTCGAGTTCACTATGATTGCGGTTCGGGGCGTTTAGCCAGCGACGGAGCAACCGCCCGCCCATTGCGGTTGCGGTTGTATCGAGTAGCTGCGCTAATGTGGGGGCGACTGAATGGACGTGGAGATTTCTGTCTAGCTCGAGGTTTCGACGCGTCGCCGGGTCCATCAAAATTGTGTCGCGGCGGTGTTCCGTTTTAAGCCCTGCTAAGTGGGACAATTGCCCGCGGTAGTTATCTTCGCAATACTTTAATAGGCAACCCGCCGCCCCGATTCCTGACGTCATGTTTTCGCAGCCGAAACCTACTAAGTCTCGCGTGCCAAAGCGTGCGCATAAATTTCTGTTTGCTGCCTCGTAGTCAAAATGCCAATCAGGGCGTGGCTGTCGATTTGGCGAAAACGCATTTTCCACGGCGCCGTCAAATGTTTCTGGATGTAAGATCTCGGCCGGGCGCAGGCGCGCGAGTTCGCTGTGAAGCTCATCGACCGTGTCGAGCTCCGTCACGTGGAAGCGGCCGGCACTAATGTCTAACCACGCTAAACCAAAACTCGTTGTGGAGCGATTGAGTGCGGCGATAAGGTTGTCTTCGCGCTCGTTCAGCAACTCGTCTTCGACGACTGTGCCAGGTGTGATAATGCGTGCCACGCGCCGTTCAACCGGGCCCCGCGAGGCTGACGGGTCGCCTACTTGTTCGCAAATAACGGCGGATTCACCGAGACGGACAAGTCGCGCAAGATATCCATCGACCGCGTGATAGGGGACGCCGGCCATGGGAATGGGTTCGCCGTTACTCACACCGCGTTTGGTCAGTGAAATGTTGAGTAATGCGGCCGCGCGGCGCGCGTCATCAAAAAATAATTCGTAAAAATCGCCCATCCTGTAAAACAAGAGAATGTCAGGATGTTCTGCTTTGATCCGAAGATATTGTTGCATCACAGGGGTATGCTGAGATGCGATCGAATTATTCATGAGGCGGAGTTTAGCGTAGGGTTGAGGCAGCGCCACTGACCGGCTGCAACTTAATCTAAGGATTCCTCGCCGAGATTGACAGATGAGGTCGTCTGGCTAAGGGCCCGGCGGCCAAATGATCACATGCGGTGGCCGCGGTTGGCGCAGCCAGCCGTAATAATGAATTAATCATCCGGTTAACAAACGGGACATGCCTTTCGGCGCAATACATCACGCGGATTTTCAGTAAATTCGCGTCTTGTATAGATTGGCTTGGCGTGCCGCTTGGCGTCGAATCGCGGTACATCAGGTGATCCTTCGGGATGATCTGAATCGGACCATCGTCGGTATCTTCGAAATACCCGTGGCGCGTGAACGATTCTTGAGTGGGATCAATGATTTGTACTTCGACTCGACCGGCATCGATCTCATCCCAAACTTTAGAGCGTGCCCAACGTAACCATTGGCGGCTGTTGCCGTGCGGATGGATTGGAGCAGGACCACGCACAACACCGTCGTTTAGCGCCCCGCGTCGTGCGTTATTCAGCGATCCGCTGCGTGCAGATTCGAACGCTGCGTAGTTCAGCTGGGTTTTGCTTGCCACAAGAGGGCGAATTGCAAGGTGCCGAAAATCAATACGATCATGACGGGAAATACGATCACATACTCGGTCATTGCCTGCCCGAGCTGTTTGGCGAATAAAGTTGGCGACTTCTGACAAGGTTTGCGAACGGACGACACGGCTAGTTGACCAGCTCATCAATGGCGGTCTGTATTTTTATACTCTTGGCATGCAAGGGATTGTCTGATTCGACGAGTCTTTCTAGCTCCGAGAAGCTTTTTCCTGCGTTGCGTAATTGCAGCACAGCCATGTTGCGCCACGCTTTAGCATTTCGCGGATCGCGCACTAACGTTTCCCGGTAGGCCTGCAGTGCAAGTTCGGGGCGCGACGTGCGTGCGTGAATGTTGCCGAGCTTAAACCACGGTTCGGCCTCGCCGGGCGCATTTTGAACGAGCGTGGTGTAGTGTTTTTCGCTGTCCGCCCAATTCTCCGCGTCGTACGCTTTGGCGGCTAAGGAATAGGTTTGTGCCAGTTCGATTGGCTTTTTGTCCGGTTTCCTCGGACTTCGTTCGCACCCGTTCAGCGTTGCAACGAGTACGACCGTCAGTAGCCATCGATTTAGACGCTCTGCCATTGCAATTCTAAAGGGTGTGATTAACCATCAGTAGATATAATGTCCCGACATTGGCGTTTCTATGTGGCGGAACTTCTGCTAAGCAGCATGCATTATGTGGGCTATTCAATTGATCGACAACGGATATTTAAGTAATTTGCGTAATCCATTAGCCGCTTTTAGTTACAATGAATCTGTCCACTACACATCGAAATATCCGACTTAACTTGAAATTTTGTCGTCCAGTCCATACCTTTCGCGCCACCCAAGCTTCTTAACAAATCGAGTGAACTCAATTTCTCATGGCAATAGACACCGCAAAAGAAACGCGTGGCTTCGAATCAGAAGTCAATCAGCTTCTCAATCTCGTCATCAACTCTCTGTACAGCAACCGCGAAATATTCTTGCGCGAGCTCGTCTCCAACTCTTCGGACGCGGCTGACAAACTACGCTTCGCCGCACTCAGTGACGATTCGCTTTACGAAGGCGACAGCGAGCTAATAATCACCGTTGATTACAGTGAGGAGCTTAAAACTCTGACGGTACGCGACAATGGTATCGGCCTGTCACGAGATGAAGCGATTGAACATTTAGGCACGATAGCGAAATCAGGAACGAAAGAATTCTTTGGCAAGCTGAGCGGCGATGCGCAGCAAGATTCCCAACTAATCGGCCAGTTCGGTGTTGGTTTCTACTCAGCGTACATCGTCGCCGACAAAGTAACTGTAACGAGTCGTCGTGCAGGCCTGAGCGAAGACGAAGGCGTACGGTGGGAATCCGATGGTAAAGGTGACTTTACAGTCGAGACGGTTAAGAAAAAGAAACGCGGCACGGAAGTTGTTTTGCAACTGAAGGATGACGCGAGCGAATTCGCTAACGGATATCGACTGCGAGAGATCATCAAACGTTATTCCGACCACATCGCAACTAAGATCGAAATGCCCGTCGAAGGCGAGGACGTGACCGGTTACGAGTCAGTCAATACCGCGACGGCATTGTGGACGCGGAATAAAAAAGACATTAGCGACGACGAATATAAAGCGTTTTACAAGCATATCTCACATGACTTTGAGGACCCGGTCACTTGGAGCCATACGAAATCAGAAGGCAAGTTTGAATACACCACGGTATTTTTCGTCCCTGGTCGCGCGCCGTTTGATTTATTCGACCGCGATGCGAAACGCGGAGTGAAACTGTATGTGCAACGCGTGTTCATCATGGACGATGCCGATCAGATATTGCCGAATTATCTGCGTTTCATGCGCGGCATCGTCGATGCAAATGACTTGCCGTTGAACGTGTCTCGCGAAATTCTACAGCACAACAAGGCCATCGACTCGATACGTAGCGCATCGACCAAGAAAATTCTCGGCATGTTCGACACCTTAGCAAAAGGTGAGGACTACACCAGTTTCTGGAACAATTTCGGACGGGCGCTCAAGGAGGGCATCGTAGAAGACCATGGCAATCAGGAACAGATCGCGAAGCTATTAAGATTCGTCAGTACTCAAAGTGCCAGCGAGCAAGCGGACGTTTCGTTACAGGACTACGTCGGACGGATGGTTGACGCACAGCAGGCGATTTATTTTCTAACCGCCGAGACGCTTGCCACTGCCCGCAATAGTCCACATCTTGAAATTTTTCGTGAGAAGAACTTAGAAGTGCTGCTGCTCTGCGACCCCGTCGACGAGTGGGTGGCCTCACAACTAGCAGAATTTGACGGCAAGCCGTTAAAATCCATTTTACATGGCGAGCTGGATCTGCCCGACAGTGTCGCTGACAAGGACGAAACGGATGCGAAAGAGGAGCCCACGGAGACTCACGAGGCGTTAATCGAAAAAATTAAAACGGCGCTTGGTGAAATTGTTAAGGACGTGCGCTCGACGACTCGGTTAACCTCCTCGCCAGCGTGCTTAGTGTCCGACGACAATGATATGAGCGCCAATCTCCAGCGCATTTTGAAGGCATCCGGACAGGAATTGCCAAGCTCGAAACGGATCCTCGAAATCAATGCAAAGCATCCCTTGCTAAGTCGTCTCGAGGCTGAAAGTGATTCAACTAGAATTGAGAACTGGGCTTCAATGTTGTACGAACAAGCGTTGCTCGCGGAAGGTGGGCGCCTAGATGATCCGGCTGCTTTCGTTAAGCGAATGAACGATATGTTGCTTGAATCGAAGTAATGGGTAGAGGCGCTGCGCCTAAATCTGCTCGCGAGCATGTGCTTGCCGCGGAAATACGCTTCGACGCCGCTGGTTTAGTATTCGGTCACGGCACCGACAACGCGCGAGACGAGGCGGTATTTCTTGTCTTCGATGCGTTGTCGTTACCGTTTATTTCAAACGATGCTGCGCTCGATCGTGTTCTCACCGGAGCGGAAAATTCGGCAGTCTCAAGACTCATCGACGAACGCATCGAATCGAGGAAACCGGCGGCGTACCTCACCCGCCACATGGGGTTCGCAGGTCACGATTTCTATGTGGATGAGCGAGTATTAGTGCCGCGCTCACCGATTGCGGAATTGATTAATTCCGAATTTCACCCGTGGCTTGATGCGCGGAAAGTCAAACGCGTACTCGAAATCGGTACGGGGAGTGGGTGTATTGCGATTGCGACTGCACTGGCACTACCTCATGTAAGTGTCGATGCAACCGACATATCTCCAGATGCCTTGGTAGTCGCGGAGCGAAATCGAGCGCGTTTCGCGCAAGTGTCGCATCGAGTTCGGTTCATCGAAGCGGATCTCTTTCCGGAGTCAAACGAGCCTTACGATCTCATCATTACTAATCCGCCGTATGTGCCAAGCGACGAGTGCGCACAACTGCCGGCCGAATATATGCATGAGCCGAGTTTGGCGCTCGACGCAGGGGCAGACGGTTTAGCCCTAGTGCGGCGAATAGCCGCGGGTGCCGCTCAGCACCTAACTACAGGCGGACACCTCGTTATTGACGTTGGCGAAATGGCATCAGTTGTCGAGCGCGAGATTTCGACAGTGAATTTCACCTGGGTTGATTTGCTCCATGGCGGCGCCGGGATCGGTGTTGCAAGGAGAAATGATTTCACGTGATCGCAAGATATTCGAGTCGCGGCGATCGTTAGCCGCGCGGAGAAAGATCGCGCAGGAGTGAAACCCGCGTAGATTGAGTCCGGGTGACGTAAACTGCCGGCTGGTTGTGTATTACAATACGCGGATGTCTGGAAATACTTTTGGAACACTGTTCACGGTAACGAGTTGTGGTGAAAGCCACGGGCACGGCTACCTCGGAATTATCGATGGCTGTCCGCCCGGCTTGGCACTAAGCGAGGCGGACCTGCAGTTCGATCTCGATCGACGAAAGCCAGGGCAAAGTCGCTACACCACTCAACGCCGCGAAGATGACCAGGTGAAAATCGTATCTGGTGTTTTCGAGGGACGCACTACGGGCACCCCAATCGGACTAATTATCGAAAATTCCGATCAGAAATCGAAAGATTATTCGAACATATCGGAAAAATTTAGACCCGGTCACGCAGACTACACCTATATTCAGAAGTACGGCGTACGTGACTACCGAGGTGGTGGTCGTGCCTCGGCTCGGGAGACCTGCATTCGAGTTGCTGCGGCCGGAATCGCAAAAAAGTATCTGAAAGAGCAGCACGGCATTAATGTCCGCGGTTATTTGGCGCAGTTAGGTGACATCGCAATTGGCTTCGAGTCATGGTCTGCAGTGGAACAAAACCCATTCTTTTGCGCGGTTGCTGATCGCGTTCCAGAGCTGGAAGCCGCCATGGATGCGTTACGAAAATCGGGTGACTCGATCGGCGCACGAGTTAATGTCGTCGCCAGCGGCATGGTCCCAGGACTCGGTGAACCTATATTCGATCGCCTGGATGCAGATATCGCGAAGGCAATGATGAGCATCAATGCTGTGAAGGGTGTTGAAATCGGTGATGGGTTTGACGTTGTAACGCAGCGCGGGACTCAACATCGCGACGAACTCACGCCACAAGGATTCCGTAGCAATTCGGCAGGCGGCATATTGGGCGGCATTAGTAGCGGCCAGGACATCACGGTCAGCATCGCCTTGAAGCCTACCTCAAGCATTCGCCTACCGGGCGAGACGATCGATTCGGATGGCAACGCGACCGAGATCGCCACCTTAGGACGCCACGATCCTTGCGTTGGCATCCGGGCCACTCCAATTGCGGAAGCAATGCTGGCCCTCGTATTGATGGATCATGTGTTGCGTCAACGCGGGCAAAACGGTGGCGTCCAGGTTCCCGCAGCGCCGATACCGTCTTCTAGGCAGTGAATTTTGAGTTTTCCGAACAAGCCTAACGAGAACTCAAGCGAGTCTTCGGCCACTGATATCGATGGCGTGCTGGAAGAGATATCGGAGCGCGTTGCCAAAGCGCGGGAAAATAGGACTCCGTTGAAAATAGTTGGCGGGGGCACTAAAAATTTTTACGGCCGGTCGACAAACGGTGAGACCTTGCCGCTTGCAAACTACGGCGGTGTCACGCAATACGAACCAGCAGAGCTCGTAATGACGGCGCGCGGCGGGACTGCGTTGAGCGAAATCGAAGAAACGCTCGCAGCCAATGATCAAATGCTCGGTTTTGAACCGCCGGGTTTTGGACCAACTGCGACGCTCGGTGGCGTGATCGCATCAGGTTTAGGTGGCCCGCGTCGCCCGTACGGAGGTGCCGTGCGGGATGCCGTTCTCGGTGTGAAAATTATGACGAGTAGCGGCGAAGTCTTGAGCTTCGGTGGTCAAGTGATGAAGAACGTCGCAGGCTACGATGTGTCACGCTTAATGACCGGTGCGCTAGGGACCTTAGGTGTGTTGCTCGAAATTTCCGTGCGGGTCGCCCCGTGCGCGCAGACCGAATCAACGATCGGTTGGCAAATCGGGCCGCTTGAAGCCCATCAAAAAATGATTCGATTAGCGCAACGACCGCTGCCAATCAGCGCCATGGCCTACGACGATGGAATGATGCGCGTACGACTAGCAGGGCACCCGAGCGCGGTTATGGATGCAGAAACGGAACTCTTGGCCGATTGCCAATTATCGAACAATTATTGGCATGAGTTGAAAGAACAGACGTTAGCGTTTTTCAAGGGAACGGCGCCACTTTGGCGTTTGTCAGTCGCGCCAGCATCAGTAACCGAATTAGACGGCGAGTGGTTATGGGATTGGGGCGGCGCGTGTCGATGGCTACGCTCCGAGGAACCCCGCGATCGAATTCGGGAGGTGGCGCGAGCCGCTGGAGGGCACGCAAGCTTATTCCGCCACACGGCCGATGACGCGCCCTTTGCGCCGTTGGAATCGGCTAATCAAATCCTCCATAACCGAGTGAAAAAAGTTTTCGATCCGCATGGGATTTTCAACCTAGGGCGGATATATGCAGGACTCTAACGCTAACCGTCAACCGAGAGAGCATAGTCGTGCGGGCTAAATTTTCTTCCGAAATCTTGGAATCCGCTGACAACGCCGAAATGGCGTCAATCATGCGCGCTTGCGTGCACTGCGGGTTTTGTAACGCAACGTGTCCGACCTATCAGTTGCGAGGCGATGAGTTGGATGGACCCCGCGGGCGCATCTATTTAATCAAGTCGATGCTCGAAGACGCGGATATTAGTCGCTCGACGCAGCTTCATCTCGACCGATGCCTAACGTGCCGTGCCTGCGAGACAACCTGTCCATCTGGTGTGAACTACAGTCGGTTAGTCGAGCTCGCGCGGCCAGTTGTAGATGCAAAGGTTGGACGGCGCCCGCTCGAGCGAATTAAACGTTGGCTACTGCGTCAAATTGTTCCGCATCCAAAACGCTTCGCAGGGCTAATGGTTGTCGCTAGAATTTTTAAACCGCTTTACCCGCGAGCCTTAGCTGAACTCGTGCCGAGCGCAACGCGCACGCCGGTACCTTCACAACAACGATCGCATGGCCGAAAAATGCTGATTATCGAGGGCTGTGTCCAGCAGGTAGCAGCGCCAGAAATAAACGCTGCTGCGCGCGAGGTCTTTAGTCGCCTCAACATAGAACTTGTCTCGTCGACAAATGCCGGATGTTGCGGCGCCGTGTCCTATCATCTCGGCGAAGTCGCAGAAGCGCAAAATTACGCCCGACGAAATATCGATGCCTGGTCGGATGCTATAGCGAACGGCGCCGAAGCGCTAATTTCGACGTCGACGGGCTGTACCGTAATGCTTAAGGAGTACGGCGAACTACTGCGTGATGATCCAATTTACGCTGGTCGCGCCGAACAGATCTCGGTACTCGCGCGCGACCCCAGCGAGGTCCTTGATACAGGCGAACTTGCAAAGGCCTACCAGGTAAAGTCAGATCGACGTATTGCATTTCACGCACCCTGCACGATGCAGCACGGATTGCGTGTATCGCATCGTGCCGAGGCATGCTTGAGCGCAGTTGGGTTTGAACTCACATCGGTACCGGATGGACACTTGTGCTGCGGATCGGCGGGGACCTATTCGTTGCTTCAACCAGTACTTAGCAAGCAGTTACTTAACCAGAAGCTTGTAGCGCTAGAGAGCGATTCGCCAACGACGATCGCGAGTGCGAATATAGGGTGCTTAATGCATTTACAGCGTCGCGCGAAGATCGATGTGCGTCATTGGTTGGAAATGATCAGGCCCCACGCAGTGGAGCACGATCACAAAACTCACCAGTAAACTAGGCGTTCAGCAAGGTCGCGCGTCTAGTAGATCTTCAGGATGGCAGAATCCCCTTCACCTTCGAGATAGTCGTCAAACCCGTCACCTGGCGGATTGCCATCGTAGATTCTAAATTCACGCTGTTGGCGATAGGCTTCGCGAACGAATGTATACGGATCGAGCGCCGCTTGATCGCGGATATTCGTCGCCTCCAACAAATTCGCGCGCAGATTCACTGCATTCATGACCGATAGCGGTAGCGTGACAACGGGGTTCAGGTAGGTCAGTGGGTTTAATAGCAGGGTCGTTAGAAACCCGGGTGCGTCGCGAAATGAGCTGGGTCCTCCAAGCGGTAAGTTCAAATAGGCGCCTTCGCCAGCTCCCCAAACGCCAAATGTCTGCCCTAGATCTTCGTCGTGTGCCTTCAGACCCATCTCTTTCGCGGGATCGAAGAGCCCGCCGAGTCCGAGCGTACTGTTGACGACGAAACGTCCCGTATCACTCAGAAACTGACCCGGTTTGCCTTGCAGTGCGTCGTTGACGATGACGTTAATGTAACCGGCGTTGTCGAAGAAGTTAGTAAGGCCGCTGCGTACTGGTTTCGGCGCCACCTTAACGTAGCCACGCGCAACTGGCTGCAGCACGTTGCGATCGATCGAATCGTTGAAATTATAAATCTTGCGGTTCGTTGCTTCGTAGGGATCGCCAGGATCGCCGTTCGGCGTACTTGCGCACCCAGTGATCAAGATTAGTAACGAGAGTAGCCCGGCGATAGGCAATAAATTCCGTTGGTGTTGCATGCAGACTTTCCTGATGAGTGTTTTGTAAGTTCCAGCAAAAGATAATCGTTTTTGATGCGCCACTCACTACTCATGTAAGTAGTTTTGCGG
>JBLFWX010000073.1:0-26126 GCA_047611805.1 Gammaproteobacteria bacterium
TATTCCAATACGATTAAGCTTCATTTGGACTCCTCCTTACCGTTGACTGGTTGCTTAAGAATTTCCAGTCTGGCACATCGATGCCGTTAGGAAAGGCGGAGTCCATACCATTGTTGCTGGCGTAAGCTGCCAGTCGGATTGCTCGCTCAAGCCACATGGGGTCAGTCCTCACTTGAATTGAGGCTCCGACCGCGAAACAATTTGAATAATGGGGTCTCAGCAATTGCGGATAAGTTCCTCGGATTAGTTGTTTCAAGTCGCATCTAAAGACTCCGGGTTCCATGTCGCCATTTACCCCGCAAAACAAACTCCCTGCGAATCGCCGATCATCTACGGTCGAGTACTTAGTTACCAATGTGCTCGGAGAAATATCTCAGCCACTTACAATCTACGTCCGAGTTCCTCGCCGTCGTAAATGACGGCCGTCACATCACGTGGCGCCGCGGCATCGCCAATTCGCGTTACGTTAGCGAGTTCGGCGTGGGCCGTGTTGAACAGAGCGTCGTTGGGGATGCGCAGAATTGACATTACGACGCTGTCTATAGCGGTGCGCGTTTCGATAGCGGCAGGGCCCGCCCATATGTCGTACACATCGACCTCACTTGGGCGGATTGCTTCGACAAAATGCTGATGCGTAATGCGTACTCCAAGTTGTTTCAAGCGGGGAAAAATATACAGAATATCGAGGTTGCGGTAGATACGTTCTCCCGCATACATGCGCGGGCTTAATACCTCGACCGTCACCCCAGCAGTGGCGAGCATCTGCGCGACTGAAAATGGTAGGTGGGAACCGGTTTCGTCCAATATCAAGACGTTTTTACCGAGCGCATGCGGATCATCGAGCACCGTTCGTGCGGCCGTACCGACGTCCAGTACATGCTCCAGATCGTAGCCCGGGATCTCCACTCGATCCGGGCGATATAGGCTTAAGCCGGTCCCTTCATATGCCGATCCGGTTGCGATAACGATCTCGTCGGCGCCACCGGCGCGCAACGATTCCATAGTCGCGGCAGAATTTAGCGCGACCTCGACTCCCGCGTGCGCGACTTCACGCTCGAGGTTATTTATCGCGATTCCCCAACCACTCATCGAGGGCAGTCGTTCATAGAGCCGTAGATGTCCGCCAAGCCGGTCGTGCTGCTCCACTAGCTTCACTGAGTGCCCGCGCTTCGCGGCAATGGCTGCGACTTTCATCCCGGCGGGCCCGCCGCCGACTACCAAGATGTTCTTTGTTCTCCGCTGCAGAGACGATCTCCAGGGTCCCATCCCCCCAATACGATTCGCGTCCGCTCACGGGGTTCAATGCGCAGACAAGCTCGCGATGTTCCCACAAGCGCCCGGCACATTCGTTGCAACGGTTACACAGAATAATTTCGTCTTCGCGTCCTTCTTGGGTTTTCTTAACAGTGAATGGATCGGTGAGCAATTGCCGCGCCATGGCGACCATGTCTGCCGCGTCGTCGTCTAAGATCGCTTCGGCCGTGTGTAAATCGCGGATCTTGCCGACTACGAAAACTTTTGCGCGGTCGCCGACAATTTCCTTCGCGCGTTTGCTGAATGGCGCTAACCAACCGTCGGACGATTCGTGTTCCATGCCCGGTAGGCACAAATGGATGGTGTGATAGCCACCGGCAGAAATGCTGAAAAAATCGAACAGTCCGGTATCCGCCAGCACGGCTAGCTGCTCTTCGGATTGCTCTGGGGTGATGCCGCCCTCCGGGCCCATAAATTCATCCCAAGACAAGCGCACGCCGACAACGAAATCGGGGCCGACGCGTGAGCGTACTTGCTCTGCGCAATCTATCATTAAGCGACAACGCTTCGCGGGAGAACCGCCGTAGGCATCTGTACGCTTGTTGTAGGTTGGGCTTAGAAACTGAGCGAGACCGTAACTATGGGCACCATGTAATTCGACACCATCGAGACCAGCACGCTGCACATTTGCCGCCGAGACCCCAAAGTCATGCGCCAATTCGGCAAGTTCCTCCGGGCCCATCACTTGCGGCATTTCGTTGTGCATGAGTGACGGAATTCGCGAAGCGCCCCATATTGGCTTCGGCCGATCGATAAACATGCGACCCTTGTCGTGTACACCCATCGAGGCCAACTGCACCATGATGCGTCCGCCGTGCTCATGCACTGCCTCGCCCATGCGTTCCATGGATGGAACACACGCTTCGTTGTATACATCGACGACGTTAAAAAAAGAGCCCATTGCACTTCTAGCCGCGGCGACGGTCTCGGTTATGCTGAGTGCGACCCCACCTTTCGCGCGCTCACGAAAATAGGCGATCTGCCGATCCGAAAACACATGATCGCGTGGGTCGCCGTGTTGCGAACTGTGCGCCGGCTGCAGTATTCGATTCCTAAGTTCCAGTTTGCCAATTTTGAGTGGCTCCCAAACGCGCTTCAGATCAGACGTCTTATTCTGTGCCGTGGCAATCATTAGGTTCTTCCTCTGCGATAATGAGCGCTCAACGATAATCAATCGGCGACCGGACTCCAAGCTGCACGTTCGGAGCTTCTAGTGCCCTTCTTTGAAGTAGTGTAAAGACGGAATTCGGGTTCGCAGGGTGCATCGCACATTAGAATGTCGAGATCAACTCTCGTTCGCAGAAGAATTGGGGTGCGACTGCGCGCGGGTGCTAAGGGAAACTGCAGTGACAGACTATTTAATTAAGGTATATCGCCCTCGTAGGGAGGCAGTGAGCGCCCAGGAAAATCAAATATAGAGGCATCGAAGAACCCGAAAGGCAGCTCCGAATGTGCAAATGGAAGGTTAACTATTTACAAATCTTGTCAACTAATTCGTTACAATCTCGCTCATGGCAATTAGACGCATTATTCGCATGGGGCATCCGCTCCTACGACAAGTGGCTCGCGAGCTTGAACCCAACGAGATTGGTAGCGAGGCGATCACTCGCCTTATCGCTGATATGGTCGATACCTTGCACGACTACGGTGGCATTGGACTTGCCGCACCACAAATAGGCGAGATGGTTCGCTTGGCAATCATAGACATTCCAGGCGGCCCCACGCGTTACGGAGAACTTGCGCCGGTGTCGATGAGCGTGTTCATTAATCCGATCATCGAAGTCGTGAATCCAGACCCTGCGGGTTATTGGGAAGGTTGCTTGTCCGTTCCAGGACTACGCGGCTTTGTTGAACGTCCACAACACGTGAAGATTCACTACACCACAGAACTCGGTGAAGCTCGCGAACTTGAGCTTCAAGGTTTTTCGGCGACTGTATTTCAACACGAATTCGATCACCTCGACGGTAAGCTCTATATCGACAGAATTACCGATACCCGGCTAATTGCCTTCGAAGAAGAATTTGAGCGGCATCATTCGGGCGATCCTCTGGATTAGACTTCTTCACCGCGGACCGGCCCGGTGCTCAGTTTCTTCGCCCTGGGCGACCCCTAAAGGGCACAAGGCAGTAATCGACCTATGCACGGATAGCGCGGCCCGCCGTGCATCACCTTATCTAACGTAGAGCGAGATTTGCGACCCGAGCTCATCCGCACGAGGTGCAGCGCACCGCACGCGGTTATTCTCGGTGGCTATGGAAATTCGAAGATGATCAAATTTTAAGATCCCTAAAGTAAGAAATTTAACTCGCCTCGATAGATTGTCCTACCCAATGCCGCTAGGATCTGTTTTCCTCAACGCCGAAAAAATAAGGAGTTCGTACATGGCAATCGACCGCACGTGGATCGACCGCTGGATTGAGAGCATCAACTCGGACAGTGCGTCTAACAATACCGGACGTGACTTTAACGATTCGTTCACGCTCGATATCAGTGGACGTCGCTACACTTTGACGGTTGTCAGTGGCCGGATCGAATCAGTGATCGAAGACGGCGGGCCGTTGGCGTTCAGTACCTTCACGTTGATCGCCAAAGAAGATGTTTGGCAAGCCTTATTTTCGCCGAATCCTGAGCCAATGAACCACGCGCTCTTCGCTGCGATCGCGGTCGGGAATATGCAGTTCGAAGGTAATATCCGTCTTGTATTTCAACAAATGGCAACCTTGTCAAATTGGATTTCGGCGGGACGCGCGCTCAATGGCGTCACCGAGTTACCAGCCGACCCGCCATGGCGCGATGAATGGCAAGCGGTTGGGCGCTATACCAACGTTACTGTTGGCGAACATCGACATAAAGTTTTCTACTTTGAAGCGGGCGAAGGGATCCCCGTTTTATGTCAACACACGGCCGGCAACGAAAACCGGCAATGGCGACATCTGTTAGAAGATCGCGAGTTAACTAAGCGATACCGTTTTATAGCCTATGATCTGCCAGCACACGGTAAATCTGATCCGCCGGACGGCAAAGATTTCTTCGCTGAAGATCATTTGTTGCGATCCCATTGGGTAACGGAATTCGTGGTTAATCTCTCGGACACACTGAAACTCGACAAGCCGATTTTTATGGGTTGCAGCATTGGCGGTGTCATCGCCTTGCATTTGGCCGAGCGCTACCCGGAGAAATTTCGCGCACTGGTGGCAATGGCAGGCGCGGTTCCGACTTACGGTTTCTTCCATGATTGGTGGATCGATCCGGCGATGAATACGCTGATGATGCAATCCGGTCTTATCGACGCGGTCATGGCACCCAACCTAGCACCAAGCGATCGGCAAATTAATCGGATGTGCCAAAGCGGCCACCCACGAAGCCTGCGCAATGATCTGCATCTGTGGGGCGTAGATAATTCGGATCCCGATCGGGCGACGCGAATCGATCCGACCAAAGTGCCGATTTACATGTACGCAGGCGAGTACGATTTCACGTGCCCACCAGCGCATGTTGAAGCGTCGGCGAAAGCTATCGGGCCGGAAGTCCACTACGAAACCTTAAACGGTCTCGGTCATTTCCCGATGAGCGAAAATTACGATCGTTTTCGACCGACCTTGATTAAAACTCTTGAGGATATTGCCAAGCGCACCTAATCGGCTCGTGCTCTGTGAATAAATTAGATCAGCTGTTTGGGAGTTGAGTCCGTGCTAGAAAAACGAATCGCAGTGACGGTGCCTGCTGGTCCACAGATCGCAGATACGATTGCACGGATCTTATGGGCGGAAGCAAATGGCATCCCGGACGTTTGGTTTAGCGATGCCGGTGCGCCAGATTCTTTAACGCTAATTGCGGCAGTTGCGCACTACACCTCTGCGGTTCGTATCGGTGTCGCAGTGACCCCTGTGTATACGCGATCGCCGACGGTGCTGGCCGCATCCGCGCAGGTTATCAGTCAGCTGTTGCCCGGGCGCTTTGTCTTTGGTTTAGGGTCGTCAAGCCAAACGATTATGGGGCAATGGAACGGCATCCCGCTGGATAGGCCGCTGACACGAGTGAAAGAAACGGCTGAGCTCATGCGCGAAATATTCACTGGGAAGAAGACAAACTTCAATGGGCGAACTGTGCAAAGTCACGGCTACCGCCAAGTGCCCCTAGATAATCCGCCACCAATCCATCTTGCGGCGTTGCGCGCGAACATGATCGAGATGGCTGCTGAAACTGGCGACGGCGTAATTTTAAATCTATGGCCGCGACAAGCATTGCCGAAAATGATGGACCATGTGCGCATCGGCGCAGAACGTGCGGGTAAGAATTGGCGCGAAGTGGAAATCGTCAATCGTGCGATGGTGTTGTGTACGGAAGATAAGGCGCGTGGTCGTGAAATATTTCGTGCCGCATTTGCGCCGTATTACGCGACGCCGGTGTACAACAATTTTCTAAGCTGGGCTGGTTATGGATCGGCGGCCGAGACGATCAGCGCGGGTTGGAAGGAAAAAGACCGTGCCAAGACGGGCGGTGCGTTAACGGATGAATTGATCGACGAAATCGCCATTATCGGTAATGAGACCGAAATCCAAGCGCGGATCCGCGAAGACGCAGCCGGTGGAGTCCATACGCACATCATCGCGCCATTAGCGGGCACGCCTGCTGAAATTCAGCGCACGTTTGGCGCGTTCACGGGGGCGAATTTTAGTTTCTGACCAGGGGCTCGTTCTCGGATTCGCGCGCTCTAAGAGCGCCAGAAATTTCTCGCGTTCTCCCCTATACTCGCGGCCATTGCGTCCGCTGTTCGGCGCCAGCTACATGAAACATTAGAAGGAAGTAAGGCATGAAAATTGGACTAATGATGGGTACGGATCCGCGCTCGGGCTCGGTTGATGCCGTGGTAAATATGGCTAAGAGGGCTGACGCGGCCGGGTTTTCCACGTTGTGGATGGCCAATATTTTCGCCTTGGATGCGATTTTGAGCTTGGCGACCGCCGGGCGTGAGACGAATCGTATTGAAGTAGGTACCGCCGTGACCCCAACGTATCCACGCCATCCAAGCGCCATGGCGCAACAGGCTGTAACTGCTGCGAGCATGGCTAAGAATCGGTTTGTGCTCGGTATCGGTTTGTCGCACAAGATGGTGATCGAAGACATGTTGGGTATGTCGTTTGATAAGCCTGCGCGCCACATGAGAGAGTATCTGGACGTCCTACTGCCGCTGCTGCGCGGTGAAGTCGTGAACTACGACGGCAACGAATATAAAGTGCACAATACGCAAATTGCGGTCGACGGCGTTAGTGACGTGCCGGTCGTGATCGCGGCGCTGGGTCCGGCAATGCTCAAACTAGCGGGTGAGTTAAGTGCGGGTACGAGTACCTGGATGGTCGGCCCGAAGACCATGGAAGAGCATATCGCGGCACGCATTAACGCTGCCGCGTCCGCAGCCGGGAAACCCGCGCCACGCATTATCGGCGGATTTCCGATCGTGTTAACTAAAAAGGTTGACGAAACACGTGCCGGGCTCGCCGAGCCGTTAGCGATCTATGGGCAACTGCCAAGCTATCGCGGGATGCTCGATCGCGAAGGCTTAGCGCACCCGCAAGACGTCGCCTTAATTGGTGATGAGGATGTGCTGCGTGCTGGGATCGATCGCATTCGGGATTCTGGAGTGACGGATCTTAATGCGGCAATCGTCGCATCGGACGACGCAACGTTTAATCGAACGTTCGATTTTCTTGCGAGTCTGAACTAGGGCTTCAGTTTTGACTTTAGTTAGCCGCGACGATTGAATAGCGGGGCGCGATAACAGTCGGTTGCGAATTTTTCCGCGACCGCTTCTTGGACCGTTTCAATGTGCTAAGCACCGCACCTATCGGCCGATCGGATCTGCTACTGCATCCGCGGTTTCAGCTGCATCGCACACGTGTAAAAGCTAGGTTCAATGATCCAGCATGCATCTAGAAGCGGATTCAAATTTATACGCAAGGGCTTCTAGGATCTTCTTACGGCACTAAGCACCTTAGCGATCCTAGTGATCGCAGCCTCAACTGCGTCCGTGGTTTCTGCCGCGTAGCACAGCCGAAAAAAGCCGGGTTCATTGATCCGGCATGCTTCGCCTGGGGTTAGGTTGGTATTCGCTTGCTCTAGAATCTCCCGCCACAAGCGACGCTCGGCCGGCCAAGTGGGTTCGTCCAGATATTGACGCAAATCGCAGATCAAGAAAAACGCGGCGTCGGCATCAAAGTAGGGGATTGCATTCGCTTCAAGTGCGCGGACCACTCGCCCATAGGCCGCACCCAATTTTGTTTGCGACTCGTGGATGAACTTGTCTACCTTGGCGTCGTCATCGATTAACTCGGATAGCATGTGTTGTGTGTGGCCCGAGCATGCCGCCCAGTACGCCATGCTTGAGACGGCATTGATCACGGCAGTGTTTTCGCTGATTAGTATGCCGCAGCGTAATCCGCTGGCACCAAAATCCTTAGAGAATGCCCACACGATGTGGATCGATTCGCCTAGGTTAGGACACACGTGTGCAACGCTAATGAAATTCGGAGCGCCGAATACGGACAGTGCGTAAATTTCATCAATGATTAAATGGATATTATGTTGTACCGCCCAGTCGACAACGCCTTGGATTTCTTCTCGGGAATAGACCGTGCCAAGCGGGTTGTTCGGCGTCGTAAACAGTAAAGCTTTGATGGGGCAATCCGCGGACTCTATTGCGCGATCAAGAATCGCCGGCGACAGTTTGAAGCCATCGCTGCTCGAACAATCGGCGGTGACGATCTTGAGTTCGTCTCGAGTTTCAAGATCGAACCAAAAGCCTGCATAACTCGGTGTCGGAACAATCACGCCGTCGCCAGGGCCCGCTATCGCGTAACACAACATTTCCAGAACCGTGCCGGCTCCGGCCAAGACGACGATCTGTTCGGGCGCGAACGTGCGGCCTAGAAAACTCCGTCCCATAAAACGCGCCAATCGTTCGCGGAATATCGCGTTGCCGTGCATTGCATCGTAACCGAGTACTCGCGGTGGCACGTCGATTTCTGCGAGTTGCGAATTTAAAACGTCGTTGTGAAGTTTGTTCTCAGCAATGCAGAGACTCACATATGCATTGGGATCGCGCTCCGGATGCCAAGGTTTGCCGGCGCGTTCAAAATGCTCGCTGATATATTCGGGTAACGGAGGCGACTCAATCAATCGCCGGCCTCGATCGGATAATTTAGGCACCATCGACCCCTTTACGCATCCCGTTCGTCGGCATAGAGCGATTGATGGAATCGGTTCATGCCGCGGATCCAACGGTCGTAGTCCGCAGTTTTGCGCTGCATGTAGGTCACAACTTCTGGATGAGGAAGGATTAAAAAGCGCTCGTCGCCCAAACCTTCAATCACAGATTCAGCTAACACTTCCGCTTCTATCATGCCGTCTGCTGCTGCGGCAGCCACGCCCTTATTATTCATTGCTTCACCGGATGTCATCGCTGTGCGCACGGCCTGTGGGCATAACAAAGAAACCCTGATCCCTTGATGCGCGTAGGTTAATGCGATCCATTCGCCCAAGCCGACGGCAGCGTGTTTTGTTACCCCGTAAGCCGCACCGCCAATTTGATTCAACAGTCCCGCCGCGGAGCACGTGTTCAAGAGATACCCGCCGCCGCGTTTTACCATACGTGGCACGAGGTGGCGTGCTGCATACATATGAGACATTACATTCACGTCCCAGATCAGTTGCCACTCGTCGTTCGGCGAATCGAGACTGTCTGCTTTAGCAATGCCGGCATTGGAGCAGAATAAATCAATCGGGCCGATGGCGTTTTCAGTCGTGTCGATCACGCGCTGAATATCGGCTTCTTTAGACACATCGATCCGCTCCGCCGTGCCACCCACCTCGTGTGCGACCGCCGATGCGCCAGCCTCATCAAGATCGGCGACCACAATGTGCTTAGCTCCAGCCGCTTTGAAACGGATTGCGAGCGCTTTACCTATGCCATTGGCGCCGCCCGTGATCACAACGACTTTGTCTTTTAGTTCCACTTTAGATTCCTATTTAGCATCAAAAACTGATGCAGCATGGTACTTGACGAAGATTGCGAGCGCAGCCTATGGCGTGCCTTGAAAGACTGAGAATTCGCTTGCCGATATCTGTTCCAATCAATATCCTTTGACGGCTGCCAGATGTGATAGCAATACTCGCTCTAAGTGCGCCGCATCGGGCGCTATGAATTTGAATAGGGAGAATCATATGTCCACCACGTCAAGGGTTCCGCAACCGACGATGGCTGAGCTGAAAGACGCCGCAAAACAACTGCATTTCACCATGAATGCGGACGAACTCGCGCTGTATGGCGAATTCATGAGTGGCATGATCAGCGATACCAACTTAGTCGATTCCATGGATCTGACTCCCGCACCGTCCAAATATCCCCGCGGCCCGTTGGTACGACCAGAAGGCGCGGACAATCCGTACAACGCATGGTATTGGAAATGTCAGATCAAGGGCGCGAGTAGCGGCAAATTGCACGGCAAGCGGATTGTGATCAAAGACAATATTGGCATCGCGGATGTGCCGATGATGAACGGATCCGATGTTTATGCCGGTTTTGTTCCCGACGAAGACGCCACGGTAGTCACTCGGGTACTTGATGCGGGTGGCGAGATTCTTGGCAAAGCCGTATGCGAGAACTATTGTTATTCCGGCGGCAGTCACACGTCAGCAACTGGACCGGTGCGAAATCCACACAATCCCGACTACATGACCGGTGGGTCATCGAGTGGTTGCGCGGCATTGCTCGTGGCTGGCGAATGCGACATGGCCATTGGCAGCGACCAAGGCGGATCAGTGCGGATGCCAAGTTCCTTTTCTGGTTGTTACGGGATCAAGCCAAGCTATGGCTTAGTGCCTTACACCGGGGCTGCGCCTATCGAACAGACGATCGACCATTTAGGACCGATGGCTAACAGCACCGCCGATTGCGCTACCTTGCTTGAAGTGATTGCGGGCTACGACGACGGCCGCGACCCTCGGCAGAATGCCACGCTCGCCGCAAAGAATTATGCCTCCGGGCTAGAGCGCGGAATTAAAGATCTGCGTATTGGCATTGTGAGCGAAGGGTTTGGACACGCAGGTTCCGAAAGCGACGTCGATGAAATGGTGATGGATTGCGCGAAACGCCTTGGCAGTGTCGCGGCAAAGGTTGATCAAGTGTCGATCCCTGAGCACTTGCATGGCGGTGCGATTATGTTGATCAGTTCGCTCGACGGTACGTTGTCGACTTTTACCGAACTCGGCCCAAATGGACCTAATCCGGGTGGTCATTCGATGCTTGAAGCGATTCGGTTCTACTACGATGCGCAACGCGATCGCGCGGATCTCATGCCGGTCACGGTGAAAACCGTGCTGCTGTGCGCACGCATTATGCGAAATCGCTACGGCAACTACTATTCCGCAAAGGCGCAAAATTTGCGTCGCGATTTACGGCGTGCGTACAACCAGGCGTTTGCCAACTACGATCTCCTGATTATGCCAACGACCCCGATGAAGGCGCATAAGATACCGCCGGCTGATGCCTCTCTCGCGGAGATCCTTGGTTGCGCACTCGACATGATCGGGAATACCGCGCCGTTCGATACGACTGGCCATCCGTCGATGAGCGTGCCGGCAGGTATGTCGAACGGGCTTCCGGTCGGATTTATGTTAACTGGGCGGTACGGGGAAGACGATGTCGTGTTGCGGGGCGGCCACGCCTTTGAACAATTGAGCAGGTAGGGACGGATGTCGGTCGGCGGTAACAAAGCTGAAAGTCGACATTCACGGCCTAGTACGCGCGTGCCTGGTAACCGGGAGAAATTGATTTGCTAAGTTATCGCCACTCCTTTCATGCTGGCAGCTTCGCAGATGTTCTGAAACACATTGTGCAGAT
The DNA here is from genome assembly GCA_047611805.1 of Gammaproteobacteria bacterium. Classification (GTDB taxonomy): domain Bacteria; phylum Pseudomonadota; class Gammaproteobacteria; genus UBA11873. The sequence goes on from JBLFWX010000073.1 coordinate 11,214, forward strand.
CGAGATCCTTCAACACCTGCTACAAAAAGAAAAAACTATTCATTACATCGATACACACGCGGGAGCGGGGTTGTTCGATTTGAATAGCGAACATTCGATCAAACTCAAGGAATTCGAGACCGGCATCAGTCTCCTCACGGAGGTGGACTGGCCGGAATTAACAACATATTTCAAAATAATTCGATTTTTCAATAGCACCAAGACACTGCATTATTATCCCGGCTCACCCATGATCGCGCTGCAACTTCTACGCGACCAAGATCGAGCCTGGTTCTTCGAGCTACATTCAACCGACTCGCGCCTGCTAGGTGAAAACGTCGGCCGCGACCGACGCGCTAAAGTCAGGAGTAGTGATGGATTCGAGGGCTTGCTTAGCTTGCTGCCGCCCGTCTCCAAGCGCGCTTTGGTAGCGATTGACCCGGCTTATGAAATCAAATCAGATTACGCGAAGGTCGTTCAGACGCTTCGCGAAGCACACCGAAAATTCGCGATTGGAACCTACGCACTTTGGTATCCTGTGATCGAACGTGAGCGTATCGACCGGCTGGTCAGGGATCTTGAGGCTACGAAGATTCCGAACATCCAACGCTTTGAGTTGTGTGTTCGTCCCGATTCAGTGAACAGCGGGATGACCGGCGCGGGTATGATAGTGATCAACTCGCCCTGGACGCTAATGGCGACCATGCGCGTGTTATTGCCGAGGTTGGTAGTGGTGTTGGGACAGGAACCCGGCGCGAATTACACAGCGGATACGATCGCTCCCGAGTAATCTTAAAAGAGACGTATCGGATCGGCTTACCAACATGGAAGGCCGTTCGTTCGAGTAATGAGAAGGTGGGTAAGCGAATCCTCAGCGATACCCGTTGTTTGGAGCGCTCGTTAAAAAGGGAAAACACACATGATTACTAATTCACAAAGCCGTACCCAGGTCGACGAGATCGCTGCCGGCATCTACAAGATCAGCACGCCGATCCCGCAAGAGACCATGCCTGGCGGCTTTACGTTCAACCAGTACCTCATCAAAGACGCAATGCCATTGCTCTACCATACAGGTCCATGCAAATTATTCCCGCTTGTGCGCGAAGCCATTGAAGCAATTATCCCCGTGAGTTCGCTGCGCTACGTCAGCTTCTCGCATTACGAAGCTGACGAGTGCGGATCGTTAAATGAATTTCTAGCCCTCGCACCGGAGGCTGAAGCGCTGTGTGGTCACATCGGAAAAATGGTGAGCGTCGACGACGTCGCAATCCGACCCGCGAAAGGCCTCGCCGATGGCGAAGAATTAAGCCTCGGCGAGCACATTGTTTCGTGGATCGATACGCCGCATTTTCCGCACGGATGGGAGTGCGGACATCTGTTCGAGAAGACCACAAAAACGTTATTTTGCGGCGATCTTTTTACCCAAGGCGGTGATGATCATCCGGCCTTAACGAGTGAGGATATTCTCGAATCCAGCGAGGCAATGCGCGGCGCCATGGATTATTTTTCCCACACCGTCCATGTCGATTCTCTCGCAAATAAGCTCGCCAACACGGCCCCGCAGATCTTGGCCGTGATGCACGGCGCGGCTTGGCAAGGCGACGGGGCGGATCTACTTCGGCAACTCGGCAAACGCTTACTCGCGGACAACAACTAAGTAAGGCGAGTAGCGATGCTAGGCGTATTCAGCGATATAGGGTGCTGCCGCATCCATAACGGCTAATGCAGTTTTAGTATCTTCTGGCGGTAGCCAGACTATCGTCCGGTCGACCCCTGCGGCTGCATAACGGTCGAGTAATTCGCGATTTACTTCGCTGGTCGCAAACACGGTGATGCTAATCGACGACCTGGCACGACCACTCGCAGCACACAGTTCGTGGAATTCTCGACTCGCACGCTCCACGGAATCGTCTTGCGGGTCGACGAGCAGCCAGCCATCGTAATTTTCCACCACGCGCTTCATGCCGGATTTAGTGACTGCGCCGAACAGAATGGGCGGGTGCGGATCCTGCACGGGTTTCGGATAAACCCAGATTGGATCGAAGTCGACAAACTCACCGTGAAAGCTCGCTTGCTCTTGCGTCCACATTAAGCGGATCGCGTCGACCCGTTCGCGGAGAATTTTCCATCGATTCTCAAAAGCCGTGCCGTGATTGCGCATTTCTTCTTTATTCCAGCCAGCGCCAACGCCGAACAGCACTCTTCCATTAGACAGATAGTCCAAAGTCGCAATCGCCTTGGCGACAACGATCGGGTCGTGCTCAATCAGTAGACAAACACCGGTTGCGACCTTCAAGGTTTCCGTGGCCATTGCCGCCGCCGTCAGCGAGACGAACGGATCCATGAAATGTTTGTATTGTTCCGGCAGATCGCCGCCGAGCGGGAACGGTGTTTCACGACTCACCGGAATATGAGTGTGCTCTGGCAGCCACAATGATTCGTAGCCGCGTGCTTCGGCTTCCTGGGCGGCAACGTCTGGTCGAATACCATATTCTGTGTTGTATGAAACGACACCAAAGTGCATAAGTTATTTCCCTTTTTCGAATGAAAGTTTCAACGCCGTCATGCTACGGGTGATGCCGGCTTGAAAATGCGGCTCAAAGCCGTCGGCCACGCTGTATTGCGGGAGGCGCTGTAGGAACGTTTCTATCGCGATGCGGATGTTAAGTCGCGCAAGATGCATCCCTATGCAAGTATGGACACCGGCCGCGAAGGTCAGGTGTTTGTTCGGCGATCGATCGATATCTAGGGACTGTGGATCGTCGAAGATTCTTGGATCACGGTTCGCGCCGCCCAAGTTGTACACCACGTAATCGCCGCGCGATAGTTTCGTACCGGACAGCTCGGTATCTTCCTTCACGCGTCGACCGAGGCACGGTGCGGCGACGAAAAAACGCAAGTATTCCTCCACCGCACGCGGGATTGCAGAAGGATTGTTGCGCAACATTTCCCGCTGAGTGGGATTAACCGCGAGATGGTGAATGGCGCCCGAAATCACCGCGCCAGTGGTCTCAATCCCGCCAGCTGTCAGTTGGGTCAAGGTGCCAGCGCGCTCCGTGTCGGTATAGGGTTGTCCGTCAGGAAATTCGAAGTAGGCGATAGCGTCGACAATATCGTTTTGGCGAGCTTGCAGCTTCCGTTGTCGCAAAAAACCTTCCATGTAGCCTTGGCCCTTGATCCAGTTCGCTCCGCGCTCTTCTATCGGGCCCGTGATCGCTTCATGAAAGGTTTTCTGCAGGAACGGCATGTCTTCGTGCGGCATGCTTGCAACGGCTTGGCAGAACGCCAACGCCGGGGTCGGATCAGAGAATTGCGCGACGAGTTCGACCTCCCCATCGTCTATGAATTGATCGATGAGGTTGTTCACGATCTTTCGAATCGCCGGTTCGTGTTGCGCAATAATCTTTGCGGTGAAGAATGGATTCATCGCTTTGCGCAGTTGATCGTGTTCTGGAGGATCAATTTCGTTCGGTTTAAACAGCGGCTGGTCGGCCGGCCGGTTAACACCAATGATGCCATCGGCACTGGAAAATACCGGCCAATCGCGCAAGATTTGCTGAACGTCCTCGTGGCCACTGACGACCCAGTAGCCTTCCCCGACCTGCGAGCGTGCAACTGGGCAATGCTGCACGAGTTCGTCACAGACTTCGTTAAAGTGATCTCCAAACGCCGGATCGTTTAAATCGAATTCTGAATGCCAGTCGCGGTCAGTTGGTGGGTTTTTCACTAATGGATCCTCGAGTTGCTACATAAAAATTAGATGGTTTACGTCGTCATGGAATCTCTGCAGTCTCGCGCGCCTTACCTCTGCGTGGTCGATAATTCCCACACGCGGCTACTAGGGTGCGACGATACCACCAGAGGTGATGTAGGCAAGACTGATCAGGTCCTGGCATTCTCCGTAGCCAATTGCGCCATCTAGCGTCCATTCCATCAGAGCATGGTAGACGCATAAGCCCGGCCAGGCGTTCCATTGATTGCGGGCGATTGAACGACCCGTCATATGGAACGTTTGTCCGCGCACATCGGTTACCGTGACATCCATCGTCTCTTGCATCAGTCCATTGCGTTGGGCTTTGCCGCTCGCCGATTTAATACCGAAGACCTCGCCATTTTCCATCACATAACCATGCATAAACTGACCGTAGGCGTCGCCGAGCGCATGCGGGTCGAGCATGAAAATGCAGTGAATGGTCCGATCTTCACCCCAACTGGAATGAAACCAGCTCATATTGTTGATATTGCATTCTGCCCGCGCACCCCAACTGTGGTCCATGGTCGAGACGCAGTCGACTGGGTGTGATACACCGTGTAGACGGCACTCACCGGTCACGTGCGCGGTCATATCAAAGTGGCCGTTCTTGTACGCATCACTCCAGGTTGCAACACCGCTGTTGGCAAGTGGGTCCATGTCCGGGTCGTGGATGTCGTAAGGCTCCATTAACCCGCGGAAGTGCAAATGCAATTCGCTGTTGTTATAGCCTTGGTAGTCAATTCGATAGTCGCGATTGCCGCCGTTGTCTGGCAGCACTTGGACTCTTAAGCCATTGGCAAGCGTATAGTCATCGAGGTCCTGATCCTTGGGGATGGGTAAATGGGTTCGGCCGTCGGTATACAGGACGCCTTGATGGTTTTCCGAATCGCCGGCCCAGACGTGAATAAACGACGTCATAACACCTAAGGTCGGACGGAACAGCGAGTAGATATTGCCGTTGAGTTTTGCCGCGGGAATGTGAAAAGAGAAATAATTCGTTTCTGACCATAAATGGTCGTTCGGATCCTCTGGGGTATGAAACTTCATGTCGGCTGGTGTGATCATGTCAGGACCAATCGCTGGATAATGGCCGCAAAGCATAGCGACAGCAGGGCTCTCGGAGCAATAGACACTAATTGGAAAGGCTGTGCTTACGAAAACCAGAGCCAGGTCCCAGCCCGATGGGACACTCGGTACGCAAGGCAGAAAATCGGGTCAATAGAGAAGTCTCACCTCGGATTCCGGATGCTTTGCGTCGTGGTCGCGATATACTGCGGCCGCCCGTTGAAAACACCCGATTTCTGAAATCTCAAAGACAATGAACCTTAAGCGACAGTCGTTCCGAACGTTCCGCGATGGCGAAGCCGTTCGCCGGGTTCAACTCAAACGTACACGGGTATTTTCCATTCGCCCGGCGACGACGGCGGATACAAGATCAGTTTCAGAATTATCAATGCGGTCTATTCTATAGTCATGTCGGATAAAGACAGTCCGAGTTCCGAACTCCGCATCGCGCGACGATTAGCCGCGGTTTTTAGCGCGGACGTGCAAGCGTACAGCCGGCTCATGGGTGATGACGAAGAGGCGACCGTCCGGACCGTCACTACCTACCGCGAGACCATGTCAAAAATTATTACAGAGCATCATGGTCGAGTGGTCAACTCTCCCGGCGACAATATGCTGGCGGAATTTTCTAGCGCCGTCGATGCAGTGCGCGCCGCAGCCAGCGTACAAACCGCGTTGGCGCTTAGAAACGCAAAATTGCCCAGTTCTCGCCAAATGCTTTTTCGCATTGGTATCAATGTGGGTGATGTCGCCATCGAAGCTGATCGAATCTATGGCGAGGGGGTGAATATCGCGACTCACGTCGAAGCAATTGCAGACGGTGGCGGCGTGTGCATTTCGGGAACGGTTTATGATCAAGTTGAAAGCAAGCTGCCGTTTGCGTTTCAAAAGATCGGTGAGCACACGTTTGACGATATCGTAAAGTCAGTGCGTATTTATCGCTTAGCGATGCACGACGAGGGCGCTCATCGTGTTGACTCTTCCAGCACTTCTCAGGACGAACAGCGCGGTCTAACGAGCGCAGAGAAACCGTCGATTGCGGTGTTGCCATTTCAAAATTTGAGTGGCGACCCCGAGCAGGAATACTTTAGTGACGGCATGACCGAAGATTTGATCACTGATCTGTCTAAGATTTCCGGATTGTTCGTGATATCAAGGAATTCCGTTTTTACGTATAAAAATATTCCGACGAGACCCGAGCAAGTGAGTGAAGAACTCGGGGTTCGTTATCTCGTCGAAGGCAGCGTGCGTAAGGCCGGCAATCGCGTGCGCATCTCGGCGCAGCTAGTGGACGCGCAAACGCAGTACCAAGTTTGGGCTGAGCGCTATGACCGCGAGCTAATCGATATCTTCGAGCTTCAGGATGAAGTTATCAAACAAATCGTTGCGGCATTAGCCGTGAAATTGACGCTCGGCGAGCAATCGCGAATAGGCGCTCCGCCAACTGAGAATTTGCAAGCCTATGATGCGTTTGTGCGGGGACGCGAGGAGTACATTCGACGCGAACGGTCGGCGAATCTGCAAGCCCGGAAATTATTTCAGCAAGCGATCGAACTGGATCCGCCTACGCTGAAGCTTACGCGTTCCTGGGTCGAACCTATCTAGTCGAAATGGTTAATCAATGGAGCGATGACCCTGATGTCTTGGATAAAATATTCGTGTACGGCGAGAAGGCGGTGGAACTCGATGAAAGCCAACCGACGGCTCATGAAACCTTAGCGTACGGCCATGTTGCTCGGCGCGACCATGGCTGCGCCGTGGCGGCTGCACGTAAAGCAGTCGAGTACGCTCCTAATTTTGCCGAAGGATACATAACCCTCGCGGAAGTCCTGTGTTTTTCCGGCGAACCGGCTGAAGCGGTACTGCTCGTTGAGCGCGCGATGCGATTGAATCCGCGTTACACGCCAAACTACTTGTGGGCACTAGGTCAGGCGCATCGACTATTGGGAAACTACGGGGATGCCATCCGAAATTTTCAACGAGTCGTTACGCGCAATCCGGATCATCTCGTCACACATTTGATGCTGGCTGCGTGTTTTGTGGAAACGGAACAGTACGCTGCCGCAAAAGTTGAAGCGCAAGAGGTGCTGAGGATCAGCCCGGATTTCTCGGTGGATGTTTCCCACCAACGCTCGCCTTATAAACTGCAAGCGGAGACTGATCGCCAAACGGCGAGCCTACGTCGGGCAGGATTAGCTTAAGCACAATGATGAGGTTCATATTATGATGTCGGGCAACCAAAAAACGTGGCGGCTACGCTAAGGACAATGTAATGGATTCAATTCGCGATCAAACTTGTATTGTTGGTATCGGCCATACGGAGTATTCCAAAGATTCTGGACGTAGCGAACTCAAGCTTGCCTGCGAGGCGATCGGTGCCGCAATTGAAGACGCGGGGCTCAAACCTTCGGACATCGATGGCATCACGAAGTACACGATGGACAACAACGACGCGGTAGAAATTGCGCGCAGTCTGGGGATGCCTGAACTCCGTTTTTTTGCGGAGGTCGCTTACGGCGGTGGTGGCGGCCCGTTGGGTTCAGTGTTGTTGGCGGCGATGGCTGTGGCGACGGGGCAGGCAAAGGCGGTGGTTGCCTTTCGTGCAATGAATGAGCGATCTGGCCGCGGCACGGCACGCTTTGGGCAGGCTTCAAGTGCGGCTGGTGCGTCGGGAGCGGCGAGTTATACATCGCCGTACGGCCTATTTAGCCCCGCGCAAATGGTCGCGATGGCCGCCCGCCGACACATGCATCTATACGGCACAGAGTCGCGCCATTTCGCGGAAATTGCACTGGCTTGTCGACATCACGCAAATTTGAATCCAAACGCGATTATGTACGGTCGGCCAATGACCTTAGAGGATCACCAAACTTCACGCATGATATCGACACCGTTGCGGCTGCTAGATTGTTGTCTGGAAACAGACGGCGGCGCCGCAGTAATTGTGACGACGGCCGATCGAGCGCGCGACCTTCGCCAACCGCCAGTTTACATCGCCTCTGGTGGCCTGGGTGGCGGTGGGTGGAACCATCGCTTCATGGTGCGCGATATGGAGTCGAGCGAATCAGAGGCCACGGTGATCGCGAAGCGCTTGTTCTCAGATGCCGGGATCAGTCATGCCGATATCGACGTTTTATTTGTCTACGATCACTTTACACCGTTAGTGCTGATGGCCCTTGAAGAATATGGATTTTGCAAACGGGGCGAAGGAAAGGATTTTGTCGGCAATGGACGTCTGCGCTGGCCAGACGGCGAGCTGCCGTTGAATACGAGCGGTGGAAATTTATCCGAAGGTTATATTCACGGCATGCAAAACACGATCGAGGCTGTGCGGCAATTGCGCGGGGTCGCGCGATGCCAGGTTAAAGATGCTAGCCATGCCTTCGTCTCGGCAGGTAATGCCGTCCCCACATCAGCAATGATCCTGCGACGCGGGCACTAGACGAAGAATCAAAATTAACGTTTGTCTGCCGCAGGCCCTATCGTTAGATTTGGCGAGGGGCATTCCAGGCAACAAAACGAAAAGAGGGACGCATGAAAAAATCAATGCAAATACAATCCACGGTGCGCGACACGGGCGTACTGGAGTTGTCGCTCGTTGAAACCGACGTGCCGGATCCCGGGCCAGATCAAATTGTGCTTCGAGTCGACGCAACACCGATTAACCCGTCGGATCTTGGGCTCTTGCTGAGTGCGGCAGATATGAGTGCTGCAAGTCGCGGACAGGGCAATGGGGAGTCGATATTAACGGCGCCAATCGCGCCGGAACGATTGGCGAGTCTCACTGCGCGAATCAATAAGTCTCTACCGGTAGGCAACGAAGGCGCAGGGGAGGTTGTGGCGGCCGGATCGTCCGATGCTGCTCAGGCCTTATTGGGTAAAACGGTCGCCGTGCTCGGCGGCGCGATGTACTCGCAGTATCGCTGCGTGCCAGCGCGCGCATGCCTCGAGTTGCCGGAAGGCGTATCGGCAAGAGATGGCGCATCGTGTTTTGTAAATCCCCTCACCGCCTTAGGGATGGTCGAGACAATGAAACTCGAGAACCATCGTGGGCTTGTGCACACGGCCGCGGCGTCCAATCTCGGTCAAATGCTGGTTAAATTGTGTCTGGCCGATGGGGTGCCGTTAGTGAATATTGTGCGCAGCGACGCGCAGGCGGATTTGCTTAAAAGCCTTGGCGCCACGCACGTATGTAATTCGGCCGCACCATCGTTTATGGACGATCTCAGCGCGGCGCTTGCCGCGACGAACGCAACGGTCGCTTTTGATGCGATTGGCGGTGGGCAGTTGCCAAGCCAAATACTAACCGCCATGGAGCGGGTCGCGAGTAGCAATCCCTCACCTGAGAACCGCTACGGATCGACCACGCATAAACAAGTGTATTCCTATGGCATGCTTGATACGTCGCCCACCGTCCTGGACCGAACCTATGGTATGGCGTGGGGGGTGGGTGGTTGGCTACTGACTGCGTTTATTGCGCGGGTTGGACCTGAACAGGCGCAGGCGCTACGCATTCGAGTGGCGCGTGAAATCACGAGCACGTTCGCGAGCCGCTATACGGATGAAATCTCTCTTGAAGAGGTACTGCAAGTTGATATTGCGCACCGCTATCATCGTAAAGCCACGGGCGAGAAATTTCTGATTAATCCACACAAGTGACATAACGTCGATTTGACTCAGACTTGCTAATTCTGCTCCCGATCACTTCGTGCGCATCGACGTGGTGATCTTCTAAGCGTATCTTCGAGCCAACTGCAGACCTAAGCAGCCTACTGATTCGGTAGGCTAAAGCGGTATGAGGACAAGGGGCAAGATGCGGATTGCGATTATCGGTGCGGGGATTTCCGGTATCGCATTTGCTCGCGTGCTAAATCGATTCGGACACGAGTGCACCCTATTCGACAAGGCGCCGCGTATCGGCGGGATCTGGGCACTGACGTATCCCGATGTCCGATTGCAAAACAGCCGCGAGCAGTACACTTTCAGCGATTTCCCGTGGCCGCAAGAGCCGGACCAACACCCAAGTGCCGAGCAGATACTGAATTACTTGGAAGCCGCCGTAGAACATTACGGACTTGACGTGCGGCTCGAGCATTGCGTGACACAGATGCTGGAAGTAGAGGGTGGCTGGACACTTACCGTCGAGCACGATAAAGCAACCCAAATGCTAACGTTCGACTACGTCGTGATTTCCATTGGTCAATATGCCGAACGGAAATATCGACCTGAATTTCCTGGCGAGGCGGAATTCTCCGGTCAAGTGCTGACGGAACGAGATGTAAAAAACCTAGAAATTTTTAGCGATAAGAAAGTGGCAGTCGTTGGTTTTGGAAAGAGTGCCGTCGACATGTGCTCGTTTGCGGCCCCAACAGCGCGTTCAGTCGCTCATGTGTTCCGCACCCCACGATGGCTGATCCCGTTTCGGATCCTCGGCACGCACTACACTTATGTTTTTTTCGCCCGCGCGACCACGGTGTTCATGCCGAGTTGGGTCCACGCAACGCGAATTGAGCACGCCTTGCACCGCTACTGTTCGCGCTTGGTTGGCGTCGTCTGGAAGACAATTGAATTCATTGTGCGAAAGCATATCGCTAGGCACGTTGATGCGGGTAACCCCGATTCCGCGCGAGGCTTGAAGTTGGTGACACCGAGTCATAGTTTCGCCGGAGACCTTCGCTCGGCGACGGCGATGGCGCCGGTGAACTACTATAAGTTCGTGGCCAACGGGACGGTTAAGCCCTATCACAGTGAAGTGAGCGGCTTCGACGGAACCTCTTTACTACTTTCGAATGGCGAATCGGTCGATGCCGATGTGGTTGTTTTATCCGTCGGATCGGGAACGCCTGTCTTTCCATTTCTACCATCGCGCATTCGTTCGATCATCGAACAGGAGAATGATGGCGTGCAGTTATATCGGCACCTCGTTCATCCTGAAATTCCCAGACTTGCTTTCGCAGGCTACAACCATGGCTTCATGCACATTCCAGCAGCGGAAATGGGCGCCTTGTGGCTTTGTGCCGTGTGGCGCGGCGATATTGAGTTACCGGGCGCGGCGATCCAAGAACAAAGCATCAACACTATTCGCGACTGGAAGCGTGCCAATATTAACTACGAACCGTCGCGGGCCTGCGCCGTCAGTACCCGGTTTCAACAACACCTCGACGGTTTGCTCATAGAGATGGGGGTATCGCCTTACCGCAAGATGCCGAACGTTTTCGCAGAAATATTCGCGCGCTACGGCGGCGCGGACTACGCCGGTATCGTCGATGAGGTGCTGAACAGGTCAGCAATTCCTGCGCGCTCAATTCGTTCGATGGATATATAACCGGTCGATACGAAGTGCTTCGTTGGGCCGTCCACATCGAGTAGCGTTTTTGAGTCTGTCGTAGCTATTTGTCGCTACTCGGACGGGCTTGAAGCGCGCGAAGCTCCTTCGAACATTGCATCAGACGGGCTCGCCGAGGCGTCGGGTAACACGCACGATAGCGGGGGCTGAATTAGTAATAAACTACGGTGACTGGATGCCGCCGGATTCCGTGCCGAGGAAACGTGGGTAGTTCGTTATGAATGGAATATCTAGGCGCAATGCCGCCGCACTACGACCTAGCTCGCGACACCCGCATGGACCGTCGCGAGCAAACTGGGTCACGCCGTTAAGCGCAAAAAGTTGGCATCACTTCTTTAGCGAACATCTCTTGGGTTTCCGGTGACGAGGTAGCCAGGATGTAGTAGGTGACCCCGGTTGCGTCGATCCGTTCGCGTAATTGCGCCTTAATTTCATCTGGCGTCCCTAGTAGGGCAACGGGCGCGCGCTGCGCAGACTCGTAGTCGGGGAATCCCAATTTCGTCGCAATGTCGCGCAGTCCTGGATCGTTTTTGTCCTCGGACATCGCAATAAACGACAATCCCCCGAGCTCGATTTCAGCTGGGTCGCGACCTATATCATTACAATTTTGATGTAACTGCGCGATACGACTGATCAGCGTTTTCTGATCGAATTTAACGGTCGCAATGGGATCGTTAATAAAATCCTTGCCGTTGCCGGTTGGCGGAATGATGTTGAGTATATCTGCGTGGCGAGCAGCAATTTTGAGCAAACCCGTTCCCGATCCACCGAGCATGATTGGCGGGCGCGGTTTTTGAATCGTGCGTGGATTGTTGTATGCGTGGTGGACTTTGAAATGCTTACCGCTAAACGTGGGTTCGTCTTCTGTCCACATGGCCTTTAGAACTTGAATCGTTTCCTCAAGTTCTTCGAGCCGTTGTTTTAGTGGCGGAAAGGGATAGCCGTGCGCCTCGTACTCCGTACCTTGCCAACCCGCGCCGAGCCCGCAGATAAAGCGACCATTCGTCGCCAAATCGACAGAGGTCGTGATTTTGGCAAGCAATGGCGGTGTGCGAAACGATGCTGCAATGACGGCGGGGACGAGTTTTACTTTTTCGGTCGCCATACCCATGACAGTTAGAACGGTCAGACATTCCAATTGGTGAAATTCGGCGGTACCGAGTGGCGAATAAAAATGATCGTTGTGCGAAACCGAGTAGAAGCCTTGGGCTTCCGCACGTTTCGCCAGCGCTTGCGCCTCGACCATATCGGCCGGGATGACAAATACGCCAAATTTCACGTCGTTCATTGAGTCGTCCTTTTGGTTTGTTTGTATCGTTTAAAGTTGATCTAAAAAGCAGGAAACTGCCGAACTTTCGAGTACCCAGCGCGGGCGGGCTGGCACGCAACCAACGCGCGACCACTGAAGGGCCGCGCGCGGCTTCTGTCTACGTTGGCGGTTCGAAACCCAAGTCGCGCGGAAATCCTTCCATATCCGGCGGCGGGTAATAACGATCCGCACCTAAGGCATCGACTCTTTCAAAGAACGACTCATCGGCTGCTAAGCCCATTGGACCGAGCTCTTTTAGATTCATCGTTTGGCGATAGATATTCCACGATTCGGGACGCAAATCCGAGGCCGTCTTGAGGAATGCTTCGCCCTCATCCGTATGACCTGCGGCGTGCAAGTATCGACCCAAGCGAAAATTCGCGTTCGCAGCCGCGACACTTGCATCAGGCAGAGACAAATGCTCGCGCGCTTGTTGCGGGTTGAAGGCATGTTTACTCGATGAACCATTGACGGCCCAATCGCGTACGGCTGCAACGTAGGTCTGTTGCGCGGTAGCCATTAACGCCGCCGGGCCATCTGGTACCGACATGTCTTCGCGGTTCATTGCACGCCAACCATCATGGGAACCTGCCGTCTCTGCGGGCCGAACAATCTGTCCTGCCTCGTTGATCCACACAGATTGCGGCACGTTAACCATGTTGTATAAATCGGCAACATGATGTTCAGTATCGATCAAGGTGATGTAGGCTGGTTTCGCCTCGTCGATAAATTCGCGAGCCGTTTCCGCGCCGCGACTTTCTTCGGCCACCGCAATGATAATGAAATCTTCGTCTTTTACTTCGTCGTACATTGCCTGCCACACGGACAGATCATAACGACAGCCTCACCACGACGACCAGGTGGTAAGAAATACCCGTTTGCCGCGATAGTCAGACAAACAATGCATCTTGCCGTCAAGATCGGGCAAGGTGAAATCGGGTGCTTCAAGCGTATTAAGTGCTTCAGCGCGCTGATTTGATCCGGCGCCGAGCATCCACGTTGTGCCTGCATTGTCGTGCAACACGGGGCGATCCATTAAGCGCCACCACTCGGCGACGTTAACCGTGTCCTCGTTAACAAAATTCTCGGCGTTAGAGCGAGGTAGCGGAACGCATACCTCCCCTTGACATAGGCCTTGTGGCTTTAATGTCCAACCGATAGCTGCTTCAACGTCTGCCGCTTTAAGCCAAAGGTTGTCGCCTTGGACATTAGTCGCGGTGACATTACTTGCACCTAACTCGGTGAGTATTGTAACCATTGATTATTCTCCCGGAATTACATTCCGTGTTGTTCGCCCGTGGCCGATTGCCCTAGGCGGATGGCGTGAGAATACAGCGATTAATTGGCGCGGACCACCTAGGGGTTAGCGATATTTGCACAGAGTTCGCCTAGCGCCGGAAATCGATTGACGGGTTCGCGGAGCCGGTTTTGTTAATCTAAGGTGAGCACCCGGATCAGATCCGTGCTCCCAGCACGCGAATTGCTTCCCGTGGTGGCAATCACGATATCTCCGCTACGCGCATAACCGGATTCGCGCGCAAAGCGCATGGCGAATTCGAGTCGATCATTATCCGCGCCGTCGCCAGCATATTGGACTGCTGTCACGCCCCAATTCATTGCCAAGCGCCGCACCACTCGTTGTGACGAGGATATCGCCAAGATCGGACAGCTGGGACGGTACTTGGAGATAAGCCGCGAGGTAAAGCCTGTTTCAGTGAGAGCCACAATCGCTGCAGCTTTCAAATTGTCGGCCATCGTAATGGACGCATGCGAGACCGCATCCGTAATGCGGTCGGAGGGATGCGGTAGAAATTTTTGCAGGTGCCCGAATTCGTCCAGTCCAATTTCGGCCTCGCGCGCAAGCTCGGCCAAAGTGCGTACTGCTTCAACTGGGTAGGCCCCGGCCGCAGTTTCGCCCGAGAGCATAACGGCTGATGTCCCGTCTAAGATGGCGTTTGCCACATCGCTTACTTCCGCGCGGGTCGGGCGCGGATTTCGTTCCATAGAGTCCAGCATCTGCGTGGCAGTGATCACCGGCTTACCGTTAGTCACGGTGCTGCGGATAATTCGTTTTTGGATGGTTGGTCCCTCCGCTAGCGGCAGCTCCACCCCCAAATCGCCGCGCGCGACCATCGTACCGTCAGCCACCGCAATGATTTCCGCCAGGTTCTCGACGCCACCACGGCTCTCGATTTTGGCGATAATTGGTGTGTCCGCGCCGAGGGCGTCGAGCTTGGCGCGCAGTCGATTGATGTCGGCCGCGTCCTGAATGAACGACGCGGCAACGTACTCGACGTCGTTCGCGGCAACGAATTCGAGATCCCCTTTAACGTCTGAATCAATAGAATCAAATACGCTCGAATTACCTGGGACGTTGACGCCTTTGTTGTTGCGCAACTCACCGCCACATTCGACGACGCACCGGATGCCATCGAGAGCGACGCCAGAGACGGAAAGTTC
>JBLFWX010000074.1:0-25921 GCA_047611805.1 Gammaproteobacteria bacterium
GCAATCAATCCTTTATCGAACGCACGCCGCGCTTCAGACATCAATGTATTCGCGCAATCGAGAATTTCTTGTGTTGAGCGATAATTGTCATCCAAGGTGATCACTTCTGCCCCAGGGAATTGATCGGAAAAATCGAGAATATTCTCGACGTCTGCCGCGCGAAAACTATAGATCGATTGCGCATCGTCGCCGACCACCGTAAGTCCTAAGCCATCAGGGCGGATCCGGCGAATCACTTCAGCTTGAAGACGATTGGTATCTTGATATTCGTCGACGAGAATATGTTCAAAGCGACGGCTAATGTCGGCGGCAATCCGAGCATCTTCGACGAGGTAAAACCAGTACAACAGCAAATCATCGTAGTCCAAAGTCTGTTGTTTAAGTTTCCGATCGACGTAGGCGGCGAATAAGGTTTTGAGTTCATCGTGCCAGTCGGCGAAATGTGGAAACGATTCCTTGAGCGTCACTTCGAGTGTGCATTGCGCATTAACTGTGCGCGAATAAATATCCAAGCAAGTCGCTTTTTGAGGAAAGCGATCTTTACTTTTATGGAAGCCTAATTCTTGCCGCTCGAAGTCCATAATCCCGGCGGAGTCGCCGCGATCGAGGACGCTAAACGATTCTTCCAACCCCAATGTCTCGTGATACTGGCGAATGAGTCGGGCGCCCACGGCATGGAATGTGCCGACCCAATCGATTTTCGTTGGCATACCTGCGCGCGCGCCCGAATTTTTATGTTGCAGCGCGGCCGCAACCATTTGCTGCGACCGCTGCACCATCTCGCGCGCCGCGAGCCGCGTAAATGTTAAGAGCAAGATTTGTTCGGGAGAGACATCGTTTAGACAGAGATGCGCGACCCGATGAGCCAGAGTCGTAGTCTTGCCGGTCCCCGCTCCCGCAATTATGAGCAACGGTGGGCTGTCCCATCCGCCGTCTCGTTTGGACGCACCGAATGTTGCCGCTTGGCGCTGCGCGGAATTGAGTTTTGCAAACGGGTCCGTAATCATAGCTGCCGACGTACCTCGTAGACTCTGCCTAGGATCTTAAACTCACGTCCGCCCGCGGCGGGCACGATGTCCTGATAGTCGAGATTCTGTGCTTTTAGAATGATTCGGTTGCCTACCTTATCGAACGTTTTAATCGTTGCCTCGTCGCCCAGCATCGCTACGACTACGTCGCCATTGTTTATCGCGCCCTCCCGATCGACCAACACGATGTCCCCGTCGTGAATTTCGACACCCGACATGCTTTCGCCGACCACTGTCAATGCAAAACTCGTTGGCGCTCTCTTCGGATCCAAGGCCACATAGCCTTCGGCATTTTGAATTGCCTCAGATGGGTTTCCCGCATGAACGCGCCCTAAGACGGGGACTAACGCCGGCACAAAAGCACCCGGGACGCGATACCCGCGGTCCTTACCGGGTAGCTGTTCTAAGTCGCCGCCCTCGACCAGCGCATCAAGATGCTCGCGCACTGTTGCAGTCGATTTGAATCCAAATTCCTCTTGAATTTCACGCACCGACGGTGGCGCTCCAAGTAATATAGATCGGCAAACAAAATTACAAATCTTGGCGCGGGTTTCGCCCGCAGGGGTTCTAGGCACTAGGGATCCACACCTCGATTGTCGAGTTCATGGGAGCCGGCAAATTTGTCACGGGGCGCATCACCGCATGGAAGAAGCCATCGCGCCTGCTCGTCGACTATCAGCTTGTTATCTCTCATTTAGTGGCATTCAAAAACCGACGTGCAATTTGCGACACGATGATGGTGCGCCGGACTCGCTAGGTTATGGCGCCAATCAAAGTTCTTACGCTTCGACAAACATTGCTATGCGTCGCCATGCGGACCGCTAAACCTGTGATTGTTAGCTTATACTTTTACCACACGATCGAGCGGTTAGCTACGATTGCGTCTATTCGTCGGCAAACCAGGCTACTTGCCAAGCTCGGATCGCCAAGGCACCATCAGCCGATGAACTCTCCAAATCTGATTATCGATTCACAGGTTCACGCCTACGCGAGAAACAGTCCCGAACGACCTTGGGCTGGCAACTTGCACGGACCCGCAGAAGTCACGGGCGAGGACATGGTCGCCGCCATGGACCGAGTGGGAGTGCACGGTGCATTGTTGGTGTCGCCTTGGACTATGTATCGTTACGACGCGAGCTATGCGTTAGATGTCTATCGACAGCACCCGGGCCGCTTTGGGCTCATCAAACCATTCGATCACCAAAGTGAATCTGTTGAGGAAGACATTGCGGAGTGGCATCGCACACCGGGTGTTGTTGGTGCGCGAATTGTCTTAATAGGCGGATCTGCGTCACAACCTGACGATCCAGGCCTCAACCGTGTTCTAGCCGCAGGTGCCAAACACGGACTACCGATCAATGTGATGTGTTGGGGACAACTTGCGTTATTTGGCGAACTGGCGAAACGCAATCCGAATACGCGCATGGTCCTTGACCATTTAGGTCTGCCACAACCGTTCGAACCACCGGTTCCAGACAAGCCTTTTGCCGCTCTAGCCGATGTGATCGCATTGGCTGGCTTCGATAATGTGAGCATAAAAATTTCCGGCGCCTGTACGCTGTCGCATGAGCCCTTTCCGTATCGCGACTTGTGGGCGCCGTTGCGCAGGATATTCGATGCGTTTGGATTCGATCGCTGTCTGTGGGGCACCGATTGGACCCGCGCTGCCGAACTGCTGTCTTATGACCAAGCAGTCGATGCATTTCTCCTAAGCGATAAACTATCTGCGGCCGAGCGCGCGCTGCTTATGGGTGGCAGTGTCAGGAAAATTTATAACTGGGCGCCAACGCTGTAGCGGGCGATCGGTCTCTGACGTTCTGACTCCTCGGATCTCAAGCCATGCATCGACTGAGTCACTAAGATTGCGCTCGATGACGAGACCTCGCGCCGTCAAGGTCTCATCGCCGGGCTAAGCAAAAAATTAACTAAATCCATTCTTCCTCGGTGTGTAAGCGCGTTAAGTGGATCGATTTTATTTTCCAAACCCCGGCGTCTTTCACGTACTCTTCGTAGTAGTGACCCCAACCCTGAAAAATGCAGGTAGGTAATCTGACCTGGTCGTACATCGACCAAATTCCGGTCGCCGTCGTTGCACTGGTGAGTTGAATTTCCGGCATATAACCTTGGTGGATGGATTGAGCCCCGGTCATCAGACCGCGCACGCCGGCAACCAGATCGGCGCAGCCGGCGATCTTTATGTCGGTATCTAAATTATCGGCGGCCCGCGGCGCGCCTTCGTAAATTGCCGTCACGTCGTCGGTAAAACACGTATGCCAATCGTCAAATTTCTGGGTGTCCATGAGTCGAAAGTAACGCGATTTTAATTGCTTAATCGCTTCAATTTCTGTGAGTTGGTCAGCTGTCATAATGAACCTCTGTTAGCAGTTGTCGTTCCGTTGGCAGTATATTCGAAAGACCGGCACCACGTTCATCCGGCCAACCCCCGTATCGAGTAACATACCGGCACTCCAGGAAACTATTCGAACGACCGCCCGTGCCCACAGATCCACCGTCCGACAAATCAGAGCGCCCTAAGCCGAGTCGCTTTCTGCTCATCAACCTACTTTGCGCGATCGGTTTCGGCCTTGTCGCGATGACGATCTGCTTGCCGTCGATGCCCGAATGGCAAGGATTCTTCGAAGCCGAGCAGGCTAGCGTTCAGCTGACTTTCAGTAGCTACATCATCGCTTATGGCGTCGCCCAAGTGATTTACGGCCCGTTGTCGGATCGTTACGGCAGAAAGCGACTAATGTTGTTGGGATTTTTCATCACCGCGCTGGGTTCGCTCGCCTGTGCGGCTGCAACGAGCTTACCGGCACTTACGCTTGGACGATTCGTCCAAGGCGTCGGCGCTGCTGCCGGAATGGTGCTTGGACGGGCGATGGTTCAGGATTATTTTACCGGCGGCGACCGGGCACGCATGATGGCCTACATCGGGATGGTAATGGGCATGTGCGCGCCCATTGCCACGGTCGTCGGTGGACAGCTACATGTGCTGGCGAATTGGCGTGCGAATTTCGTCTTGATTACTGCCTTGTCTGTGACGCTTTTCTTAACGACGTGGATGAGCCTCCCGCCTGATGAGACATCTGGCAAGGGACGCGCCCATTGGTTGCGAGAAATGTTCAATGCGTACGATCATCTGCGCAAGGTTCCTGAATTCGTCGCCTACGTTGGCGTTCTGTCGCTTAGCACGGGAACATTTTACATCTACCTCGCGGGCGCCCCGAGCGTGTTCGCACTCTATGGGATCGGACCTGCCTCGATCGGGTTCTTCATCATGGTTGTGCCCTTGTCGTATATTGCCGGAAGCTTCCTAACCAGCCGCTTAATTAAAAGCCACAGCGACCCTCATCTCATGCTCGCCGGGCAATTGGTCAGCCTGGGCGGTATTGCGATCGTCTTAGTGCTCGCGCTCGCCGATGTAGCATCACCGCTAGCGATTGCCGCACCGCTCGTTTTACTTGGGATAGGTCAAGGACTGTTGATGCCATCGACCTTGGCCGGAACCGTGAGCGTCGTTCCCGCACTTGCCGGTGCGGCGGCTGGCGTAGCCGGACTGGCACAGCAAATGTCCGGGGCGGTCGGCGGTTATGCGATCGGCCTGTTCCATCATGAAGACGCTGTCAAACTAGCCATGTTGATGCTCTTGTTTATGTCTTGTGCTTTCGGATGCCAAATTTGGTTACGGGCTTTGCAAAAAAAGCTTCCACGCCGAACGTCCTAGCACGCCATCGATTTACTAATTGCGCTTACATCACGAGGAGATCCCAATGGCTGTGTACGTTACCGTCAACTTAGATATTGAAGATAGGCCAGGCTACGACGCCTACGTCGCTGCCGTGATTCCACTACTCGTTAAACACCAAGCCGAGATCGTGGCCGCCGATTACGCCGCGAAAACCTTAGAGGGCGAGCAGCGCGATGTGTGCGTGATTTTGCGCTTCGAATCACAATCCGCCGCAATGAATTGGTACACCGACCCAGATTACGTGCCGGTCAAACAGATGCGGATTAATGCGACGAGCAATGCCACGTTAATGTTAGGTCAAGGGTTCGAAGCTCCTTCCAATTGATGCGTCCAACAAAGTTGGACACGAGATAGGACAGTAAATCATGCCCAAGCTGCGTATTGGCGTTTGCTACGATTTTCGAAATCCCACCACGTCAGGGGTTCGCGACCACGTGCTGTACGGAGAAATTCTCGAGCAAGTTAAATGGCTAGACGAACTCGGTGCAGACTTGGTTTGGTTTACTGAGCATCATTTTGTGGAAGATGGCTATCTACCGAGCTGGATACCGGTCGCAGGCGCAATGGCGGCACTAACGAAACACGTGCGCTTCGGTACAAACATTGCGCTCATGCCATTCAATCATCCGATCCGTCTCGCGGAAGATCTCGCGGTACTCGACAACTTATCCGGCGGCCGAGTCGAGCTAGGTCTCGGTATGGGCTACGCGCCGCATGAATTTCGAAGCTTCGGTATACCGGTAAAACGCCGTGTGTCGTTGATGAACGAAGGTATCGAGGTACTCCAACATTGTTTCAGCGGCGAACGATTTAGCTATCACGGCAAGCGTTACGATTTTAGTGATGTCAAAGTCACGCCCGGGTTTGTCCAAGCCGATGGGCCGCCGTTGTGGATTGCGGCGATGTCGACAGGCGGCGCGCAACGTGCAGCACATTACAACACGCATTATTTGCCGCAAGGGTCGAAACGCAAGGTCTACGACCCCTGGGTCGAGGCTATAACCGCCAGAGGGCGTAAGGTCAGTGATTACCGGATCGGTATTATTCGCAGCATCCTAGTCACCGACGACAAAGAAAAGGATTGGGCTATGGTGCGGGCTGCTGAGCACTATCGAATGGAACTCTACAAACAGTTCTTCAAGGAAAGCGGTGAAGGATTTGGCGACCCTAAAGAAGCCATTCCACAGGCTTGGATCGTCGGTGACGTTGATCATTGCGTCGCAGAAATTATTCGTTTTATTAACGACTTCAACATTACCGATATAACGACGATGGCTGTACCACCTGGGCTACGCGCAGAGCAAATGGCGCCTAGCTTGGAACGACTATTTCGAGACGTCGTGCCAAGAGTTAAAGCGCACCTTGGCGAATGAAACGCTCGCCATGTTCACAACGGCTGCTCTGAATTCGCGACGTCGAAATGCATTACTTAAACGAGTTTTCAATTTCTCCACTACGCGCGCCGGTTTGCAGTAGCGCTGCCTGATGTCATCCCCTAATCAGCCTAGCGATGTTGAGCCGCACTCGCTTGCTGATCTCGTGTGGCCGATTGGCGCAATGTTCGGCACGCAAACGGTTACCGTCATCTTGTTTCTCACTGTGCCCGTCATGGCAACGGAAATCGCGCCAGTATTTGGTGTGCAAGCCAAAGACATCAGCATTTTCATGTCGCTGGTGTTTGGGTCTGCGATGGTTTTCTCAGCGGCGAGCGGCAGTTTAATTCGACGTTTCGGCGGTATTCGAGCGAACCAAATTGGCATGAGTCTATCGGCGATCTGTTTGCTGCTCGCGCTATATGGGTCACTGCCGATGCTGTACTTGGCGGCCGTGTTAGTCGGCATGGGCTATGGCCCGAATACGCCATCCGGTGCACACGTGCTGGCTCGCGTGACACCGGCTCGGGCCCGAGGCTTTGTGTTCTCACTTAAACAGAGCGGTGCACCACTCGGCGGCCTCGTCGCGGGCTTACTCGTCCCGGCGATGGTTCTGGCGGTTGGTTGGCGAGGCGCAATCTGTGTATCCGTTGGCATTGCATTGTTCGCCGTCATCGCGATCCAACCGCTGCGCGCAACACTCGATGACGACCGCGATCCAAATACGCGGCTCGCATTTGCCTCGCCATGGCATGCGATAAAGAAAATACTCAACGACACGGCGCTCCGCCGCCTCACGATAGCCGCGTTTTGTTTAACCTCGGTGCAAGCGATCGTTCTTGGATTTCTGATAATCATTTTGGTACAGAAAGTCGGACTCGAGTTTAAAGTCGCTGGCGCGGTTTTCGGCGCGTCTCAAGCGTCCGGTGCCGTATTGCGAATTGTGATGGGATGGATCGCCGACAAAGCGCTCGGTGCGCGGCGCACGCTCGTTATGCTCGGGCTCGGCAGCGCCGTTGCATTGCTATCGCTGAATTTGCTCGGCCCGGACTCGCCATTGATCATGGTGATTACCATCAGCGTCATCACGGGCGCCTTAAGTTTCGGTTGGAATGGGGTATTTCTGGCAGAGATAGTCAGCCTTGCCAATCCAGCAGAAGTTGGAACGGCCACCGGCGGTTCCTTATTTTTTCTTTATGGCGGAATCGTCTTAGGGCCCATAGTGATGTCCTTGCTGATCACCTTGACAGGTGGCTTCACCATTCCGCTATACGGCGTCGCATTGCTCACCGCGACCGCGAGTCTAAATCTACTGCGCCCGCACCGTTGAGGCGCAAGCCACGGCGAACTATCGCTACTGCGACATCGCCCACCTAAGAGCTCTGACTAACGCAAAGCGCAAACTACGTGCTTGCGCAGCTCGGGAACTAAATCTTCGTTGAACCAAGGGTTCTTTTTTAGCCAAATATTATTTCTTGGACTGGGATGCGGCAGGGGAATTGCGCTGGGGACGAAAGTCTTCCAGCGACTCACTGTTTCAGTTAAGGTCCGGGCGCGTTGGTCCCCGAGATGCCAGCGTTGTGCGTATTGACCAATCACCAAGGTCAATTTGATGTTCGGTAAGCGCTCTAGAAATTGCTGCCGCCAGGCGACGGCGCACTCCTCTCGTGGCGGCAGGTCGCCAGATTTTCCACGCCCCGGGTAGCAGAAACCCATCGGCAATATGGCGAGTTTCGTCGGATCGTAGAAAGTTAATTCATCAATCCCCATCCAATCTCTTAATCGATCACCGCTCGCGTCGGTGAAGGGTCGACCGGAAGCATGAACCTTGGTCCCTGGTGCTTGCGCAGCAATGAGTATGCGTGCCTGTTCTGCGACCTGAAATACGGGTCTCGGGCCAAGCGCCAGGTGGGGCACACATAAGGTGCATGCGCGGGCTTGTGCGGCGAGCTGAGCTAACCGCGATTTCATCGGGAAATCGGTGCGTTATTCATCACGGTCATGCGGCATCGCCTCGCGCGGGAAAGACACCAACAGATGTCTGAAAGTATTAGCTGTAAATGCGCAATGATCGAATATTCGCCCATTGACCCTCTGTTCGAGGTTATCTAGCCCAGCTTCGTACGCACACATATTACGGTGCAATGTCTCGTACACATGACAAATCGCTGTGGTGTGCGAAGATGCAGCCCCATTCGCCTTCACCTGTCCGATTTTTGAACGTATGAATAAGAAGAAACTAAGCGCAACGAAAACGAGCTCCGCCGTGACAGATTTCGACACCATCGTCGTCGGCGCTGGCTTCGGCGGCATTTACGCCGTGCACAAGCTCCGCGAACTTGGCTTTAGCGTACAACTTTTTGAACGCGGTGCGGACATTGGCGGCACTTGGTATTGGAACCGGTATCCCGGCGCGCGCTGTGATGCGCCAAGCATGCAGTACTCTTATCAGTTCTCGGAAGAATTACAGCAAGATTGGGAGTGGCCTGAAACCTATTCAACCCAAGGCGAAATTCTCAAGTACCTGGACCATGTAGCGGAACGCTTCTCGCTACGCTCGGCGATGCAGTTTAACACCTCGGTTGAGAGTGCAATCTACGACGAGGGGAAAAATATCTGGACCGTCACCACTGATCGTGACGACAAGGTCACCGCACGCTATTGCATTCTCGCCACTGGTTGTCTGTCATCGAAAAACACACCGGATTTTCCCGGCCTCAGCGATTACACAGGCGAATGGTTCCACACGAGCAACTGGCCTCATGAAGGTACGGACTTTACCGGTAAAACCGTCGGGATTATCGGCACAGGCTCGACGGGAATACAGGCCATACCGGTTCTCGCCGAACAAGCCGCACACCTGAAAGTTTTTCAGCGCACGCCGCAGTACAGCACACCCGCGCGCAACGGTCTGATGGATAAGGCGGATGAAGCAAGAATTAAAGCTGAGTACGCGGCGTTTAGAGCGCGCAATTATCGTCAGCCTGTCGCGATGGACATCACGATCGATCGCAGTGCGCCGAAGACCTTCGAAGTATCCGAAAGCGAACGTCTGCAAACTTACGAACAGTGTTGGGAAAACGGCGGCTTGAGTTTTTCGGTCGCGTTTCGCGACTCATCCGTGAACCGCGACGCGAACGAAGATGTATCGAAATTTATTCGCGAAAAAATTGCTGAAATCGTGAAAAATCCAGACACCGCGCGCGCCCTACAACCGTCGCACATCTACGCCTGCAAACGTCCGTGCCTCGACACTAACTATTTCGAAACCTACAACCGCCCAAACGTCACCTTAGTCGACGTGAGTAAAAACGGCGTCGAAAAATTGACCGAAAAAGGCATTTTCGCGAACGGCGAGGAACACGAACTTGATTGCATCGTCTTTGCGACTGGCTTCGATGCCTTCACCGGATCGCTCAACCAGATCGACATTCGCGGTAAAGACCACTTACGACTGAAAGATAAATGGTCGGCCGGTCCGCGCAGTTATCTCGGATTGCAAAGTGCCGATTTTCCGAATTTGTTCACGGTCACCGGCCCAGGAAGCCCGTCTGTGTTAGCGAATATGGTCACCGCCATCGAACAACATGTAAATTGGATCGGCGATTGCCTAAACCATATGCGCGACCAGGGCTATGCAACCGTTGAGGCATTGCAAAGCGCCGAAGATCAATGGGTGGAGCAAGTGCGCATGGCCGCCGAGCGCACACTCTTCACAGCATGCGACAACTGGTACCAAGGCGCGAACGTCCCCGGCAAGCCACGCGGTTTTGTCCCCTACGTTGATTGGCCAGGTTACGTTCGCATCTGCGAAAGCGTTGTGGAGAAAACCTACGAAGGATTCAAATTCAGTTGAACGGACGAGCAAAACGCATTGGATTAATGCTCTGGCCAATGCCAGGCCTCGACGCCGGTTTCGAGCGCGGCGTGTGGGCGGAGCAAGCAGGTTACGACGACTTGTGGCTATGCGACGCTGAAGGCTTGCAAGATCCGATTACGTTAGCAGCAGCACTCGGCGTTGCAACAAAATCGATTCGGCTCTGCACAGGCATTGTGCCCGTCTTTAACCGCCCTCCCCCGTTACTCGCCACCGCGGTTCTTGCTGCCGAGCAACGCGCCGCCGGACGCTTCGTTCTTGGCCTAGGATCGTCTACTGAAAACATGATCGACCGGTGGTATGGCCTAAAATACGAGAAGCCGCTCACGAAAGTTCGCGAGAGCGTCGGTCTGTTACGCGATATTCTAGCCGGGCAAAAGACTAACTTCGATGGCGAAACCACGCGCAGCCACGGCTTCAGCCTTAAGGAAACTCCGAGCGCGCCGGTACCTATCTTTCTCGCAGCCCTAGGTCAGAAAATGTTGCAGTTGGCTGGCGAAATTGCCGATGGCGTGGTGCTCAACGATTTCACCCCGCCGGATCGCTTCGACTGGGCGCTCGGGCAACTGAATATCGGCGCAAAGCGCGCGGGTCGGGAAGTTGGCGAAATCGAAATCGTCAAACGCCGCGCTTTTTTAGTGACTGATGATGAGCATGACGCCCGAGATTTTTTTCGGCGCTACATTGCGTTATATGCCTCGGCACCGGCCTATCAAAACGTCATGATCGAACTCGGCTATGGCGCCGAAATCGACGCCGTGAAGGCGGGCTACAAAATCCGTGACCGCGCAGCGATTACGGCTGCGATCAGCGACGCGATGGTCGATCGGATGTACGCCTTCGGTGACGAAGATAAGTGCAGAGAAACCCTGAAATCGGACTTCGATCTGGGCATAGATACCGTCATTGTCAGTCCCCAAGCCCGTAGTGCGGCGGAATTTGCCCGCTCGGCCGCGGCCTTCGGCACAACATAATGCCCAATGAGGGCTTGATTGGCAGTCTTTAGCTCGATTCGCCCGGGTAAAGGCGTAACATGTCAGTTATCAACGCACCTAAATAGAAAAGGATTGCACTATGTCCCGGCTCAAGTTCGCATGCTTCCTAGCCCCACATCATCCGATTGGCGAAAATCCCACATTACAATTCCAACGCGATTTAGATCTGGCCGAACAAGTTGATCGGCTTGGTTACGACGAGTTCTGGTGCGGTGAACATCATTCCACCGGGTGGGAAGTTATCGCGTCCCCGGAAATGTTTCTCGCCGCGGCGGCCCAACGTACTCATCGCATAAAACTCGGCACCGGTGTCGTATCGTTACCTTATCATCACCCGTTCAATGTCGCACAGCGCATGGTTCAACTCGACCACATGTCGCAGGGTCGAGCGATATTTGGTTCCGGCCCGGGCGCTCTAGCGTCAGACGCTTACATGCTGAATATCGATCCGATGGTGCAGCGCGATCGACAAGACGAAGCAATGGGCGTAATTAGACGGCTACTCGCTGGAGAAGAACGCTTCAGTTACGAGTGCGAATGGTTCACTTTAAATGACGCGCGCCTTCAGCTGCTG
Organism: Gammaproteobacteria bacterium; assembly: GCA_047611805.1. Lineage (GTDB taxonomy): Bacteria > Pseudomonadota > Gammaproteobacteria > UBA11873. The sequence continues at coordinate 11,599 of JBLFWX010000074.1, forward strand.
CCGTTACAAGAAGATATGCCGTTTGCGGTTGCTTCAATGATCAGTCCTTCAGGTATGACATTGGCCGGTAAGCATCGCACCGGCGTGTTGTCGATCGGATCGATGTCTAGCGCCGGGCTCGATGCATTGCCAACGCAGTGGAGCTTCGCCGAAGAATCCGCAGCGAAACATGGCAATACGGTCAATCGATCCGATTGGCGGGTCGTGATGAGCTGGCATGTTGCGGAAACCCGTGAGCAAGCCCAGGCGGAAGCCGGCGAAGGCTTCTATCGATGGCATAACGAATATAATGTCGGCACGTTGATGCGACCGGATCTCAAACCGTACTCGAGCGTCAAGCAAGCGCTCGAAGGTAAGAGCGAAGCGGTGGGTGCCACGATCATCGGTACGCCGGATGATCTCGTAAAGGCCATCCGCGGTATGCAAGAGATCACCGGCGGCTTTGGTACGGTCGTTGGATTTGCACATGATTGGGCGAATCCCGAAGCCACTGCACGAAGTTGGGATATGGTCGCGCGCTACGTCATTCCAGAAGTTAACGGAATGCTCGACGCCTATCGCGATTCAAATCGACACGTGATCGAACATCGCGATACATTCGAACGTGCGGGCGATGCGATAATGGCGAAAATCGCGGAGAGCGAAAGCGCCACCCGAGCCATGCATGAAGGCGCGGCCGCGCCCAAAACCGATCAGCCTGCAGCGCTTGCCCCACATCACATGCCGGATTTGAAATCCGTTAAGTAAACCCGTTGTGAATTGAGCTAATGGCGGTCGCTGGACTCTTATTCCAGCGACCGCAGACTAGACTCGAGCGCAAATCAAGCGCGATATAACGTCGTCTCGCGTCACGACCAGTTGGCCTGCGGCACCGTCGGTGACTGAGAATCCACAACTAGACGGGCATGGAGAATTCATGAACGCTTCGGCAAATCCTGAAATTGGCAAATCGATTGTCGCAAACGGAATTAGTACTAACTATCACGACGTCGGTAGCGGCCAGCCGGTACTTTTGATTCATGGTTCCGGCCCGGGTGTCACTGGCTGGGCAAACTGGCGCTTGACCTTGCCAGAATTGGCAGCCCATTTTCGTGCAGTAGCCCCGGACATGGTTGGCTTCGGTTACACGGAAAGACCGGCTGGGGTTGAATACAACCTAGACACATGGGTTAATCACGCAATCGGATTTCTCGATGCGCTCGGCCTCGATCAGGTCGACTTAATTGGTAACTCATTCGGGGGCGGACTGTCACTTGCGCTCGCCATACGCCATCCCCAACGCATCCGACGACTGGTGTTAATGGGCGCCGTCGGTGTGAGCTTCGCACTGACCAAAGGGCTCGACGATGTTTGGGCATACACTCCGTCGGTGAAAAATATGCGCGGCCTCCTGGACATATTCGCCTATAACCGGGCGCTAGCGACGGATGAACTTGCACGCATGCGCTTTGAGGCGAGCATCCGACCCGGCGTACAAGAAGCCTATAGCGCGATGTTTCCGGCGCCACGGCAACGCTGGATTGAAGCGATGGCGAGTCCGGAGTCCGACATCGCTGGCTTGACTCAAGAAACTTTGATCTTCCATGGCCGTGACGACAAAGTAATTCCGCTTAGTAATTCATTACGTTTCGCGGAATTGATCCCTAACGCCCAGCTGCATATTTTTAATCACTGTGGCCACTGGACGCAGATCGAGCACGCAGCAAGATTCTCTCGAATGGTGGTCGACTTTTTTCGAGAATGAACAACCCGTATTAACGATAACGCGCGATCGAATTGATACGACAGTTTCGGTAATAAACTTTTAATAACTTCGAGGTAACACATGAGTAACGCATCCATTTCCTCCGCATCGGCGACGAGCAATCTCGGCACGCTTGGTAATTTCAAATACGAGCCGGACAAAATGAGGTGGAAGGATTTTCTCACCCCAGGCACTTTTTACAAATTGCTTCATGTGGATGTCGAATCCGGACAGGCGGACATGCTGGTTAAATTCGAAGCTGGCAGCGAGTGTTTTTATCATCGCCACGTCGCAGTCGTATCAACCTTGGTTTTGCAAGGCGAATTAAGAGTGCGTGAACAAACACCAGACGGCGAAGTGATCAAAGTAAAACCCGCCGGCAGCTATTCATTCGGCGGCGTTGGTGAAGTCCATATTGAAGGTGCGGGCGACGAGACGGCAATCATCTATTTCGGCATGCGCACGGATACATCTGTGATTTATGAAGTGCTGAATCCCGATCTGTCACTCAAAAGAGCGATTACGATGGAGGATTTTGATCGCGACTGGCGCGAACATTGGCCTGAGGATTCGAGCGCTAATTCGTAGTCACAACGCCTGACCTTGCAAAGCGCCGCCAATGCGGCGCCTTGTTTGCATCCTACTCCTACCGGATTAGCACCTAGCACCCCACATCTTGCACGCCATTGTTCTTCTGGTTCGCGCGATTCCGACGAACGCTCAGTTAGGACTTTGGACTCTTTTCGAATGCCGCCGGGAACGCACCAAAATTAGATGCTCGTGCGTGGCAACGCTAATCCCGAGTCGAGATCTTCACTGTCGGTGGCAACTGGTGCGGCCGACTAGTCCGAATACAGTTGGTTTTAGTGTTACGCGCAATTTGATGAAAAAGCAGTGCGGTTTAGCGCGCCTGCTTCTCACCGTAGGGTGTCGCCGCCTTCACGGCCGCTTTAACCACGGGCACATCTTTCTCTGCCAGCGGCGCCATGCGCTGCTTACGCGCGAGCGCTGCTTCGATATAAGGCGCCAATTCTGCTTGCTTACGCGCCTCCCTTTCCGAGAGGTCCGCCGTGAATTGTGGCATCACTGTGTCAGCGAACAGTTGTAGCGACTCACATATATTTGTATGAGTGTTACGTCCTGCCTGTTGTAGAAAGACCACCTGGTCGACACCGGCATCTTGCATGTTCGCGAGATGGCGCCGCATGTCGTCGGGGGTGCCGATCCCAGCACCGTCGTATTCACCGCGCGCCAAGGCTGCTTGAATCAAACGATCCGATGCGTCGCCGCGCTTCTCGAGAAAATCACCCCACATGTTGCTGTAGCCCGGTACGAAATCTTCGGCCACGAGTTTCTGCTGTGAGTAACGGAAAAACTCAAAGTTGTCCTGCCCTCGGCGGATGGCCTCCGCACGATCCTCGTGCATAGAAAACGCTGACACCATCGCCAAGTTTGCGTTCACCGACCAGCCGACCGGGACGCATTCTTCGCTCTTAATCGTGTCGTAGTAAATCTTCGACCAGTTACGGGCTTCTTCAGGATCAAGAAACGCAAATGCCAGCGCGCCGACGCCATTTTGCGCCGCGACCTTAATCGTGTCGCGATTCGTACACGCCATCCAAACGGGTGGATGAGGTTGTTGCAGCGGTTTCGGCACCACGTTTCGGCATGGCATTGAAAAACCTTCGCCTTCAAATCCCGGATACGGTGTGAGAACCATCATGTTACAGATTTGCTCAGCTGCTTCGAGAGCGAGAGCACGCTTGCGTTTCGCAGGTATACCGAAAGCACCGAGTTCGAGGCGAGTAGCACCTTCGCCGATCCCAAAATCTACCCGGCCGTCAGAAATAAGATCGAGCGTGGCCAGACCTTCCGCGGTGCGAGCTGGGTGGTTGTAATTCGGGATGACTTGACGAATGCCATGTGCGATACGGATATTCTTCGTTCTCGCCGCCGCTGCCGCGAGAAAAACTTCAGGTGCTGACGAATGCGAGTATTCGTCGAGAAAATGATGCTCGACCTCCCACGCATAATCGAAGCCCAGTTGATCGGCCAAAGATACTTGTTCTAATGCGTCTTTGAACAAACGATGCTCGTCGCCTTCAGCCCATGGTCGAGGAAGTTGTAACTCGTAAAAAACTCCAAATCGCATCGATATGTCTCCATTGACAGTGCTAAATTTATTCGGCCATGTTGCGGTTCGCTATGCTGATGGTCAATACAGTGTCCGCAACGGCAAGACGCTAGTTTACGCAAGGTTTGTCTTGATAAACTCAGTCATGTGGAGCCGCGCAAAAACATTCGCCAGCGAATGCCAGGGCGCAGTTGTAGTTAGGCTGCTCCCGACCTCCGTCCCAACTCAGCCCCTGATTCCTGAGCGCATGGCGTCGTACCGCCTGCGTCTGCGCGGTAATACCTAAGAGCCGGGCTTAGCCGTTTGCAACGTACTTCCTCGTCAAATAAAACGACTATCCGGCTCAGAAATAATCTGGAAATAACTCAAACCGGACCTTCCCTTACGATGTACACCTAAATTCGACCGGCTCCTAGGCGGGCAAAAATTTTGCCATCGCCTGCTGCATTACACCATCGACTTCGACAACGGATGGGCGGCTGCCGACTAGATCGAAATACTCAGCAAGTCCCGGCACGCTGTCGTTGATGTTCCAATCATAGATCTTCGTGGTGTGTAAATTCACGAAGCGCAGTTGAAAGTAAGCGGACACGTCCGCAAACGTAAACTCATCACCGGCAATATACGGCGCGAATTTGGCGAACTGCTTCAATGCGGCGATTCCTTTTTCGATTTCTGGACGAGCTTCGTCGAATACGACGGGATTCACCGGGGCGCCGAAGTAGACAGAGGCAATGTGCCGCCTGGCTGGAGCATCAAGATATAGTTCCACGACTCGCACGAGCTCACGGACTTTCGCACGCGCAAAAGGGTCACTAGGATATAGCGAGGGATTGGGCTTTATCTCCTCCAAATAATCGAAAATGACATTCGTCTCGCTTAACACATTGCCGTCGACTTCAATCCACGGCACCTTGCCGACGGGACTGTTTTCGAGAACCTCCGGCTTCTGACTAGGAAATATGGCAACTTCCTCAAATGCGATCTGCTTTTCCACAAGCGCGAGTTTCGCCGTGTTGTAGTAATTGCTGATGGTGGCGCCGTGCAACTTAATCATGTCTTTTTGTCCTAATGTGTTAAGCAAATTCAGGATGCGGCTCGCAAGTTTTACGAAATAACCACTGCCGAAACCACACCACAACGGCCGATTCTTTCGAGCTACTCAAACGGCCGGGCGAATTATTGAGCGGATCGGCGTGCCTGCCGCATTTGTGATGGCGCGGGTGACGACGCGCGTCGAATCGCCGAAAGTGGGTAGCCAACAAGAATGCCGACCGAAGCCGCCGACAACAATGATTACTAAATCTTTTGGCGTCTTGATGATCGGAACGTGATCATCGTTTGGGAAATAATCTTCAAACATACCTGCCATACCACCACGCAACCAAACAGTGCGTGCAATTCGCGCGTGCTCAAAAATATGTTGTCGTATATCGTCCTTCGACAGTCCAGCCGCGCCGAGTATTGCCGCATGTTCGGGCCCTAATGCAATCGTTGGTTGGCCATAGAGATAGGCGTTGTTGCACGCCATGTCGCTTAGGCCGGAACAAATCGTAGTCAATATGCCTTGCGCATCGCCGCTAATATGATCGTTAAGATTATGCGGCCCGTCAGCTGCCGTAACGGTCACTGTCGATGTTGATGGCGCAAACCCGCTTTCTACATGTAGAGGCTCCCACGGGCTTTCTAGCTCATTCTCAGCAACACAAAATGCATATTTAGCCGGTTGTCCTTGAGTCGAACGATCGAGCACCCCTGGCCTAGCGCCTCCGACGTTCATTAGGATGAGCCGTAGCGCACGCCCAATCGTGGCATTCGCACGAACTCCGGGGCCAAACGCGCCGTAGCGCGAGTTAATGCCCAATTCCGTCGCGAGCGGTCCATTGACAATAATGCATGGCGCGCAGGGATGAGTGGTCGCTTGCACTGCAAACAAATTAAACGCGGGATCGAGAATCGCCTCCACGGCACACAGCACGACGGGAAAATACTCCGGCCGGCAGCCCGCCATCACCGCGTTAACGGCGAGAATTTCAACCGTAGCGATACCGTGTCGTGGCGCCATCGTACCGACTTCGTGATGGCGATCGTGATCGACTGTCGCAAGCATCGCGTCAACGCGAACGGCCGTCGGCGCGACGACAGGTAATCCGTCCGACCAACCACGCGCCTCAAATTCGTCATCCAAACAATCTGCGACGACCGAGACCGTATCACTCATGATTAGCTTTTACTTGCGGCGGAATCAGCACTTGCGCGGAACGCCGGATCGACGGCACACACGTCGTCGATACACACCGCACCACCGGCCAAGCGCCGCTCAGTGAGTTGTAAGAATAGGCCGTCGTAACGCTTGCTCAGGAGTTCGATCGGATCAGTTAGCGCGCGTTCCACTTCGTCAACAATCGCTGCAGCCTTCGATTTCACTAAATTCGAGTCATTTCCAGCGAGCGGGTGGGGAATTGCGATTAACGGTAAATCACTGATGCCGAGTACTTGAGACTCTGCTCTCGCTAACGGTCCAAACTCATCGCTGCACACCACCGCGCACGGCACGCCTGCGCGTTCCAAATTAACCGCGTCATGGACACTCCACGACGTACACGATCCTCAGTCCGCGATCGCGAGCACCACGGCATCGCAGGATTTCAAATACGCCAACGTCGTCTCGGGGGCCGCTGCGGTCGCATTCTTCGACAACACGATGACTTCTAAGTCTGCGTGTTTTTCGTTCAGATAGAACCGAACGTTATCGAGTAGCTCCTGGGCATTCGCTTTCATGTTGTCGAGCCACGCGATTCGCAAACCGCTTATTTGATTGAGGCGTGGGGCAAGTGCCCGCTTTTCCGTGCGTGTTGCGGCGACGGGGACAAAAACTTCTAAGGTATCCATAGTAGGGCTATCAGCTCCGTCTCACAGTGTCGAGTGCACACGATTAGTTTGTGGCCAATGCCAATGTCCCGTTGCGACTAGGCCGCCACGTTTTCCCACGATATTGCAATCGCGTGTCATCAGCGGTGCATTTAGTTTCGCTCGTGCATATCTTGTGTCTGCAAATTACGCCAACACGTCGGTGATTTGGTCTTCAAGAATTGTTGCGTACATGAATTGCTCGAGCTCGGGACCCATCGCATCGCTAGACGAGACCATGCCGATGACATCCAGGTTTTCGACGACGGGGACTCTTCGAAATCGGCCTGCGTGCATAATCGCAAGCGCATCGCTGAAAGGCTTGCCCGGCCCAATTGTAGTCGGATTTTCTGTCATGACGGAGGCAACTGCCGTGTCATTCGGATCGAGTCCTTCGGCAGCAACGCGAAATAAGGCGTCGTGCTCGGTAAATATCCCTACAAGCCGTCTATCTTCTAAAATTAATATCGCGCTGAGTCCGGCTTTTTTCATCCGCCTAGCCACTTCGGTAACGCTCATCGACCCAGTCGCTGTAACTAGCACTTGCCCATCAAGAACGTCTTTTATCGTTCGCGAAGACATGGTTTAAATCTCCTCTAATTCCACAACTCCTTCGGAGCATAGTACCTCTCATTCATCTGGCTGCAAGGTGGAATTTCGATTTCCCGAGCCACCGGCTAAAAGGCTACATAAGGGCGCTTGAAAATTCGCCCAATAGCGCCACTAGTGCACCTGGTTTAAGAAGAGATAACGTTTCAGTCGATTTGAATAAAGAATGAACTGGAGCGCTAAACGGTTCGGACGCGATTTTCGTTTTTCGCTCATAAAATGCGTCCGAGTGGCTGCCGACAATCGGACGACTCACGGCCACGCGAACGCTACGACCCGGATACCGAAGTAGCCCGCACGAGCGGAAATCCGACGTCCGTTCCGACACCCGTCCCAAACTCACAGTTGGTGTGCCCCCGGCCAATTGATTATCCCCACTCAGTAATTTCGAGATAACCGTCAGTTGCGACGATCAAATCGGGATTAAATAGTGCAGAGAGAAAATTTTTTTATTTATATTTATCAGCTATTTAGAATAGTGTTTTGTCCATCTTAGCAACTATCGCCAACAAAATTTCCGAGCCAAGTCGAGGTCGTTCCGAATAAATCAGAGGTTGACTAGTCAAACTGTGAATATTATATTCATAATTCATTATTAAGTGTTTAGCATTTAAGAACGTCGACATGCGAACATCTAAACGCCCAGCCACTGATGACGTAAGAGAAGCGATTCTGAATGTCGCCGAGACCCGTCTGCTTCGTTTTGGCTACCACAAGACCACAATGGCTGAAATCGCGGACGACGTTGGGATGTCCGCAGCCAATCTCTATCGCTACTTTGAAAACAAGCAAGACATTGTTGCGGAATGCGCGAGCCGCATGATGGATGAGCGACTCGAGCGCTTGCGCGCGATTACGAATGATGCTGAGTACACGCCGGCTCAAAAACTCGTTCAGTACGCCTTAGAACTTGTCGATGACAGCCACGCCCTCGTTCAATCTGATTCGATGGTTGGCGAACTCGTCGACACAATCACGCGGGAACGACCCACTTTGTTGCATACGAAAAACGAAATGCACTACGCCTTGATCGGCGAAATATTGAGCGCCGGCGTTGCGAGCGGCGATTTCGCGACGAGCGATATCGAACAAAGCGCACGTCATATTCATAGCGCATTGACCTTATTCGATGTGCCTTTGTTTGTTGGTTTCTACGATCGCGAAGAATTCAATCAACGTGCAATCGGAGTAGCCAACTTAATAATCGACGGGCTTCGGTGGCAATCGACTGCGCAAAACAACTTTAATATTTAACGGTAATTTAGAATGGATAATTTTGAAGCGACTTTTGCCCGTTGGGTGATCCGAAATCGGATCGCCATTATCGTGCTGTCGATCGTCGCGATAGGTGTGCTGGCCATGGGCGCCAGCAAATTGCGATTTGATACCAGCTACCGAGCATTTTTTAGCGACGACAATCCGCAATTGATCGCGTTTGAAAATCTCGAAAACACCTACGTAAAGGACGATAACGTGATGATGATCGTCGCGCCACGCGATCAGAACATCTTCACTCGCGACCACCTCCAGGCCATCGAAGAAATCACTGCCGCATCGTGGCAGGTCCCATTCTCCAACCGGGTCGATTCCATATCTAATTTTCAATACACCGAAGCCGAAGACGATGACTTGGTGGTGCGCGACATGGTTAAAGACGCACAGTCTTTAAGTGATGAAGCGCTGGCAAAGGTACGTGCTGCGATACTCGCAGAACCAGGACTGGTGAAACGACTAATTTCCGAGCGCGGACACGTAACCGGAGTCAACGTCACCGTTCAACTGTCGCCCGACCAGCGGGCGGAAGCGACCGGCGTTATCGCCGCGGCCGTTGCTGAGATCGTCGCGGAGACTCAGGCTCGACATCCGGATCTCGACATCTATTTGAGCGGCATGGTCATGCTCGACCAAGCCTTCTTCGAAAGTGCCATGGACGATTCCACGCAACTTGTACCGCTCAGTTTCGTGCTAATGATGGGCCTAATTGCGCTACTGGTTGGTGGGTTATTCGGTACTTTTGTTACATTTCTTGTAATCGTGTTTTCGATCTGTGCTGCGATGGGTATCGGCGGACATATTGGCTTTCCTCTGACCGGCTTATCAGCCTCAGCGCCTATTATCATTTTGACCGTCGCCGTTGCGAACTGCGTCCATTTGCTGGTCACCTTTACTCATGAAATGCATGCCGGAAGCGACAAGCTTGCCGCAATGGAGGAAAGCCTACGCGTGAATCTCCAGCCGGTTTTCCTAGCCAGCGCCACGACGGCGATTGGGTTCATGAGCATGAATTTTTCTGAGGTGCCACCCTTCAATCACTTAGGTAGCTTGGTGACGTTCGGCGTCTTGATCTCCTTCATTTTGACCGTGTCGTTCCTCCCGGCCCTAATGACTCTCCTACCTGTCCATGTGAAGAAAAGCGCGGAAGATGACTACCGACGAATGGATTCGCTAGCACAATTTGTGATCAGAAAGCGTCGACCCTTGTTATGGAGCATGTCGATCATTGCCATCGTATGCGTCGCGAATTTGCCGCGCAACGAACTCAACGATATTTTCCTTCATTACTTCGACGACTCGCTCACATTTCGATCCGACAGCAATTTCATGATCGAAAATCTAACCGGACTCGACTTCATCAACTATTCGTTGGATTCGGGCGAATCTGGTGGAATCAGTGACCCGGCGTTTCTTCAAGATGTAGAAAATTTCGCGGTTTGGCTGGAAGCCCAGCCGGAAGTCACCCACGTTGATCGCTTCACCAATATTATGAAGCGACTAAATAAGAATATGCACGGTGACGATCAGGCGTTCTATAGCTTGCCTAAAGAACGCGACTTAGCGGCTCAATATTTACTGCTCTATGAGATGTCGTTGCCCTACGGCTTGGACTTGAACAATCAAGTCAACGTCGATAAATCGTCAACTAAACTGACGGCAACGGTCGGCGTGCTCTCAAGTAAAGCGATGATCGATTTTAACGACAGATCGTTAGCGTGGGCAGAAGAAAACGCGCCTTCTTTCGTCAATACGGATAGCGCCGGCATCAGCTTGATGTTCTCCTACATCGGACAACGCAACATCGTGGCAATGCTCCTAGGCACGACGATCGCTCTCGTGTTGATATCTGGAATACTGATTTTTGCACTGCGATCACTGAGACTCGGGGCAATTAGTTTATTACCTAATTTGGCGCCTGCAGCCATTGGGTTTGGCTTATGGGGAATTTTTGTTGGCCAAGTCGGTCTATCCCTATCGATTGTTGCCGGAATGACATTCGGAATTGTAATTGACGACACCGTGCATTTTTTATCCAAATACTTGCGCGCGCGTCGTGAGAATGGTCTGAGCTCCGAAGACGCTGTCCGTTATGCATTTAGAACGGTCGGTCGGGCCTTAGTCGTCACAACGTTAACTTTAGTCGTTGGCTTTTCAGTACTCGCCACCTCCAAATTCCAAATGAACTCCGGCATGGGATTGATGACAAGCATCATCATCACACTCGCTCTGGTCATGGTATTTTTAATGCTACCGCCACTACTTATGAAAACTGAGGAGAATACGACTTATGCGTAATTTAACTGCCGCATTTCTTATTGCACTATTACCGCTTGGTGTAGGCGCCGAAACCCCCGAAGAAAAAGGTCTCGCTATTGCCGTCGAGTCGGATAAACGCGATACCGGCTGGGTCGATGGGGTAGCGGAACTGCAGATGACCTTGAAAAACAAGCAAGGCGAGACAAGCGATCGATCGATTCGCATTAAAACGCTTGAAGTTCAAGGCGACGGCGATAAAAGCATATCGGTATTCGATGCTCCTAAGGATATTAAGGGCACCGCTTTCTTAAGTTTCACACATTCAAAGGTCCCAGACGACCAATGGCTATATTTGCCGGCGCTGAAAAGGGTAAAACGGATTGCTTCAGCAAATAAATCTGGACCGTTTGTTGGCAGCGAATTTGCTTATGAAGATCTAACATCACAAGAAGTTGATAAGTACACGTACAAATGGCTGCGCGACGAACCGGTAGACGGTCGCGATTGCTTCGTGATCGAAGCGTACCCGGTATACGAAAATTCTGGTTACACCCGCCAAATCGTATGGATTGATAAGGAAATGTATCAACCGTTGCGAATTGATTACTTCGACCGCAAAAACTCTGAGCTGAAGAGCTTAGTGACCGGTGATTGGAAGCAGTATCTTGATAAATACTGGCGTCCCGGTTTTACCGAAATGACAAACCACCAAACGGGTAAAAGTACCCACCTGGCATGGAACGACTATCAATTCAAAACTGGATTAAGCGATCGCGACTTCGATAAAGCCACTTTGAAGCGAACCCGCTAAGACGATCTCCTGGCGCAGGCCGAGTGTTCACTCGTCCTGCGCTCTGCACATCTCTTCGACCGCCGCTCAATTGGATCTCAACGGACGTAAATGAATAAATTCGAGACCCGGTATGCAAGCTGGGTAGTCCGTAATCGCCTGTTAATTATCGTTCTATGCCTAGCTGCCGTCGCGGCGCTGGCGAGTGGCGCCAGAAAACTCGAGTTTGACACGACCTACCGTGCGTTTTTCAGCGACGACAATCCAGAGCTATTGGCGTTCGAGAATGTTGAAAACACCTACGTAAAGGACGACAACGTCGTTCTAGTTCTTGCGCCACGCAACGGCGATATTTTTACGCGCGAAAATCTCCATTCGATTGAGGAACTAACCGCCCAGGCCTGGCAAGTTCCCTATTCGAATCGAGTCGATTCGATCACTAATTTTCAGTTCACAGAAGCGCTAGAAGACGACCTCATCGTTCGCGATATGGCTAAGGATTCGCAATCCCTCGATGATAATCAACTCGAGAAAGTACGCGCCGCGGTCCTTGCAGAACCCGCGCTCCGGAATCGCTTAATATCGGCGCGCGGCCATGTAAGCGGAATCAACATTACGGTTCAAATGGCTATCGAGGAGCGTATCGTCGGCGCGCCCTTGGTGACGCAATACGTCCGGAACATGATTGTTGCTTTCCGCGAGAAACACCCAGACATCAATGTCTATTTGAGCGGCATGGTGATCCTTGATCAATCGTTCTTCGAAAGCGCGATGAACGATGCGAAAAAGCTGACACCCCTGAGCTTCGTGCTCATGCTGGGCTTGATCGCCCTACTAGTTGGCGGCTTTTACGGCACCTTAGTTACGTTCTTCGTGATCATGTTTTCTATCGCAGCAGCGATGGGTTTGGGTGGACACCTTGGCTTTCCACTAACACCTGTTTCATCCGCCGCACCCATCATGATTCTCACTGTCGCGGTTGCAAACTGCGTACATATTCTCGTGACCTTCATCCACGAAATGCACGCCGGGCGTTCCAAACTGGACGCCATGGAGGAAAGTCTAAGAATAAATTTACATCCGATTTTTCTCGCTAGCGCCACCACCGCCATCGGCTTTCTGAGCATGAATTTCTCTGAGGTTCCGCCATTTAATCATCTCGGCAATTTGGTGACGGCGGGTGTACTGGTGTCCTTTGTATTAACCGTCTCTTTTCTACCGGTCCTGATGACCTTGCTACCCGTACGCGTTAAAGTGCTTGCCGAAGACGACAATCGCACCATGGACGCGCTCGCAGAATTCGTGATTGCAAAACGTCGAGTCCTATTATGGACGATGTCTATCCTAACCATCGCCGCCGCCGCAAACCTACCACGCAACGAGCTTAACGACGTTTTCCTACATTATTTCGACACTTCGATTCAGTTTCGCACTGACACGGATTTTATGATCGAAAACTTGACCGGCGTCGATTTCATCAATTATTCCATCGATTCCGGCGAATCTGGGGGGATCAGCAATCCGCAATTCCAACGCGACATCGAGAGCTTCGCAGTGTGGTTGGAATCCCAGCCCGAAGTTGTACATGTCGACCGCTTCACGAATATCATGAAGCGACTGAACAAGAATATGCACGGCGACGACGAATCGTTTTACACGCTCCCGGATGTTCGCGACTTAGCCGCGCAATACCTACTGCTATACGAGATGTCGCTGCCTTATGGACTCGATATAAATAACCAGGTGAACGTCGATAAATCCGCCACCAAAGTGACCGCTACCCTCGGGTTAACACCAAGTAGAGAAATGCTCGCGTTAAACCAGAGGGCCTTAGATTGGGGTGGCGAGAACGCTAAGTCGTTCGTAAAAATAGAAAGCGCGGGGATCGAGCTGATGTTCTCCAACATCGCAAAACGCAACATTCTCGCGATGATTATTGGCACAACGATCGCACTCATTCTGATATCTGGAATTCTCGTCTTTGCACTACGTTCGCCGAGACTCGGCTTGGTGAGCTTGCTACCGAATTTAGCACCCGCGGCGGTCGGCTTTGGCGTCTGGGGAATGCTCGTCGGGCAAGTCGGTTTGTCGCTTTCGATTGTCGCGGGCATGACATTCGGCATAGTGATAGACGATACCGTGCATTTTCTGTCGAAATACCTACGCGCACGGCGCGAAAGCGGTCTAAGCTCCGAAGACGCGGTGCGTTACGCATTTCGTACTGTTGGTCGGGCACTGGTCGTGACCACCGTGACCTTGGTCATCGGGTTTTCAGTTCTAGCCACTTCAAGCTTTAAGATGAACTCAGGTATGGGGTTGATGACCGCAATAATCATCACGTTGGCGTTAATCTTGGTATTCCTAATGCTGCCCCCGTTGCTGATGAAAATCGACGAGAACACCTCGCACTCCTAGGAGCCTAGGTAAAAAATGAGCGCAATATAGTGTGGTAGATAATTCTCCCGCTCATGAGCTGACGCCGACGTTGGCTTGATAAACTTCGTCTCGTGACCTCGCTAGACGCCTCTGAATCCTGCGCCCACGCCTTGGGCATCCAAGCTCGCCGCCGCGCTCGGACGAGCATTGACCTTATCGAACCAACCTT
>JBLFWX010000075.1:0-25372 GCA_047611805.1 Gammaproteobacteria bacterium
CACACGAGCAACTCGCCTCGATCGACAGCATTTCGATGGACATGTGGCCAGCGTTCATCAACGCCACATTGGCGTGCGTGCCGGAGGCAGAATACAAAATTGCCTTCGATAAGTTTCATGTTGCCAAGTACCTCGGTGACGCGGTCGATAAGGTCCGTCGTCAAGAGCACAAGATGTTGATGGCGCAAGGTGACGAGACCCTCAAAGGCAGCAAGTATGACTGGCTGTACAACCTGAAGAACATACCGCTCAAGCGTAAGCGGCCGTTCAAAGTGTTGCGCGAGAGCACGCTGCGAACGGCCCGCGCTTGGGCGATCAAACAATTGGCGATGTCACTGTGGCACTACACGAGCAAGGTGTGGGCGCGCAAACGATGGGAGCAGTGGTTGTCGTGGGCCATGCGCTGTCGCTTAGTCCCGATGAAACGTGTCGCTCAAACCATCAAGACGCACCTGTGGGGGATATTGAATGCCATCGTACTCAAGGTTAGCAATGGTCCAGCAGAAGGTATCAATAGTCGCATCAAAATGATCAAAGTGCGCAGCAGAGGATTTCGCAATAAGCAGCGCTTTGCCAACGCCATTTATTTCTACTTGGGCGGACTAAACCTCTATCCTGAATCCGCTCTCAGAGCAGATCCACCCACCTGATTTGGGGAAGAGTCGATTTTGTAATAACTCGCGAACAGGACGTAGAACTTACAAACGGTCGGACCGCGATCGATAAGGTATAATGAAAGCGCGCCCGACACGATCGTGGGAACCAAATACCGAGAAATAATATGCAGGATCTTTACCGTAGACTTCTCGAGGCCGTTGGCGAAAACCCACAACGTGAAGGCCTGTTAAAGACTCCTGAGCGGGCAGCGAGGGCTCTTGCGTTTCTAACTCAAGGTACCAAGCAGAATCTCAAAGAGGTCGTCAACGACGCCTTATTCGAGTCCGAATCAAGCGAAATGGTGATCGTCAAGGACATCGAATTCTACAGTCTGTGCGAACACCACATCCTGCCATTTTTCGGACGCTGCCACATTGGTTATATCCCAAATGGAAAGGTTATCGGCCTCAGCAAGCTTGCACGCATTAGTGATATGTTCAGCCAGCGTTTGCAGATCCAAGAGCGCCTGACGCACGAGATAGCGACCGCGGTATTCGAGATCGTAAAGCCGCACGGCGTCGGCGTGGTCATTGAGGCACGTCATCTGTGCATGATGATGCGCGGGGTGCAAAAGCAGAATTCGTCGATGGTGTCTTCGGCTATGCTCGGCAATTTTCTATCTTCCGATCGTACCCGCGCCGAATTTTTGCAACTCCTTGGTTAACAAAGAAAGGTATCTTTGTAAGGCGGTTGATCCCGATCCCGGCAGCTGCACTGGTCGAGAACGTGAGCTATCCATCTCCAGCGAAAAATGAGTGCTCCAGCGATGGAAATAATTGAAATAGCTAGCCAGGATCCGTTTCAAATGGCACCCGTTCAGTGCGACAACATGATCCAAACATTCTCGCCGCATGCTGCCGATCATTCTTTCGACGTAAGCATTCTGCCAAGATCTTCGCAGAGCCGTTAGGACCGCTTCAATACCCGCGCCTTGGACGCACTTACGAAATTGGCCTGCGTAAGTTCTATCGCGATCGCGAATTAGATATCGGGGTGCCAAGTCAACGGGAAACTCGTCTAACGGGTTCTACTATCGGGATCCTCTTTGACACTAACGATAATCGAGGATATCAAACTAGCGTTGCTTGAGAATTTCGTCAGAAATATCAACGCGTACGAATATTCAGGAAGAACGGTCGAGTTGAGCGTTTTGTCACGCTTTCTTTGCGGCAACAAACCGAAGGTAAAAAACACCAAGTATTGCTGAAAGAATTGAAGCGACCAGAATCGATGATTTTGCACTTTGCAAATGCACTGGTTGCGAGTCGAAGCCCAGCGTGGCTATAAATGTGGACATAGTAAAGCCTATCCCGGCTATAAATGAGACGCCAATTACGTGATTAAAATTAACACCATCAGGTAGGCAAGCGATTTTGTAGCGCAGACCCAGCCAGCACGCACCGGAGATGCCGATAAATTTCCCGAGGACTAGTCCAGTAACAATTCCCAACCCGGTTGGATGTTGCAGGCTTTCGATAAATGAACTGACACTAAACGGTACGCCAGCATTCGTGAGCACAAATAGGGGTAAGATAAATAATGCCACGGGCAACCCCAATGCATCTTCCCATCGACGCAGCGGTGTGCTGGCACCTTCTGCAATATCACGCACCTCGACCACCTGATCGTGATCTGTACGACTACCGAGAACATCGACAGGTTTTAGTTTTTTCTGCATTGAGCTAATTATTGTCTTTGCTCTACCGAGTAGTTTTTCCGACGTTAACGTTGGACGTGCCGGCACAGTCAAAGCAATTGCGACTCCGGCAAACGTAGGGTGAACGCCGGATTTGAGCATCATCCACCAGGCTCCTATTCCGACAATAATATAAAAATACGGCTGGCGTACGCCTGCGTAACTGCCCAATGCCAAAAATGCAATAAGTGCAAACGCGCTTAGTAAATGAAATATAGATAAATCCTGAGTATAAAATATTGCAATGACCAATATAGCTCCCACATCGTCCACGATGGCTAGGCCGACGAGAAAAGCCAACAAACTGCCGGGGATGTGTTTTCTTATGATAGTGAGTACGCCCAGGGCAAACGCGGTATCGGTTGCTATTGGGATGCCCCATCCAATCTGTGAATCATATGACCAGTTGAACAACGAATAGATTGCCGCCGGCCAAACCATTCCACCGATGGCACAGAGAATTAGCATGCGTCGATGTGCCGGCCGAGCGAGATCGCCGGCGAATACTTCTCGTTTGATCTCAAGCCCAAGAAGGAAGAAATAGATGACCATTAATGCATCATTAACGATGTGTTTGAGAGAAGCTTCGAGTTTAAAATCGCCCAGGAAAAAGCCAATCGGTGTATGTGTCAAATTCTGGTAGGTAGAATAATAATCTGAGTTGGCCCACCACAGGGCCACGATTGTAGCTAGCAGAAGAAACAAGCTGGTGGTTGTCTGAGCGCGGATAAAGCTTGAAAAAGGATCGTGTATATTTTCAAGTCCACGTTGCAACACATTCTTCGAGTCATCAGTCATTTTATTTATACGGTTAAGCAAGGCCTGGCTCTTTTGGTTCTAACGATCACGGGCATCATAGCGCGTGCCGCTCCTCACGCGGGTTTTGTGGGTCGTTGTGCAAACGACAGATCATTCGGATCTAGAACAGTCTTCGTTGTTCAGTAAGCTTACGCGGCCTCCGACCAAGCATATAACGCTTCGGTTCGTAGCTCACGATAATGTTCCGCTGGGCGGAGATGACGCGCAATGCGAAACGGATTGCTGCATTAGCATTAGCATTCGCGTTCCTGCGCCGACTTCCGCGCGGTCGTTCGCATATTGATCTTGGCATTGCAGCACTGAAGGCCGCACCTCTTCTAATTCGACAAGCGCAATCGCGCCGGAAGGTAAAACATCACTGACGAGTAGTGTCGTGCGAAACCGTAATACCATGTTCCGCTAGCAGGGTTTCGACACCCCGCAAGCGGATCCTGATGCGATGATCCAGCCACGCTGCCGGTGCGATGATTTCAGACCGAAATCGCGTTCGACAATCAGGAGTCTCCATCACTAGTCAATGGTCAGCGGTCCGGTGCTAATCTGACAGTAGCATCGCCGCTATTGAATCCTGTTGATCAACAAGCCAGGCTGTGGGCGGAACCACGCGTGTTGGAGCCAAACGAGTGACATACACAGTTGATGGTTTAGCTCGCGATATGCAACGAACAAAATTGGACACACCAGTCGGCAACAAACGCTGTCGTGCGCGTCAAACCGCAAGCTCGCTGATCAAGCACAGAGTTGGCGAGCAAGGCCTAGCTGATGAATTCGAGTCGGATTACATAACAAGCGACAAAAACTATGCCCGATCTGCCTAGCATTCATACAGGTATCGTGTTGACCATCGCGGGTTTCGCGTTGCTTTTATTTGCGACCGAACGCATGCGTTTGGAAAGCGCTGCACTGCTTGTGCTGCTCTTGTTATTGCTTACGTTCACCGTTGTTCCGCTTCAAGATCCCAGCGGCAATGTGTTCAATCCGCTCATATTGTTACAAGCCTTCGGAAACGAAGCCCTGGTGACCGTTTGCGCACTGATGATCTTGGGCAAAGGGATCGAGACCACTAGCGCTTTGCGACCCATCGTCGCGTCGATCTCGCATTTCTGGTCGCGTTATCCGTCGATAGCGATGGTCGCAGTACTGTTGATCGCCGCCGCGCTCTCAGCGTTTATGAACAATACGCCGGTCGTGGTGGTGCTCCTGCCTGCGCTTATCACCATCGCTAGGAAAAATCGTCTTGCGAGGTCCAAGTTGCTCATGCCCATCGGCCTCGTGACCATTATTGGCGGCATGATGACGACGATAGGCACCTCAACCAATCTTTTGGTCGTATCCCTAGCTCGTGATATTTCAGGTGTGCGCTTCGAGATGTTCGATTTCGCAAGCTATGTGTTGCTAGCTGGCGTCCCCGGGGTGTTGTACTTGTGGCTCGTTGCACCAAGAATTTTACCTGTTAGACAAACGACGGACTCGGTCGATTTTGCCAAGTCTTTTATTGCAACATTGCATATCGAACCCGATTCTCCATTAGTCGGTCGCACCGTTGCGGATTTGTTGCAGCGTTGCGGCCGCTCTGTGTCTATCGATCGCATACAGCATGGTGAAGCCGTTCACAGGCCGCTACCCACGGTTATGCTACACGAATTCGATCGTGTGTTTGTTCGCGGCTCTCGAGAGGCTCTCAAAGAAGCGGAGCAGTTGCTGCAGGTGCAGCTTGCTTCGTTAGATACGAAGCACTTGGACGATCCCGCAGCCGAGCCCTTGTTGATTGAACTATTGGTAACCGAACGCTCAGAGCTGGATGGCCAGTCTCTCGCCCAATTCCGCCTGTACGAGCGCTACGGTATTCACGGCGTCGCACTTCACCGACCGGAATTGCGCACCAGCGTTGGTAGGCGATCGCTTGAACAGATCACCTTGGGACCCGGTGATATTTTGCTGAGCGAAGGTACACGGGATGAATTCGACCGCTTGCTCGCCGAGACTCGCTTATTCGCCGTAAACGAGACGACCGAACGGCCTTTTCCCGGTCGCGCTCCTGTCGCGTTGGGGATCATGGCGCTCGTCGTCGTGTCGGCAGCAGCTGGTTGGCTGCAGATCACGTTGGCCGCTTTGCTCGGCGTGGGCCTGATGCTCGCAACCAAATGCATTGGTTGGCGTCATGTCAGTCAAGGGTTGAGCACACAGGTGATTCTGATCATTGTTGTTAGTCTGGCGCTCGGTAGTGCGCTTATGGTCTGCGACGGTGATGTCTATCTTGCTAAAGTATTTACCCATCTATTGGAAGGTTTCAGCCCAGGCTTCGTGGTGGCGGCATTGATGTTGTTCATAGCCGCGCTCACCAATGTCGTCTCAAACAACGCTGCTGCAGTGATCGGCACGCCGGTCGCGGTGCAAATAGCGCAACAACTGGAAGTCACGCCGGAGCCATTGATTCTCGCCGTACTGTTCGGCGCGAACCTAAGTTTTGCAACGCCCATCGGGTATCAAACGAACTTACTTGTCTACTCTGCGGGTGACTATCGGTTCAGCGACTTTGTCCGCGTCGGATTGCCGTTGACGCTCCTCATGTGGGCCATCCTTTCCTGGCTGCTGAAGTTAAGGTACGGCCTGTAACGGCCCCGGCTTCGTTAGATTATCGGTTTTATGAATCTTCGTCGCATTGATGCGCCCAACTCGCAGGCTACGGCCAGCAATGCCCTGCAGCGATCGACGCTTCTCAGCTTCCATTGTGCACATGTCGATCGCAAATCGTGGGCATCGCGGACTTGGAAGTACGATACCTGAAGCCCCAAAAAAAGATGCTGCCGCAAGCATTGCTCGCTTAAAACGCTATCGATGGACATCCCACTGCCAAAGCCTGTATCGATTGCCAATTGCTGCTTAAGTATTAGAGCCTGTTGATCTTTCGTAGAAGTCGCTGTTGCCCGGCGGGCTGAGGCCACATTAGGGTCCAGCGGCGTTATCGCGCGCTCATGTAGCTCGGCTACACAACGCTTGCTCTGCCTTGCTGGACCCCAATCTGGCTTCAGCAGCGACTTGTGCGAAAGATCAACAGACCCTAGTAACGATCTCATCAGGCTTTACCTAGACCAAACCCGCGTGATCGTGCTGGCAACATTCTAGGCCGCTTACCGCACGGTCCGTTCGAGGCGATCCGCAATCGGCTGCGGAGAAGGACCAGACGATTACGCACGAAGAGAGTTGATTACCTCTTATGCGCGCTGATCGGTCGGATCATTGATCAGTGTTTCCCGGTGCTCGAGCGTTACGGGTTGGAGTTCAAGGAACCGGAACGAACCTTGCTCGATGCACCAAGTAAAGACGCATTGCAGCGGCTACACGAAATGAAACGCGACGCTTTGCTTGTGCGCCGAAGGGGCTGGCCGCAGCGCGAGGGTCTTAATGATTTGATGCGCGATCCAATTTCATCATAAAAAGCGGCAGTGCGACCGAGAATTCCGTGCTCCGCGGTCAGCCATCCTTTCACTCTGCCCGATATTTACGAAGGGAGCGTCTCGTCAACTGCCGAAGTAGTTTCTGTGGTACTGCGTGACGGCCTATCCAACCATCGTTCCATCACCAGGCAAGCAACGAGATCGCCGGCCACGTTGATCGCCGTGCGACACATATCCAAGATCCGATCGACGCCCAGGATTAACGCTATTCCTTCGGGCGGGATACCCACCGTCGCGAGTACCGTTGCGAGAATTACGATACCGACCCCCGGGGTTGCCGGCGATCCGATGGACGCACCCACCGCTAAAGCCACCACCAGCAGCATGCCGCTGATGCCAATATCGATATTGTACGCCTGCGCCAAAAATACCGTCGCCGCGCCTTGATATAACGCTGTCCCGTTCATGTTAATCGTGGCGCCGAGTGGAACGATGAATTGTGCGACCGATTGTTTAATCGATAGATTTTCTTCGGCCGTCTTGATCGACAGTGGCATCACGGCGGCCGAACTCGAAGTGGAAAACGCCAGCAACAGTAGTTCGCGCGTCGCACGTATGAATTCCATCGGGCGTCGACGCGTACTGAGCCAGACGATGAGCAAGTAGAGACCGAATAGCAACGCGAGCCCGACCAGTACCGTTAATACGTAGTGCGCCATGGACACGAGGGCATTGAGGCCCAGCTGTGTCATAAGCCGCGCCATTAAACCGAATACGGCAATCGGCGCGAGCCACATCGCCCAGCGAACAACTGTCATACACACTAACTGCAACGACGTAAGCAGGTCGAGTAAGGGTTTGGATTGCACCGGTGCCATCGTGACTAACGCGATCCCGACGATAATTGAAAAAATGACGATCTGGAGCATCTGGCCTTCGACCATCGAACCAAGTGGATTTCCCGGTAACAAGCCGACCAACACCTGCGGCAGCTCGGCAATTCTTGGTGTGGCAAACACTTTCGCGTGTTCAGAAGATGGGACGCTTGGCAGCGCTGTGTGACTCAATGCGACACCAGGCTCCATAACCACAGCGATCCCTAAGCCAATAACTGCCGCCATCGCCGTCGTTATAACAAAGTAAATCGTCGCGGCGATTCCCAGTCGCTTAAGTTGTTCGGCGTTTTCGCTCGAGGCTAGACCCAAAATTATCGACGCAAACACGAGCGGGATCACGATCATTTGAATCGCTGCCAGGAATAACTGCCCAGGCAACGCCAACCAACTGCCGATAAGCGATCCGAGTTCCGGATCAATCAACCCTGCGGTGGGACCCAAGGCGAGTCCGGTCCCAAGTCCAGCAAACATCCCAACGAGCACCTTAAGCCATAGACGTTTCTCGACAAGGAGTGCGAGGTGACTCGCTAGGAGTCGCAACGATCGAGGATGCAGCCGCTCGAGGTTTCTCAGTGCCTCTGCGATCACAATTGTTCTCCGTTAGTTAGACGCGCCTAATGTTAGGTGGTTAGATTCCATCAATAACGACATGAATCATTCTTTCCGCGGCATGTAAGTATGCTCCATGCTAGTTCGCTCAAATACAATATTCTTGATTACAGTCATACGAAAGCGATGGACGTGCGGATCGTAAAGTCAGAACAATCCTAAGAAAGACAAGATCTACTCACGACTTGCTCGCTTACGGTACAGTGGTAGACGCTAGACCGCTGACGCGGCATATTAATTCAACATCAATCAACTGACCTGGCAAACCGCTAGTAATTGCTACGCATTGATTTAAGGAGTGCGCGGCTGTGCATCTGATCGAGATATTGACTCAGGCATCTTTGGTAGATTCATTCACGGCAGCAGCGGAGCAGGCAGGCGCCGAGGTCCTAACCCGAAGTGAAGGGGCTGACGGCCATGCTGCATTGAAAATTTTGGTTACGAGCCGTGATCCACAACCGCTATTAGATACCTTGCAACGACTAACGACCGAGGACAGTAGTACCCGCATGATCGTGACGGTGCCAGAACTCGTCTTACCCCGGCCGAAGAACGACGAGAATTCCCCGTCAAGAAGCCATGCGACAACACGCGAGGAGCTTTATGCACAGATTGAACAGGACGCAAAAGTCGACAGCGTATTCCTGGTGTTGGTCCTACTATCGACGGTTGTCGCGGCACTCGGGCTGCTGAACGATAACGTCGCGGTAATCATCGGCGCCATGATGATTGCTCCCCTACTCGGACCAAACTTAAGTTTAGCACTCGGTGTGGCGCTGGGAGATGCCGTGCTATTGCGCGGAGCAATTGCAGCTAACGCAATCGGTGTGACGCTTACGGTTGGAACTGGTTTCGTGATAGGAGTTGCATGGCCCGATACCTTAATGAGCCACGAGCTGTTACTTCGGACCGATGTCGGATTGGACTCTGTCGTATTGGCACTTGCTGCCGGCGCTGCCGCAGTGTTATCGCTTACTACGCGCCTTCCAACTGTGCTCGTCGGCGTTGTTGTCGCAGCGGCGTTTCTACCACCCGCCACGACTATCGGTCTAATGGCTGGAGCGCATAATTGGTCGCTCGCTATCGGGGCTACTACTCTGTTAGCAGCCAATATCGTTTGCGTTTCGCTCGCCGCTCAAATCGTTTTCTTAATCAGAGGCGTAAGACCTCGTACTTGGCTCGAAAAAACAAGGGCGAAGCAATCAGTTGCCGTTAATTTAATCATATGGGTTTTGATGCTCGCAGGTCTTGTTGCGGCAATTGTGATGAGCGATCCCCTCTGACGACACGAAAAATCCACACGCCATTGAACGGCCTTGATGACAATGCATCAAGGTGCTGATTGCCATCGTGCGGAGTTGTATGTTCGTATCAAGGCTTGCGCGCTGCATGCTTCGAGGTCTTGTTTGTGATCCATAACGAACCTAGCGCGAAACCCACAATAAACGTCCCAGATAACAGAAAGGCGCGCGGCAGCGAAAATGTGTGAAACAACAATCGCGTCTCTACGGTTTCGACGTTTTGGATGATCAAGATTAGACCGACGAAACAAAGCACACCGACGCCGATCATTTTGAGTTTGTGCCATAGGTGGTTGTCGATCTTCATACCCCTTTCTCCGTCAGTGTTATTCGAAATAGTTCGCGAACTCGCTGAAATCGAGGGCGCCGTCTTGGTTTAAATCAGCAGCTTCGAAATCCAACGCCAACGCACGTTGAGATTCGTGCAGATCAAGTCCTCCGTCGAGGCCTACGTCAAATATTTCGAGTATCCCTTGTTTGAAACTCATATTCGCGACTCGATCGAGTTCGCTCGCGCAAATGCTTCCACTTTTGTCGAGATCGGATAAAAAGAATGTCCCGCGCAGATAACTGTGATGCTCAGCGCGACTGATCAATCGATCCTGATTGCCGTCGATACGACTGCGATGGCTGCTTCGGATTGCTCCGCTAGCACGGCCGATTGTAGAACGCCGATTAAGATACCGGCGGTCGTAATGGCCAATCGTGATGGGCCTGTCATGCGTTTCGCTGTTGGCATTAACACAGCTCCAACTTAGTGACGTTAATTGATAACTTTCCAGCTGCCGTCGGGCTGCCTGCAAGCCGTTCCGTAAGACTGTTGGTCCTGCGCGCCGATCTGGACGGTTTTTCGAAACGAACACACACGATGCATTCCTGAGACGGATCCATACGTCTCATGAGAAGTGGGTTGTGTTAGTAGATGACGCAATGAATCCGCGTCTCGTTATGGATTCAGATGGGTTTCTGCGGGATGCGCTTCTTTCAGCGGACGTTGTCGATCCGAACCTTTACTGCCATCGTCCGATCGCGGTGACCGACCCAGCCGAAAAATTCGATTCCGTGCTCGCACGATGGAGCGTGCAGCCAAGTTACCCTGGCGACAATGTCACCGGTAGGGATCTGGTCCTTTACAGGAATAACTCAAAGAAGGTGATCACGGGCGCGGACGTTCTGGGCCGGCTGCTAATGGGTATTGCGGGCCGGTGGCCGACTGGCGCGGCAAGTCCAAATCTGACCAAGTTGGAAATGGAATATCTACCAAACCCTCACTCGGCCGGTATCCAGATGTACAAAATTAGACGCTTTGTAAAAACCGACTCCGCCGAGTCGCAGATCTGCCGCTGCTTCGCGCAAAATAGCCGAACTTACTCCAGAGATACGAATGTCGATTGCCTGACCTTGCATATGCAAACTGTTTTTGGCTACGCCGCCGGACCGGTTTCTCAACATGGTATTCGTCTTTGGGGAGCGGTATCCGCCAATTACTTCGTACGGTGCCTCGACCCCGAGTTCGCGCTGAACGAAATGTAAGATGTCTAGCAGATCAGGTTCGATCCGGTGAACCTCTCCGGTACGAAAATCACGCAATACGCGATCGATTGAGGTTAACGCCGTTACATCGTAGCTACCGCCCTTCCAATAGGTCGTCTGTACGGTTTCTCCCGTGTGCAAATGATGTAGAACAAGGTTTCGAGCATCCGGTTGGCGATTCATCGTGCTACTAAGCGCGTCCAATGCCGGGAACATGGTACTGCCTGCGATGACGCAACCCAGCCGCCCGAAGAATGTGCGACGGGACTCTCGTTGTAGGGAAACGTTGCTTTTTCTTTTAACATCCATGGCGCGTAGCGTCCTATCCGTAATCGAGGGCAGCAGTATAATCCCGAAGACACCGTTCGTGCCATCCAATACAGGTCTTATGAATTTTCACAATCTGCGCACTCGAATTAAAATTATCGCCGTACTGTTGATAACCGCGATTTCTTTTCCGTCAAACGCCGCGACGTCTCTCGAAATTCAAGGAGCCATCGCCGAACGACTGCGTGACGAAAATTATGTCGCCCAATCAATCGTCGGCCGAATACTACGGCAATCAGACATCCTACTTAGAATTTACGCCAGTACGCAATATGCGCCACTGTGGTCGAACCCGCAGCAGATACTGCGTTTTCTACAATTAATTAGCGACGCCGACGAAGATGGTTTGCTAGTCGACGACTACCATCTGAGCGAACTGCGAGAGATGATGCCGACGGCGAATTCATCGGCTGTTGCGCAAGCAGAATTCGACATTGTCCTAACCGACTCTTTTGCCCGCCTGGCTTACCACCTACGCTTTGGAAAAGCGAACCCTCACGATCTGGACCCAAACTGGAATTTCTCACGTGCACTAATAACGTCCGATCCTGCTGCGTGGTTACGCGGTGCGATTGAGCGCGACGAGATCCCTAGCGCGCTTGAATGGTTGCGTCCGAAAATTCCGCCGTACCAGAGTCTCAAAGCTGCGCTACAACATTACCGAAAACTGTCGACACTGGGGAATTGGCCAATCATTCCCGAAGGACCAACCTTAAAAGCGGGCATGGATGATCCGCGAGTTGCATTGGTACATGCGCGTCTGGCGTCCAAGCTTGGCCAGCCAGTGAACGTGCATGAAAATAATTATTTCGATCAAGATCTCGAGCATCTCGTTCGAAAATTCCAAGTGCGCTACGGTTTGTTTGAAGACGGCTTCGTTGGCGATCGTACGCGATCGGCGATGAACATGAGCATCGCGGACCACATCGCCCAACTTCGTGTAAACATGGAGCGAGTTCGATGGTTGTTTCGAGATATTGACGACAATTATATAACCGTCAACATTGCGGCCTTCCAAGCCGCCTATATAAACCATGGAGAGGTACTCTGGCGCGCTCGCGCGGTGGTCGGGAGAGCCTTTCGTCAAACTCCGATCTTCAAATCGACGATGACCTATATGGTGTTCAATCCGACATGGACAATCCCACCGACCATATTGAAACAAGATGCTCTGCCGGCGATCAGCAAAGATCTCGGCTATTTAACACGCAAACATTTACGGGTGTTAACACCTGCAGGAGTCGAGTTGGATCCGTTAACTATTGATTGGAAGCGCGCGAATAACGGGCATTTCCCCTATCAACTGCGCCAAGATCCCGGACCCCACAATGCGCTCGGCCGCGTCAAATTCATCTTCCCCAACCCGCATTTCGTGTATTTGCACGATACGCCTAGCCGAGAACTTTTCGGTCGTGCGGAGAGAACCTTTAGTTCAGGTTGCATTCGTATAGAGCGATCGCTGGAGCTCGCGCAGATACTATTGGACGCAAATAGCGACCCACGCAAAGCGCAAGTTCGAGAATTTCTCGATACTCAGTCACCGCGCAAGGTCAAACTCAAGGTTCCGATCACAGTGATGCTCTTATATTTGACGGCGTTCTCAGAGGGCGATGGAACTGTTCATTTTCGTCGCGATATTTATCAACGTGATAAAAAAGTGCTGGACGCGATCGATGGGCCGTTCAATTTCGTACCACCCGGAGGATATATAAAGTCGCAACTAAACTCCTTGTAGTGCTTCGCTTCTAGTTAGCGGCTGCTGCTTGTAATTCGAACTCACTGGCTAGGGCCTGCCGCGGATGGAGGCCGGAATCAGTTGGGTAGGATGCCGAAGTTGGAAACGTTGGATCCTGTGCCAAACCAGCACCCGGCTAAGCTGCGTTAACTCAGGCGTTGCGGTTACGACATTGCTACAAAATTCTTCATTGGTGAGCGTCTTGGTCCTGGCATTCGCCCGCGCTGGAGCGATACCTGTCGTTCCTAAAAATATCATCGCTCGCACGCAGGGAGTCGCATGTATCGGTGATGAACTCCACGAAGGAAAGGCAGATCGATTGAGATAACGTTAACGCTATCTCAATCTCGGCATCGGTGCTTACTTGTAGTAGATGCGGGATGCCTTACGACTTGCTTTCGAAGAGAAAAAATCTCTAGAGCCAGTTTGCGTTGCGACTTCCGCCATAAAAAAAACGAGATAATGATTGCCTGAGTCAGAGCGAATATCATATCCACGAATGCTTAAACTCCCCGGCAAATAACTAACTAGTTCAGTGAGAGCGAGTGCCCGCTTGAGGATCTCTGCTTCTGCCTCGATCCGCTTCTCGACAACATCAACGATGAACGCACAGGCTGTAAAGAAGATAAGAAAAGTATCTGGTTCGTTCTAACCTTCTAGATTTAGCCACATTCGATTACGGGATATACCGGATAGAAAATTGGCGGCGTTCAAGCATACTTTCGTATGTGCAAAAATAAGATTGGCGAATCGGCGTGCCGGAAGCAGACTTAGTCTATGTAGTTGATGGTGATGATGCGATAGTCGAAGGACTAACCACGCTCCTCAATACCTACAATATCCGAGTTAAAGCGTTCCCGGATGCGGAAAATTTTCTACACGCGGAGACCCTTCGCGATACGGCCGGCGCCTGCTTAATAACCGCGCTCGAACTACCTGGCATGAGTGGCCTATCACTGTTGCGAAAGTTGCGTGCGCGAAACGCCTCACTGCCGATAATCGTTCTCACTAACACGGTAGATCGAAACCTGAACCATCAGGCATTGGCGCTTGGTGCAACCGACGTCATCGATAAACCATTGATTAACGCCTTCTTGATGGAGCGCTTAGTCAAGCTCATTCCTAATAGAGGCAAGTTTCAAGGCGCTGACGTTTCTAGCGTAAAGCTTCGCAACGTTAAGACGGTGACGTTCCGCGCGATGTGCCCCGAAGACGCCGATATCGAACAAGCATTCGTGCGCGGATTGTCCAATGCATCGAAACATTCACGCTTCTTTTCCGCAATGAAGCAGCTATCGCCGAAGATGCTGGAGCAATTTACGCATCCAAGTTTCCCGAGCAACTACGCCCTTATCGCTACAACAACGGACAATGGGCACGAACAGCAAATCGGTGTCGCGCGATATCTACCGACCGGATCGGATGGTGTTGCGGAATTCGCAGTCGTTGTCGCAGACGAATGGCAAGAGCTTGGGATCGCAAGTCGATTGTTGCACGGAATCATTAGCACTGCCGCCATCGCCGGAATACAGAAACTTGAAGGCATCATCCTCAGAGACAACCCGCGCATGCTGAAATTAGCCCGAGAGCTAGGATTCATAACATCGCCCAATCAAGATGATCCTGCCACGATCTGCGCGACCAAAGACCTTCGTTGTCAATTCGAATCATATGAGTCGCTGGATGCTGAAATCAGTAGTTCTAAGTACACATGACCCTACTGCGCCCGCCTCGTTATTTGCTACGTGCCGACACTAAGGAAATTACTGCCTAAATTTGCAACATAATTCTCACTACTTAACCAATTAATCCCCATCGGAATAGGAAGGAAAGCACGATCCCTTATCGAGAACCAGAGAATGAACTGTCGGACCAGGTCCGCGATATGCATCGCGCGCTAGAATCGCTAAAAGAAGAGTTGGAAGCGGTGGACTGGTACAACCAAAGAGTTCACACCTGCAAAGACGATCGACTTCGCACGATACTCGAACATAATCGCGACGAGGAAAAAGAGCATGCGGCAATGATTGTTGAATGGTTGCGCCGAAACGATGCTGCTTTCGATAAAGAACTTAAAGAGAACCTGTTTAGCGATAAGCCGATCGCCCGTGGCTAATACCCCCTCCGGTTGCCGTGCTTGTTGCCACCGGGGTATCGGCAGACGTCCTGCGTGTGTACTTTTCGCATGGACCGACTTAGTGATCGCACATTCAACGACGCAGCGAACCGGCGAAACGTGATTCAGCCCGGGGTTCGTACTACGACGCCATCGCGCAACAACTGTGCAGATCCTCTCCGCCGAAAACCATGATTTATCCGCGAAGTCGATCCGCATACCTGCACCCGAGACGACTGCGCACCATCCACAAGCAGTTACGGTATACCTCGAAAATCGTCGTCACGCAGGATCCCTTAAAGTTGCAAGCCGACGACTATCCGATCCAACCTCATAGGAAAGCTCTCATGTCTCAAGCGCAGCCGATCCCTACACCCGGTCTACCACCCGAGAATCGCACCACAGCGAACGTGACGAGTCCGTATTCTGCGGCTGCCGCAACCAGGCCTTTCCAACGTGACTGGTTTATGCCAACGATTCTGTCCGGAGTTCAGGACCGCGCAGTACACGACGGCCTTGCTCGATTCACTCTTGGACTATCACCAACTGGGCTTGCCGGCGCCTATCGTGCGCTTCGGCCATAATGGCGAACCAACTAAATCACGAAGCCGGTCAGCGCCCTAGACGTATCCTCGAGCGCCTGCGCCTATCCTCGATATTTTCAACTATGCGGATCTGGCAATGACACGATCTACGACGTTGGGCGCATTGACGGTACTCATGAGCACGATGTTCACTGGCTGCGCCGAGTACGCCACGCTGCCTGTCAGTTCTGGGACCGGCCCAAATCCGACCTTGCCCGCACCGAACAGGACGCTCATCCCGACAGTGAACATTGCCCGGGCCACTGCCTGGGGTCCAGGCGAAAGCCCACGAGCAGCAACAGGGTTTAAGGTATCGCTGTTTGCCGCGGGCCTTGAGCACCCACGCTGGTTGTACGTCCTTCCGAATGGCGACGTTCTCGTCGCTGAAAGTAATGCGCCAGCTAAGCCTGTAACAGGGCTAAAATCGTGGATAACAAAAAAAGTCATGGCGCGAGCGGGCGCTGGCGTGAAGAGCCCGGATCGAATTACGTTGTTGCGCGATACCCACGGAGACGGCATCGCAGATCTGCGTGATACCTTTCTGCAGGGATTACGGTCTCCGATAGGTATGGCCCTCATCGACAGCACGTTCTATGTTGCGAATACTAACGCGGTTGTTCACGTTCCATACTCACGCGGGCAAACCCGTATCGATGGGTCTCCTGAGACACTCGTCGAGTTGCCGGCCGAGCCAATCAATCACCACTGGACAAAAAATCTGCTGGCTAGCAAGGACGGAAAATTCTTGTACGTCAGCGTGGGATCGAATAGCAACGTCGCGGAAAATGGTCTGACAGCAGAACGCGGGCGCGCCGCTATCTTAGAAATTGATCGCGACGGCGGCGCATCGCGCGTCTTCGCGAGCGGGCTCAGAAATCCCGTCGGCCTGGACTGGCATCCTGTGAGCGGAGAACTATGGACGACAGTTAACGAGCGCGACGAACTCGGAAGTGACTTGGTCCCTGACTATCTGACATCCGTTCAGCGTGGCGGGTTCTACGGCTGGCCGTATAGCTATTATGGACAACACATCGATACCCGGGTGCAGCCGCAGGAGCCTGAGCGAGTCGCGGCTGCAATTAAACCAGATTATGCTCTTGGCCCGCACACGGCCTCGCTGGGATTCACCTTCTACGACGGAAACGGGCTTCCGGAGCACTATAATAACGGTGCGTTTATCGCGCAACACGGCTCTTGGAACCGCCGGCCGAGGAGCGGTTACAAGGTCGTATTCGTTCCGTTCGCCGGCGGTCATCCACGCGGTGAACTGCAGGACGTTCTCACCGGCTTCATCGATACTGACGACAACGCCCGCGGCCGACCGGTTTGCGTCGTCGTCTGGCACGACGGCTCACTGCTAGTGAGTGACGATGTCGGCAATCGAGTGTGGCGGATTTCGGCTGAACCCTGAGCCCGCGACCGTTCAAAATGTTCCGCACAATCTCCGTTGCGCTAGCAACCCGTCATTTCGATACCACTGATGGAAAGCCAACCTTCGTACTCTTGGAATCGAAAAAATTATGTCCGTCGCCTACGCGTCGCAATCGAATCCAAACGCCCGCGATTGATGGGAACCATCCGTTGAGGATGCGTCGACCACGTCTTCCGTTGGAACGCCCGGGTTCTTAGCCAAAAATGCGTTCAAAATTCATGGGTCGGAGCGTCGCCGGCAGTAGGAAGCGCCGCTCGCTGTGATCGACTCGCGGGCATTGACGACTATTCCTGGCAGACCGTGTGGCGGACGTTTTCTAACTCCCGCTGCGGACATATTTTGAATTAACCACGCGCAGGCAATAAAGAAAGCAAACTGACTGAGACTTGATCCTCGGCAGTTTTGGTGGTCCATTTAGACCTAGGATAGGAACATCAACTTCCGCGTTTCTTAACGAAGTAGGGGATATCTTCAAATACACTTGGTAAACGACATTAGATAATTCAATTACCGGTTCGTCCGGAATTTCCGCCGTGATGTTAGTCTATCCCCGACACGGAAAGTAATTTTATGGCGCTAGCACCAGCATGCGACGCGCTTAATGATCCCAACGGACGCGCGGAATATGACGACTTACTAAAATTCAGGCCGCGCGACCGCAATCAATTCGACTGTGCGCCGGGTTGACAACCATGCGCAAGTTTTGCCGGCGGGGGGCATACCAATATCGGTCCCAATCAGCTTCGCAGATTGTTCGCAGCTATTTACGGTCTTGGGAGTGATTTTAATCCGCGATCCGAATGGAGAGTTCGCGATGGCCGGCGGTCCGATCCGTGCGGAAGTGGACAACTATTCAACGCAACTTGCGCGAAGCCACTTGTCTGAACGATGTCGAGTGCGAGCAACTGCGCAGCCGCAGAAAGCACAGCGTCTAAGGCATGATCTCGCTGCGGATCCAGTCGGAATCGCGATCGCGTAAGATCTTATCGCCAGCTTTGATGAAGTACGCAATTGAGAAACGTTAATTGAACGTAGCCTTGTGCAATTTGACAATGGATCTTGATCATTCGGAGTCGCGAAGATTGAGGAGCTACTAAGGGCCCCGGTCAAAATAAATTATGCAAGTAGGGCTGTATATGATCTAATGGCTGTATGAGGCGGGACGCGGAACTAGAAACGATGATAGCGGTGAAGTTTTCCGCGGTGGTCGATGCGCTTGATGAGCGCGGACGTCGCTTATGGGCGGCGGCAGAGTCGGATGCAATCGGCTACGGTGGGGATGCGCTGGTTTCCGATGCAACGGGTTTGTCGCGGGACACCATTCGAGCGGGTCGACAACAGATCCACAGGGGCGACGCGGTAGGCGACAGGCTGCGTGCCGAAGGTGGGGGACGTCCTCGTCTCGATCGATCGCAACCGGGTCTTATGGCGGCGTTGGAGAAACTGGTTGACCCGCTCACGCGTGGCGATCCGACATCGCCGTTGCGCTGGACGTGCAAGAGTCGGGCGAAGCTCGCGGCAGCGCTTAATAAAGAGCGATGGCAAGTGAGTTCGACCACCGTGGGGCGCCTGCTCAATGAGATGGGATATCGCCTGCAATCGGTGCGCAAGACTCGCGAAGGGATAACGCATCCCGATCGCAATGCGCAGTTCGAGCACATCAATGCGACGGCAGACGATTTTTTGCAGCGCGCTCAGCCCGTCATATCGGTGGACACGAAGAAGAAGGAATTGATAGGCGATTTCAAGAACAACGGTCGCGAGTGGCAACCACAAAACACACCCGAGAATGCGTTGGTGCATGACTTTCCTCAGGACGCCATGGGCAAGGCCATCCCCTACGGGGTCTATGACATGGGGCTCAACGAGGCGTGGGTGAATGTCGGGCGCGACCACGACACACCGGGTTTCGCGGTCGCGTCTATTCGGCGCTGGTGGAGTGCGATGGGCCAGTCGCGATATCCCGATGCACAGGCGCTGTACATCACCGCCGATGCAGGCGGCAGCAATGGATATCGGGCACGTGCTTGGAAGCACGAATTGCAGAAATTTGCCGACGACACAAATCTACAGATCCGTGTCAGCCATTTTCCGCCCGGCACGAGTAAGTGGAATAAGATCGAGCATCGACTATTCTGTCACATCACTGGCAACTGGCGCGGCAAGCCCTTGCGCGCATTCGAGACGATTGTCGACTTGATAGGCAACACGCGAACGGCTACGGGGCTGCGAGTCAAGGCGAAGCTCGATAAGAGAAGATATCCACTCGGCGTCGTGACCACAAACGCGGAAATGGACGCGCTGTCTCTACATCCAGATGACTTCCACGGCGAGTGGAACTATGAAATTCGACCTCGCAAAGTTGGCTAATTAATTTCGATCAGTGTCCTTAGCGACTATCCACAGATCGCTGAAGGCCGCCAGAGCGACGCAAGGTATGCAAATTCGAACTATCGCAAAAAGGAGACAATTAAGACATGCATGAAATCATCTGCCCGCACTGCGACCAAGCGTTCACAATTGACGAAGCCGGGTATGCAGACATTCTAAAGCAGGTTCGCGACGAAGCGTTTGAACAACAGCTGCGCGAGCGGCTAGAGCTGGCCGAGAACGACAAACTGAATGCGGTAGAGCTCGCCAAGAGCGAAGTCAGTAGCGAAATGCAAAGAGCCGCCGCTGCTAAGGATACCGAGATTCAAGCGCTAAAAGCCAAATTAGACGCCGGTGAAGTCACGCGGAAACTAGCTGTGAGCGAGGCGCTGGGCGAAGTTGAAAAACAGCGGGATGCCCTGGTGAGCGCGCTTGAACAGTCTAAGCGAGATAAGCAAGCCGCTTCCGAACTCGCCGAAGTGAGGCTCTCCAAGGAGCTACAAGAGACCGCTGCAACAAAAGATAAAGAAATCCAGAAATTAGCAACTAAGCTCGACGCCACTCAGGTCGAGCAAAAGGTTGCGATCACCGGCGCGGTAAGTGGGGTCGAGAAAGAACGCGACGAATTGAAGAACAGTCTCAAGCAAGCAGAGCTTGAAAAACAACTCGCCGAGAAGTCGCTCAAGGACAAATACGAGACACAGATCAAGGATCGCGACGATGCGATTGAGCGCCTCCGGGACATGAAGGCCCGACTGTCGACCAAGATGGTTGGCGAAACCCTTGAGCAGCACTGCGATACAGAGTTCAACCGCATTCGAGCAACGGCGTTTCCGAGGGCCTATTTCGAAAAAGATAATGATGCACGGACCGGCAGCAAGGGCGACTACATTTTTCGCGACTCGGACGAGGCTGGTACTGAGATTGTTTCGATTATGTTCGAAATGAAGAACGAAATTGATGCAACCGCAACTAAAAAAAGGAACGAGGATTTTCTAAAGGAGCTTGACAAGGATCGAATAGAGAAGGGGTGCGAGTACGCCGTGCTGGTGTCCCTGCTCGAACCCGACAGTGAACTCTACAACACTGGCATCGTCGACGTGTTTCATCGATACCCGAAGATGTACATCGTTCGGCCGCAGTTCTTTCTTCCAATCATTACACTGCTGCGTAACGCGGCGATGAAGTCACTTGAATATAAGACGGAGCTAGCGCTTGTTAAAGCACAGAATGTCGACATAACTAACTTCGAAAACGACCTCGATATGTTCAAGACTGCGTTCGCGAAGAACTATGATCTTGCCTCGAAGAAATTTCAAACGGCAATCGATGAGATTGATAAGTCGATCGACCATCTGCAGAAAACGAAAGACGCTTTGCTTGGTACGGATCGGAACCTGCGCCTTGCAAATAACAAGGCGCAGGATGTAACGATCAAGAAACTGACTCGGCACAATCCCACTATGGCGACTAAGTTCGATGAACTAAATGATCAAAATTCTCCGGATGCTGAATGATGCAATTTATTCATACCCCAGAGGTATCTTCTATGCGCTTTGGCTGCGTGAGGGCTGCTAGTCATCTATGTTTTTCCCAGAAAACCATGATTGGAGTACGAGGATTATCGCGAATGTATTTGCACAACCCACCACATCCTGGAGAATTCATTCGGGAGATCTATCTGGAGCCATACGAGCTGAGTATCCGAAATCTCTCGGAAAGTCTTAGCGTATCTGCATTCACATTAGCTCGAATAGTAAATGGCCAAAGTGGCGTTAGTCCCGAGATGGCATTACGGTTGTCGAAGTCCATCGGACGGTCGCCAGAAAGTTGGCTTACGATGTAGCACAATTACTAGACTTATCTCATGTTACGGCAGTCGAGTTTGCTGCCTGACCCAGCTGTTCAACCTCCCCGCTGACAGCACCCTGGCTGCGCTGTCGGTCCACAGCGGCGCTTGCAACGGCAGGTTAACGCGAACGTTAGGTTTCACTTGACCCTTGGTTTATAGTTTTTACTTGGGCGATTCAGAATAAGCCAAATGACGGAAACTGCAGAAAAATTATTTAGACAAGCGCTGGCCCTCACGCCGAACGAACGCGTCGGACTTGTTGAGGAGCTGCTCAATAGTCTCGACATGTCGGATCCAGTACTTGACGCGCAGTGGGCGGAGGAATCCTTGGAGCGCCTGCGGGCATTGCGAGCCGTCGAGATTGAATCATATTCCTCGGAAGACGTATTCGCGGCACTTAGTCGCGCTTGAAAGTTTGGTTCTTGCCGCCAGCGCGTTGTGCGATTTCCGCGACCATTGGTGCTCGACGGACTACATCGTGAAGGCCTCGGTGCCTATCTAATGCGCAAGGTCCAAAGCCTTTAGGCGGCAGTGCCGTCACCCAGTGGTCCGGGAACAACCCAATAGTGGGCATCGCTCAGATAACTAATTTCAACGATACAGGGTAACTATTGATAATATCGTGAAAGGTGTCGGGATTTTCTTTAGAGTTTCAGCGACTGGAAGAGCGCATTCCGCGTTGGAATGCTTATGCGCTTCGCGGCGCGCTTAGGCGAAAAGGGGGGGACTTACCATGTCACAGATCGATTGGCGCGAGACCGATCAGAAGTTGATCGACGGGAATACTTTTAGCGACCAAGCCGCCGTCTACGAAATATTCAAAATGATGCGGCGCGAGGATCCCGTCCACTGGACCGTGCGCGATGATGGCGTCGGTTTTTGGTCCGTGTTCAAACATAAGGAATGCCGCCAAGTTCTCGACGACGCGATACTCTTTAACACCGGGGACACCGGACAAATGCCGCCGATGTCCGAAGCACACGACGCGGTATCCAGGGATGGTTTCGGTGTGGGCTTGAGCATTCTGACGACCGATCCACCGCGACACACGGAAGTCCGAGACATCTTTGAAGATTCATTTAAGCCGAAAGCGATGGCCGCATACGAGGAACGTTGCACCGACATTGTGAGGGGTGTTTTCGATGCGCTTCCGACGTCCGGCGAGTGCGACCTCGTTGCGGATATCGGCGCTCAAATACCGATGGCCGTGATTTCCGATATTCTCAAGATCCCGCTTGAGGACTGGGACCAAATCCTGGGCTGGGGAAAGATGTCCCACCAGATGTTCAATCACGACGCACAGACGTCGCTGCAAGGTTTCGACAACATGACCAACTATTGCCTTGCCCGGTCGAACGAGCGCCGCGGTTGCCCGATGGACGATCCGCTCGCGCTGCTCGCGAACGCGCAGGTGGGCGGCAAGCCTCTTTCGGATCAGGAGATCGGCAGAAATGGGATGTTGATGTTGGTTGCCGGTTTTGAAACCACTCGAAACGCTTTCTCGGGTGGCGTGCAGGCGCTACTCGAGCATCCCGAGCAGATGCAGTATCTGCGCGACAACCCCAAGGGTATGCGCCTCGCGGTCGAAGAAGTCGTGCGCTGGACCAACGCGGCCGTCGCCTTCAGAAGGATGGCGACGGCGGATACGGAACTCGGCGGTAAAAAGATCAAGAAGGGCAACGATGTTGTCGTTTGGTTTCCATCGGCAAACCGTGACGAGGACGTGTTTCAGAATCCAGATGTTTTCGACGTCAGGCGTCATCCGAATCAACATATCGGTTTCGCTGCCGGCGCTCATTTTTGCCTTGGTGCGCCGCTCGCCAAGCTGGAACTCGCAATCGCGTTACAGGAAGTACTTGATCGTTATGATGGCATCGAAGTGATCGGGCCGGTTAGCTACATACCGTCAAATTTTGTGTTCGGGCTCGAGAGCATGCCCGTTCGCTTGATTCCGAAAGCCGTGTAGTTCGAAGCAGCGAGAGGAAGATAACCCGAAGAGTCACGATGAGGTGTCAGACATATTCCGGTGTTAGCGCTATTAAATCGGGTTTATGCGTCTGGCACGATTGTTGGCTTGTTACCGCACAAGGATAACAAAGCAATAATTGTACTGGCGCCAAACGGGTGGGGGTCTACTTTTTCGAAGGAATTCTTGCGTTGACTGCGTCCTCGTGTATGCGGATTTAACAAACGCGATCGTCCGTACCCTGCGAGCTGCCGCATTGGTACAAAGCTCGGAATGTCTGTTGCACAGCGGCGATGCTCG
Organism: Gammaproteobacteria bacterium; assembly: GCA_047611805.1. Taxonomy (GTDB): domain Bacteria; phylum Pseudomonadota; class Gammaproteobacteria; genus UBA11873. The sequence goes on from JBLFWX010000075.1 coordinate 23,592, forward strand.
AGCACTGCTAAGGCTTAAACATCGGGCGCGCGTCTACAACGATAAGCTCGATTTTCCACGCATAAAGCGAAAATTAACCGGCAAGGGAGATTGCTTTAAGCTCCGATCATCGATATCTCAAGGCTGCCAGTCGACGAGCAACTTTTGTGGCCCACGAAACGTCATATTCGGCGACCATTGTAGTTCTTGATCTGGAACGAGTTGGATACTCGGGATTCTCTGGCTGAGCGCTTCGATTGCGATTTGCGCCTCGATACGAGCTAACCGTGCGCCCAGACAAAAATGAATGCCGTGTCCGAACGAGATGTGTTTAGCGGCGTTTTCTCGCTGAATATCGAAAGTCGATGGATTTTCGAATTCATCGGCTTGATGATTAGCCGCACCTAAACTTAAGAAGATCCTTGTGCCGGCCGGGATATCGATGCCGCCTAATGAGGTGTCCACCTTCGCTATGCGGCGCCAGCTCGTTTGCGGCGACTCGAAGCGTAATACCTCTTCGAGCATGTTGCCTATTAAATCCGGTTTGGAGATTATTGCTCGCCAATTATTTCGATCCGACAATAAGCACAGCAGTGAATTCGCTAGATAGTTACTGACAATTTCGTGGCCAGCAAACGATAAGCCATATACGACAGACTCCACTTCGCGGTAACTTAATTCGTCCGAATTCGCCTCTTGCGCCGTGAGTAGCTCGGAGGTGTAGTCGTCGCCGCGCTCAAGCCGTCGCTTGGCGACGAATGCTCTGCAGTAGCGCCAGTAGTGCAACATGTTGGCGGCGATCTCTTCTTGTTGAACGTCGCTCGGTTTACCCCACGTGAAAACCAGACGGTTGGACGTCCAGGCAATGAGTTGTTCGTAGTCGGATTCTGGAAACCCAATAAACCTGAAAATGATTTGACCTGGCAAGGGGTGTGCAAACGTCGTAACAAAGTCAGCAGGCCCACCTTTGGCAAGCATGCTATCGATAAGGGTGTCGCTGCAGTCGCGGATATAGGGTTCTAATATCTTCATGCGCCGCGCAGAGAAGCCTTCGCGTGTGTATTTACGAATGCGTGTGTGATCGGGTTGTTGCCGGTTAGACATTACCGCGACGGGATCGAAATCCTCCGCGCTCAATATCTCGACCGCCCGCGGGCACACGGGAAAGACTGGATCCTGAACATTTTCTGAAGAAAAAATTTCGTGACGTTTGAAAACTTCAAGAACGTCTTCCAACCGTGTGACAACGATTGATTTCAGCTTGTCCGAATAGAAGATGGGTTGCTGCGCGTTCAAATGCTCGAGTTGCGCGTAGGGATCGCGCAGATAATCGGCATCGAAAGGCGTGAAATCGTGATCGACTGGGCAAGCGCTCGGTCGGTCGGGTGGCGTTACCGAAATCTTGTGATAAGCATCCGTTTTGTCGTTACTCATTGCTGCTCTCAAAATCGGTTGTCAAGGTTAATTCTAATGCTTTTATTGCCCAATGACTTATCGCAACTAAGCCCTGTGTCGCACCATGCCTTGTTGCCACGCGGCGATAAACGAACATACAACGCTTTCTCACCAATGAACCCGTTAGAGATTTTTCGTAGCCTTCCAAAGCAACCCTTCTGTTTAGATGCTCGTGTGGAGGTTTGAGTCCGCTATACCTTGCAATTGTTAGCACATCTTATTATTGTACAAAACAGTACATAAATTCAATAACGACTCGTCCAGACCAATTTAAATTCTCTACGTCGGGCGCCGTTACCTATGGAGTAGTGCACATGCCATTAATACAAAATCCCCTAAGTACACTG
>JBLFWX010000076.1:0-25139 GCA_047611805.1 Gammaproteobacteria bacterium
TTGAGAAAATGGATATCAATTGTGATATGGGTGAAAGCTTTGGCAATTGGAATATGGGCGACGACGTCGGCATGATGCCCCGCATCACGACCGCCAATGTTGCCTGTGGTTTTCACGCAAGTGATCCGGTAACAATGATCGAAACTGTGCGACTTGCGAAGCAGCACAATATCGCTGTCGGAGCGCATCCGGGGCTGCCCGATCTACTTGGCTTTGGACGTCGCGCAATGAATATTACCCCTGATGACGCCTATGCTTATGTCGTCTATCAAGTGGGCGCGCTTCAAGGAGCGCTTGCCACGCAAGGAATGAAACTTCACCACATAAAACCCCACGGTGCATTTTATTCTGTATTGAAAACCGACGAGCAACTTGCCAGCGCGGTCGCACAAGCGATTAAAGAACTCTCGGATGACGCGATTCTGTATTGGCCCGCGCCGACCTCCGCCGCGATGCCCACTGCCGCAAAGAAACTCGGCATCCGCGTCGTCGGCGAAATTTATCCTGATCTAAATTACGCACCAGACGGTTCGTTAATTATCCAGCGCGAGAAGCATTTGACAGATGTTGATTTCGCCGCCGCCCAGGTTCGGCGATACGTGGAAACTGGGAAAGTTGAAGCCAACGACGGGACGCTCATCGAATTAGATGCGGAAAGTTTGTGCATCCATGGCGACGGACCGAATTCCGTGGAAGTTGCCGCCGCTATCCACCGCACGCTCAGCGACCTCGGCTGCAAAATTAGCCCCGTCATTCTAAACGGCGCGAACTGAGGGAAGGCAGCTATGAAATTTGGTCTTATGTTTACATTTCAATTACCCCCGGGGTGCGGTATCCCGTGGAACACTCCGTACCAGGATATGCTCGATTGCTTGCCACGCGCTGAAGAGCTTGGCTATGAATCGATGTTCATGGCCACTCATCATGCAAAGACCGACGGGCTGTGCCCGGGCCCGTTAATCGCCTGCGCCGGCGCAGCAGCAGTGACTAAAACGATGCGCATTGGTACGGCCGTACTGTTGGTGCCCATGTACGCCCCGCTAAAACTTGCCGAAGACATCGCAGTATTAGACAACTTATCGCAAGGCCGCTTCGTGTTCGGCGTGGCACCAGGCTACGTCGCCGAAGAATTCGCGGCTCACGGGATACCTCGCGAACAGCGCGTTGGACGCTTCGAAGAGTCGCTGGATCTTATGATCACGGCTTGGACCGAAGATGAATTCGAGTTCGATGGGAAATATTTTCAGGTTCCACGAACGGTGATGACGCCAAAACCGATGCACAAGCCCTACCCGCCCATTTGGTACGGTGTCTCAGCAACAAAGTCATTAGAACGCGCGGCTAAACGTCGCGCAGTGCAAATCATGTCGCCGCGTCACGGGGTACAAGAACTCAAGGCTCACTATGCTCCGTATGAGGCGAAAGCGGCCGAGCTGAACTGGACGATCCCGGAACGTCCGATTATTCGGCAAGTATTTGTCGCCCCTACCCAGCAGCAAGCCGAAGCAATCGCGGCGCCGGCGGTCAATCATCTTTATCGCGAACTGTACGGCAAAGCGTCTGCGGCGGGCGACCGGGTACTGCGAGCTGATGATGGGAGCGTCATTACGGATCACGACCAAGTCGATTTCGAGACCTTTAAGGATCGCTACATCATCGGCGACCCGGAGTTTGCGATTCAATCAATCAAGCGCTATGAATCGGCCATTAACCCAAGTGAGATGGTTTGCTGGATGCATATGCCGGGTATCACGGGGCGCGACGCAATGGACTCCGTTACGCTATTCGCGCGTGAGGTCATGCCACATTTTCAATAGATCACCGGGAGGCCTACACCTCAATCTAAACGCAGCGGCTTAGGCAATAATTATTCGGGTACGAATTCCGCCGCGCCGCGAAACTCCCCTTGTGCGATCAATGTCGCAAATGAGGACGATTTCACGGAAGGATCGGATGCAGGGAAAACAGCCCCCAATTTTTCGAACGTGCGTTTTCGGTTAAACCACAGCAACAAGCTTGTGCCCAAGGATGTCCCGTCCATTTTATAAAATTGTTCTTCGTGATCGAAGTCGTACGGATGACAATAGGTCCAGTAGCACTGCCGTGGATCACCACGGGCCAATAATTGCCGCACCAGCACTTTCGGCAAATAGCGCAAATAAAACCCGCCCAAAAAAGGGATCACTGCGGGACCCAAACGCGCGATCGGGGTGGGAATTTCAAGTAATCCGTTCGGCCACCGAAACGGTCTATTCGGTGCTTGAGGAAATCCAAAAATCGGATTTCTCGCCGGCATCACACTTGATGAGTAAATAAACCCGAGATCTTTAATAATATCTACTGCCCACAAACTATCGCGAGTCAACGAGAAAGCCGGCGCGCGGTAGCCAATCACTGCCTTACCGGTAAGATCTTCTAGAAATTTTTTATCGTCCCTGGTTTCGTTCCTGAATCTGGTCGGTATTTCTTCTGTCAGATGGACGTGCGCAAATGAGTGAAATGCTATCTCATGACCACGCCCGGCAATATCTCGAATCAGTGACGGATCACTGTGCGCCAAACGACCAAGAACAAAAACGGTCGCTTCAATTCCACGGGTCTCGAGAAATTCAAGGATCTCGCGCGTGATATCAGGATATCGCTTTGGATATAAATCGACCGGACGGTGGTCCTCAAGATCAAGCGTAAAGGTAAGGCTTTTAGGTTCCACTGGGGATGCCTCTAATTGTTGATCTAACGTCGCTTACGCGGAACCGAATTCTGCGAAAGCATTAATTATCGAGTGTGTACGCTATCAAGGGAAATTTAAGTTAGGTGGACTTTCTCAAGATACAAATGTTCGACGCACCGATCCATTTTGCCCGATACGAGACGATGTTGTCGCTACACCATCCGATCGTTGGAAACGATACTGCCTCCCTTTCCACAGTCAAGCCAATCGCTACCGAATAATCACGAACACAAGCTATTGAATGGTTCACAAAAGGAAAACTAGGCAACCCGCGCAAGCGTTCAAATGGTTTAAAGCAAGCTGTTGCAATCCGATGAACCCATGCTGAACCGTTGCGCCATACCATCACCAGGCGTCCGCCTTCGCGCAGTGCTCGGGCGCTTTCGGCAATGAATTGTTGTACCGACTCCAGAGATTGAGTATTGAAGAATTGGCACGCAACGATTTCATCAACGCTGCGGTCAGGAAGCGGCAATGCGAAGGCATCGCCGCGAACGACGGTTAAACCGCGCGCTTTTGCCGCGAAACAGGCATCTGCGTTGAAATCTATCGCAACAATTTGTTCTCGCTTGCCGATCAATGGCTGCATCATGAGGCCGGATCCACAGCCGACATCGACGAGAACGCTCGCGTCGGGTTCAAGCAGAGAAAAAAGAATGCGTTGTTCGCCCCGGAAATAGCCGTCGTATACATAGCCATTTGCGCGCGCGTTGCTATCGCCGTAGCGCCCGTGCAGGTTCGCGTAAAGGTCGTCGACATCTCTGTCGGCCGCAATATTTTTATTCGTCATGAAGACTCTCCGGTTGCTGCCGTCGACGGCGGGCGAGGCAACGCGATGATCACCGCGAGCCAGAATATGATTGGGGCGCTCACTAGTACGAGACGGATCGCGATCGCGATCGGGGCACCTACCGCCAGCGAATATCCGAGCCACGTAAAAGTGCCCAGTAAGGCCGCCTCGCTGATCCCGAATCCGCCAATGGTTGATAAGGGGATCACGGCGGTCAGATTGTAGACGATACCGATTCCTACGGCAGTAAGTGGCGCCAGGACCGGTACGATACCGATTACAACGCAACCAATCGCAGTGAGGTTAGCAATCCATTTCAAAACTGTGTAGGTGCCAAGCTTCAACGTGCGTCCGCGACCCATATGGTGGCGCCGTGTAGTTCGCGCTTGCAGCGCCATGCGCAAAATTCGACGGGGCCATTTTTCGTGACGCCGAGCTAGTAACGGGTGAACCGCCGCGGCGATTAATTCTTCGAGAAATATCATTAGTCCAACTAGCACGCCTATAAACAGCATTGCCAAAGCGAAGACTAGGGCCATCCGGGCGCCTGAAAACATCGAGAGACAAACCACCACGCTGATAAGCGCCAAGACGATGACATCGAACAAACGCTGGAATAGGAGGCTCGCGACAGCAGTACCAGTCCGCTGATTCATGTAGCGTACAATCAATGCGACACCGACAACTTCACCTAAACGCGCGGGCAGTCCAATCAGCATCAGTCCATACCATGCAGTTACTCTCAAGCAATCGCTATAACGCACTGGAGTACGAACTAGCAATTGAAACCGCGAGGATGCGAGGAAACCTTCGACCATCAATATGGCGAGCCCAACGCCAACCCAACGGTAATCGATTCGTTCGGCAATTACGCCGGCAGATTGCCAATCCACTTGGGCCACAACCAGTCCAAGCAGCACTAAGCTAAAAGCAATCGACGTTACCCAAAAGGTGCCTCGCCCCCACGTCATCGGGGGACCGACTCGCCCGGAATTGTCGCTATCGAATATTCCCAAGCGATTCGAATGCTGCCAAGCGCGGCGAGGACGGCAATTCTGTCCGGCTGGATCTGGTGGAATTTATGGGACGAGACCGAGCGACCGACCCAGCCTATAAGTAGGCTAACGGACATGGCGATTTAGCGTAAAATCCCGATCCATGCCCTCTCCTGACCAGCAACACTTGCCAAAACGTGAAGTACTAGTGTGCATCATTGTTGCGACTTTGACGGTACCAATCCTGCAGAATCTGTTTTTTCGAATGTCCGACCCGACGTTCGACGAGTTTCAATATATCGACTACGCGTTGAATATACACGACCACGGCGTATTCGGATTGTCCGGAAAATATCGCGATAACGTGCCTGCGCCGGAGTATATAAATAGCCCGCTGTATCCGGCGTTGCTCGCCTTTACCATATGGCTCGATCCCGAACTTGAAGCGAAGTTGAAATGTCTGATCATCAACAGAGGTTCGTCGGGGAAAACTTGCCCAGGTAATTTCCGCTCGATTATCGTCGTGCAAGACGTTCTCGTGATTGGCGCGCTGGTGTGCCTGTGGCTAACGGCCATGCTTCTCTACAAACGGGCGCTCGTCGCATGGATAACTTGCGCTCTTGTGCTGGCCTCGACGAAACCGTTGTTTTTCGCAAATCATCTGCTAACCGAAATACTCATACTGTTCTTCTTTGCCTGCCTCATGCTCGGACTGGTTCTGGCTCTGAAACACGCACGTCGCAAATGCTGGCCAGTCATCGGAGCGATTATCGGCCTCATGACTTTAACTCGGCCCGAGTACGTCTATCTTGCGTACCTTCTCACCCTGCTTGGTATCGTTATCGCCGTTATTCGACACTCGAAGCCCGCCAGCACGAGCCTAGTACTCTTCATTGTCGCTTTCTGCGCCATCTTAGGTCCTTGGGTCGCTCGCAACCATCATCACTTTGGGCAATATGCGGTCACGGGTGGATATAGCGATATCATTATCAGTCAACGGGTCGCATACAACCGCATGTCGCCTGGTGAATGGACCGTGGCATTCCTATATTGGCTGCCGGGCCATGGTGAGACGCTAACTGCGACGCTTTTTCCTGATGCTGATTATTCAAAACTCGGCACGGACCCTGGTTCATATTACTTCACCGAGAGCGTTACGCTATACGATCAAGGCATGGCTGACGTCGGTGGCGATCGCGACCGCCTCACCGGCCATTTAATCAGAAGTGAAATCTTAGACCATCCTGTGCGGCACTTAGCTACGAGCATCCCCTTGGCGTGGCGCGGGATTCTTGCCGGCAAATACTTAGCAGTGCCGGGCCTCCCGTGCTTCGTGATCTTAGTGATTGCTTCGATGCGAAACCGTGACTGGATGTTTCCAATCTTGACCTTACCGGCACTCGCCATGGCCGGATTGTACGCCGGAGTTTCAGTGAGTATTCCCCGCTACAACGTCTATTTAATCTACTACTATGCGATTGCGGTCGCCTGGGTCTTGGTATTTCTAATTGATCGCAAACGCGCCAATAGCTAGATCGCAGATCATAACGGCCGAGCTTGTAAGTCTTTCACAACGCGCGGCGGCTCGCGCGTATCTCAATAGAGTCGGCGCGAAACAAAGGGACCAAGCACGTTGGCAACCGGAGCAGGAAGCTTTCGCCAGATCGCAGCCAGCATCTTAAAGTGTGCCTTATCAGGATCCATCGTTGGTAGCCCTCGACCATGAATCACGTCATATTGATAACGTAGCTGCCGAGGTTCAAAGCCCCAATTCTTCTTAAAAGCAAAGGCGCCACTGCCGCGCATGCTGCGACCGAAATCAAATTCGCGGACGCCATTGGCCACCGCGCGGCGCATGAGATCCCAATACATGAAATCAAAAGCGGCATAGTTTCGTGCGTCCGGCAAGCCGCCGGCATAGTACGGTAATACTTCATCGCGGAAATACAGGGACAACACACTTGCAATAGGACGACCTTGACGTTCGACGATCGAAATTTCGAGTTTATCGCCAAAGAGTCTGACTAGCGTCGAAATGAGCTCGCGCGGGTATACCGGCGTACCCAGATTACGCATCCCTACCGCGAAGAGCTCATAGAACCTATCGACGTCGTGGCCATGCGTGGCCGTCAGGTCGGCTCGCATTCCCTTACGTACCATGGCACGTTGCTTACGCGGAATCGCCGCAAGATTTGCGTCAATATCATCAAGCAGCGGCTTCTTAAATGAACAGTACAAATCAGATGAGTGCCAGCGCGGATTTGTTTGCGTTACTTGACGAACTTCGAGATGTGTCACATCGATATCGCGAGCAAGTTCGGCCGCAGCATTCTCAAGAATTTCACGGCAACTCTCGTTCACAGCAACCACACCACCGTAGACGCAAAAAGGCGTTGAGACCAACGCGCCGCGTGCAATACGGGACTTCACGTGGACTAACGGTAGCACCGCCTGAATCGTGCCGTGCTCTTCCGCGAACAAGTAGTGTGGCTCCCATCCGCAGAGAATCTTCGATAGCGCAGCCCATTCGGAAAGGTGAAAACAGGTCGCTTGCCGGGTGCTGAGGACGAAATCGTTCCAACGTTCGTCCGGGAATTCTGTTAGTCGGCCGATCGTGATCACGCGATACGCCTCATTACACTAATTCCGTGGGGCGAGATTGAAGCACGCGCGATTCCCCACCGTCGACGATCGTCATCAAACAATGTCGGCCGAACAAGCATGTGATGCGAGGTGTAATTCAATTCGACACCAGCCGTCGCGCAGACGATTGAAAATTAAGAGTTCGCCCGTTTTCATTGAGGATGTACCGACAACGAAATCTCAGCGCGGCGACGCGATTACGATTGAGCATGTCATCGATTTCGCCATCCCTATTTGTCTTTGTGAGTGAAACGATCTAGACATCCCGGGCGCACGTCGTATTAGCCCAACCGTGGGATGAACAAGCAACAGTTAGTCTTGGTTTTCGGAGATAGGAACCGCGTTGCTCTCGTATACTAAACAGGCCTCCATGGCGCACAAAATACTGGCTACGTTTCACGGATTCGGGGCACAACGCCACTAACAACTCGGCCGCTACGATGGCCTCTCTTCGCGTCAAGATTGAATTTCGTACGAAGAGAATCCCTTCGACAGTAACCGATGCAGCGCGATAGTCGGGACACTTCGAACGTCGTAATCGATCGCTGCCATTACGAATTGGAGACCAATTATTATCGGTAGTGCCGCCAACATCACCGTACCCGCCGTCGCCGCCGAACCTGCGGTACTTGCCGCAATCCAGTGGTAGATACCAAAGCTCGTCCCAAACAGGAACAGCAGCGGACCTAATATCCATTGAATCGAGGCGACACTGAAACTACGCAAAAAATAGCTATAGAAAATTCGTTTGAGGAAATTGCCTGCGTGTTTCGCGGCAAACAACGGCAGTACCTGGCGCAGATTTATGTAACTCTTTTCATCGCCGTAAATCGCCAACATTGGCACATCGACGACGACACCGCGCAATGTATTCAAACGAAACAACATATCGGATTCGAAGAAGTATCCGTCGCTTATTTTGGATAGCGGAACAAGGCGCAGTGCAGCGCTATGAATCGCCGTGTAGCCGTTATTCGGATCGAACACATGCCAATAGCCTGATGAGAACTTACTCACGAACGACAGGACAATGTTACCTACAATCCGATGTCGCGGCATGGTCGTCGTATTCTCAACACTGAAGAATCTATTGCCCTTCGTGTAGTCTGCGTGACCATCAACGATTGGTGCGATTAGCGCGGGAATTAATGCGGGATCCATCTGGCCATCGCCGTCGAGCTTAACGACAACTTCGACGCCTGCCTCAAGGGCAGCACGGTAGCCCCGCTTCATTGCACCGCCCACGCCTTCGTTGCGCTCGCTCACAATAATCGCAACCCGTGGATCGTTATTTCTTTCCTCGACAAGCGCGCCCGTTTGATCCGGGCAACCATCGTCAACGCAAATAATGTGTGCAACCTCAGGCGGGACGCGAGCGAGCACGTCTAGAATATGTGCTCGCTCGCGGTAACAAGGGATCACCACAGCTACGCGAGGCGTTCGTGCTACATCGCCACGAACGCGGTCATCTAGCTGATCCATTAATTTCTGCGTTTCAACTGCCACAAGTTACTGCACAGTCCCTCTTATGAATGGACGATCACACCCCGAGCATTCTGACCCTTCTCCAAATCCTCAAACGCGGCCATCGCCTCGTCTAAGGTGTACGTCTTGCTCACAAGAGAATCGAGATCGAGGCGTCCTTGGCGGTACAGATCGAGATACATTGGGAAATCTGTCTTGAAATTCACCCCGCCGTACATCGACCCCATCAGTGTTTTAGCAGTAAACACCATGATGGGTTGGCGAATCGAAAATTTATCATCTAGACGCCCAACACCGACAACGACGATGTTGCCGCCTTTACGGGTTGCTTTGATGCATTGCTCGACAAGCTTTCCACTGCCAACGACTTCAAACGCGTAGTCCACGCCCATGCCGCCAGTCATTTCGAAAATTTGTTTTACCGCATCACCGGAAGGGTCGATGGTGTCAGTCGCGCCGAATTCACGCGCCATTTCCATCTTCTCAGTAGATAAGTCGACCGCGATGATTTTGCCTGCACCGGCAAGACGTGCGCCTTGTACTACGTTCAGGCCGACACCGCCGCATCCAAATACGGCAACCGTTGCTCCGACCGGGACTTCAGCCGTTTTGATCACCGCGCCAACGCCCGTACTCACGCCGCAACCGACTAATGCGGCCGCTTTAAAATCGAACTCTTTGTCGATCGAGATGACACATGCGGACGGCACAACAGCGTATTCCGCCATTAGGCCAACAAACGACATCACGAAGATATCTGTACCGTTTTGATGCACTCGGGTCGTGCCGTCGAAAAGATTACCGTCCTGTTTTGCGACATTGCATAAGAACGATTCTTGCCGCAAACAATGAAAGCACGATCCGCAGCTCGGGATAAACGAGATAGCGACATGGTCACCTGGTACAACGTTCGTTACGCCTTCGCCTACCTGCTCAACAATACCTGCTCCCTCATGCCCGAGAACTGTCGGTAACGGCGCTGGGATGGTCCCGTTAGCGATAGAGAGATCAGAATGACAAACTCCCGTCGCCTTCATTTTCACGAGGACTTCGCCGGCTTTCGGCGCGTCCAATTCAACATCAGTTACACCGAAACTATCGATTTCATTTACTACCACGGCCTTCATACGACTTGCCTCCTATGGCGATCATTTCTAGTACATTGCATTGTGCGACGCTCTCAAATCTTATGCGATAGGTGATCGATGCGATCCAAGGCCTGGACCGAAGTCGTCAACTTGCGTGGATTCGTGAACATACGATCAATTTCGCGGTTAAATTCGCCTTGAAGGCGGGTGCTGATATTGAGAGCATCTCAGTATAATTATCAGTAGCGCGCATAATACCGTGTCTTTGAGCTGGGTGGGCAAATTTGCCTGCGGAGAATCGGCAGCCAGCTCTTCTAGAGGGTCTGAGGCAGGCGCTGTTTAGCTTTAGGACGTCTGGTCTACGCCTATTTTTGTGTTCGCGTCGCGGCGTATTCACCGTCCATAGTGAATTTCAAAGCGGCTACCGGCGTTCTCGGAACTTTAAAAGAGGCACGATTCGGCCATCAACAGCAAAACATTAAGGGTTTTTCTCTCGTCGTTAGTGCTTATCAGCACTGCCGCCATCGCGAACGAAGGCAGCCGCGATCCGGCCATATGGCTTGGTGAGAGTGCAATCCACTACCGCGGTCCCATCACGAAAGCCGGGACCAAGGACTTAAGGATCACGTACTCCTCGGCACGCGACCCAATCCAGTGGTTAGAAATAACCTCCAATGGCGGGGAGGTTAACGCATCCATGGACCTAGGCGACTGGGTTTATGCGAATAACATTAACGTTCGCGTGATCGATCACTGCCTGTCTGCCTGCGCAAACTACGTCTTTCCAGCGGGATCCATCAAGGCCATCGAACCAGGTGCAATTGTCGCTTGGCATGGTTCTGCCATTCAATCAGAAGAAAAAAGCCGCAAAGAGATCAGCACGGTTATTGAACGTGACGTCCTGCCTGGAACCCCGCAATCGGATCGTGCCGTTTTAAAAACGCGACTGCTCGACGATACGCTAGCGTATTTGCACGCATCGTGGGCCCGGCAAGCTCAATTCTTCGCAAAGATTGACGTCGACGAGCGACTTACTACCATCGGTGAAGACCACAAAGACGTGCGTGATTTTTGGTTTCTGTCACCAGCCGCTATGAAGCGACTAGGGTTACGCTCAGTGATCGCCCCTCCCGATTATTCTGCAACTGATACATCTCGTTTCGGGGATCAGGTTATTAGATATATCGAAATTGATTTTTAGTCACACCGAGTAAGCTCTCGCGACCGAAGCTTGCGTTTTGCGGGTCAATTGCTTTTCCATCATTGATCGCCTCGCAGAAACGAATATCCGTCGATAATATGACTTCCACGGGTAAGTTCGCTGATTCGCTTCAATCACGACGCTTTCTCGTAGGCCGCTTCACGAAGAAGACCGGATATTTCCGCTCGGCAAGAGCCACAGTTCGTTCCAGCGCCGAGTCGTTCCCCGATCGAAGCTAGCGACTGGCACGATCCTTCGATAATGGCGGCGATGATTTCGTTCCGACCCACGCTAAAGCACGAGCAGATCGTCGCGCCTGCATCAACGACATCGGCCGGCGCCCGCCCGGAGATTACTCTTAATGCCGAGTCCGCCGGCGACGACAATTGATCAACAGCCCACTGCCGAGATACACAAACAGGGGATGTCGCGAAATACGCCATGGCAATAATGCGGCCTGCTTCGATAATGACGTAACGCCGAGCCCCACGTGCCTCGTCGTAGAACTTCACGTGGTCTGTTGGTATGTCACCAGTGCGATCCAATAGCGAATTGAGCATTGCGTCCCAATCTAGCGGCACTTGCAGCCCGGCCAGTTCCGCACGCCAGCCGCCGTTAGTGACACAAAGCGCCCAATAATCCGCAGACACTAGCGACGGCAAATTCTCGGTGACTAGAAATCCGTACCAAGTTGCGGCGAATACGCTCATGCCGACAGCTGCGGACTTCAACGCGGGCTGACCCGAAATCGGATCCACAACGTCAGATACCAGTCGATTGACCCGCCCAGAGGAAGCGTACTGATCCGACCAATGCATCGGCACAAAAACCGAACCGCGCTGTTGTCGCTCCGTGACTAACGCACGTACGACGACACTCGCGTTCGGGTTTTCAATGGTGATCAAGCTAGCTGGCTCAATCCCTAGCTCTGCTGCATCGCGCGGATGAATTTCGGCGAACGGTTCCGCGTAGTGGCTGCCTAATCGAGGCGCCCTTCCCGTTCTGGTCATCGTGTGCCATTGGTCGCGCACCCGTCCCGTATTCATGACCAACGGGTAATTCAGATCAATTGCTCGGGTCGCAGGAGTTGCAACTGCGACGCAATTCGCGCGCCCCGACCTTGTGAAAAATTGGCCATCAGCGAAAAATCTCTTTTCGCCGAGCGCATGCTTAGTAAATTCTACCGACACCGGCCACTGTATTGGGGTAAGCCCTTCATATTGGGCGTTACTCAGGACGCCCAACCCACCAATGTCGAAATCTCTCGTGCCATTGTTCTCGAACGCCGATAGCTGAGCGTATTCGCGAAAAATATCGGCCGTACAACAATAGTTAAACGCGTCAGCAAACCCGAGACGGATCGCGACCTCCTTGATGATCCACCAATCCGGACGCGAGGCTCCCGGCGAGGAAAGGAAGCTTCGCTGGCGCGAAATCCGGCGCTCGGAATTTGTTACGGTCCCTTCTTTCTCCCCCCAAGCTTGAGCCGGGAGCAGAACGTTAGCGAAGCGGCCCGTGTCGGTTGCTGCGATGACATCTGAGACCACGACGAACGGACAGGCTTGCAGTGCTTGTTCGATCATCCTGCCGTTCGGCAAACTATCGACAGGATTCGTCGCCATAATCCATAGGGCTTTGATGCGGCCGTCACGGCAGGCCTCGAATAGATCGACAGCCTTCAAACCAGCACGCTGCGCAATGTTGGGCGCATTCCAAAAGCGTTGAACGAGATCTCTATGCGTCAAATTATCGAGATCCATATGACACGCGAGTTGATTTGCCAAACCGCCGACTTCACGTCCACCCATCGCGTTTGGTTGCCCGGTCACGGAGAAAGGTCCGCAACCAGGTTTGCCAATCCGCCCTGTCACGAGATGGCAATTAATTATTGCGTTGATCTTATCAGTGCCATTTTCCGATTGGTTTACGCCCTGGCTGTAGATTGTGACGGTGCGCTCGGTGCACGCGAATCGAGCGAAGAATTCCCGCAATAGATCAAGCTCTAATCCGGTTCGAACGGAGACATCGAGTTCATCGAGCACACCGGCACTAGATAACGCAGCATCCACGCCAGCAACATGCTCGCGAATATATTCGTCGTTCAGACTGCCGGTCTTTTTCAAGTGATCTAAAAGTCCATTGAACAAGACCACGTCGGAATCTGGCTTTATCGCGAGATGCAAATCCGCAATTTCACACGTTGCCGTGCGGCGCGGATCGATAACGACGACGAATAGCTCAGGGCGCGCCTCTTTCGCCGCCGCGATCCGCTGATACAGAACGGGATGGCACCAAGCGAGATTTGAACCCGTGATGATGATCAGATCGGCGAGCTCTAAGTCAGCGTAAGCCCCAGGCACCGTGTCGGCACCAAAAGCACGTCGATGACCCGCCACTGATGAAGCCATACATAGGCGAGAATTCGTATCGATATTCGCGGTGCCTATGTAGCCTTTCATCAGTTTGTTGGCGACGTAATAGTCCTCCGTCAACAACTGGCCGGAAACATAAAATGCCACAGAATCAGGGCCGTGCTGCTCAATAGCAGACGCAAATTCACTCGCGACTCGACCAAGCGCGGCATCCCAATTCGATTCCTGCCCGTCGATGATCGGTGCAACCAAACGACCGTCGGTGGCGACGGTTTCGCCGAGCGCCGCGCCTTTAGAGCAGATCCGGCCAAAGTTCGACGGGTGCTCTGGATCGCCCGTGGTTGTAACTTGCCCGCAACGGTCTTGGGTGACCAATAAGCCGCAACCGACGCCACAGTAGGGACACGTGGTTGACGTTGTCGTGCCTTCCATCACTTCGTCTTCACGCGGCTTGTTCGGAGTAGAACGGAAAGCGCAAAAGGATCCGGCCATTGTCCTTACGCACAGGAATGGTCCGCACGCAGTCCGTATCAGAGCCGAGGACTTTGCCGCTCTCCACGCTAATCACCCAACTATGCAACGGACAAGTGACTGCTGTGCCGTGCACGATACCTTGGCTTAACGGACCGCCTAAATGGGGACACCTATCTTCTATCGCGTAAATTCGATCATCGGCGGTACGGAATATCGCGATTGCATAGTTATTCACCTTCACCTGTCGCGATCCGCGTCGTGGAATCTCACGTAAGGCGCCGATGTCGACCCATTCAAACGTAGCCTCGTTCATTGTATTTCCTCCGCGACTTTAGTGAATTTCGCCAGCGGTAAGAATTCGTGTTTGTGTTTTCCGATCGCGCGCTCGGCCCAAGGATCTTTTTGCGCCGTGCGCTGCGCAATGGCGAAGCGCTTGAACAATTCGCTGCGACGATGTGGGTCCTCGACAATTTGCGCCTCAATCGTTTTCTTGCCAACTCTCGCTGCCCATTTATGTATGCGATCGAGGTAGTGAGCTTGCTCGCGATACATCTGTATCAAGGCCGTGGAATATTCGATTACCTCTTGCTCAGTCTTGACGGTACACAGGATCTCAGTTTCGCGAAGCTCCATACCAGCCGCACCGCCGTAATGGATCTCGTAGCCTGAATCAACGCAAACAATCCCTACGTCTTTGCAGGTCGACTCCGCGCAATTGCGCGGGCAACCAGACACGGCGAGCTTGACCTTGTGTGGCGTCCAAGCCCCCCATAAATGTTTCTCTAGTCGGATACCCAGCCCGGTTGAATCTTGAGTACCGAAACGACACCAATCCGTGCCGACACAAGTCTTCACGGTCCGCAATGCTTTGCCGTAAGCGTGGCCGGAGACCATGCCGGCATCGTTCAAATCGGCCCACACTGCCGGTAAATCTTCTTTCTTGACGCCGAGTAGATCGATGCGCTGTCCACCCGTAACTTTCACAGTTGGAATGGAAAATTTATCGGCCACATCGGCGATCGCACGCAACTCATCAGCGCTTGTGATGCCGCCCCACATCCGTGGAACGACGGAGAAAGTCCCGTCTTTTTGAATGTTCGCGTGCGCGCGTTCGTTAATAAATCGAGATTGCTCGTCGTCCTCATACTCGCCTGGCCAGGTCGCGAGCAAGTAATAGTTCAATGCGGGTCGACACTTCGCACAGCCGCAAGAAGTCTTCCATTCGAGTTGTTGCATTAATTCAGGAATGGACTTCAGCCGTTTGGCGATGATCAGTCGACGCACCTCGTCGTGACCTTTGTCAGTGCAGGCACACATCGCTTGTACCGTCCCAGGCGAATATGTCTCACCAAGCGAAAGCATAAGCAATTGCTCAACCAATGGCGTGCAAGATCCGCACGACGATGACGCTTTCGTCGCACCGCGAACGTCATCGATTGACAGGAGTCCCTGGCTTTCTATCGCCTTGAGAATCGTACCTTTGCAAACGCCGTTGCAGCCACAGATGTCCGAATCATCCGCTAATGCTGCAACGGCCGCCGTAGGGTCCAGTTGCGTGCCTCCGGCATAACTTTGGCCAAAAATTAGTGTCTCGCGCAGCTCAGATACGTCGCTTGCATCGCGCAGTTGTTGAAAGAACCACGCCCCATCACGCGTCTCACCGTACAGAACGACGCCGATAATTTTTTCGTCTTGCAACACGAGTCGTTTATAGACGCCTTTCGCCGCATCGCGTAGGACGATTTCTTCACGACCTTCGCCGTCAGCGAAGTCGCCAGCGGAGAACAGGTCGATCCCTGTGACTTTGAGTTTCGTAGAGGTTGTTGAACCAAGGTAGGTTGCATTGTCACTATCGAGTAGTCGCTCGGCGACAACCTTGGCCATCTCGTAAAGCGGTGCGACTAGGCCGTAGCATTGATTCCGATGTTCGACACATTCTCCAACCGCAAATATTCGTTCGTCGGATGTTCGCATCGAATCGTCCACGACAATGCCACGATTTACCGCCAGACCAGCCGCTTCAGCTAGTTCGGTATTCGGCCTAATTCCGACTGCCATCACGACGATATCTGCGGCAATCCGGGTGCCGTCGTCGAGTTCAACAGCCGCGACTTTATTGGTCCCGACAATGGCCCGCGTATTAGCCTGAGTGTGCACGACAATGCCGCGCTTCTCGATTGCTTGTTGAAGTAAATATCCTGCCGCGCTGTCGAGTTGCCGGTCCATCAATGTGTCGCTGAGATGAATCACGGACACCTGCATGCCGCGTGCGTGCAATCCCGCTGCTGCTTCGAGACCCAGCAAGCCGCCGCCGATAACGACCGCGCACCCCCCTCTTTCTGATGCAGCCAACATCGCATTGACATCATCGAGATCCCGATAGCAGAGCACGCCAGGTAGTTCACAACCCGGGAGCGGTATCACGATCGGATTTGAACCCGTGGCGATTAACAGTCGGTCGTAGTTTGCCGTAGCGCCATCGAGTGCGCTAACTCGTTGTGCTTCTCGGTTGATGTCAATTATTGGTTTGTTCTTGTGTAAAGTGATGCCGTGATCGGCATACCAATCTTCGGGGTGGATGATAATGTCTTCGAACTCGCGCTCACCGGACAACACGGGAGAGAGCATAATGCGGTCGTAATTGACTCGCGGCTCGGAATTGAAGATTGTGATTTCGTAACGATTTGGCGCTGCTTCGAGCAAATTATCGAGCACGCGACCAGGCGCCATACCGTTCCCAATTACGACAAGTTTTTCACGCATCGCGAGTTCTCCGATGATGTGCATAAATGGCCTTCATGCGGCTTGTTGACCCGAGTCCGCGACAATCTCTATCTCAGTTTCTTGCTGCTTATCAGGGCGACCACCGCCTTCGTACTCGGCGAGGAAGTCCAACACTTCCTGACGGTACTGGTAGTAGTTCGGGTGCTCGAGCAAGGCTTTGCGCGTCCGTGGCCGCGGAATGTCGACAAACATTACGTTGCCGATCCGTGCATACGGACCGTTCGTCATCATCACCACTCGGTCGGCTAGCAAGATGGCTTCATCAACGTCGTGCGTGACACAGATCGCGGTGACTTGGGTTCGGGTCCAGACGTCCATCAATAGCTCTTGCAATTCCCAGCGGGTTAAGCTGTCGAGCATGCCGAACGGCTCATCAAGCAAGAGCAATTTTGGCGACAGAGCGAACGCGCGCGCGATGCCAACGCGCTGCTTCATACCGTTTGAAAGTTCGCCCGCGAGCTTATCTATATGGGATCCGAGTCCGACCCGTTCGAGGTAATAAGCAGCGATCTCGTTGCGTTCGGAACGCGCGGCGTGGGGATAGACTTTGTCGACACCAATGGCCACATTCTGCCGCGCCGTTAGCCAAGGCATTAGGGACGGCGCTTGGAATACCACCGCGCGATCAGGACCGGCGCCATCGATCTCTCGCCCGCTAAGGACGATGCCGCCGTCGGAAATTTCGGTTAGCCCGGCTGTCATCGACAAGATGGTCGATTTGCCGCAGCCAGAATGGCCTATCAAAGAAATAAATTCGCCGCGGGTAACTTTCAAATCGAAATCATCGACGACGGTTAACGGACCCGTCGGCGTTGGATATATTTTCTTGGTTCGAAAGTACTCAACGTAGCCACGCTCAATCGGCGACTTCGCGGCCTCGCTGTAGGCCGCCGGCGGGGCGTCATCAGCATCTGCGGTAATTGGCGAAACATTCGGCAAATAACGTTCCGATTCGCTCTGGGTGCCGCGCTCGATACCGATGTCCATCAAATATTGAGTGATCTCGGCACGCAACGACTTAAACGCCACGTTATCGTTTACTGCAGAGCGATCTCTTGGACGAGACAAATCCACGATGAACTCTTTCCCTAAGGTGGCATTCGGGCCCGGCTTCAGCGCGATGATTCGGTCGGCAAGGAGCAACGCTTCGTCGACGTCATTCGTGATCAGAATGACTGTCTTTTTATCTTGCGACCAAATTCTTTCAATCTCGTCTTGTAATTTCGCGCGGGTCAATGCGTCGAGCGCAGATAAGGGTTCATCTAACAAGAGAATCTCAGGATTCATCGCTAACGCGCGAGCAACTGATACTCTTTGCCGCATGCCGCCGGACAATTCCGCTGGAAGTCGATCTGCAGCAGCGCTAAGCCCGACCATCTCAATGTAATGCTTAATCCGAGTTGCTCGTTGGCTCCTCGACTCATGCCGATAAACTTGATCGACTGCCAGCGCCACATTGGCGTGCACGCTTAGCCAAGGAAGTAACGAATAAGATTGAAAGACCACACCACGTTCGGGACCAGGACCGAGGATCGCTTTTTCGTTGATGAGGATTTCACCGGCATCGGCTTCGATCAGTCCTGCGATCAGCGATATTAAAGTGGTTTTTCCGGAACCAGAGAAGCCGACAATTGCGATGAACTCTCCTTCAGCCACGGATAAGTTGATCTCCTTTAGTATCGGATTTCGGTTTGCGCCCTCGCCAAACCCTTTCGATACGTTTCTAATTTCTAGAAATGCCATTGGAGTGATCTCTATCGATTCGCGGTGAAAGTGAATGCCGTTTGAAGGGCGAACATGATCCGATCGAGGAGGAAACCGATCAGTCCAACCGTGATCACAGCGACGATAATTTTCGCTAACGACGAAGACGATCCGTTTTGAAACTCGTCCCAAACGAATTTACCGAGGCCCGGATTTTGCGCGAGCATTTCCGCGGCAATAAGCACCATCCATCCAACCCCAAGCGATAACCGCAAACCCGTAAAAATGAGCGGCAGAGACGACGGCAACACCAGTTTCGTAATGGTTTTAGCGGTTGATAGTTGCAGTACTTTCCCAACGTTCATTAAATCTCGGTCGACGGATGCAACGCCGTGCGCGGTGTTGATTAAGGTTGGCCAAAGCGAACACAACGTCACCGTTATCGCTGAGACGACCAACGACTTCGGGAACAAATCCGAAGAGTCGGCGTAAGCCGCCGACACGACCATCGTTACAATCGGTAGCCAAGCCAATGGTGAAACGGGTTTGAACAGTTGGATGAGCGGATTAAGCGCGCCGTTTACCGTGCGCGATAAACCTGCCGCGATGCCGAGCGGAACAGCAATAATTGTCGCGATCAAAAAACCAAGAGCGACGGTAAACAAGCTCGTAATAATCTGATCGATGTAGGTTGGCTTACCCGTATAGGACCGCTGTTTTACGCGGTCCGCCTTCCCCGCTTCCACGAGTTTTAAATTGCGGAGGTCTTGACGGGCATAAAATTCCGCGGCTTTGATTCTTTCGTTTTTGTGATCGGACCATAACGCAATCGATTCCTCCCAAACGTGGGCGGGACCGGGAATTGCTCCGAGAGAAGTTTTCACCTGCGGTGCTAAAGTCGCCCACAGCACCAAGAAACACGCGATCCCGATTAATGGAACAAAAAATAGTTGCCACAGATCGCGTAGATTGGCCTTCGCGGGTTCCCCACCCGCGATTTTGAATAACGGAACTAGCCATCCGAGTCCCAGCACGTTGAGGTAGGTTGATGCGCGATTGATCCATGTAAAAAAATTTTCGCGCCGGAGCGCCGCATTCGTATCTGCAGCCCCAACCCCTATCGCTTCATTTACAGTTGACATCGCAATCTCCCCAGATTTGCCTATTTATCGGATTCATCTTTATTGGAAGTTATTGGCGCTGCGTTAATCGGCGCCCGCGACGACCTGATCATCGCCCTTAAGGCCGATAGGAAATTGCTGTAAATAGGAGTTCGGTTTGCGTCCATCAAACGTAATCGAATCGATGAACTCGGATTGCGGCAGGCGATAGCCATCCGAGTCCCACGGGACGTCCTTGCGCATAAGATGCCCGTCGGTAACGAGTAACTTGGCAGCGGCTAAGTAGATGTCAGGGCGATAGACTTGCTTCGCGACGTCGGCGTACCAAGCGTCGTCTTTGGCTTCGGTAATTTGTCCCCAGCGGCGCATTTGGCTCAAATACCAAACGGCATCTGAGTAATAGGGATAGGTCGCGAAGTACCGGAAAAACACATTGAAATCAGGAATCGAACGCTTATCGCCTTTTTCGTACTCAAATGTGCCCGTCATTGAATTGGCGATGACTTCTTCGTCTGCGCCAACGTATTGGGCTTTAGCCAAGATCTTGACCGCCTCGACCCGGTTCGCGTTGTTGTTCTCGTCCAGCCATTGCGCGGCACGGATTAGGGCTTTCGTTAAAGCGAGTGTCGTGTTTGGATTTTTCTCGGTGAACTCAGCGGTAAGACCGAACACTTTTTCGGGATTATTTTTCCAAATTTCGTAGTCGGTGATGACTGGCACGCCGATGCCCTTAAACACAGCTTGCTGATTCCAAGGTTCACCAACGCAGTAGCCGTGGATCGTGCCGGCTTCCATTGTGGACGGCATTTGTGGGGGCGGCGTGACCGACAGTAAGGCATCCGCTTGGATCTGCCCGGATATGTCGCTCTTGGAATAGAAGCCGGGATGAATGCCACCCGCAGCCAGCCAATAGCGCAGCTCGTAGTTGTGGGTCGAGACCGGAAAAACCATGCCCATTTTGAACGACTTGCCTTCAGCCCGAAACTTCTCGATCACAGGCTTTAGGACGTCGGCTTTGATCGGGTGTACCGGCAAGCCATCTGCGTCTTTGGGAATATTCGGTTTCATTAACGCCCAGACGTCGTTCGAAACTGTAATGCCGTTACCGTTCAGATCCATCGAGAACGGGGTGACGATGTGTGCCTTTGTACCGAATCCAATTGTTGCTGCTAACGGCTGCCCCGCGAGCATGTGCGCGCCGTCCAATTCACCCGTGATGACTCTGTCGAGCAGTACTTTCCAATTCGCCTGCGGTTCTAGGGTGACGAACAAACCGTCCTCTTCGAAGTAGCCTTTCTCGTAGGCCACTGCGAGCGGTGCCATATCAGTTAATTTAATGAAACCGAACTTGAGCTCGTCCTTTTCAACGTCGAGCGCTTCACTAAATCCATCCGTCGGCAAACCTGCGCATAGCAGCACCGCCAACATCGCGCGATTTGCGTAACGTCGAATTGTGGATCCAATGGTCATTCGTATTCTCCTAACGTGCTGTTCGAGGCGACTTGGCATCGCCGAGCCTTAAATCCATGTCGTTCTAGAGGACGCAAACTTCCGTGCCCCCTAGAACAACGACTCTCCTTACTCGGGTCTTACCGGGGCGTTGCGAGCTACGTCTGTAGCTAAATCGGATGGTGCAATGACTGTGCCAGATCTACGTAGACCGGTTTAACTATATGAATATAATAAATAAATATGGTATTTCTCAGTCGATAACCGACTGTTAACGAGCTATTAAACCGCCCTCTTTTGGAGCGCATAAAAAATAATTGCTCGTTTTTGTGCGCTGCCGCATTTTTAATGGACGCAGGTGCGCGGTTCGCGAAGAGGAGGATCAGTAATGACGGCAAGGACTCAGTTCGGACCAACCGATGGGAGTGCAGTAGGAGGACGCGCGGCGGGGAAAATCCGCCACCGCGCGGAATAGACGGTGGACTAACTCTTAGTTAACGAAGTCTGATGTCACTATCAATAGTCGAACTGCACCCACGCCCAGAAATTCGTGACATCGTTATTTCGTAAGCCTCCCGCCCTAGCTAGCGCCGTTGCGTTCCTGTCTGCCGAATAAACAGCTGCTTTAGCGCCGAGGGTGAAGTACTTAGCTACTTTATGCGTATATTGAATGTTGAACTCGTCGCCATACTCGTAGTCGAGGTTGTCAGAGTCCAGCATGTGATAGGAGGCGATGAATTGCCCGCCCAGGATGCCCGCGACTGCCGTTATGTAAGTATCTTCAATCCCATCGATAGGGGTGGTTAGAAAACGATCGGCCCAGCCTTGATAAGCATGACCTGTCGTTAACGGCGTGTTGAACGCCGCGGTTCCTGGACGACCACTGCCTTCCAATACTTCGTAGTCAAACTTGACGGTTAGCGAAGATATAAACGCGTTAGAGATCTTTACGTTGAATCCACCTTCGACAAGATAGTAGTCCGCATCGATTGATAGCGGGTTGTCGCTGCTGTCCGATTGCGTCGCGTACTCACCCGCATAGAGCACTTTCCACTGTTCGTTCAATGGATAAGCCCCTGATGCGCGCCCGCCATAGGTGTTGTGCGAGTTGGCCTTGGCGTTGTCGATGTCAAGTAGGTAGGCAAACGCCTCCAACTTGACATGCGCAAGCCCGCGGTACTGCGTATTAACATAATGACAATCGCAATCGAAACGATTGAATGGTGATGGCGCATCCTCGCCGAAGATTCGATTGACTTGAAACGAGTACGCGTAATTAACGTCCAAATCTTTCATCGGTTTCAGTTGCAGCGATAGTCCATCTTGGGTCTGCCAATTCTGGCGCCATAACACTGTACCTAAGTGTCGATGAAACGGCGCATCTCTGTAAGTCATAATTTGACGCCCAGCAGTCACGGTGTAATACGGACTTCCGGCATAGCGCACGTAGGCTTGATTCAGTTCCGTACCTGGCGGATCGGCAACGACCGGAAATAAGCCGGCTTTAGGCGCATCGACCGGTCCCGGACCTTCTTTGTAATCGTCGACGAACACTTGCGAGACGTGCTCCATTTGCGCGTACGCGCTGATGACTTCCCAAAGGCCCGTTCGAAATCCCAACGCAGCCCGCAAGGTCGACGCATTCGCGTCATTTCTAGGCACGAGATCGTCGTCAACGTTTTCAAATCGATAGAGGAGCTGGAGATCGACCTCGCCCGCCATCAGAGTTTCTACGATGCCTTTCGGCGCCTCGTCAGGCGGTTCTGCCGATACTGGTGTCCATGCCGTGGTTAAGCCTGCGAGGATCAAAACTGCGATAGCGCTGTTCCTGAGCGCGGAAAAATGGGTAGTACTCACTGTCAATCCCTTTCTAGCTTTCTAATTGTCATATAGGGCGTTGATATCTCGCGGCTCCCGGAGTCGCTTAAAACGAGAACAATCCGGCCACTTAGCGGTTGCGCCAGCCTGTTACTCTACGGGACACACGTGCCGCAGACTCCAACCTCACGTTCGAGGTTTTTTTGTGAAAGGCAATAATCAGGCCAACTGTTCGAATAGCTGTTTTCCTATGGAGAATGGGATTGCTACCGAGAGCCGCGACGGGTCGGCGCACTGATTTGACGCCCGCGAAAGTCTCTGCGCACAAATTTGGGTGCTATTTTTGAACGTCTGTCGATCGCGCTCGTTCCGAGATCTATACTCCCGACCCTTGATTTAAATCCACTGGCGGCTTCGAAAGATGAGTAAATTCGACACGGGAACAGAACAACTTTTGTGTGACATCGAAGATTCAATTGCGACCATCACACTGAACCGGCCAGAAAAACGTAACGCGCTATCAGATGTTTTAACGCCAGCATTACGCGAAACATTGCTTGCATTGGATGAGAATCAAGAAGTCCGATGCCTCATCCTCACCGGAGCCGGCTCGGCGTTTTGTGCGGGCGGGGATATTTCTGGAATGGCCGGAACGAGTTCAGTGACGCTTAAGGAGCGCACTCAAGAGGAAGCGACACGCGACCTTTTGCGTCGAGAAGAGGCCCTAACATTACGACTGCACGAACTTTCGAAGCCGACAATAGCGGCGTTGCCGGGACCAGCCGCCGGCGCCGGATTTTCAATCGCGCTGGCCTGCGATCTCAGGATTGGTGCGACCAGCGCATTTATTAAAACTGCCTTTGCCAACATGGGTTTGCCGGGTGATTACGGCGGTAGCTGGCAACTGACTCAACTTGTCGGACCCGCAAAGGCCAAGGAATTATATTTTCTGAATCCGAGGCTCGATTCTGCGCAGTGTCTGGCGCTCGGATTATTCAACGAGGTTGTTGCCGACGACCAGCTACAAATTCGTGCACGCGAAGTTGCGTCTACCATCGCAAAAGGACCGCCGATTGCGCTGCAATATATTAAGTCGCACATCAATGCCGCGATTGATGGGGACTTGAGAAGTTGTCTTGCCAGTGAAGCAGCCCATACAGTACGGTGCGCTAATACCGCCGATCACAAGGAAGCTGTTAATGCATTTTTAGAGAAGCGGGTGCCGCAGTTCGTCGGCTCCTAGTCGCCGTTCGAACTAAGGGAATCGTCACGAGGCAAGTGGGAGAGCGAGGCCTAATCTACGTGCATCTGATCAGCATAACTGCTCTCTATCTGACGGCGAGCAACGAGGATCTGAACCGGTAGCCCGCTGCCGCAGCAGAATCATCCTAGGGCCGACAGGCCACTGGACCGTATCTATGTTGGCCGAGAGAGCTCATTTTTGCATCCAGCCAGTCAGCGTTTCACGCAACGCAGTCTCAACCGGGAGATCGACTTTTGCGATCCAGGTACGCGGCACGAAAACCGTGAACCCACCGATTTGATAACTCATGGGTAAATAGACTGCGACTCGATCTTCGCTTGAGTCACGAAACCCAATGTCGTTGGTTTGCTCGCGCATCAATAATCCGATCAGCGCGATGTCGTGATCCGGATGGTGGACGCTCACGACCTGATTAGATTTATCTTTTTTCCCTGGCGATAGAAATTCCGTGAGCTGCTTTAACGCGACATATAACTCTTTGATGATCGGCAGATGTCGGAGCGGCGTCTCGATGAGATTGTAAATCCACCGCGTCAGCCGTGAAGAAACGAGCAGTCCGAGTATGAATATCGCGAGCGCACCGATTGCGATTCCAAGGCCAGGGACATCGACGATTGCTGGAATCACCAACTTCAGTGAATCGTTCGTGACTTTATTAAGCCAACCGCCGATGTGGTAGACGGCATAGACGGTGATAAATATCGGCAGGAAAGCCAGTAATCCGTTGATAAACGTTCGAATAATTAATTGCATCGTTCATTGCCTCCCGAAGCATTGCTAGTGAAATCCCTGCGGCATTGTGCCCCATCCTTACGCTAAGTCGTTCGAACGACGCTGAAGGAATTGTGGATCGACCTCTTAAAAGCAACGCAAAACAGTCCCGTTTAGGTATGTCAGCGACTCGATAGTCGTCGGACCTGTCGGCCAGGTGAGCCCGGTGTAGATTTGGGGCTGTCTCCGCGACGCGAATCCGGTCTCGAGAAGGAGTGTAATTCTCGGGCGATTTTGATTTCTAGGGCAGAGATACCGCCCCGAATAAATTTGTCGCGGCAACGGTGCAATGCAAGGCATTCAGCACTTGGCAGTTCGAGCGTTGGATCGTAGTATGTGTCGTTGATTTACCACGTTTTTTAAATCTGGAGACGGAGATGACAGCCGCGCTAAAAGGAGTACGACGTGGATCGTACTGACATCGAGGATCCCGACTATTTTCACAAAGT
>JBLFWX010000077.1:0-25132 GCA_047611805.1 Gammaproteobacteria bacterium
TCGCGGCTTCCCGCACCGTGCGCTACGATGGCGACGACACGTATCTCGTCGTAGCGGCCGACAAGGGTACTGCAAGTTTTTCCGATATCGCGAACCAAATCGCCGGAGATGCCGACTTTTGGCTAGGCGATGCGTTTGCCTCAGGCGGATCGAACGGCTACGACCATAAGGCGATGGGCATCACAGCTCGTGGGGCATGGGAATCCGTTAAACGCCATTTCCGCGAACTCGGTATTGATATACAAAGAACCGATTTCACCGTTGTCGGTATCGGCGACATGGCGGGCGATGTGTTTGGCAATGGCATGTTGCTATCTGAGCACATTCGTCTCGTCGCCGCTTTCAATCACATGCACATTTTCCTCGATCCCGGTGCGATTGCGAATGTAGCGTACGCCGAGCGTAAACGATTATTTGATCTGCCTCGATCGACGTGGGACGACTATGATCGTGGGTTGGTCTCACCCGGTGGAGGTATCTGGTTACGATCCACAAAAGCGATCCCGTTGTCGACCGAAATACAGGCGCTGCTGGATATAGAGGCGTCAGTGCTGTCTCCAAATGAGTTGATCGAGGCGATCCTGCGCGCGCCCGTCGACCTGCTTTGGAACGGCGGTATTGGTACCTATGTAAAAAGCTCCGATGAAGACCACGAAGAGGTTGGCGACCGCACAAACGATGCACATAGAATTGACGCCGATGACCTCCGTGCAAGGGTCGTTGGGGAAGGTGGGAATCTTGGCTTCACACAACGTGCCCGCATAGAATTCGCTAAACTCGACGGCCGCATTTTTAGTGATGCTATTGACAACTCTGGGGGCGTCGACTGTTCGGATCACGAAGTCAATATCAAAATATTGCTCGACGACATCGTATCGACGGGTGATCTGAGCTGCGATGACCGCAATGAGCTACTTGCCGAAATGACCGACGAAGTTGCCGATCTTGTACTGCGCAATAACTACTTGCAAACGCAGGCCTTGAGCATCGCTCGCGCCGAGTCGGACATAATGCTCGCCCAGCACGTGCATTTCGTGCAGCAAATGCAAGCACAAGGTGAGCTCGATCCTGAACTCGAATTTCTACCCGACGACGAAGAAATATCCGAGAGGCTGGCCGACCGCGTTGGCTACACGGCGCCAGAGCTTGCCGTGTTGCTCGCGTACGCAAAGATCGGACTTTACGCCGATCTACTCACGTCGAACATTGCCGACGACCCGTTTCTTCAAGCCTCCTTGCTGAACTACTTTCCATCGCTGCTGCGCGAAAGGTTCGCAGAGCGAATTCCGAATCACCGTCTCGCACGCGAAATTATTTGCACGGTACTTACCAACGAAATCGTCAATCGTTGCGGGATCACTTTCACAGGGCGTGTTGCAGATGCCACAAGCTCTAGCAGTGACCGTGTCGCCGGGGCCTACCTCGTTACGCGGGACATCTTTAACTTACCAGCGCTTTGGGAAGAAATTGAGTGTCTTGACAACGTCGTGCCAGCCTCAGCGCAAGTGATCGCACTGCTAGAGGTTCAAAAACTCGTCGAAGGTTGTGCGCAATGGTTGCTGCGAAACCCGGCACAACCGCTCAATATCCGAGCCAATGTGACGCGATTCGCGGACGCCGCCAGGCTACTGGTTTTCGAACTTGATGACATTGCGCCTCTTTCTCTGCAGCAGCGTCTGGGTGGAGTAGCCGAAGATTTGGAAGCACTTGGTTTACCGTTAGCCTTAGCCCAACGTATTGCGGCATCAGACGCCTTATTTTCAGTTTTCGATATTGTTGAAGTGGCCGAAGCAGTTGAATTACCTATCCGACAAGTGGCCTCGTCCTACTATGAACTGGGGGCACGCTTGGAGTTCGAGTGGATGAGAGAGCAGATTGCGATGCTAGCGCAAGACAATCGATGGCAGATCCTCGCAGCGATCGCCCTACGCGAGGATCTTGACGCTCAGTGGCGGGTGCTCAGCACGAAAATTCTTAGCACATTCGAACCTCATATCAATGACGAAATTGATAACAAACCAACGAACATTGATTCGTGGCTCGCTCACAACGAGAGGGCACTTGCGCGTTGGAAAGAGTTACTCACCGAATTACAAGCGGCGCCGCAGATTGATTACGCCATGCTTTCTGTCGCGGTAAGGGAGTTAAGAGGCCTCAAGGAGTTGTAACCAAGAACGGTTGGCGGGGGACCAGGACGTTTGTAGCCTGGGCCGTAATGCGCAAAGCCATTCCTCCGAATGGTTTGAGGTTTTCCGGCCTATCTTGCGCGTTCCGCGTCCGTTCATCAGGCGAGCGATAACTTCGCCTGCCTTCGGCTACTAAAGCTGAGTCCGTGCGAGCCGAGCGCGCATCCACTCTCTGGTGACATGAAATAAAACACTTCACGTCACTAGTATCGCTCCTAATGACATCAATCGGGTCGGTAGATTTGGCCGTTCCAGGAACGGCGAACTGATCAGATACGGACTACTAAGTGTCGCTGGGAATCAATAGATTCATCACAGCGCTATCCATTATCGATCTCCGACCCGCACCGCGGAATGATGCGCACGCGGGCTGGACCCCACGGCTATTTTAGTTCATTGGTCGCGCGATCAGTTGGACCCGGCGATTGGATTGGCGCCCTTCCTTTGTCTCATTAGTCGCGACTGGATCGCTTTCACCTCGACCACTCGGGCTTAAGTGGCTCGCACTCACACCCGTCGATTTTAAATAGGCTGCGACACAGAGTGCACGTCGCTCCGAAAGCCCGGCATTGTACGAATCAGAACCCGTTGAATCGGTGTGACCAATTATATCGACGCGGACGGTTTGGTGCTTCTCTATGATTCGCGCCGCTTCGTCGAGTAACGCCGTCGCGGCCGGAGTCAACGCTGCCTTATCATGCTCGAAATCAACGCTAAGTAAATCTGGGATTTCTGGACACCCGCGCTCATCAACGGGTGTTCCTTCTGCTGTTCCCAAGCAGTCATCACGACTATCCGGCACACCGTCTTGGTCTTGGTCTGAATCTGGATCGGGTTTCGGCATTGGGACAGGAGCCGGCCTCGGCTTCGGTATAGGTACCGGGGCTAGTTTCGGCGCCGGCGCCGGCGGATCTTCGTTACACAGTACAGCGCCGCCCCCCGCTCCCGCAACCGCCGCAACCGCCGCAACCGCCGCAACCGCCGCAACCGCCGCAACCGCCGCAACCGCCGCAACCGCCGCAACCGCCGCAACCGCCGCTGCCGCCGCCGCTGCCGCCGCCGCTGCCGCTGCTGCCGTTGCTGCCGTTGCTGCGCCATCGTGATCAGTTCCATAACGGCCTGCCGCGCCACCCACTAGGGCACCCGCAACAATACACATTACGTCCTTAGCGCCCGGCGTATTGGCGCATCCGCTTGCGAGAACACTAAAACCGACTAGGAACGTAATTGAGAGATGATTCTTCATGTAACTTCCTTGAATTCTATTTGTGATGTTGGGTTGGGAGGATCATCGGTGCCGTTTTCACCCAATCCGGGGCTACATTGTGATTTTCGAGCAGATCAAATCCCTCTCTGTGCGGATCCCACTGATTCGGCTCGCGTGTATTTAATAAAATATAGTCACGGTGGGGATCCGGCGGCGGTGCCTCCGCCCGAAGCGTTTTATTCCTCTCGGAGGAAGGCACTTTCATCGGATCTGCACTCAGGAATACGGTTCGACGGATGGTAAGAGACGCAAGGCGACTGCCGTTTTGTCCGCGTTGCAACCAGTCCTGGCGTACCGCCGTACATTGATGGTGCGCGTTCGTCGGACTACTCACCAACACCCGATCGGCGACAAATCTCCTCGTCGAACCAGCCTAAGTCCTCTTCGTCTTTGCCGCCGAAAAATGACCGAACGTTGATGTCCTGTTGCGGAAACGGAATTTCGACCCCGTACTTGGCAAGTGCCGTTTCGATCGCCCAACTATATGCAGCGTGGACCGCACCTGGATGCCCGACCGCGTCGGCAGTAAGCCACACGACGAGCTCAAAATTCAAACTACTTTCGCCGAACTCGACTAGCCAGACTTGCGGCTCACGTTCGGGATGGTTTTTTAACGAAAAGGAACCTCGGCCGCCGCCTCGAGAGCGGCCTTTTTTACGAGTTCCTTATCCATACTGTAGGCCACACAGAAAGGAATACGGGTACGCGCATCGCGCAATGTCCAGTTTGTCACCCTTCCATTTACGAATTCGGAATTCGGTACGAGTATGTCGATATTGTCGTTCGTCGTGACGAGTGTGCTACGGATATTAATTTCACGAATCTCGCCAGTCGCCCCGGATTCCAATTCCACAATCTCCCCGATGTTCAGACTTCTTTCGAACAACACGACAATGCGGGAAATAACATTGCTGAAGATTGCTTGCAACCCGAAGCCAATGCCGACGCTGAGTGCACCGACAATACATCCAAGTTTTGTAAAATCGAGGCCGATCGATGATAGCGCAACGAGAAATGCGGTAATGAGGATGACATAGTGGAAAACTCGCCCAAGCACATACAGAGACGAACGATTAATTGCCGGATTAAAAGTACTGAGTCGTTCGAGTCCCGCACGCACGAATTTCGACACCCAAACTGCGATGATCAAAATAACTATGATCCGCAGGATTCCGACCAGGGTGACAGGGGTATCGTTGATCTCGAAGATGTCCAACTGCGCACGTTCACCCACGACGCTTGTCCATAGTCCGCCGCTCGGTTAAAGCAGTCACTAATTCGCCCAGATTCACTCGCGAGAAGAACCGAAGTTTGCAGATTGATAAATATAATACGCGACAAAGCATTTTCGATTTGAGCAACCGACCGCGCGATATCGTCGGCCACGGCAATGCGTTTTTCTGCTAGCGCCACTTCAGCGGATTCTCGCACACCCTCTTCGTTCGAAATGAATTTCAGTGCCCGTGTCCGCTCCCGCGTCGCGGCCTCACCACAGAGTCCATGTGCTGCGGTTGCTTGAGTCACAAAGGCTTGTCGCTTCTAGTTGCTTGTTACGCAGGGTATCGAGCTCCAGCTCATTACGCTCAAGACTCGCGGTAAGGGAATCGGCTTAAAGCGAATAGCGTCGTTCTAGAGTTTCGTTATTAAGCGCGCTAGCCTCAGCGGCGATAAGGCTTGAGATGTTGAGCGCGGTATTTTGAGATGCCTCGATCATGGCACCGTTGTACTGTGGGGATTCAAAGCTAGCGACTGCGCGACGCACGTTTTCGGCACGCCTGCGGTACTTATCGCTAGATGCATGCGCTCCAAGCGTCATTGACTTCTCGACTTGCGGGCGTCCCAACGCGGGTTTTAGTTCTTCTTCTATTTCGCGAACGATGTTTTCCCAACAAGCCACTGATCCTTGTTCGAGCCGTAACTGCTCACTTTCTACGGCCAAATGTAGGCGGTCTACGATGGTCCCAAGCCCGTTGTCCAATCGGTCGGGGTCGTACCGCGCCAACGCGAAATATTTCGCTTTCCGATTACTAAGTCGATTTTCCAATTTTGAGATTAATCGCGCTTTAACTCTGCCCCTGCTCAATAGTGAGCTTCCACTCGAGTTCAAATTCTTTACGTTGGTCGTGCAAACCAATGATTTTGTCAAACGTGTACGTCTAGCGCAAAGATCTAGGCGTAGTTACAGCCGGTGTCGAGCGCTCAGTTAGGAATACGTACGCCTTTGCCAGCGTCTCGATTTCAAGCGGTTTTTCTGGCGACGTGCCAGCAGATCGGAGGCTTTGCACCACGCCTTGTAATGCACCGGCACGCTCACCAGCCGGCCTGTCGTTTACAAAACCCCACCAATTCGCAGACAGCACACGTACATTCGGTACAGAGGAATCTACTGCAACGATCGATTCCTCTGCACACAGTGACGTCCAGGCAAAGACTATGATCAAAAGCGCGCCGATCGTAGAACAGACGTTCATTCGCGTGTCCGTTGTTGGTCCTCACCTAGTAACAGAAATTCCATGACAAATGCGAGGACGCCCACCAGGCTAGGCGGTTGGCGTTTCATTAACAGACAACGGTTCGACGGCGACGTGTTTGACAATCGCAATTTCGATAGCTTGCCGTCCGCGCATCGCGTTTATTGTGAATGTATGATCGCCTTCTACGACTACGTCGTCTTTCTTTGGCATCTTCAATAATCTGTCCATAAACAGGCCCGACACCGTGTTGGCATTAAGCTCGGCGTCTACTGACAGCCCAGTTACGCGTTCGATATCGCTGAGTAAAGTCAGCCCTTCGCATTGCCAGCCAAATTCCGTCGGCACAATCGCGGCATGTTCGTTCGCACCGTCCGACTCATCAGAAATTTCCCCAACAATCTCTTCCAATAAATCTTCGAGTGTTATTAGACCGCTAATATCCCCGTACTCATCGACCGCGAACGCGATGTGCTGATGACTTTCTTGCATCGACGCAAACAGAGTGGGAACAGGTTGGTTTTCCGGCACAAACTGCGGTTCTCGAAGTAAATCTTCATGTACCACCAACGGTCGCTCCGAAGTATCATCCAAAAGCCGAAGCAGCAATTCTTTTATCAAAACGACGCCTTTGAATTGCCCCCAATTGCCATCCAATACGGCCAGTCGCGAATGGCCGCTCCCTGATAAGAGCACAATGATCTCGGCGCGCGTTGCATTAAGATCAACGGTCTCAATAAACCGTGACGGCAGCATGATTCGCGCTACTGGGCGATCGTGAAACGTAAACACGTTTTGCATCATCTGCGCTTGCCCATGATCCAACGTGCCGTGATCTTTCGACGCGTCTATCAATCCGCGAATTTCTGCTCCCGTCAAAACGTCCGCATGACTTACCTCTTCGACGCCGAGCAAACGTAATGTACTGGACGACGCGATATTAAGTAACTTCGTCAGTGGGTAGGTAACGACATAGGCTACGTGCAGTGGATAGGCAATCCAAAGAGCAACTTTATCCGCACGGCGTATCGCGTAGGTTTTCGGTACCTGTTCCCCGACAACGATATGAAGCGCCGAAAAGATGATGAACCCGGTAAAGAAAGCAATGAGGTGTTCCGTCTGCTCGGTGAGAGCCAGTGATGCGAGCGCGGGTTTCAACAGGGCCGCGACTGCTGGTTCTCCGAGCCATCCGAGTCCTAGGGATGCCATGGTGATTCCAAGCTGGCAAGTAGCCAAATAGGTTTCGAGGTTTGCGGCAATGCGCAGGGTCATTTTGGCCGCAGAACTTCCTTGCGCGGCAAGAGATTCGACCCTTACAGCAGGTACTTTCACCAATGCGAACTCGGCGGCAACGAAAAATCCGTTAGCCACGAGCAGTAACACGATGTATACGGTTGTCATAATCAATTCTCTCGATTGAAATGGATCATCAGCGTCGAACTCCTAGATAAAGGCGAGAGTCCAACCTAAACGAGGTGTGGAATCTGGCAACCGGTATGAGTATTTTTCTAGAACGGTTACGACCGTTCGTACGCCGCTTCGCATGGGTACCTTAATCGGATCAGCCCGCTACGGCGGATCGCGGACTAGCGAACTTGGCCGTCAGGAATGTTCGTTGCGCTGCGCACATGATCAAAGTGATCGGAAAGACAGTTTGATTTTGTCGATCGATGGTATGTCAAATACTGCATTTTTTCTCTTGTTACGCGGTGTTCCCCAGCATCGATAAATTTTGCTGTTCAGTTCGCCGCAAATAGTCTTTCCGGGCTTGCGAGCGAGAGAGCTTTCCGGAAGAAGTTCGCGGTAATGTACGAGGGCGAACGAGTTCGATCACACAGTCTATACCTAACTCCCGATTGAGACTCTGACGCAATCGCTTGACGAAGTCACCCCGCATTAGATAATCGGTTTGGCGGAATTGGACAACTAGAACGGGCTGCTCGCGCCCATCGTCTAGAGGGATTGAAAATGCCGAAGCATCGCCAGTTCGCACTTCGTCAAACTGCTCCGCCAGTCGTTCTAGATCTTGCGGCCAAATATTGCGACCGTTAATAATCATTAAATCCTTCTTGCGCCCGGTAACGAAAACGTCACCGCGTTGTACATACCCTAAATCTCCTGTGTCGAGCCACGAGTCCTGAGATAGCAAGCTAGATTCCGTAACATCGCTTTCTATGTAGCCGCGCATCAGGCTTGGGCCATGGATATAAATTGATCCGCAATGTTCATCAGGTAGCTTTCTACCAACTTCATCTCGAATTTCAAGATGATGCCCTGGTAATGGACGACCACAATTAACGACTTCTCGTGGTTCAATTTTGCCTACCGATTGGTGCGGCGAGCCGATTGCGATAAGAGGAGGCGCTTCGTGTGAACTTTGCTCGTCAAACCATTGCGTGCGTAGCCCCTGATTCAAGGCGCCAAATGTGACTGCGAGCGACGCCTCTGCTAAACCATAGCACGGCAAAAATGCGGCCGGGTCGAAACCGCCGTCCGCGGCTAGCGCCGCGAAGCGCAATAACGGCTCAAGACGGATGGGTTCCGCCCCGATACCTGCAACCCGCCACGCACTTAGGTCCAACGACCGAACATCATCGCATCGAAGACGTCGGGCACAAAGTTCATAGCCGAACGGAGGACTAAAGGAAATGGTGGCCTGGCTCTCGGACATCCGTACCAGCCACTGACGCGGCCGCATCGCAAACTCCCGCGACCCGAGGTAATCGACGGATATCTGTGATGCAAGCGGTGCCAACACAAAACCCACAAGGCCCATGTCATGGTAGTACGGCAACCACGACACGGCCCGATCGCCATCGCGGATGCGAAGATGCTCTATTGTCCCGGCGACATTACTCATTACAGCATGTTGAGTGATCATGACGCCGCGCGGGAATTGCGTACTCCCGGAAGTGTACTGTATGTACGCCAGCTCACGAGGAACCGACGGACGCAGTTTTTGCCGCCCATCCGGTAGACACGCAAACGATTCTGGCGTTCCGACAAATACCAAATTCAAGCCCCTGGTGGCGGTCAACATCAAATCCTCGATATCAGCTGATCCGATGCAAACTTGAGCGTCGCAGGCCGACAGCAACCGCCGTAGCAATGCTACATAACTGTGCCGCCCACCGAGCTGTAGCGGGGGCGGAACCGCTACAGGAACGAGACCGGCGTACTGGCACCCAAAGAAAAACCGATGGAAACTTGGGTGCGTCTCTGCCACGAGCGCAATACGCGCGCCACGTGATAGACCCAGACCAAGTAACTGAGAGCCAATTTGCAAGGCCTGCTCCCGCAATTCAGCGTAGGGAAGCACAGCGAAAAGTTCCCCTCTTCCTGTGTAGAAATTACATCCGGTAGCGCCTCGTGAAGCATGATCCAAGGCTTCCGATAATGTTCGAAACCTGTATTGCTGTGGTAACGAATGTACCGTCGGTGTTGGTCGTAATTTCATGTATTAATTGATCTCGATCGGTGAGAAGAAAGTTAACAATATAATTGGAGGTCATGAGCAAACCTTGAGTGCACTTAACTCGCTGCCGAGACCAGCCGCCGTCTCGCCTAATTGAATTAGTCACCGATAGTTAGACTCAATCGCGAGCGAGGAAGTCACAAAGCCAAATTGGCACTGGTAGACTTCCTCGGTGAAGACCAATCTTTAAAGTCACTAAACTCGCCTGCGTCGAAAAATACGCCTGTGCAGATGCTACAACATTCAATCCAAATGTTATGTTGATCCCGGATCACCATTCGGATCATAGGAATACCGTACTCTGGACAGAGAATACGGTCGATTTTGTTGAATCCCCGCCCGACATTCGCATCATCAATATCTATTACTTCTGAGCCGCCGAGTGCTCTTAGATACCCGTGCATTGAATGTCCAATCCACAGTTCTTGACAACGAGTGCAGCGCTGGACGTTGGTCCAGACATAATGAACGTCGTCGAAAGGGAAATGGCATTTAGGACATTGCATAATCAATAACCTTCTATTCGCGACATTGGACTCGGACGCTGGCACGGAAAGCTGAGCTGCCAGGCGACGTCAGATCGACCGACACGATATTAGACGCATGGATCCCTTGAATGGTCACACAGATGAGATCTATGAAATCGCACGGAGACTGATCTGAAAGTGCCCGGCCTTGGTTGAGCATGTTTTGGGGCGGAGTTGACCCACACGCCCAACAACGGCAGGGACGTCCGTGACTAAATTTCACGATCTAGGATCGTTTTATCGAATTGATTGAACCGGCTCATAGTTCCGGTGTGTGAGTCGGCGAAAAAAACGGAAAGTCCATCGCCGTTACTAGGGCCTGTTGATCATTCGCACAAATCGCTGCTGAAGCCAGATTGGGGTCCAGCAAGGCAGAGCGAGCGTTGTGTAGCCGAGCTACATGAGCTCGCTATATCGCCGCTGGATGCCAATCTGATCTCAGCCCTGCGGGTTGCCGCATGACTGCTCATGACCAAGTCGCGGTCGGTCTCAGCTCCCATGGGACGGCACTAATAACGAACTAGACTCCTTCGCTCCGCATTCCCGACGTGTCGGGGGCTTAAACCTAATCGGCCTCTCGTCACGTCTGTTGTTAGACATCTGGGATGTTAGCGCGAACTACGTCATTCCAGATAACTGCTGCAGACCCTTTAGTCACCGAGTTTCGATCCGGGCGCGTAGGCCCCTCTGAGAATTACGCACAACCACTGGATGGACACGTCGCAACCGACAACGCGATCGACTAGCCGATTCGAAGACACCGTTATCGTGGTGACAAGAATAGACACGAAAAGTTCAACACATTAATTCAACAATAATCAAAGTTCGATGTGACTAATTGTCCGTTCGCTACGTCTAGACAAGCATGGGAAACAACACCTGAGGATCGTGCGTTAGCACCTTTCTCCATGGCATCGTGTTACCGCGGATCAGTAATCCGAGGTGGGTGGTAAACCAGATTTTTTGTTGACGACGGAGTCGTCGGCAGATGGGCTAAGCGCCAACCCGCCGCTTGCCGATCGAACCTTATAGTGGGATGGAGATTGAGTAAATGAAAAAATTATTGCTGGCCCTATCCATAGCGACCGCGACCGCAAGCGCTGCGGGAGAATCTGACCTATCGGCGCCATATACCGCGGACCCTGGCCCGAGCGCGGGCAATTGGGAAGCTACCCTATCCGGCTCGGGGCAGTCAGATTATAAATTTAGGGATAATGGTATCGGCCTAACGGGTTCGCTTGGATACTTCTATACAAAAAACTGGCTATTCAGCATCAAACAAGGTCTGTCGACGACAGACGTTGGAAATAGCAATCTCATCAACGGCCGCTCCGT
The DNA here is from genome assembly GCA_047611805.1 of Gammaproteobacteria bacterium. Taxonomy (GTDB): domain Bacteria; phylum Pseudomonadota; class Gammaproteobacteria; genus UBA11873. The sequence goes on from JBLFWX010000077.1 coordinate 11,262, forward strand.
CTTTCAAGCCGCCTATCAGTTTGACCTGGGCAGGTGGCAGCCCTACGTAGGGATGAATATTGGCGCTTTCTACGGCGCTGGAATTGAAGACGACGCCTCGGTTGGACCAGAACTCGGTATGAAGTATTACGTAAACGAAAGTACTTTTCTCTACGGAAACATGTCCTACGAAGTCCCGATCGACCAATGTTGTAAAGGCGGAATCATCCCTTACGCAGCTGGGGTTGGCTTCAATTTCTGATAACCGAAAACCCCAATAGGTCCGAACCCAAAGCCGGCCTTGTGCGACGCACCTGTGCGTTGCACATGCGCCTTCACCCAGGAGAAAATTTCTAATGAGAAACCCAGTAACTAAAGTAGGCGCTTTAGCGTTGACGATCCTCGTCACCAGCTACTTAGCACCCGCATGGGCGACGCCCCCAGACTCTGGTGAGTTTGCCGAAGCGCTTGCGAGCGCCTATAAAAACCTCGCTGAGGTAGAGCGTATCCAGGGGGACCACCGAAGCGGCGACTCTTATGCCGCACGTGCTGCGGCGGCCGAAAGAGGTGAACCGACCGCCCCCGATTCGGTGCAGATCCACCAAGGATTTCTACCACAGCATTACATTGGCGAGCTAGTCGATGCGCGCAGTCGGCTCGTCAATGCGTTGGATCAAGGCGGTCGAGGCAAAGCACCGCGTGCCGCGGCACGTGCGCAATCAACCTTCGATTGCTGGATTGAGCAAGCTTCCGAAGATCTACAGGATGCACATATCGAGGAATGTAAAGAGGCTTACCTTGTCGCAGTTTCCGATGTCGAGAAAGCACTCATCCCGCCCCGGCTGCCGCCACCTCCGGTCACCGACCCTGATACTGATGAGGATGGCGTTGCCGATAGCCGCGACGATTGTCCAAGAACTCCATCCGGAACGCCGGTTGACGAGCACGGGTGTCCGAAAATCCCGAATCTAGCGGGGGTCCATTTCGAGCACGATGAATCGGTTTTAACGGGAGCGGCACATTCAATCCTCAACGAGGCAAAGTTAGTTATCGAGGACAATCCGCATGTCCGAATCAATATCGTCGGGCACACAGATTCGAGCGGATCAGACGACTACAACCAAACGTTGTCTGAACACCGCGCTGCAGCCGTACTTCAGTACATCGTCTCGATGGGGATATCATCCAGCCGGTTGTCTGCGAGTGGACGGGGAGAAACTTCGCCCATTGCGGATAACAGCAATCGCGACGGTCGCCAAACCAATCGTCGCGTAGAGCTCACGGCTCGACCGATCGAATAAGCGACGGCCAATGTAAAGGAGTAACGCCGGCGTCGGTTTAGTGGGCAATCCATTCGACCGACGCCGCTTTCATTTTGAGTACTCGGCAGATTCGAACCTGAATAAGTCGCCGCACCAAAACCCAATCGCTAAATCGGAAATATGCAGCTGAGATCACCCGCTGGCGTGACGTGCGACCGTATCAAGGGTTTGTTCGCTGAGACTGATGTTGAAGGCTCTGATATCACCCACAGAAAGAGTGTTGCCCAAGAAGTTCATGGTTGAAATCTAACGGCACAGCGGCGGCTGTCTAGCAGTAATGACGTTCAGATAGGTGTTTGGATATTTACCGAAACACTGCAAAAATTTCGCCGGCCGACGCACAAGCATCTCATTCTTTCCAGACAGGAAGGAACGCAACAATAATCTTTTCGCAGCTGTATTTTTGATTGGGGCTCCCGAAAGCTCATATAGCAAGGGATCAAGCCGCGGCTCGTTCGATGTGGCGATGTAGACCACCGAGATCGGGGAATTGGACAACGTCGCGCGTTCGGAGTCGCTACAACGATTTCGTTCACGCTTCGCTTCGAAACAAACGAATATCATGGGCAACATTCCTCAAGGCACATTGGGGTGCTATCACGGCAAGCGATTTCTTCGGCGTCGAAGTCCTCTCGCGGAAGGGTTTAGTTCAGTACTTATTGTCCAACAGCCGGATGGCCAATGGATCCAAAAAATCGCCTGTCCCTCACCGATGTCGATGACGGGTTTCTAATTGAGTGTCGCTATCTCATTCACGACCGCGACCCACTGCGAGCCGCAGCGTTCCCGGTGATTCTAAATTCCGCGACCGAAGATGTGACTAAACTTCCTACGCGAAGTCTCAATTTAAACGCCTACACCGAGCGGTTCGTTCGATCAATTAAATATGAATGTCTCGGACGAATGATCCCGATGGGAGAACGTCATCTTCGGGAAGTAGTCTCCGAATGTGTGGATCACTATTGTGATGAACGCAACCACCAAGGACTCGACACCCGACTTATAGATAAACCTAGCGACGCCCCGGATCTAGCCCGCCACGTTGAACGTAGACAAAGGCCATGTGGAATTTTGAACTACTACTATCGAGACGCCGAGTGACCCGAGGCTGAGTTTTGGCTCGCTACGCTCAGCGTAACGATGAGCCAACGCGCGTTAGCTGATGTTCGAAGAAAATGCACGCACGCGGGACACAACGCAGTTCCGACCGCACCGTGGGACGCTCAATTGTCGCTGCAACGGAAGGGCGCGGCGTGTGATCGGTGCGCGCGGCCACCACGATGAATGATCCCCGCGTCGAAGAAATTTACGAGATCTAATCGCCTTAAACTGCTCCTATTCGTTGCCATATATTCAGAATTAGCAACTGCGTTTGCCGCTCCAATGTTCGGGCGTCCGGATCGGGCCGCGCTAAATGCGAGTATAGTTTGAGCTGGCGCAGCTCCCATACGAGATGCTGGAGAAACAATTCGCTTATGGAATCCGTAAACTACTACGACGTAATGGGACTCGCCGAAGACGCATCGGCCGATGACATCAAAAAGGCCTATAGACGCCTGGCTCGGAAGTACCACCCCGACGTCAGCTCAGAGCCGGATGCGGAGGAAAAATTCAAATCGGTGGGTGAAGCGTACGAGGTACTCAAAGACCCAGATAAACGCGAAGAGTACGACACGTTAAGAAAGTACGGAGCGTTTGAGGGCGATCAGTTTACCCCTCCGCCGCACTGGCAATCGCGAGCTGGTGTCGCGGACGGCGGCTATACGGAAGTCGACCAGAGAAATTTCAGTGAATTCTTCGAATCCATTTATGGTCGGGGCGGCCGCGCCACGCACGCCGGCGACCCGCGAGCATCGGGTTTCGCCTTCCGCGGTGAAGACATCAATGCGCGGGTCTCGCTAAGCTTAGCTGAAGCGTACAGCGGCACGACTCGTACCTTTTCTCTACAAATCCATCGCTTCGACGACAATGGCGTGGCTGTCCCGGAGCTTAAGACCCTCAAGGCAACCGTACCTCCCGGTGTTATCAACGGACAAAAGATCCGCCTTCGGCGGCAGGGCCAACCGGGAATTGGCGGAGGCGACAATGGCGATTTATTCCTTGAAGTGGAACTTGCGCATGATCGCCGATTCGCTCTCGATGGGCGCGACGTCACATTAGTACTGCCTATTTCTCCGTGGGAAGCGATGCTGGGCGCGAGCGTAGACATACCGACCCTTGGCGGGCGCGTGAAACTGACGATCCCCGCCGCTGCCAATGCAGGTCAGAAGCTGCGATTGAAAGGTAAAGGTCTCCCGGGGAAACCCGCGGGCGATCAGTACGTCGTGCTAAAGATCGTGGTACCTCCAGCCAATTCGGAGGAAGACCGTGAGCTTGTTCGAAAGATGCAGGAACAGATGTCTTTTGATCCGCGTGCAGAAATGGAGATCTGAGGATGAACGATAAGCCAATCGAAGTTGAACTCGCCGACGATTCGACCCCGTATCAGTTGCGCGAACTCTGTGAGATGTGTGCGGTGCGTGCTGAGTTTGTTGTTGAGATGGTGGAAGCCGGGATCCTCTCACCATCCGGATCCCCGCCGTCGGGCTGGCGTTTCGGTGTTCATGCGATCATCCGGCTACAGAAGGCGCAACGTCTACAGCGCGACTTGGATATCAACCTCGCCGGGATCGCACTCGCCCTCGACTTGATCGAGGATCTTGACCGAATGAAGAAAAAGGCCCGAATGCTTGAACACCACCTCAAGCAACTCATCAATGACGAATGAGCAACGAGCGTACCAGGCGGTTTCGTCAGGTTATTGCGCGTGTGACAGATTGAGAGGCGTGCGAAGAACCATCGTTAATTACTAGGGGCAAGTAAATTGCGACGAAGACCGAAACGCTCTAGGCCATAGTTCACGATGGTTCTTCGATCTAAAGAGATGACGACCGAGGCGAATGCGGAGCTCCGACACGGTTATTCGCATATTGATCGCGGCTGCGATATTTAGCTGCCGAGTCGAAATCCGATGCCTCAATGAGCTGTTGACCAGTCCAATGCGTTGTTGGGAGTGCTGTGATAGTGAAATAAACAACTTGGCGCCGATAATGGAAAGGGATAACCAAGATGCCTGACATTCAGGAAAATTCGGTCGGTCCAACTAGAAAATCAATTGCTGCCATGTCCTTCGCGTGACTGTTCAGAAATGGATTCCAGGGTGTCGACGGTGATTTCCTGGGTCGCGCGCTACTTCTCGATCTTAGATTTCGCGACGTCGATGCCGAGCTTACGGAGCCCGCCGCCAATCCGTGGGGGTCCCAGCGGTCATTGGCCTGCGACTTCATTCGGATCAAGTATATGCTCTGTTTTGTTACTGGCGCGGCCTACCGGGCTTGCCATGGTTACTCAACCTAGCCCCATAACCCCGAAATCGTTTTCGCTGCTAAGTTATTACTGTCGCGGGCTGGACAATCATTACGTCCAACCAGACCGCCGCCGTGCGATCCAAGATCACAGTATTCGATCACCTCGTTTCATTCTCAGTCGTGTAGTTAGATCGTTGACAAACCATGATCTGATATCGCTGCGCAACGATTTCTAGTTACAGTGGGCGCCGTGCCCGAAATACAGTAGACACGAACGCCAAGAGCGCATGAACAATGGGCCTCACAATCCTGGATCGTCATCGACGCGAAAAAGTCCCGCAGGTTGCCGGTGCATGAGAGTTTCGTCACCAATTTCAACGAGTACGAACGATCGGGAAGGACACCGAAACGTTGGCAGTCGAAGCTCAACAGGGATCGTCGTGCCTACAATGATGTAAAGCTTGCATTACGTTCGCGCAATTCTGCGATTAATGATGCCAATCCATCCTTCTCAACGGATGAAGTGAAATTACTTCGGTAACTTTTAATCATACTAATTCCGCCGAGCGAGATTGACGTCAACGACCTTCCACGAATCTGCCCAAGGTAACCGATACGCAACGACTGTTTCGCCGCTGCTTGATGTCACTACGCGCTTATGGCTGACGTAGAGCGATTACCATTTCGCTTGTTGCATTTTTGACAAGCGCGACGGCTAATCTTGGATCACGTTGCTCTGCGTCGAGTGCAGCAACCACCACGGTACTTAGCAACAACACGCCTGCGAGAAAAAATCCCATGATCTTCTGGGGAAATCTGGTCGTTGGTATTCTCATCATTTCTCCTTCCGCGCCTGGGGCGACAATATGTTTGCGCGTCATACATCGAATTCTCACGCCCTTGTCCCGGAACCAAGGCTCCAGTTTGATTTGTCGGCGCCTTGTTCGAGCGAACCTCCCCTTGGTCGAAAATCGGATCGAACAATCGTTCCCGACCTTAGATCCCAGGTGGACGACGTCAAATACAGAAAAGTCACATTCCAGATTCTATAATCGAGGCAGTTCAAGCCCTAGAATTGGGTCAGCTGCTCGCGTCGTTGTCGAAGAGCGAAGTCGATGTCTTACGGGGAAAGAAAAATCTACAACGTCACTAACAAATGTCAGAGTACGCCGTTCAATCTCGTGGTCTACCCCATTGCAGGACCGCCCCCACTACAACCACTTTCGGTATTTCAAAAATACAATTTGCCCAATGACAATTACGGCCATGACACCTAAAACGACGAAATAACCCATTTTCATGTGCAGTTCAGGCATGTTGTCGAAGTTCATTCCGTAGATACCGGCGAGAAACGTAAGTGGCACGAATATCACTGTAAACACGGTGAGAACGCGCATGATTTGATTGAGTTTATGGGAGGCGAACGCTAGATAGCCGTTGATAAGATCATCGGCGAATTCGTAGTAGAGTTCTGCCAACGACAGCGAACGTTCGAGCTGTTCGTAGACTTCCACAATTTCATGTCGAAGTTCGGCGGAAATAAATTGACCCGGGTCGGTTTTTAGTTCTGCCGCAATTTGTAAGTGATAGCGCGCAACTCGGCGTAGTTGTTTCAATCGAGATTTATAGCGGGTGAGTTCCGAGAGTAGTGCATCGCGCGGGCGATCAAAGACCTCATTTTCGAGTTCGTCGAGTCGGCTTTCAAGTTCCAGCAGAACGGTAATAAAACGTCGGACGACTCGGCCCATGAGACGAATCGCGAGACCTCCGCTCCCATTTTCGAAGTACGTATTATCGCTTAAGGCGTCTTGCCAAACGCGCTCAGTACTGACGGATCGTAGTTTGTGGCGCGTAATGAGTAATCGCTCGCCCACGAACAACGCAAGCTGAATCACGCCAAAATCAATATTCTCGGTTTCTGCTGAAAGACCTCGTAGCAGAATAAATTTGATGTTAGCGAAGTCTTCCATTTTTGGTGGACGACGATCACGCAGTGCGTCCTGTACGGCAAGCGGGTGAATTTCGAAAGTCCCAAGCAATAGCTCCCGCTCGTTGCCAACATCTTCGTCGTCAAGATCGACCCAAAGGAGAGAATTGCGGTCAGCTCGCCACTGCTCAATTAGCTCCACACTGCCCTTCGAAATCGAATTGGACGACGGGTTGTAAAGCATGGCACGTATCATTAATCTCTCCCTGCGGTAACCCTTCGGGGTCTCGCGACGATAATCGCGTTGGCATTGCCGCGATATATCGCGCGTCTCTATATGCGATTGCCGTCGGCGTCGGTCATGGTAACGCGATTCAACGGCGCTAGTAAAAAAGCGCGTGATTGAACTGACGAGAGCATAGGCAGGTCGTATAGTTACACAACAATTAATCAAAATGTCGTTGAAAGGTTCGCGGCCCCAAAATGTCGCGGATCGAACTCTTAATTAGCAACGCTGCTAAACCACGGATAGACGTTTTCCGCTCCTAAGTGACGGATAAAACGCAAAAGGGAAAGATGACCGATTGTACACGCGGGCTCTTGGTAACGCTCGCTGCGAGTGCTTGCATGTTGCTGTGCGCGTGCAGTTTGCTACCGAATTCGGCAGCACAAAAGGCAGCTGCGGCTGCGACAGTAATCCCGCGCATCGAAGTCGAAATCCAAGGGGTCAAAGGTGCTCTGGAGCGAAATATTCGCGCGCATCTTACCGTTACGAACAAGCCGTGCTCCGTACCGAAAGCGTACCTAACAGTTCTCGGCAAGCGTAGCGAAAAAGAAGCCCGCGAAGCGCTGCGTGCCTTCGGTTATTACAATGCCGCTGTAATCGCCTCGGTCATTGCAAATTCTAATTGTCCATTGGCGACACTTGCGATCGATGCCGGGCAGCGAGTGAAATTGAATACCGTAGAACTAGCTCTCACTGGCTCTGGTGAGACCGATCAGGGGTATAGAGACGAACTCAAAAAAATCCATTTAGCGTCAGGATCTGGATTGAACCACGGCAACTACACGAGTGCTAAGCAGTTATTCGAATCGGTTGCGCTGGAACGTGGGTACCTCGAAGGACAATTCGTCAAACATGAGTTACGCGTCAACCCCGATGCCCTGCACGCCGATATCGCGCTAGAATTTCATACGGGGCCCCGTTATCAATTAGGCGAGATTCGAATTAAACAGGATCCAGAGTTCCTTACCGAGTCCCTCATCAGGCGCTTTCTCGAGAGGAATGAAGATACACCCTATGATGCGAGCTTCGTTAGCAGATATCACCTAGCGTTGTCTAAAAGTAGCTACTTTGAGCGCGTTGACGTGCGCCCACGTCTGTCAAGTCCCGAGAACAACACGATACCGATTGATATCTCGCTTACGCCACGGGACCGCCACGCGCTAGACACCGGAATTGGCGCGTCGACGGACGAAGGGATCCGCGGACGCTTTGGATATCAGAATCGGCGTCTCAACCGACTCGGGCATCAATTCGAGGCGACGATGAATGGTTCGTTTATCGAGCAGAAGTTATCCGCCGCATATCGTTTTCCGCGTGCGCACCCGATTGACGAATGGCTGAGCGTGCAAGCTGGTGTAAGGCGAAGGGAGGTTGATACGTTCACAACAATCGAATCGCAAGTCAGCGTCACCGAAACGATACGGCGACCATGGGGTTGGAAAGAAACCCGCTTTATCGAATTGAACCGCCAGGATTACGATGTCTCAGCAACCGAAGACGTGTCTAATTTCTTGAGTCCAGGTATCAGTTGGCGACGTACCGTGGCGAACAATGATCTTTTTCCGACGCGCGGCTATGACGTGAGCTTGGAATTAAAAGGCGCCTCGCAAGCCATCATCGGAGACACGAGCTTCCTGCGTAGTCAGATATCGCTTGCTTGGGTTCGCGGTTTGCCGTGGAGTTCGCGGGTGCTGCTAAGAGGCCATTTCGGCGCAACATGGGTCAACGAGTTTCGTCAGCTGCCACCGTCGGAACGTTTTTTCGCCGGCGGCGATAACAGTATTCGGGGCTTCGACATCGAGTCTGTCGGGCCGGTTGACAGCGCGAATAAGGTGATCGGCGGGACCCAGCTTGGAGTTGTCAGCGTCGAACTAGAACATTATTTCACAGACACCTGGGGGGTCGCCACGTTTGCCGATACAGGCAACGCGTTTGGCGGCGAGGGAAGTTCGACCGGATTGCAAACGGGGATCGGATTCGGCGTGCGTTGGCGCTCGCCCGTCGGTCCGGTACGTCTCGATATCGCTCATCCACTTGACGACCCAGACAATAATTTCCGCATCCATTTGCGCATTGGACCAGACTTCTGATGCGACTGCGTCGACTCATGCGATCCGCAACCGCCGCGGCACTTGGCTTCGCTTTCATCTGCGCGCTAACGTTCACGATCATTGTCACGAATGAAGCGGCTAGCCGTTGGGCTATTGCGATCGTGATCAAACCATACGCACAACAAGTTTCAATCGCTTCTATCAATGGACGCTTGTGGGATCGCTTAGTCTTCGACACGGTACGTATACGAACCGATCAAATCAGTGGGAGCATCGAACAAGTTACGTTCGAGTGGCAGCTGGTGGCACTGTTGTCGGGACAACTTATTGTAGACAGCGTGGTGTTCGAGGGCACAGATTTAACTATTACACTGCCGCAGAGCGATCCCAACGCAGAGCCAATTCTAGAACTTCCGGCCTCCCCTTTGCCAGTCACGCTGCAACGCTTCGACTTCCACCGATTGAACATTCGCCTCGGCGAACGGACACTCGCTGTCGACAAACTCGGATTTGGCGCAACCTGGGACGCGCATCAAATTGTGTTACGCCGATTCGATTTGATTGCCTATGGCCAAACTTTTTCGTTGAACGCCGTGGCTTCGATAGGACTAGAGTCTACCGTTGATGCCAGCGCCGCTTGGTCGGGCGAACTTGCAGATAAAACTGCCCAAGGCTCACTCAAAGTGACGGGCCCCTTAAGCGATCTCAAGTTCGAATCGCTTATAGACGCGCAAGTTTCGGCGACTGTTAACGGCACATTAGAGGCCTTCGCCGAGAGCCCTCAATATTCGCTAACGGGTACCATTGCGCCTACTGATTTCGGAAATGGCTTACACATCGAATCGACAACGATTGGCCTAGTCGGAACGTTCGAATCGCTGCGCACGACAATAGAAACGCAGGTGGATACATTACAAACTGATCCTTACGCATTGTCGTTAACTGCCAACTTCGATAATTCTGGATCCAAAAGCGACTCAATTGCGGCCGAGATAAAGTGGCAGGCCGTGCCACAAAAATCGAGCGACACAACAATAAGCGGTGCGGGTCAATTTCAGTTCGACAACAATACGATCTACGTCAACCACACCGTTAACAAGCCATACGCCACCCATCTCGCCGGAGAAATCCACACCGGCGCGCAAACACTCGATCTCGAGCTTAGCTGGCGCGATATACATCATACTTTCGCGGACGGGCGTTCGCTTGATTCCCCATCCGGTACCCTTCGGGCGACTGGCACGTTTAACGACATGCAAGTCGCCCTGCAAAGCGCGATGAGCATGACGGGTGTAGGGCCCGTGGATGTCGTCGCCCGCGGGCAGTTAGCACGGAAAAGTTTCAAGCTCGACATGTTTGAAGCTGTTTTGCTCGGCGGAATGCTAAAGTCGCAGACTGTGGAAGTGGATGTCGCCGCGCAGGCACTCAATCTCGAGCTTGGCTGGCACGATATACACCATAAATTCGCTGATGGGCGTTCACTCGATTCCCCATTCGGTACGATTCGGGCGACTGGCGCATTCAATGAGCTTGAAATCGAGTTACGCAGCGCGATTCGTGTCACAGATATAGGGCCAGTCGATATCGGCGCCCGCGGCCGCATTGCAAAGCAGAGTTTCAAGCTCGATGCTCTGGAGGCTGTTTTGCTTGGTGGCACGATCGAAACCCAGGGGACATACGAGTTCGGGACAGAACCGAGCGGCGCGCTCACTTTTAGTGGCAAGGGGCTCGATTTAAGTGCGATTCGTCCCGCAACACAGAGTCGGATCAATTTCGTGGGTAGTGCAAGCTTCGAAAACACGGGCGCAGGATTCATGTCGCGGGTCCAACTAGACGACATGAGTGGATTCGTACGTGGCCAGCCGCTAAGCGGTGCTGCCATCTTTGAAACGAAACCGGGCAGAGTGACAATTGAACACGCACGAGTACGCACGGGACGAAACAAGCTCGAAATAGCAGGCACTTGGGCACAAAAAATCGACGGTCGATTCGTCGTCGATTTGCCCGATCTCTCCGTATTCGACGCAGGTGCCGACGGTCAACTCACCGGTACTGGACGCTTATCCGGCGACCTTGATCTGCCCAAGGTTAAGGCGGTTTTCACCGGCAAATCCGTGCGCCTAAATGAACTATCACTCGGCAGTCTAAACGTGAATATCGATGTGGATTCAGATCGAAGCACAGCGTCGCATGCGGACTTCGTTATCAGCGATTTAATCTACCAGCGAGAAAAACTCGATGCGCTAAAGGTTGAGCTACAAGGTACTGCACAAAGCCACACCATCCATTTCAATCTCGACGGCCCCGAACTTACGGCGGACGGGTCAGCGTACGGTGCTGTAAAATCGCGTGCCTGGACCGGATTACTCAATAGCTTCAATTTAAGTTCGAAAAAGTTCAGTCAATGGTCGCTGCGGGACCCGAGCGCTATAACCGTATCTGCGGATGCTAGTTCGCTTGCGAACGCGTGTCTTGAAGCTAAAGAGGGTCTTGTCTGTATAGCCGCCGATCGTTCGCCAGATATTGGAAACGCAAAAATTTCGCTATTGGGCCTGCCCCTTGCCCTTGCGGATCCGTATTTACCAGTAAATCTGACGCTCGGTGGCAAGACGGATGGTTTGATCGAGGTACACCTAGCTGGCGATATGGCTACTGGCGAGGGCACCCTGAAAATACGCGACGGCGTATTGAAACGCGACAAAGGTAGCGGCGCTGTCGACGTCGTTCCGATTGATAAGTTCGCACTCGATTTCGAAATTCTCGCTGACAAATTGCAGGCAACTGCATCGGCCATAGTGGGCGAGTGGTTTTCGCTGACTGCAGAGGCAGATTGGGAACGCGTTGAGGACGGGAATATTTCTATTTTAGTCGACGCGAGTGCGCCGGATGTCACTTGGTTCCAGGATTTCATTCCGCAGCTGAGTGGATCGCATGGTGCCATGGAATTGCACTCAAAGGTAAGCGGCAAAGTTGCGGCACCCCGAGTAGAAACGAAACTTAAGCTCAGTAATGGCGCCCTCGCCATACCGGATATCGGACTAAATATCGACAGCCTTGCAGTCCAGGTGAGCGGAGATACGAGCAAGCTGAACGTTGATGCAGCAATTGGATCAGCGAGCCGGCGGTTGAATTTAACTGGCCTAGTGTCACGGTTCGATGAAAGCGATTATCGCTACGATCTGACTCTCCGTGGCGACGCCTTTCCCGCGCTAAGAACACCAGAAATCGAGGCCGACATTTCGCCTGATCTGCAGCTCGTAGGCAATATGAAAGCCTTGGATGTCGTGGGTACGCTAAATGTTCCGAAAGTATTCGTCGATATCAAGCATCTGCCGAATTCGTCGGTGCGAGTGTCGGGCGACCAAATCATCGTAGCGGCGGACGGCACGGCAATCGGCGCTGAAGCGACGTCAAGTTTCGTATCAAGTGGGTTGAGCGGGAACGTAGATATCCTGTTGGGCGATGCAATTTCGATTAACGGTTTCGGGCTGTCATCTAAGCTGTCGGGTAATTTAAAGTGGACAAAGAGGCGCGGCAGCACGCTAGGCCGTGCTGACGGTACTATCCTAATCGATGAAGGCGCGTTCGACGCTTACGGGCAAAATCTGCAAATTAAAACCGGACACATTCAATTCGTAGGTCCAATCGACAACCCGCGACTAGCCCTCCAAGCGCTACGTCCGGACATACCGATCAAAGCTGGCGTCAACGTAAGCGGCACCGTACGTAAACCGAAAATTTCCTTGTTTTCGCAACCGGTTCTGTCGGACGGAAATATACTTTCTTACATCGTGACCGGGCATGGCCTTGGCGAAGCGGCCGCCAGCGACGCCGGTCTGCTAACTCAAGCTGCGTTGAGTCTCGGCGCTGAGGAATCTGCCGCCGTGACGAATCAAATTCGCAATGCCTTTGGCATCGACGAATTTTCCATTGCATCCGGCGAGACTGCAAGAGACACCTCCTTAGTAGCGGGCAAGCGTTTGTCTCCTAAGCTAACGGTACGAACTGGTTTTAATCCATTCGATCAACTCTGGTCCTTTTTTCTCAACTATAAACTCACAGATCACTGGAGCATCGAGACGGAATCAGGTGATCGCCAAGGCGCGGACATCCTGTACAGCATCGAGCGCGAGGAGCTGCTGGACGGTACATGGTTCGATTAGGCTCATTGCACTACCTCCCGGGCGCGTGATTTTTTGAATACTCGCGATGGCCGCGTCACACGCTCAAATATACTATTTGGAAATGTAGCGCCTAGATCTCGGCTTTTGGGAATGCGAGCGCTAATTCATCCGCTGATGAATGAATGTAGCAATGCCGCTAGTGGCTCAAGCGAAAACGGCTTGGGGCACGCACAGGCAAGCCTAATCGACCTCCAAGCGCGCGACAATACTACCGGTTGCGAGGTCGACTCTTAAACTGCAGTTACCCAACAATTTGCTGGGTTTACGCGCCCCTTCTTCAACGAACCGAACCCGTTTAAATTAACCAGAACCATTCGGTTGAGATAACCCGCAAAGACGAAGATCCCAAGCCATTCAACGTACGGTAAACAGAAAAACCTGGCGGATGCCAGCAAAGCGCGCGATTGACTCCCTAGCTTGGCGAAATCAAGCATATTAACCAGGTGGCTATCACGGCGAGATGGCCAAACACCGTTGCTGATCATCGAATCCGGCAACGACGGAGCCGGATAACGCGTTGCGATATTCGTAACCACCGCCAGTAAGTTCAGTGCTCAAGCAATTCGAATTCGACGTCCCATTTAATCCTTCACATGTGACTTAATTCGGGATCGCGAAGTCTACACTACCAAATGCCTTATCAGGGCCTGCACTCGGGTGCGGCGGATTTCAAGGTAGTTGTCGCCTGAAGATTAAAATTACGCCGCCTTATTCATCTTGATTTCAGTCGCATCGTTTGCCGGGTTGAGATGTACATCACCAACCGGTTTCCAGT
>JBLFWX010000078.1:0-25129 GCA_047611805.1 Gammaproteobacteria bacterium
AGTAAGAGCGGTGGTACGCCGGAGTCATGGAACGCGATGCTGGTGGTCGCCGCAGCTTACGCGGAAATCGGGCTAGACTTTGCCGAGCACGCGGTGGCTGTAACGGGCGAAGGCTCACGGCTGGATAATCTAGCCCACTCGCAAGGTTGGCTTGCGCGGTTTCCGATGTGGGATTGGGTTGGGGGACGGACCAGCGAGATGAGTGCGGTAGGTCTGGTGCCAGCGGCACTTCAGGGATTTGATGTTGATGAGTTGCTGGCGGGTGCGGCGGCGTGTGACGCGCTAACGCGAAGTAGAGAAATAGGACAAAACCCTGCTGCCATGCTCGCGCTCATGTGGCATTACGCAACGGCTGGTAAGGGAGACAAAGACATGGTCGTGTTGCCTTATAAAGATCGACTGTTGCTCTTGAGCCGCTACTTGCAGCAACTCGTCATGGAGTCCCTCGGCAAGCGTCTGGATCTCACCGGGACACGGGTCGATCAAGGCATCACCGTGTACGGAAACAAGGGGGCGACTGACCAACATGCCTACATTCAACAATTGCGCGACGGCGTGAATAATTTTTTCGTCACGTTCATACGCGTGCTCGAGGACGGTGGGTCGCCGCTAGAGGTCGAACCGGGTGTTACTACCGGCGACTATCTTCACGGGCTGCTACTTGGAACACGCGAAGCACTGTTTGCCAACGATCGGCAATCGATAACGATCACCATTCGGCGTGTCGACGCTCGAAGCATCGGCACTTTGATGGCGCTGTTTGAACGGGCGGTCGGGTTTTACGCGTCGCTCGTTGGTATCAATGCATACCATCAACCCGGAGTCGAGGCAGGTAAGAAAGCATCGGGCTCAATACTCGAGTTGCAGCGCAAGCTGATGGCCGCACTGTCATCGCGGCCAAGCACGGCGACGCAGCTCGCGCTGGCAATCGACTGCGAGGATGACAGTGAGACGATTTACGCGCTACTCGAACACCTCGCTGCGAACGGCCGGGCTAATCAATCGAGCCGTGGCGGACCTGAAACGGCGACGTACTGTTCGAAGCGTTAAGTGAATGAAGAGCACGATCTTACCAAAGCTTGTGTTTGCGCTCGGTCGATTTAATGTCAAATTTGCTTAGTCAATTCTGGCTTCACACCTCGGCGGATCGCTAACACTCAAGGCGGGTATTTCCCGCTGCTATATCGACGTGTCTGCAAACGAAGCATGCACGATTGCTTGTGCACTGCGACGAACGAGGCCGTCAATGCTTGTGAGGTGACACGTGTCACTCGCGAACCGTCTACGACCGGGCCAGGCTGAGCTAAAGATGGGATTCGCGGTTGTTGAACGTTCGTGTCAATTCCCTATCCGTGCGGTGCGCGAATTTGGAAGAGAGGCGCTGACATCGGTGTACAGAAAGCACTGCGCATTCAATTTATTTCGTGATCGAGTGGCGGATTAACAGCCCGCCATTCCGAAGATTTCAGCTGATAGCGTTAACTCCTTATTCGTTAAAACACGACACGCTTTAAACGTCGCAAGGGTTGCGCATCCCGAGCTCTCAAACGGGCCCTGGAAGTGCGTCAGAGCGCATAGTCTAGCTTGCCAATTTGAACCAGCGATTGAGGTTAGCGTCGCCGAGAACCCGCCACGACTGCGAACATTACCCATAACAGTTGCCTAATTAACGAGGATTTAACCCGGGCGATTTCATGCTGGGCAACGTCCGTGTCCTTAGGGATTCAAACGACTCGCGCACTGGCGAAATACCGTGTGATTCGTAGAAACCCTAGACCCTTGTAAGTGATGAGGCATGGCATTCGTCGGTTGTGAACCGCAATCGTGAACTGGGAAACGGGCGGACTTGCATCGATGCGCCTAACTACCACTGCGTCCTCACCAATGAGGTTTTCGATGCTCGGAGCGAGCACCGGGGGAACAAACGATGTGTCGTGGCTTTGGATGTTTGCGTCGCGCCACCCCTAAATTCAATGATTCGCACAGATAAGGGATTATGAACGTTTCATGCTGGGCGGTTGGAGTATCGACACTGCTGGCACTATCGGGCGATTATCGGATGGCGTTCGCAAGCACATTGATTGAATATCTAACGCAAGCTTGTCAGAGATCCTGGGTAATAAACGGCGCGAGCCTAGCGATCCATTCACTAGCGATTCAGTTTAGTCTGTCACAATGCGTCGAGCTTTCGGCACATTCGAAAATTTGTGCATGACACGGGTGGCTTAGCTGGGGATAAACGTTTCAAACCAGCTATTTCTCGCTCATCAAACCCTTAGCCCCTAAATCCAAGTTGAACAAATAAATGGATACTAACTAGTCATGCCAAACACTATCGCGGCTCAAATAGGAATCTTTGGGCTGATTATCACTTCAATCCTGATCGTAGAGCACTTCGTTTCCGCATCTTGCCCCCGAAAGAAAATAAAACACGTCTCGTTGAATTCGTTGTTCGTCTTGACCGTGCTTCCGGTTCAGATCCCGATGTCGATTGTCTGCCTTGCAATTGCCACGTGGTGCGCGAGCGCCGAATGGGGGCTTGTCTATTTATTGCCATCTCCGGGAAATCCTTGGATCAAATTCGTCTTGATGTTTGTCTTTCTGGATTTCCTTGATTACATGTACCACTTTACGATGCATCACGTGCCCGCGTTCTGGCGTTTCCATCTGGTTCACCACTCCGACCTAACTGTAGATGTGTCGACCACCGTCAGGGAGCATCCTGGAGAGACTTTCTGCCGCAACGTTTATCTCATCACATGGGTATTCATCTGCGGCGCGTCCCCAGAAATTTTGATCTTGCGGCAAATGGCACAATCGGCCTTTAACCTGTTATCCCACGCCTCGTTTAGTTTTCCGACTTCTCTCGGACGGACTTGGGTCGCGGCGCGCACTCGCAATTTGTCGACGAGACAGATCCTAGACACCGATCAACCGCCGTCGTTGGTCCGCAGTTGACTGAAACGAACGATGTTCTGTTGTCCAATGAGCACGCTAAGAGCAAGGTTCCGGACGCTGGTAAGTCAGTCGGTGATGATGGTGCACTGGCGGAGAATATGCGGCGCGGCGTACGCACGAGTCATTCGCGGCTGGTCGCTGGGTTGAGTGTCGTCCTTGTCCTCATCACGGCCGATTGCCGTGCCGATTCAATCGATGATGACGAACTCTTCCAACCGGCAGCAGCAGAAACGCCTGAGCAAGTTCTTTGCAACGATCCTGTAGCGGATATTCCGTTACGCAGTGAGCAAGGGTCCGCCGGGATCATGTACAACCTCGCCGAGCACCCGGAATCGCTCCGCGTCGTTGCGAAGGATCAATTACGCCATGCAGTTGATGTTTCGACAGAAGCTCGGACAGACGACTGTGCGGCAAGCTGCCCGGCAGAGCGCGCCGACAGCATTATCTTCCAGGTAGCTCCCGTGAAATACCGACCGGCGGCCGAACAGCAAGCGCTGTGTGTGAAGCTTGCGAAAGAAACCGCGATACAGCCGCTAGATTACGGCTTGCGGGATTTCTCTTCTCTAGAGCAGTTCGAAGCCTGGATGACGAAATTTATTCAAGGACGAGGCGTGGACGGCAAATTGTTGTATGAGCAATGTGGGGGGAACTGTGACCCCAACTATACGTTCACCGTGACACCGGATAACAGCGGATTCCACGTCGCAACCGAAGTTTATTGCGGGTTTACGCGTGATCGAGGCGGCCGCGATCTGTTTAATATTTCGACCACCCTACGGCCTGGATGCGCGCGTTAAGTTTGGGCTAGTAGCCGTTACTCGGCGGATTTTAAAATGGATTCAAGCGTTCCGAGTTCGCTACCAATGTGACGTTAAAGCTAGATTATTGTTCGTCGTTTTGCGGGTAATTCGCGATCTAAAAAAGTTCGAATCGGGTTAGCACGAGAATTCTTGGAGTCGATTATTAGACGCGCACTTTCCTCACGCGCCGACCCGGAGTTCGAATCAAGACTCTCGCATCATCCGTCGGTTTCACAGCATGACTCAAGCGCAGGACCCTCGCCCTCGACCGAGCGTGTCTGCGAGAAATTCAAAACAGCTTGAGGTCCCGCCACGCAGGGCGGCCCATCTAAGCGCACGTCTGTAGCGGCTAGTTAACCAGCCGAGTGATTTGCAGACCTCAGACTCGAAATCTCACATCCACTCGCGCGACCAAGCGGATGTCTTTAAGATAGGCACTCCCACAACAACAGCCCCCTATACGAAAGCAAATCGAGGTGATACGTGCAACTTGGAACAGTCGAAAGCATCTGGCGCTATCCAGTTAAAGGCATGCGTGGTGAAGAGATCCCCTACGTGTACGCCTCATTCAGCGGTCTGATGGGGGATCGAGTTTATGGATTGATTGCGGCCGATGGTCATGCCGGATTTCCTTGGCATACAGGGCGTGAACAAGAAGATCTCATACTTTACAAAGCGCGTTACAAATCTAGTGACGGATTACTCGTGCCAAAGGATTTGTCAGCATTCGAAGGATTTCCACCGGGCGTCCACCCCGTTTATCCAGACGCGGACGCATTTGCAGTCGAGGTCGAGACACCCGCTGGAGACACCTACGACATCGAGAGCTCAGCATTCATGCGAGAACTCGAAAAAGCCAGCAATCGAACGCTGCGGCTGCATGTTACTCAACGAGGGCAGCATGATAGTCGACCCATCTCAATATTCTCGCACTCGGCGGTCCGGCAATTAAGCGAGGCGACCGGCATGCCTATCGACAAACGGCGCTTTCGCGCGAATTTTTACGTTGAATGGAAGGGCCAAGACGATCCTTTCTACGAATTTACTTTAGTGGGTAAAACATTAAAAATTGGCGAGCGACTCGAAGTGGCAATAGTCGAACGCGATCCGCGCTGTAAAATGATCACCCTCGATCCCGATACGGCCGAAAAATCGCCCGCGCTGTTGAAGTACGTAAAGGAAAATCATGAGGGTTGCGCGGGGGTGTTCGCGGTAGTTTTGCGCGACGGAAAAGTAACCCAAGGCGATCCGATCACGCTGAAATAATGTTTGCGTTGTAGCAGTTCCTATTTCGGGTGCACGCGAAATAACGTCAATGATCCGTGTGAATGAATGTCGATCCCAGCGCGATGACGCGCACTCAAGAGATGGCATATGGGCAACGAACACAACGTCGAGAATGAGTGCCTCGAGGCGGCTTGGTAGCATGGGGCTACCATAGCGATTTCAAAAAACCATTTTGGAGGAATACGCACGTGAGCTACGAACCTTTTAATATTGAAGTACCAGAAACGGCGCTAGTCGATTTGCGCGAGCGGTTAAATCGAACTCGCTTAGCACCCGAGTTCGCGAACGACGGTTGGTTATACGGTACGAACGGTTCGTACTTGACCGAGTTAATTGAATATTGGGCCGATGGCTACGACTGGCGGGCGCATGAGGCGAGCATTAACAAATTCGCGAATTTTAAAACGACGATCGACGGCATTCCGATCCATTTTATCTACGAGAAAGGCAAGGGGCCGAATCCGACGCCATTGATTTTAAGTCACGGATGGCCGTGGACGTTCTGGGACTGGCATAAGGTGATTGGACCGCTCACCGATCCTGTCGCCTACGGCGGCAAGGCAGAAGATTCTTTCGACGTAGTCGTGCCGTCACTACCTGGCTATGGTTTTTCAAATCCTCTTACCACACCAGGCATTAATTTTTGGCGTACTGCAGATCTGTGGGTGAATTTAATGCGTGATGTATTGGGCTACGACAAGTTCGCCGCAGGCGGTGGGGATTGGGGCGCTATTCTTACCGCACAACTCGGGCACAAATATGCAGAACACATGATCGGCGTGTACATGCATCTCATGATCCCACTCGATGTCTTCACTGGTCCCTTGCCGGACAAGAGCGTGTACGCGCCGAACGAACAAAAGAATTTCGAGCGCAACGAGCACTTTTTTGCCGAAGAGAGCGGCTATTCCGCGCTCCAAGCGACTAAGCCTCAAACCATAGCGTTTGCATTAAATGATTCGCCGGCCGGACTCTGTTCGTGGATTCTTGAGAAGCGTCGCACGTGGAGCGATTGCAATGGCGACGTTGAGCGTCGCTTCAGTAAAGATGATCTACTCACCACAATGTCGATTTATTGGTTTACACAAAGCTACGGAACATCCGCGCGTTACTATTACGAATGCGTGCACAATCCGTGGCAGCCGGCGCACAATCGCTCCCCTGTGGTCGAGGCTCCAACCGGCATCGGCGTGTTCCAGCAGGAGGTCCTATTGATGCCGCGAGCTTGGGCAGAGAATTATTACAACCTCAAGCACTGGACGGAAATGGAGTCTGGAGGACATTTCGCGCCGATGGAGGAACCTGAAGCGCTGGTAGAAGACATCCGTACTTTCTACCGAGGATTACGCGCTTAAGTCTCGATGCGTACTGCCAATATTCGGCAAGGAAAACTCGGCGAACATGATCTCGCTGGACCCTGTTGCCGTGGCAGTACGTGATTCGGACTAATTAACGGTATTGAAGGTCGAACGGATCGTGGGAGCTACGTGGATTCTGATTAGTTGCGCAAGAAGCCAAATCGTAGTGCGCTTAGTGGATGGCGGCCTGATGTGCGCCGGAATTAAACAATTCCGAGTCGATGCGGCTTTCCGCGTACATGATTTTCCATCAGCTGTTCTGCGAGAGGAATGTCACGTGACGCAATCGCCTCAGCGACAAAGCGTCGCTCGCTGTTTGCAGCATTGATTCTTTCGACGTCAAGATTCGATACGCCTTGCCACAAATAAAAATCAGCAAGATGCCAAAGATTAGTCACTCGTTGTTCTAGCGCGGGAGAGCGCGCCATGCTGAGAACTTGCTGGTGGTAGGCATCCACGCCGAGCGTTAGTTCCTCGCGACTGTCGTGTTCAATCGACACTGCCCAAATATGTTTGGCCAAGGCTGTCAGGACATCGGATTCTTCGTCGACGTGACGTTCCGCGGCGAGTCCTGCTACTGCGCTTTGTATTTTCCCGAGCATGTAGAAAAAATCGTTGATTTCGAGAGTCGACGGCGACACGACGTGGCAACCGACTTGTGGCGTGATGGTTAGGTAACCGAGGCTGCGTAGATGGTTCAGCGCGGCGCTAATGGGTTGCCTGGATGCGTCAAATTCTTCTGCGAGGCGATTTATCGAAAGCGAGTCGCCAAAGTGATAGTGACCCGAGATTAAGCGGCTCTCTATTTCAGCCACAATGTCGCCCGCCTTACCGCTCGGGCCGCCGGATTTCGACCGCAACAATTCTGCGCGCGTACGCGCCAGCAGGGTCCTCGCTTGTAGAACTGCAGCGTCCCGTTCTTTGGTTGTATACATTCTCATGAGCCCGACCATAGCATAGCGAGCCGCTCATAGCCGGCTGGTTCGTGAGCACCAGGTCAGCCGCTCTAAATTGGGGCGCGATACGTCCGAATTTCAAGATTGACGGCTCCATATAGCGGGTTTTCTGTGGTTATCGAATATTGACGGGGTGAGGAGAAGCAAGCATCGTGCCCCTCAAATACATGTGTTTTCAACGGATCTACGCGTGTGATGGGGCCTTGAATTCGAGAGATTTCTTATGAACAAACTGCTGAAAATATGTGCCTTAGGCGATCTTCGTGATACCGAGCCAACGAGGGTCGTTGGTGAGTCGCATCCTCCGCTCGCGGTCTATCGATTGACCGACGGTATTTTCATCACCGACGACACGTGTACGCATGGTAGCGCGAGCCTCGCTGAGGGCTACCTCGAGGGCGATGTTATCGAATGCCCGTTCCACGGCGGTGCATTCGATATAAGGACAGGCGAGCCAACCGCGTTTCCGTGTGCTGAGGCTTTAAGAACCTATGCAGCAATCATCCAAGATGGATTTGTTTATATCGAGCCAGAAACGCTAGATTAATTACCGCCAAGCCGCCTAATAAAATGCTGGGCTTGTCTGATTAAATGGCGACCAGGGTTTCGCTACTAGTTCTCGCAAAAGACAACCGGCCCTACATAGTTCGGGCAACTCAAAGCGGCCGAGCCGTGTGCCGAAGCAATTTTCTTTTCCTCGACGAGGTTGCCAAAGCCCGGTTGAAAAACGAACTGAGCCCGACGGACCCGCACGGCACCGGCGCTCGTCGATTTGGCTTTTTGTGCCCTGGCTTGGGTAGCCAAGAGAGCGTGACGGCGACCTGAAGTGAAACTCCGTGAAGCCCAGACCCGCCTTGCCCGTAGATGCGCCGCCCGGCCCGGCGAGCTAAGATAGGTCGCTCAGCGGACCAATGAGCTTTGGAGAAAAACTGTGAAATTAGAACCGTTAATGGAATACCACGCCACCTTAGAAGCACCACTAGAAGTTGGCGTCGCGTCATTCGGCAATCGCGTGATTGTGGAAGTCACCGGTGGTGCGTTCGATGGCCCGAAACTGAAAGGGAAGATTCGCAATTTGAGCGCTGCCGATTGGTTGATTTTCGATAACGATGGGGTCGGACACCTCGATGTGCGTGCGACCCTTGAAACGCATGACGGGGCAATTATCTATTTGCAATATTTTGGCAACATGATCGTCAACGAAAAAATGCAAGCCGCGCTCGCCGGCGCCGGCGACTGCGATTATGGTGAAACCACGTTTTTCACCGCGCCGCGGTTGGAGTGTGGCGACGAACGATACAAGTGGGTCAACTCGGTGGTCGCCGTTTCCGAAGGTCGGATCATGAACGGGCGAGTGGAGTACAAGGTGTATCAGTGCGTTAATGACTAAGCAATTTAAGTTTCACAATGTCTTCTCGCCGACGCAAAGATCTAGCCAGTGGTCAATTTAACGGCGG
The DNA here is from genome assembly GCA_047611805.1 of Gammaproteobacteria bacterium. Classification (GTDB taxonomy): domain Bacteria; phylum Pseudomonadota; class Gammaproteobacteria; genus UBA11873. The sequence goes on from JBLFWX010000078.1 coordinate 8,817, forward strand.
ACAAAGACTACTTCTCGCGAATGCTTGGCTAGCGACTGCCTCAGTGGTGGTTGAAGCGAACGATAATGGATCAATGGGTGCAAAAAAATGAATGTTAAGCAACCGACAGACGACGAACTTCGATTTATCGCGGCCGAATATAACCTTGATCTGAGTGATGCTGATTTGGCGTCCTTTCAAGGCTTGATCGCGGGTTCGCTTCCAGCTTATGAGCGCATCCACGAGCTCACCGAACCAACGTTGGAAGTGAAGTATCCACGTACACCCGGCTACCGACCTCAGCCGGAAGATAATTTGCTGAACGCCTGGTACTACAAGACATCGATTAAAGGCGCACCATCCGGGCCATTGTCCGGCAAAAGGATTGTCATCAAGGACAATGTTTGTGTCGCCGGCGTGCCGATGATGAACGGCACCTCCGCTTTGGAAGGTTATGTTCCCGATGTGGACGCAACCGTCGTGACTCGGATCCTCGACGCGGGTGGAGAAATCGTCGGCAAGGCGGAATGCGAGAGCTTGTGTTTTTCTGGCGGTAGCCATACGAATGAAAATGGTCCGGTCCGAAATCCGTACAATCCGGCGCACACCACCGGTGGTTCGTCGGCGGGCAGTGCAGCATTGGTTGCGAACGGCGAGGTGGATATGGCCATTGGTGGAGACCAAGGCGGATCAGTGCGCATTCCTGCTTGTTGGTGCGGCATTTACGGTATGAAAGCGACCCACGGCCTCGTGCCGTACACAGGAGCCTTTCCGATCGAAATTACCATTGACCATTTGGGCCCGATGGCAAATTCTACAGCCGACTGCGCTTTGTTACTTGAGGCGATCGCGGGCAAAGACGGCGGGCTCGACCCGCGTCAATACGATGTGAAGACGGCTGCCTATACCAAGGCCTTGAGCGGTGATGTTAAAGGTCTGAAAATTGGTGTGGTCGAAGAAGGTTTCGGCTTGGCGAATTCCGAAGCCGACGTCGACGCGTCGGTCCGGGCCGCGGCGCAACGCTTCGAGCAACTCGGGGCTAAGGTGAAATCAGTTTCCATTCCGATGCACTTGGACGGGCATGCGATTTGGACAGGCATTGCCACAGAAGGCGCGGCAATGCTCATGATCAAAGGCAATTCGATGGGCACGAATTGGAAGGGACACTACACGACGAGCTTACTCGATGTATTCGCGCGCGGGCGAATTACGCGGGCCAACGACTTATCAGAGACCACAAAAATGGTCTTTCTCCTCGGCCAGTACATGCAGGATAAATATCACGGTCGCTTTTATGCCAAAGCGCAAAATCTGTCGCGCAGTCTAAAAGCCGCCTACGATAAAGCGTTTGAGGAATTCGATTTACTCTTAATGCCGACCTTACCGATGAAGGCGACCCCAATCCCGGCCCCGGACTGTTCGCGCGAAGAATACATCCAGCGCGCGCTTGAAATGCTCGCCAACACCTCACCGTTTGACGTCACCGGGCAGCCCGCGATGAGCGTGCCATGCGGCATGTCACAAGGGCTGCCTATTGGTATGATGCTCATCGGCCGGGATTACGATGAAAGCACAATTTTTCGTGCCTCGCATGCATTCGAAACATCGGTCGATTGGAAAACGATCTAGGCCGTACTTAAGGAGTTAACAATGGGTTCAGCACACAATCGTCCGTTGAGCGATCCGGAAATCCGAGTAAAGGCACTCGAATCTCTATTAGTCGATAAAGGGTTGATCGACCCAAAAATAGTCGACGTCTTAGTCGATACTTATGAGAACAAGGTAGGACCGCACAATGGTGCACAAGTGGTCGCGCGCGCGTGGAGCGATCCGCAGTATAAGAAACGCTTACTCGAAGAAGGGACGGCGGCGATCGCGGAACTCGGTTTCACAGGCATGCAAGGTGAAGATATGGTGGTGGTGGAGAACACCTCACAAGTCCACAACATGCTCGTGTGTACCTTGTGTTCTTGCTATCCGTGGCCGACTTTAGGCTTGCCACCCGTGTGGTACAAGGCTGCGCCTTATCGCGCGCGCGCGGTGAGCGATCCCCGCGGTGTATTAACCGAGTTCGGCGTCACTGTGCCGGAAGACAAAGAAGTGCGGGTTTGGGATAGCACCGCCGAGGTTCGTTATATGGTGTTACCAGAACGGCCGGCAGGTACAGAGAATATGACGGAAGCTGAGCTCGCAGAGCTGGTGACGCGTGACTCGATGATTGGGGTCGCGCTGGTTCAATCACCGGCGTAAGCGTACACGGCTACAAACGAACCCAGAGTTCGCAAGAGGACTAAATAATGAATGGCATACACGACTTAGGCGGCAAGCATGGTGTCGGCGAATTAGAAATTGAGAAAAACGAACCCGTGTTCCACGCAGAGTGGGAGAAAAAAGTCTTTGGCATCTTCTTCGGCCTAGCACCACACGGATTTTTCAACTTGGATGAGTTTCGTCATTCTATAGAGCGCATGGGCGCCGCTCAATATCTCAATACGTCGTACTACGATCATTGGTTGACGTCGTTCGAGACATTGCTTGTCGAGAAAGGGGTCATCACGGCCGAAGAACTCGCCGCACGTTGTGCCGAAATTGCCAAGGAGACTACGTGATGGACATGCTGACGCCAGAAATCGTACCTGGCCTGATCGCAAAAGGCGCGAGCACGAGGATCGAATCTGACGTCGTGGGGCGTTTCAAGATTGGCGACAAAATCATCGTGCGCAATATTAATCCGACCGGACATACGCGACTGCCGCAATACTTACGTGGCAAACGCGGTGTCATCGAACGCGATCACGGTGTCTTTATTTTTCCCGATACAAACGCACTTTGCCAAGGTGAGAAACCCCAGCATTGCTACAGCGTGCGGTTTTCGAACGCCGAATTATGGGGCAGGGAAGGCGGGCCAAAAGATGCTTGTATGGTCGACGTATTCGACGACTACATGGATATTCAATGAGTACGACTCCAATTCCGGATCTCGACATCGTGCCGTCGATCCCGCGCGACGAAGAGGGCGCGGTCTTTAACGCGCCGTGGGAAGCAAAAGTTTTTTCGATCATCGTGTCGTTGCATCATCAGGGCCATTTCACTTGGCCACAATGGGCGGAGACGATCTCAGACGAAATAGCTAAAGATCGTGGCAACGACCCCGAGACGCCTTACTACGAATTGTGGTTGCGCGCTGCCGAACGCATCATCGAATCGCAAGGCTTGTGTAAAGCGGGTGACTTAAACGAACTTAAGGCCGCGCTGCTTGCTGAGCAAGCGCACGATCACGAACATGATCACGGGCATGCGCACTAGATAAATCGCCGGCGGCGTTGCCAGACTTAGTCTGGGCGTCGTAGTTCGAATATCGGGCCTAGACCCGCGTAATTGAAATAACCGAGGCGCGCCACCGGATCGAGCCGCGCTTCGTCGACCTTGCCGTCGACTATCAACTCATCGTCGATGTGAATACCGACAACTTCGCCAATCACGACCTGACTTTGTCGACCATCTGATCCGCTTGGCAGTGCCACAATTTCAAAGACCGTGCATTCCAACACGGCGCGGCTACGTTTCACGCGCGGCGGTCGGACGATTTTACACGCGGCCGCTTCGAGCCCACATTCAGCAAATTCATCCACGTCGGAACCGTAGTTAGCCGACGTCGTGTTCATTTCATCGACTAGGCTTTTATCCACCAGATTGATGACAAACTCCGGGACGTCCTGCAGATTCCGATAGGTGTCCTTAAGCCTGTCGGGCGACGCGGCGTTCGGCGCGAAAACGACAAACGGAGGGTTTGCTGAAACCGCATTGAAATACGAGAACGGGGCGAGATTAGGTATCCCGTCGCGGCTTACGGTGCTTACCCATCCAATCGGGCGTGGGCAGATCAAGGCGTTTAGTGGATTGTGGGTTAGTGGCGCTGGGCGCATTCCGTTCGCAGGTTCGAAGAACATAATGGAGTCCAATTCTAGTGGGTAAGACGCGTTTCCAGATCCCGAGGCGTCTTTTAGAAATTGATCGTAGATGGACTGATAACGAATGTCGACTCGAGTCGTCAATGCGTCGACACGAATGTCATGTCGCTACGGTTGAGACGCGTCCATGTTCGGCTGTCATTTGGTTGCCACGTTGCAAGATATTTGCCCGCAGTTTGACGATGTCGACTTCATCGGGATGCTGTTGGACATAGCTATCAAGTCTCGGCAGCGCTTCTGTAATGCGGCCGCTTGAATCTAATACGTCGAGCAAATTAACTAGCGCCGTCATGTTCGAGGGATCGCAGTCCAAAGCATTGCCAAAGCTTTGAGCGGCAGAGTCGCCATCACCATGCTGCCATCGCAACACCCCAAGGTTGTTGTGCGCGTTAACAAACAGCGGGTCGATGTTGAGCGCATCGTTGAATGCGCGTGCGGCAGCATCGTATTGGCCGTCGGCATACAATCGCTCACCTTCACTCGTTAACTCGTCGGCGCTAGCGATAGGATTGCCGTTGCCCGATACCCCAGCGGTGTAACCGAGCGCGCTTAATGTCTGCTCGCCAATTTCGTCGAGACACTTGCGCGCGAATTCATCTAATTTTGTCGACGTTGATAAATGGCTACGCCACGAATCTTGATAATTTTCGACAGCGGATTCGTGCTCCGTAATATGCGTGTTATCGCCAAACCCATGCAGTGGCCAATTATCGTTGCGGTAGTTGAGAACAAACTCGCTCCAGTCTAATCCAAGATGAGAGCAAATCGATCGCATCGTCGTTTCGGTATCGCCAATTAGTTGTTCGTAGCTGATGTTAATCGCGCGCGATCCTAGCTGCTCTTTCGCTCTCACTAACATTGCCGGACCTTCAATCAGATCGCGGTAAATTACGTTATTGCGCATCATGTCTAAATCATCATCGCACCAGGTCTTTAGCATCGACGATAAGATCGCGCCGGGATGGCGAGTAAGAATGATAAAGCGGGCGCGGGGATAGAGGGTCGCCAACGTCTCGACGATCCGAAAATAACGCGGCGTTTTGTCGAGGAACCGGGATTTGCCGGAACCGTGCATGATGCGTCTATATAGATCGTCCGCGACTTGGCGGATCGTGCGATGAAGAACCTTTTCACCATCATCGAAATTGTTCACGAACCCGGTAATCGCTTGTTGCGCCAGGGGCAATTCGTAGTTGTCGGAGAATAAACGCCCTCCGAGCACTCCAGCTAACGGCAACATAATCCAAGGCTCTGGTACCGAGTGCATATCAGGATGATTTGCGATCATGCGTTGGAGCAAAGTTGATCCGGATCGCGGTAGTGATAGTAGAAACGTTAAATTAGCCCCGGGAAGATCGGGGCTAACTTCGTTACAAGGCATGTGCACGGTTTGTTGCGCGCGATCGAGTCGCGGTCCATTGTCCACGCCAAGCTCGCCCGCTAATGAATGGACGGCAACGATTGGGTCGACCCCGGCGTGACGCTGCCAGCGTCGTAGCACGCGAATTCCTTCATCGAACTGCATGACGTTGCTTTCGCTCCTCGCAACAGGGATGCCGAGGCCGTCAGATTCAATTAATGCGCCGCAACTCCGCGTCGCCGATCGTAATAGATAATCCCAAAAGGCAAACCAACGCAACGAGTCATCGAGCTTTCCGAGCGCATCTAGGTACGATCGTCTTGCGATAAGAAGGCGACAAGGCACTAGACGATGATAGAGTTTAGTCAAACAATCGCCCTGATGGTGCGCTAGTTTCGACCACGTCGCCCAGCCGAGATCCGAGGTAACTAGGGTGTTCGCACCAGATTGGTAGTCGACCTTGACGAGTTCGCTCGGCTCACTGGCGACAAAGACAAATTCACCGCGGCATCGATCAAGCGCAGCGTTGATGTCCGCTGCCGCGCAAGCGATATTTCCGTGTTGAGCTATTCGAATTTCGCCAAAATATTGTGCAGCAAACGAAGCGGCAATCGACATCGAAATCTCGGACTCTTCGCTACAACCAATGATTATCTCGACGTCATTGCTTGTCGAGTGGATACTGTTGAGTACGCTGGCCAGTATCTTTTCATGCAGGCTTGCGGCCACGATCACGCTGTATTTTGGAGAACTCATAAGCTAGCCTTCGAATCGCTACGCGAAACTAAATTAGTTGTGTCTGCGGCAACAGGTCGCCCGGTTTATCGCGCCACGCTTCAGCGCATTTGTGGCAGATTAAATCATCGTTTGCGACGTCAAGACCAAAGATTTGTCGTCGCCACTTCAACGCGACATCGCCGTTAAGAACCTCATTTAGGCTTTGCTCACGCAGATCCCCGAGGACGTACTTTTGATGGAAATCTTGGCAACAAAGAATGATCTTACCGTCGATGTTGACCGTCACATCTTCTACCACTCTGCGGCATCCGCGCAGTTTTCCATTGGAGTGTAGGTCGGCATGGATTTCTGCACCGCTCGCTGCGCCAGCGCGGGAATGTGTGTAGTTCTCAAATACTTGGGGTGCTAAGCCTTCGTGTGACTGTTCACGAAGCTGCTTAATCAAAGCGGCGCTACGCTCGGCCGATTCCGTAATGCCGTTGACGCAAATATTTAGTGGCAGACCGAGATTCGCGGCATAGCTTAGGTATGAAATTAAGTTGGGCGAAAGTTTCACTCCCATTAAGTGTCGATAATGTTCAGGGTCTAGCGACGGTAAATTGATCACAATTTGTGCTATTGGGACTTGCGCGTGAACGTCGGCCAAATGATCGGCAATTGCGTTTGTGAGCAGTGACCCAGTGGTGAAGAGCGCTAACGGATGGCCAGCCGCTGCCACGCGAGTAACTTGCTGGATAAAATCTGGATGAAGTAACGGCTCGGTATAAATATTGAGTGCGACTTGCCGGAGTGTCACGTCGCCGATTCGATCGAGAATTAAATCGAACAGCGCCATGTCCATAAACACGGGTCGGCGATGCGGATTCTCAGACACGGGGCAAAATACGCAGTTGCCGACGCATGAGGTGCAGGTCTCGATTGCAAGACTGCGGATGGTGTGGCTCGGCGTCTCATTAGTCTGCAGTCTAAACCAGCCGTTAGCGGCAAGGCGCATGGTTTTATCGCCCGAAGGATCGGCTAGCGCGTGATCGACGTCGCGCAGATTGAATGGCGTCGCTATGTTCGCGAGTATCTTCAGATCGGCGTGGATGTTCTCGTCCATGGTCTGAGCGAACCGGGTGCTTAGGTCGAAAAGCGAATTGTCCGGGCCGAGCACCCTTTGCCGATTGATCTCTAGTTGTGCAGTGACAGAATTGACCTTTGACGTCGCGCTCACTTCAAGTCTGGGAACCACTTGGGCGAGGTCGCGGTACAAGACGTCGCGCGTGTGGGCGCGTTCAAGTAATACCGCATGCACACTGTAATGATGCGATGTGAGGAAATTACGGACGGTATCGTCGTAAGTGTCTTCGCAAACGATCCACTGTGGACGCATGGACTTCAGATCGAGACCTTCGAGCACGCTAATCTCACCACCTTCGACATCAAGCGACAAGAGATCGACGTGGCTAATGCCAGCCTCGCGTAAAACATCACTTAGTGTGCGGATGGGGACGCTCAGTTTCTTACTGGTGATCTGTTGAAGTGCTTCGCCACGGGCGATCCAATCATCTTCAATTGCTCGATCACGCGTTCCGTCGACCAGGGACATTAGTCCCACGTCGGTCATTGTCGTGCGTTCGCCTGGCGTTGCTGCAGCTGTGCAAGCGCAGTTGAACACCTGCGCGAGAGGCCGATTATTGACGCATTTTTCGTAGTTGTTCGGCACGGGTTCGATTAAAACTCCGCGCCAACCACGTCGTTCGAAAGAAACCGTATTACTTTGGGTGAGACCGTCGAAGGCACCGAGCTCAACAAATGTCCCGAACGGGGCGGTGACGTGTTGTGCAATGCGCAGATCTAGCTGATCTAGCCCGAACCAAGGCAGGTCTATAATCGCGTCAGGACTGAAGTAATCCCACACTTCACCACGACCGATCATATTAAATGGCGGCTCGCGAAAGCGCTTCTCATCGCTGAAATGGCCGCCGTCGTTTCCGAGCCCGCAATTGTAAATTGTCCGTTTCTCGGTGAGTAAATGACGTTGGCCACGCATCGCGCTCAGGAGCGCGGTTGCAGAGTCCCACGAGAAAAAACGATTTAATACCTTCAGCACGTCTCGCCCAGGGGTGATGTCGAGTCGCTGCCGCACTTCCGACGTCAGATTTCTCCGCACGAACTCGAGATAGTTGGATTCGGACATGCCGAAAAGTCGTTTCAGTTCGGCTAAAATCGGAGTTAGTTTCTCTCGTGTGGTTGCCCATCCCCATCCTTGAAATCGCGTGCAACCGTCAGCTTCGTCTTCTATGCCAAACGGATGACCATAAATCGAATAGAACGTCGGGTCGTTGGCTATGCGATCCAGACCCACAGCGAAAGATTCGATCGCATCCTTAGTCGGAAAGCAGTCGTCTTCGAGTACGATGATGCGTTCGTAGTTGGCAATCATCGAGTCCAATCCGTCTAGCATCAGTTTTTCGATTCCAAGATGTCCTTGATGCAGACGAACGCTGCGAGGATGAAAGCTTACGGCTATTTCGTTGCACTCGAGTGTCGGCGCATTGAGTTCGCTACGGCCCGCCGTGCCATCGATCCATACGTGCACGCTATTCATCACCTCTTGTTGAGCCAGACTAGCCAGCAAGCATTGCAACAAATCCGGGCGCATGAACCCGATAACTAGAATGCCGAGAGACTGTTCGTGTTTTGTCATTGCTTGCGTCACGGATTGGGTTCGTTTTGATTTGGACGTGCCTAGGCTGTGTAGAGCAATTTCCGTACCAATCCGGATATTGCGCTACACAGTCGTGAAAATAATGGTGCTGGGGATGTCGGTTGCCGGATGGCGGCAAGCTTCGGTGGCAAGCGCTTGCCGCCCGCTTGTGGATGCGGCCTTGCTCAGCCGGGTAAATGCTCGCCGTCGATTGCGAGCGAGGTTGCGGCTTACGCCGCGGCTAGATTGCGATTTAGGTCCGCTACGATGGAGACCGCCATTTCGATCATTTTTGCGGCTTCCGCCGAGTGGCCATGGTCAGTTAACCATTGCGCCTGGATCTCGAGTGCGGCGACATCAAACGCAGGCACTGCGAGGTCTTTTGTGTGATCGCGTACGAAAGCGAAAGTATCTTTCCAAAGTACGTTCGCGTTGATCGTAAACTCGGCGCGAATCGACGCCGATGGAAGGCGTTGTCGAAGAGCGGCGAGCGACACACCAGTGACTCGATCGATATACTCAAGCGCGAACTGTAGGTAGGCGTCTTCGGAATAATTCACTGCATGTTTAGCGTGATATATGAGCGGCGATGTTAGGCGGCGAACTGGGTATCCGCGCAATAACGCGGCCGACGGTGCCCAGTAATCCCACCATGGCATGCCGAGCATGAACTTGCTGGGTATGTAGCAATCGATCAAGGCGCGATCGAAAAAGAATAAGTCGTAGCCTTCCGGGTACCATTCGCCAATCGGCGGATCGAACGAGGCAACGTCAATTCGTGAACTAATCACCATGCCGTTGTGCGCGGAAAGTCGTAGCACCTCCATCGCACAGGGAACTTTCGCCATCACAATGTCGGAATTGACGATACCGCAAATAGCGTGTTCGGGCCGGTTCTTGTACCAATCGAGGATGTCATCGAAATAAACGAGCGGTTTTCCAGCGATCGCCGTTCCGTCACGCGGTGGCCGATGAAACTCTACATTTGGAAATGTGCCTTCCAAGGTTGTGCATTCCGACTCAACATTCAACGACACCACTCGAAAGCCAAGCGCCAGCCAACTATCTGTCGCACGCTGCTGTTTCGCTAGATCAAACGGCGCTATCGAGGTCACTATCGTCAGCGGCACGAACTCGTCTGAGGATCCGATCGCATCATCGTTATTCATAATAAATTCCCTCCCCCTTTTACGGGATATCGGGGTCGACGCAAGAAACCTTTAGCCGGCATCTAGTTTGTTGGGCGTCAATTAGGATCCGGTACGTCAGGTCAAAGTGCAGTCTCGGCGCAATCACTGGGAACGTCGTTCGACAAGGGTTTATCGGCAATCGTGATCCAGGATATTCTTTTTGTGAAGAAACATCCGGGCACGATCCAAGTTAGGTGGCATGGAATTTGCTAAGTTTAACGTACTATGAAAAATAACGTATTGATTGCAGGTGATCCTGGCGATGTTCGACGAAAACTCACCAGTCTATTGGCGCATGACGAAGCAAATAGCGTTTATTGCGTCGAATTATTGACGCGACCCCGCCACCATGTGGTTACCCCGCGATGCCGGGATGCGGCAAATTCGCGCGTATTTCAGCTCGCTTGCGACGACACTGCAGGAATCGCAGGCTTAGTTGCCGAACTGAACCCGCGAACCATCATCAACCTGTCGAATTCGCCTGTGTGCATCGATCCGAATGCTGCCTCTAGAGGACAAGGGCCATCAGTTACTGCAACGAGCAATTTGCTGGAGGCTGCCCGACATGCTTGGTCATCAGGCTCAACTCAAAGACCGTCCACCCGACAGCGGTGCTACTTACAGGTTTCGACCATGCTGCCGGTAGACCCAGAAATCGCGATAGCATGCCGAAATTCAAACACCCGTGAGGGTTTGCGAGAAATCGCCCCACAACCAAGCGACGCTGTCGCGGGCCAACGCTTAGCCCGCCAGTGGTTCCAATATTACGGATTGCCGACGATTAACGTGAGCGTGCCGAATATCTTTGGACCTGAGCAGAACCGTGATCAGTTTTTCCCGGCGATCATCGAAACCTTGTTGGAAAAAAAACCGCTGAGACTCTCGCAGGGCCGGCGTCGGTGGGCGTTCGTTGAGGATATCGTAGACGCGATTGTCCACGTCGCTAGACACGGCCAAGCAGGCGAACATTACCGCGTGGAATGTGACAAAGGCGAGCAGTCAGATATCGAAATGGCACAATTAATCTGTGACCAGCTAGATCAACTCACGCCATGCGCGAGCGGAAGCTATCGTGATTATGTACAAGCAACACTGTCGAATTCGATGGCGCAATACGTCGAACCCCCTATGCACGAATTAGGAACGTCGCTCGGCTGGCAGCCTTTGAACGATTTCCATTGTTCGCTCGCTGCCACGGTTCGGCAATACATCACGTGATGAGGATCGTAACCGTGCAGAGCAACCAGGCTAAAATCAACGCGGCTAAGCGATTGCTAGTACGCTAGCTACAGGTGGATGATTCTAGCCCGGTTCGATTGCTTTTCGAATAGAAAGCCGTCGAAATAACTTGTTCGAACTGCTTAGTAAATCGTGCCGCGTCGCAAAGTATCGACGCTCGGAGTCGAAGCGGGGCTTCGATCCTAAGTTCGTTTAACTCTCCAAGATTTCCTGCGAGTGTGATGTTGCGCCGGACGTATTGTTCGCGCGAATATGTGATCAATGTTTCTAAGCCGATGTTCTTCAAGATAGAGAAGGACACGCGTTGCGCATGCACATCACCCACGAGCGTGACGACAGGTACGCCCATCCATAATGCTTCGCAAGTGGTCGTTGTTCCGTGATACGGGAATGTATCTAGCGCGATATCGATTTCGTTATAAGCGTCTAGATGTTCGATCCGAGTCGCTGTCGGCCCTCTTAGTTCGATTCGCTCGGGTTCAATATTGCCTTCACTAAACATCGCGAGCAGATTCGTTCGCGTGATCGGATCGGCAGCGCGTCTAGATTTTATGATCAGTCGCGAGTTGGGTACCCCATTTAGAATGTCACTCCACGCCCTTATCACGAGCGGATTAAGCTTCCGTAAGCTGTTAAAGGAACCGAAGGTTATGTGATCGTTGTCTGCGCCCGGAGTCGACGTCCGTCTCGGCACGTCGTCAAACTCGCCGAAACATAAGAATGATTCCGGCATCCGCAAAAGCGCTTCGCTATATTGGGTCCCGGTCCCGGTCCCGGTCGCAATGTCGGCATGTGGATCGCTAATTCGAAAGTCGATTTCATCGAGGCCAGTCGTGTTGGGATAACCGAGATAACTAACCTGCATCGGCGCCAATCGTTGACTCATTATTGCAAGTCGTGAGTCGCGCGTGTGGCCGGACAAGTCGACGAGGATATCGACGGCGTCCTCTTGAATCATTGCGCGCAGTTCCACATCGCTCAGTTCGGTGACGTCTACGTACTGGGTTGCGGCGGATTCTATTTGCCTGCTTAAACCGTCGGATACGGCGCTATTGGCGTAGCAAAACACTTCGAAGCGCTGTTTGTCGTGAGAAGCGATCAGGTTGCGACAGAAATATCCAACCGAATGTTCGCGAAAATCACCGGACACATAACCGATGCGAAGTGTCATTGATCCACTCGCTCGCGGAGCGAGCGGGGCGGCTGTGCTCGGCACAATAGCTAAGGATTTCGCCCATGCACGATGGCATTCGAATGTACGCCGTGGTGTGATGTTGACCAGCGAATTTAAGAGTAATAATCCTCGACTACGACATTCAGCGCGAGCATCAGGCCCTTCTAACTGCACGAGGATCGGCTCGAAAGAACCGTCGATAGCGTCCCAATCACAGGCGTCGAAGAGCGTCTCCCATGCGCTGATCGCAACATCGGCTGCATCCGGCATTCCAATTAGGCGCTTCGCGAATTGGTACTCTTCGGCGAAGCGATCCGTACGTCGCAAACTCACGATCAATTCTGACAGCGACAGCGGGTTGTCAAATATTCTTAGGGTTTCCTGATACGCGTCGATTGCCTTGTCAATCTCGCCCATTCGTTGATAGCACGTGCCGAGATTATGCGACGCGACCCAATACTGTGGATCATTCTGGACGGAATTCTCTAACCATTTTCGAGCTTCGCTAGTTTTATTTTGATCGAGGAAATTCTTACCGAGATTACACATCGCAACCGTGTTTTGGGGTTCAAGTTTCAACGACTCAAGATAATGCAGTTCGGCTTCGTCGAATGCGCTTGAGGAATTACATACGGCGCCTAAATTAAGGTGAGCACTGGCACGACGGGGATCCTGACGGATGACATTTTTGAGCAAATACCCAGCGCGTTTGAAGTCTTTGCGCTGATAGGCGGCGACACCTGACAGATTGAGGGCATCCACATGCCTTGGTTGTTTCTTAAGAATGCGTTGTAGTACAACATCAGCTGAACTCGGGTTCCCCTCATTGAGGTAATTGCCTGCTTGTTGCAGCATTTTCGGTATGTTCATAGATTCTCCCCTTGGCAAGCTTAGCGGCCGAAAGTGGGGCGAATTTAGCGCATCTACGTGTCGAATTTCGATCGGAAACAAGGGAGGTCCAATCAAGTCCTTGATCGCGCCGTGATGGAAGGGTGGATCTAGGAGCAATTGCCGTCACAGGTAGTAAGTGATGGATACGGACGAGGCGCGACCCCACCCACCGAATGCTTGCGGCCTCGCAGGCGGGAGCACGCCAATCGAATTAAGGGATTTGAAATGGTGGAGCCGAGAGGGATCGAACCTCCGACCTTCGCATTGCGAACGCGACGCTCTCCCAACTGAGCTACGGCCCCAACAGGTTTCGGATTCTAGCGTGGGCGGATCAGTTTCGCTAGTACGGAGTTGCAATAAAGTGCGGGTAGGACGAATCGATTGCGAAGATTCGATAGTTAACAATCCGGTTTGGATCGAACGAGACATTTTGAACTGCATGTGCGGCGCCGAAATAAGCTAAAACGATACGTCCGAACCGTACACTGTTAGGATGAGCGTCGGCTGACAGAAGTTCCGACTAGATGTAAGAGTTAACCGAAACTAGGTACTTAACCAGAACATGAAACAACCCGTAGCCATCATTGCACAAGCCCACGAATCAACGCGATTCGCACACGATTTTCCACCGATCCGACGGGCGAACTTGGAAACACTGCAAGTGAATCTCGGTTACCGGTGCAACCAGGCCTGTACTCACTGTCACGTCGATGCGGGTCCGAATCGAACCGAAGAGATGAGTTTAGAAACTATCGACTTGGTCCTGAGAGTTGCCGCCTCTAAGCGAATCCGTACGCTCGATTTAACCGGCGGTGCGCCCGAGCTGAATCCACATTTTCGCTATCTCGTGGGCGCGGCGCGTGCACTGGAACTAACTGTCATCGATCGCTGCAACTTGACGATACTTGAAGAGCCCGGGCAACAGGACCTGGCCGAATTTCTAGCGGCCAATCAAGTTCAAGTGACGGCTTCCATGCCTTGTTACTCGCGCGAGAACGTCGATTTTCAACGCGGCAAAGGCGTTTTTGAAAAGAGCATTCGGGGATTACTCGCGCTGAACAATCTTGGCTATGGCATGCCAGGTTCGCCACTCGAGCTAAACCTTGTTTACAATCCAATAGGGCCATTTTTACCGCCACCTCAAGTTGAGCTTGAACGTACTTATCGAGACGAGTTGACGAGTCATTTCGGCATTAAGTTTAGCCGGTTGTTGACCTTAGCGAACATGCCGATCGCGCGCTTTCGACATGCTTTGGCGCGTGACCACGAACTAGAAAACTATCTGGACATACTGCACGGTGCGCACCGCGATGCGAACCTTGGGCAAGTGATGTGCCGGACCACGATTAGCGTCGACTGGCAAGGCGATGTTTACGATTGCGATTTCAATCAAATGCTGAAATTGCCATTCGGTCAGCGCAATGGATCGACGCACTTATCGCAAATTTTCGACGCAGAGCTTAACGATGCACCTATTTCGGTTGCCGATCATTGCTTCGCCTGTACGGCCGGCCAAGGCAGTAGTTGCGGCGGCGCGCTAGAGAATTGATCGAGTTGTGCCGGTCATATGGGCCGCATCTCCGTCATCATTCCGATGCGCAATGAGGCGATCTTAGTCACCTCAGTTCTGAGCGCCCTCGAGTGCTGGCGGCACCTCGGCCACGAAATTATCGTCGTTGATGGCAAAAGTTCGGACGCCACAGTGGCGCTCGCGCGGCCTTTATGTGACCAGCTCGTGCAGACTATTGCGGGTCGTGCTCAACAAATGAACGCCGGCGCAAAAATCGCAGGCGGAGACATTTTTTTATTCCTCCATGCAGACACCGATTTGCCGATCGAGATTGCTTCGGAGCTCGTCGCGTTAAGTAGTAGCCGCGAGAATTTTTGGGGCCACTGTGACGTTCGACTCGACGCGGATGCGTTCATTTATCGCATCATTGAATTCCTCATGAACTGGCGGTCGCGTTTGACCGGGATCGCTACCGGCGATCAGGCGATGTTCGTTTCTCGAGATTTATTCGATCGATGCGGCGGATTCCCGAATATTGCGCTAATGGAGGACATTGCGTTGTCGAGTTCGCTCGGCAAGAAAATGGCGCCGGTCTGCCTAACCCGCGACGTCCGTACCTCGGCACGTCGCTGGCAGCGTAATGGCGTGATTCGCACGATTCTTACGATGTGGTGTTTGCGTGCAGCGTTTTTCTTCGGTGTATCGCCGCGGCAATTAAACAAAATCTACCAACGTGGGGCGACGCGCCACAGATGAATATATCTGCTCTGGAACATCGCCATTGGTAATTGATCGTGGGTAGCGAAGGCGGCCTCATTGTATTCGCGCGTGAACCGCGCTCAGGTCATGTTAAAACGCGACTAGCGGCGTCGATTGGAGACGCTGCAGCGTTGGATGTTTATACGAAACTGTTGACTCGAACGTTACACCTTGCGGAACAATCGGTCTTCCATCAGCGCTATCTATTCTGTGAGAACACCACGCAAGTGGACTACTTTCAATCCCTGTTAAACGCTGAATTATGGATAACAAGAGCACAACCGACCGGCGACTTAGGCCAGCGGATGCACGACGCGTTTGTGAGTGTTCTGCGAGCGCACGATTACGCCGTGCTCATCGGATCCGACGTCGCAGATCTCGAATTATCTGATATCGATTCTGCCGCGGCCGCGTTAGAAACGCGCGAGCGTCATTGTGTCATTGGGCCAACGGCCGATGGTGGGTATTGGTTAATTGGGCTCGGTAGAGCCGAAGAAACGTTGTTTGAATCCATTCCCTGGAGTACGGACTCCGTAGCACCACTTACCTTAAGCAAGATGTCACAACTGGGGTTGTCCGTCACACGCTTACATTTGAGGCACGACGTCGATGAACTCGATGATCTTAAGTACCTTCGGAGCGTTTGATTAATTGTTGGAAGATTTATCACGATGTTATTAGCCAAAGGGAACAGATTTATGTGTGCCACGAACACAGACAAGCAGTCTGTGGAACTATAGTGAAGATGAGAGAGTGGCCTCTCGAAGTCTGCCTGCAGGGGTCGGCTTCAAACCGCCCAGTGCGGCTGCG
>JBLFWX010000079.1:0-24708 GCA_047611805.1 Gammaproteobacteria bacterium
GATTCGAAACTCGGAAGATCCTTCGCCACTCGGTTTGAGCGTGTTGGACTGGCGCTTTTCGTTTCTAACGATGAATGTGAGATCACAGAGAAATTGGACGCCGGTCTGCGACCGGTTCGAGTAGCTAGGATTCTAGGGTCAAGCTGGCAAACGGCGCAGACGTCGGGGTAGATAACCTGGCTCCGTCCTGCACTTATTTAGTATCTTCCAAAATCAATTCCGCCGCCTTTTCGCCGATCATAATGCAGGCGGCGTTGGTATTGCCGGAGACGATAGTTGGCATGATCGACGCATCGGCGATTCTGAGTCCATTGATGCCGTGAACTTTCAGTCGTTCGTCAACGACGGCTAGCGGATCCGTTCCCATCCGGCAGGTACCGACGGGGTGAAATGCGGTCTCCGCCGTTCGTCGCACCCAATCGAGGATATCTTCGGCAGTGTTCACGGATGGACCTGGTTTAAATTCGATGCCGCGCAATTCGCTTAGTGCACTCGCCGCAAAGAATCGTCGCATAAATTGAATCGCATCGATCGTCGTGCGTTGATCGACAGGGTCGCTCAGAAATTTGAACTGAATTTGTGGTGCGTCATTCGGGACGGTCGAGCGCAGGTGAACCGAGCCGCGGCTTTGTGGACGCAGCTGGTTGACGATGGTCGTCATTCCGGGCCGCACATGCAGCCGTCGATCGGCTGTGAAGCTATACGGTAGAAAATGAATTTGTACGTCCGGGGTCGGTATATCGGCTCGTGTTTTAATGAACCCGAGGATCGGTGCGACCGGCAAGCTCAAAAATCCATCACCACGCAAGGCGTAGCGGGCAGCCTGCCAGAGCAGCCCAATGCCTCGAGCACGGTCGTTATACGACACGCGCTTGCCATTCAATCCCCAACCCATGCGCGGCGCGAAATGATCCTGCAAATTCTCGCCCACCCCAGGCAAAGAGTGGCGCACTTCAATGCTGTGTTGCCGCAGTATCGCCGCGTCACCGAGTCCGGATAGCTCTAGGAGCTGCGGCGAATTGATCGCGCCGGCGGAACAAATAACTTCGCGATTCGCGTGCACCTCAATGATGGAGTCGCCCAATTGATAGCGGACTCCGGTGCACTGTCTGTCTTTAAACAATAAGGACTGAACAGTTGCTTGCACGACAATGTGCAGATTTTGGCGGCCGCGCACGGGCTTCAAGTAGCAATGTGCAATGCTCATGCGTCGCCCGCGATGAATCGTTGCTTGCGCCCGCCCGAGCCCTTCTTGTGTTGCTCCGTTGTAATCCGGATTCGTCGGTACGCCGAGCTCAGCCCCGGCCGCGAATAGCGCGTCGTACAGCGGGCTTTGATCGTCGACCTCGCTAACTTGCAAGGGACCGTTGCGCCCGCGTAATTCATCACGGCCATGCGCGTAGCATTCCATCCGTCGAAACATCGGTAGAACATCCGCATAACTCCATCCGCGATTACCTAGCGCTGCCCAGTTGTCGTAATCGAAGGCTTGGCCGCGAACAAACACGAGACCGTTGATCGCGCTGGAGCCACCGAGCAAACGCCCGCGTGGTACTGCGAGGCTGCGACCAAATAGTTCTTCATCAGCATCGGCAGAGAAATTCCAATTAGCGCTTTTATGATCGATTAGTTTCGCGGCGCCGATCGGTATCCGAGTCAGCCAGTGATCGGACTTACCAGCTTCAAGCAATAGCACCTTGTGTTGACCGTTTTCGCTCAGGCGATTTGCGATTACTCCCCCTGACGAGCCCGCGCCGATAATAATGAAATCGTAATCGTGCATAGTGCATTTATATGACAGCAGAGTCGGAGTTGCAGCCTAACCTTAGATTAAGGGCTTTAGCAGCTTGTCGGAGTTAGGTAACCGCCACGAGGGGAGGGGAGGCCAAATCGATGTCCATTTGAGGCTAATAAGCGTTCTATTTAACGACAATGAACGGTGATTTAAACAGCTATCCCAGCGCCGCAGTAGATTCCTTCTAGTTCTGACAGGCTGCTCGTCGCAATCATAATACGGGCGGAGAGAAATCGACTCCAATGTTTATCTAGGACACAATCACGACGGGTCAGTCAATTATTGCTGCCACCGTCTTATTGGGTTCTCGTATCGCGTACTTATGTTTTACTACTTTGGCTACGGGTCGAATTTGAGTTGGGCCGGGCTGCGCAGCAAAGGTGTAGAACCGTCGAGCGCCGAGGCCGCAGTGCTACCCGAGTGGCGCCTCGCGTTTAATATTAATCACCCCTATGCATTCGAGGGCAAGGTAGCCAACGTCGTTCCGGCCATTGGGCGTGAAGTCCATGGTGCCTTGTACGCGTGTGCTGACGAATGTTTGTCCGCGCTAGATGAATTCGAAGGTCTCGGGCTGTACTACGACCGGCATTTGCTTGAGGTGGAAAGTTATGCAGGGGAACGTTTAAGCGCGCAAGTCTACGTGGGTCTGGTCGGGATGTTGAGTGACGAAGGATGTCCCTCACAACGCTATCGATCACTTCTTTACGACGGGGGTATCGAGCTCGGACTTAGCGCGCGCTATTTGGAGCAACTGGCGAGTCTTGAGACTTATCCCGTACCCAACTTCGGTCCGTTTGTACCGCCGCTTCGAGATGCCCCAGTGTATACAGTTGCGCAAGCATTTGCCTTGCCAGGGCATACGGTTATCGCAGGCCATCTGTTCGATCTATCAACGGCCGGAGCGCACCAACAGACGATTGTACCGATGCTCGAAGGCCGCGATGTCACGCAGTTCTTTCTCGAGCGAATGCACGCTCCCCACGACCCGTCATCACGGGCGAGTAAAGCAGCCAGGTCGTTCGACGTTGAGCGGCTGCGCTATCTGAATGATTATCTGCATGCCTTTACGGCAGAATACCGTTACGTTGGTCGAGTAGTGGATGACGATGTGACGCCAGACGTACGCGACTGAAGGCTATCTCATTCAAGCGGGCCACGGAGCCGCGGCACAGTCCATCGTATAATCTCGGCAGTTTGTTCATGCTGGTTCATGGCGATTATATTGTCGACCATGAAGCAAGCTCGCTAAACTACGTTTAAGATCGGTGGTCGCATTAACGTGGAGAAAAATATTTATGTCTGAAGGCAACATCATTGCGGAGAAGCACGGCCATCTCGGCAGGCTAATCTTTAACAATCCCGAACGACATAATGCGATGTCTCGCGCGATGTGGGGTCAGCTCGCGGACACCATGGAAATGTTCGACGCGGACGACGACATCCGGGTAGTGGTATTGGAAGGTGCAGGTGATCGGGCGTTTGTTTCTGGCGCCGATATATCGAAATTCGAAAGCGAACGCGCAGATCCGGAGCGCATTAAGGAGTATGGCGTCGCCGTGAATCGCGGCTACGCGTCGCTTCAGTATGCGCAAACCCCAACGATCGCCAAGATTAAGGGGATTTGCTTCGGCGGCGGCATGGGTATTGCCGTGAGTTGTGACTTGCGCATTTGTTCGGACGATTCGAGCTTTTGCATTCCAGCCGCGAAACTCGGCGTCGGCTACGGCCATGAAAATACTAAAGTGTTGATCGACTTGGTGGGGCCGTCGTTCGCGAAGGAAATCTTTTATACCGCCAGGCGTTTCGATACGGAAGAAGTAAAAGTCATGGGCCTAGTCAATCGTGTGATAGCTCGCGCGGAACTGGATACCTACGTCAATTCTTACGTCGAGGCGATGACTAACAATGCGCCATTGTCGTTAAAGACGACGAATCTCATTATTAACGAATTGCTAAAAGATGAAGGCGAGCGCGACTTCGTGTTATGCAACCAGTTGGTTGAGGATTGTTCAAAGAGCGAAGATATTACTGAAGGGCGACGCGCTTTCATGGAAAAACGTAAACCGGTCTTTAAAGGACGCTAGAACACCGTCGTTCGAGACAAATATTTGGGAAACTAATATGTCCAACGCAATGCCAGTAGATTTTAGAGACCGCACCGCGATCGTCGGGATCGGTGAAACTGAGTACACGCGGGGTGCTCTGCGCCCGTCGGCGGAAATGATGTTGGAATCTGTGCGCCTCGCGATTGCAGACTCTGGGCTCAATGCACGGGACATCGATGGCTTGGTGCTGCCGCCTGTCTTTATTACTGCTGAGGAGATTGCCGCGAATCTCGGCATCGAAGACTTACGCTATTCGGTGACCGTTAACATGGGCGGTGCGAGTCCGGTTACCGCGTTGCAAAGTGCGGCGATGGCGATCACGGCCGGGGTCGCAAAGAATGTCGTGGTGACCGTCGGCTGGAACGGTTCTTCCGCATTGCGCGCTAAACCAGGCGCGAAGTTTGTCGAAACAATTTCTCTACCGGCCTTGGAGCGTACTTTAAAAGGTTATTACATCCCCTACGGCAGCGCCTCGCCGGTGCAAATGTACGCGTGGATGGCGACTCGGCACATGCAACTCTACGGTATCGGCGCGGAAACAACAGGTGCGATTGCGATCGCTGCGCGCAAGCACGCACAGTTTAACGACAAAGCGGTGACGCGCGGTAAACCTTTGGACATGGAAGCGTATTTAAATTCGCGATGGATCTCCCATCCGTTTCGTCTATATGACTGCTGTTTGGAAACTGATGGTGCTTGTGCCGTCGTCCTGAGTGCTGCCGATCAGGCGAAGGATCTGCGCCATCCGCCAGCCTACGTGATGGCCGCAGCGGAAGGTCATCCGTACCCGGCAGACGATATCGCAAACCGGCCAGACATGTTCCACATCGGTTTATCTAACGCCGCGCCGCAGGCCTTTGCGATGGCCGGATTGAAACCAACCGATATGGACTTTATTCAAATTTACGACTGTTTCACCTACGTCGTGCTGCTACAACTCGAAGCGCTGGGTTTTTGTGAACGCGGTGAGGTGGGCGAGTTCGTGAAAGATGGAAACATCGAATTCGGCGGGAAATTTCCGATGAATACGCATGGTGGTCTGCACTCGCAAGCGCATGTGTGGGGCATGAATCATGTCGTCGAGGCAGTGCGTCAATTGCGTGGTGACGGTGGTGCGATGCAAGTGCCAGACGCAGAGCTTGGCCTAGTGACAGGCTGGGGCGACTTTGGTGACGGCAGTGTGGTGATATTGAGGAAATAATGCGATGAGCGAATTTATACCGAACCCGCCGCCACGACCCGTAACTTATCTTGACGAGCAATTTTGGCAACATTGTGCGACCGGTAAACTCGGCTTCCAATGTTGCGAACAATGTGGAACGTGGCGGCACATACCGCGCTACATGTGTGCTAAATGTGGTTCTGATGAATGGGCCTGGCGTGAATCTTCCGGCCGCGGCGAAGTCTATACGTGGACCGTGTGCTACATGCCGATGTCACGCGAGTTCGAAACGATATTTCCGTACGCGGTACTCGTCGTCGAAATGGAAGAAGGCGTACGAATAACTGCTGGCTTGCGTGAATTAGACTATCAGGATCTCAGCATCGGTTTGCCGGTTGAAGTGATATTCGAGCCGCTGGCTGATGGGACCCAATTGCCTTTTTTCCGGCCGCGTCGTTCGACCTGAATTCAAACCTCACGTGCTTAAACGACAACGGCGAGTAATGGCTCGCCGTTGTGTTAATCAGCCTTTGGAACTTAGCTACTACTTAACGGCGCTTTCGTAGGCGGTTGAGTCGTCGCTGCGAATACGGGCCGTGTACTCGTCCAGATCGTGTGGCCATTGGGTAACCATACGACCGGATTTTACGCTGTAATAGTTTCCGCAATTCGCCTGCCATACGGCGACGGTTTTAATATCGCGCTGCATCGCGTCGTTATAGGTTGTTTCAACCTCATTACGAATATCTATCCAGCCGAGACCCTCGCTTTCAATTCGTTTAATCTGCCGCACGAGGTATTCCACCTGGCGTTCCAACATGAACAAGATCGAACCATTGTTCGTGTTCGGACCGTAGAGCATAAACAGATTTGGGAAGCCATGTGTGGCGATCCCGAGATAGGCTTGCGCGCCGTCGTTCCATGCATCTTCGAGACGCACGCCGTTGCGACCAGTCACATCGATGGCCGATAAGTAGCGCGTGACGTGAAAGCCGGTCGCCACGATCACGACATCGACTTCGCGAAGTTTACCGTCCTCGGTTACGACACCGGTTTCAGTAATTTTCTCGACCTTATCGGTGACAAGCTCAACTTGTGGAAAATTAAATATGGGATAGAAAAGGTTCGAGAATAATGGCCGTTTACAACCGAAGGGGTGAGTCGGCACGAGCTTCTTACGAACTTCCGGATCGCTCACGACCGACATATTTTCAATCCCCGCGTCTTCGGCTTCACGCAGCGCGTCAGGATTGTTGAACAAGATGAAGTCATTCAGTTCTTCGTAGATGGCTTGGCGCGATTCGTGGATCGCCTGCTCGTCATTCCGAAAATGCGCGAGCTGCTCACTCGTATACGATTCGTCTTCTTTCGGAATAACCCAATTGGCCGTGCGTTGAAAAATATGTAGCGCGTCCGTTTTTGCCGCGATTTGCGGAAGGAATTGAACGGCGCTCGCAGCGGACCCGATAACGGCGACTCGTTTGCCGGTTAAATCACAATCCTGGTCCCAGCGTGCGGAGTGAAACGATGTTCCTTCGAATGAATCGAGCCCAGGAAAATCCGGCCATTGCAGATCGTTAAACATACCGATCCCGCTCACTACATACGGCGCGACAAATTCTGCACCGTCGTCGGTAGTTACCAGCCACTCGGCAGCGTCATCATTCCACCGCATTTTGGTGACCGTGTGGCCGAATCGACAAAATGATTCGACATCATATTTGGCGGCGCAGTGATGCATGTAATCGAGGATTTCCGCTTGCCCGGCAAACGGTCGCGACCAATCTCTCTTCAACTCAAATGAAAACGAATACAGATGGGACTTCACATCGCACTCGGCCCCGGGGTAGCGGTTGTGCCACCAAGTACCACCTATGCCATTAGCTTTTTCGAGAATAATAAAATCTTCAATGCCGGCCTCACGCAACTTGATCGCCGTACAAAGGCCGCCTGGTCCAGCCCCGATAATGATGACTTGATGCTTAGAAGGGGTCGCTTTCATCGATGGAAATCCTCGCGAAATAAATTGGGATCGGATGCGCGTTATGCCACGCGGTGTAAAAAGACAGCGTGCATTCTATGCGAATCAGCGGCTTGGGTGGGACGAAAAAAAGGCTTGCCAGCACTAGATCAATCCACGTTCAATGACAGGCTAGACAGTCTTGTCTGCGGCTACACATTCGACTATCGACGCTTCATTTTCGACTCTGGCGCGTAAGTCTTTACCGTCTCAAGCGAAAACTCAGACTTCGGGCTAATCAGATCCGAGTCGAGCAATGCTTGCGCGATGGGAGTGTGTTGGATACTGCCGCCGAACATTTTATACAGTTTGTCTTCATTCAAATTAATCTCGCAGTGCCACAAATAACGCATCTCTAACAAACTGCGGACCAATCCAGACAGCGGGGACATGATTCGTAATGCCCACCAGGGAAAGGGTTTGAGCGTGACGGGCACGCCGCTCGCCTGCCGCATCGCAGCCGCGATGTCGGTGAAGCTCAACTGATGGCCGCGAAAATGGAACTCGGCATAGGGGTCGAGTTGTTGCCGGATATCGACAAGTTGCGCGACCGCCGTGACGACATCTGGAAGCTAGGCCCACGGGTGAAGTAGGTCGTCGGGGCCTGGCGCTTTCAGCGCATAGCGAGTTTTCGTGGGGCTGATCAGCGACCCTAGCCAAGCGCTGCCGAGATCGCTGCCAATGAAATCGCCTAGGCGCAGCAGTATTACGCGCGCGCGACGCCTACTCGCCTCTCGGAGACGCCGCTCCATCGCCTCGCGGATCGCGCCTTTGCCAGTGACTGCACGATGGACCGAGGCTTCCGAAAAGTCCGGACCGGCAAGCGGGTCGAGATTGTAGACGTTGTCTGGAAACACGATCGTCAAGCCCAGTTCTTTGGCAACTCGGGCGGTATTGCCGAGCAACGGTAACGCAACTCCGCGCCAACGATACTTAGGCGGGTTTACCCCGTAGATAAGCAGGTCCACGCCAGCCGCTGCTTCGCGAATATCATCGATTTTACCCACCTCTCCATGCGCCACCTCGGCGTTTAAAAACTCCGCCGGTAGTCGCTTAGGGTCGCGGATCAGCGCTTTAATTTGCCAACCATGGCTCGCCAAAGCGCGAGCAACGGCGCGGCCGACCCCCCCCGTAATGCCTAGAATTAGTGCTGTTTGCATGAGTTTTCTCCTCGAAAATGTTGGGTGAATCTTCAAGGCGCTAGTATTGATATCCATAAGCGTTAATTGAACGAGCAAAAAGGAATAGTTAGTATTCAATTATGAATAACGTCGGCTGGGCGTTGATTCGCTCATTTTTGGCCGTCGCGCGGTCCAGTAGCTTGTCAGGTGCGGCCCGTGAGTTAGGCGGTTCGCAAACCACCTTGAGTCGCGATATCCATAAACTAGAAGTTCAGACGGGTTTGAATTTATTCAAACGCACGACGCGAGGCTTGGTATTAACGGATTCCGGTCACGCGCTGGTGGTGGCGGCGAGCGACATGGGCGAGTCTGCAGAATTGTTCTCGCGACTGGCATAGGGACTGTCTGAAGAATTAAGCGGAGACGTCCGGGTGAGTGCTAATGAAATCGTCGGTGTCTACCTTTTACCGACCGCGATCGCGGCGTTCAAGAAACACCATCCGAAAGTGAACATCGAGATTGTCATATCCAATTTGAGTTCGAGTTTAAGCAAGCGCGAGGCCGACATCGCATTGCGGATGTTTCGACCAACACAGCCAGATCTTGTTGTTCGACGGCTACCGGATTTGTAGATTGGCTTATTCGCTCATGCGGACTATCTGCGTGAACACGGCGAGCCGACCACGATTGAAGAAATCCTGTCTTGTACCTTGATCGGTTTCGATGAGAATCGGGACTTCATCAATAACGCGGCCGAGCTAGGTTCCGCTTTCACGCGGAGCCATTTCGGCTTGCGCTCTGATCATCTACTTGCTCAGCTGCAGCTGCAGCTGCTACGTGCCGGTGGGGGGGGGGAGGGGCGCGACGCACGTGGGGCTTGCGAAGCACTGGCCAGAACTTGTTAGAATCTTACAAACAGTTTCATTGCCATCGATAGAATTTTGGTGCGTGACGCACAGCGACGTGCAGTACAACAGTCGGATCCGCGAACTTATGAGTTTTTTATCCGAGTGGTTCGACATCGATCCTTGCGCGCGCGCATTAGTGTGAGCGCCAAGACGGTACAGGTGTCAACGGGGCACTGCATGAACCGAGCCAATCTGTTATCCGAATGGCTGGTATGACTAATCTAGTGCGGCGACAAGGAACGTGGCGCGTTAGCCGTTTTTAGATTCTCTTCGAGTAGCTGCCCGGCGCGGTAATAATGCCAGGCGGCCCACAAGCCGAAGAATCCCACGACGAATAAACTCCAGCGCAATGAATCGTCACCGAATTGGGGTCGCAGCGTGTCGCTCAACGTACCGATTAGCCACGGACCGAGACCTAAACCGATCAGGTTAGTAATAAAAAATAACACCGCGACTGAAACAGCGCGCATACGCAACTCAACAATCCCTTGAATTTGGGCCACGGTTGGCCCGAGCCAGGCATTCGCTACCATCAGTTGTATGGAGAACAGCAGCATCGCGGTGTAGGGATCGGCGACGAGATAACTCATCGCACTAAACGGTAGCGCAAGTAGCAAACCGGCGGCGACGGTCCAGAGATACCAGGGCGTGTTCCGCGCGCCCAATTTGTCCGAGAGCCAGCCGCCAAGCAACATGCCCGCAGCGCCCGCCACACCCATGATCAAGCCGAGCCACAGACCAATTTCTGCAGTACCTAAGCCGTGACTGCGGATCAGAAACGACGGATACCAACCCATCGCCGCGTAGGCAACGAAAGCGGCGAGTGCTCCGCCGATCGAACAATGGACAAAAACGGGCTGGGTCGAAAGAAACTTCAAAGAATCGAAGAAGCGCGGTTTCGGGACATCGGCATTTTTGTTTTCGACTTGGCCTCGGACTGGTTCGCTGATCGTGAACCGCACGACCAAAGCCAGCAAGATACCCGGCAAGCCAACGACGAAAAATGCCATTCGCCACCCGAACGCCTCATTGATCCAGCCGCCGATGAATAAGCCAAACATTAATCCAAACGGGATCCCGAGCGAATAGATTCCGAAAGCGAAGGCGCGCTCACCTGGCGCGTAGTAATCGCTAAGCAGCGAGAACGCGGGTGGCGTGCAACCAGCTTCGCCGATCCCTACACCGATCCGGGCGCCGGCGAGCTGCCAGAAATTTTGTGCGAGACCACATAGCGCAGTCATCGCGCTCCATAACGCTAATGCGACACTAATCAGATTGCGCCGATTACGGCGATCCGCCCATACCGCGATTGGAATGCCCATCACGACATAGAACAAAGCGAACGCGAACCCTGACAACAGTCCGAGCATTTGATCGGATACGCCAAGGTCTTGCTTAATTGACTCAAGCAAAATCGACAGAATTTGGCGGTCAATAAAATTAACCGTATAGGCCATGACGAGTACGCCTAAGACGTAACGTCGGTTGGTGCTGGAGCCAAAATTTGTTGTCATGGATGGCTAAGAAACCTTTGACTGGTTCATGAACCCGGGACATGCGCGCAACGCGGTCCGGATGCCGATAGTTGATCTCGCAAATAGCCCACGCTATCGGCTCGCAGCCGCGCCTTGAAATTAACGATTTTGCACCGCAATCCGAATATCCCGGAATTAATCCGGGGCGCCGGTATCACTGGGTGTCAGATACTGATGTTTAATCGCGGCTCAATGGAGTCAGACACCATCGATCTCACAGACGTTAGCTGTTCAGTAACTCGGATCGACGGGGTCTGACACCATTGACACTGCCTGGCAGCCGTTGTCGAAACCTTATCCGATTGGGTTCATTTCACGACCGTGGCAGTAATGATGTAGTCGAGGTTTGGAAATTTCTCATTCAAGTATGCATTTCCTTCGAATTGGACGCGGCCTTGGTCTGGGCGCTCGCCATATTCGCCATTGATTGCAGCAACGGTTTGCATGCCGTTGCCGCTGACTTCGCCGAATGTGCTGAACCCCATGCCGTCTAGGAAGCTGTTATCCGCATAATTAATGAACAGCTGCGCGGTCCGAGAATTCGGCCCTGAAGTCGCGAACGTCACACTGCCGGCTGCATTCGACCGGCGTACCGGATCGTCGTCAATCTTGGCTTGCGGATCGGATTGCCAAGCCGTATTGACGGACGGCTCGCCATGGATACCCCACTGCACGACGAAGCGGCCGCCCGACTGACCTGGTGCAACACGGAAGAAGCGATTGCCGTCGTAGAACTTGTTCATCACCAAGCTGTAAAAACGGTCCGCACCAATTGGCGCCCAGTCGCGCGTGACATGCACGGTGAAATCGCCAGCCGAGGTATGAAACAACACGTCAAACTCCGCTGGCGCGGTTTGCTTCATGCGTTCATCCGCCGGATTAGAAATGACGTCAAGCGCGTCTGATCCTGGCGCGGCCGTCGACGTTTGCGGCGGTGTGGCGACAGATTCGACGACAGCACTAGTCGTTGCAGCAACATCGAGCGCAGCAGGTGACGTTGCGGTCTCTGCGGCTTTATTGCATCCGCTCACGCAGAATACGCCTGCCATGATCCAAATTGGCATCCATCGTGTCATCTCAAAACTCCTTTGTTCTGGAAGGTCGCGCCCGATCGAGCGCGGGTAGGTTCGGCGCAGGGCCGGTTGCAAAAATTCTAACGTAATTTAATCGATGCGGTAGGGCGAATAAACGACTTACCTGCCTTAAGCAGCGTTTTGTTCAGCACACGCCGCCTTGATGTCTTCCATGCCTAGCACCGCAACGACGTTCTTATCGTCGTTCATTATTTCGAACAACTGTCCGTCCACTTCCCGCGGATGTCGTAGATAACGACCCATTGTGAATCGCCAGATCCCTCGCAATGGGGTCCGCCCGGTGGGCTCGACGTATAAGTGCCAAGCGGACGCACGTCAGATAGATTGCTGCTTGGATCGTACAGGCGATGGTCGCCCTGAATGGCGTAGGTATTCGTGTGAGGCAAGTGTCGATGCAAGACGAACCATTCGTTCGCGTCAAACTTCGCGATGAAGTCGACGACCCTCGCTTTCAGGTCTAAGTTAAGCATTGAGAAGACAATGCGTTCGATGTCACCGAGCGGGTACCATTTTGTATTCCGATCGTCGAAGGTGCGCGCAGTACTGTTGGTCACCTCATAGCCTCCCGATCAATAGATTTTCTGAAGTTTGCGTGGCGAAAATTCTTAACGGATCGCGACCGGATTGATGATCATCTGGACCGCACCTTGCATCCGCGCTTGCCCTAAGACGAACATAAACTCCCATGCTTGGTCATTGACCAGATCGCGGGTCACCATGTTCTCCAGGATGTAGATGCCACGCTTCGGGATCAATTCTAAATGCACTTCAAAGGCGTTGCCTTTGTTCTCGAACGGAATCACTTCGAGCGCGAACGTATCCGCGCCAATCGCTATGGGATCATGGCTGGCTAGAAACTGTGCGCCCTGAACACCGAGCCCAGGGATGGATTTCTTATAGCGAGGCGTATCTATGTCTGCCATTTCCATGTAGCCCGTATGTAGCAAGACGATATCGCCCGCATGTAAGCTCAATGCTTGGCGCATAAGCGCACCTTCGATCTCTGACTGATTGATCGCTGTGCCTTCTTTAAGCATCTCAATTGCGCTAACGGTCATTACTTTGCTCGGATCTTTCTCTTTAAAGTAACCCACGATATCGAGCACGACGCCGCGCCCAACGATCGGTGGGATATCTTGCGTGCCGAGTTTTTTTAAGCCGCCGGATGAGAAAAAATCTCTGACGTGATTGCCGTTGTAGTACACGTGATCGATGCCAACGTGGCCGAGTCCATCGATTTGCGAGCCAACCCCCATCCACACCAACGCCCAGTCGTCGTTCGTTGTCATGTGGTTGTCGGCATAGGGTTCGCCCGTGCCGTCAAACACACCACCGTTGGAAACCGTAAATAATTCGAACGTCCGCGTACCAAATGCCGGGGTGTCGCGACTAGTAACTTGCCCGAGGGCATAGCGCTTGCCGGTTTTTACCAGCTTCGTGGCAGCCAGGATCCGTTCAGGGGTCACTAAATTAGCAGCACCGATTGTGTCGTCTTTTCCCCATTTCGAGGTATGCCAATCTTCAGCGCTGACATTGGTAACAAGGACCATTAGCAGGATCAGACAGGTGGTCACGATGCGCTTCATTAGGAGTTCCTCTGTGGCTTATGCAGGTCGCATGGTAGCGACAGTGCATTAGCGGAATCAATGGGTAGCGTCGACTCGGGTTCCTGACTGGTAGCTTCTAGCGCGTCTGTGTAATTTTCTCAGACAACATATGGTGCAGTGCGGCATTCAGGGCGGTCATTTTGGCGCTCGTTCTGTTCGCGGTGATAATTAATCGAGCGATTCGTGAATGCGTAATTTTTGATGCGGTTGAACGATCGTGCCCGCGCTTCTCAAATCGATTGAAAGAGTAACAGCGTCATCGTCGGCGACCAATTTGCTGATCTCTGCGCGGTGAACAGGATGGGTTAACTTGTTAAAAACAATTAATCCGACAACCTATTAATTTAAGGTGAACAACTAATGACTGATCGATTACGAATCGCGAGCTATGGCGAACGTGGACAAGTTACTGTCGACGAACTCGTCGGCGGTGACGGCGTTTTTATCGTCACGATGAACAACCCTGATGAGTTTAATGTGCTGAGCGGCGATTTCATGTTTGCCATCGCACAAGCATTCGATGGCATAACGGCGTTACGTGATCCGGATCCGAATAGTGATCGCGTCCGAGCCGTCATATTGCGGGCTGAGGGACGCGCTTTCACGGTTGGTTTGGATATTGGCAAGCTGAATGAATATTTAGAAGCGGGGCTCACACCTGATCGTGATCCGTTTCGCGCCATGTGGGCGTGTCCTTTTCCGATCATCGGATCTGTGAACGGTCCCGCGGTCACCGGGGGCTTTGAGATTGCGCTGTGTTGTGACGTTTTGCTCGCGTCGACCAGCGCCGTATTTATCGATAATCACGCAAAATACGGCGTTCACCCAGGCCGCCGCATCTCGCAACGGCTAGCCGAAGTCTGCGGCATGAACAACGCAAAACTTGCCAGCATGGCTGCTTATCCCATCGACGCAGACCTCGCCTTCAATTGGGGGTTGGTGCAAAGGGTCTTTAGTACGGCTGAAGCGTTAGACGCCGAGAGCATCGCAATCGCGCGTCTCATGTCGAATAATCACCCTGTGATGGTAAAGCGTTATAAAGAAATTCTCGAACGCGGTGCGCTCGATTCGTACCGTGCCGGGATTGCCCTCGAAGAATCGTCTGAGGCAACGTACTACGCCGATTTAACCAACGTCGAGGCAACGCTGGAGGGTGGCGCTGAAAAATTTCGTGACATGGTGAAATGGGCGGCCACTCGGGATTAGTTGATCCCTAGGCTGATCAGACAGATTCCTTGATGCTTGGGATTTCCGGGCGGAGCACGTAGTAGGATGAATTCCCGGACGCGTGTGCTGCCGCACGGTTGTTTAGTCGTCGAAATGCTGGGTTGCGGCGATCAATTTCGGTCGAGTCGCGCTCGCCTCTCGTCCGTTCACATTTTTTAGAAACGGTTGCGGATAATTTCAAGACCGTTAGAGGACAACATTCAATGAGGCTATCGATACTACAGTGGGTATATGCCTGTTTGGCAATCGTCGGAATATTTGGACCGTGGTATTTCAATATAGCCTTCATGCAACAGACCAGTTTCGTATTCGATGTCGCTGAATATTTGCGTCAAGGATTCGCAAACAATGCGTCGAGTTCTTTGAGCGTCGACGTGCTAGTAGGCGCTTCGGCGTTTTCGATTTGGGTATGGCATGAATCGAAGCGTTTGAATATTTCCAAGGGTTGGATATTTATTGTACTCACTTGGACAATCGCATTCGCTTTTGCTTTCCCTTTATTTCTGATCGTCAGAGAAAACTACCTGCTGAGAATTAGCGAGCGTGGTAGCGTATCAACGTAATAGTATTTCAAGCTAACAAACTAAAGAGTCTTTCATGCCTGCGCTTGGCGCTGCGCGCGACGGCGGGTCGTTACTACAAATCACGGAATATTTTCGCCAATGAAAAACGAGAAAAGCGATCCTACATCAGCCGCAGCTGATGATCCCTACCATCTTGAGCGTCTCGCCGCGGCCAAGAAGCACGCCCTAAGCATGGGCGGGCCGGAGAAGGTTGCTCGCCAACATCAGCTTGGGCGTCTTACCGCTCGGGAACGTATTGAGCGACTGCTAGATCCGCAGACTTTTCACGAAGTCGGGTTACTCGCACATAGCGATCGCAAAGAGGATAAGGACACGACACCAACTGATGGCGAGATCACGGGCTTTGGTGAAATCGACGGACGAGCTGTGTACGTTGGGGCGGACGACACAACGATTAAAGCAGGCTCTTACGGCCGAATCGGTCAGAAAAAAGAACACGCTGGCCAGGACTACGCGATCAAGAAAGGTTTCCCGATGATCAACCTGGGCGACGCTGGCGGTGGACGGATCCCGGACATCATGGGTGCGCCTGGCATGATGAGTATCGTCTTACCGATCGACAAACCGCCGCGCGATCGTTTCGTCCCCTACGTTGCGACCATCATGGGCGACTGTTTCGGCGGACCCACTTTTTATGCAGCCATTGCTGACATCGTTATCCAAGTGAAAGGGACGGTGATGGCAGTGACAGGTCCCTCGGTATTAGAAGCGGCCACAGGTGAGCAGGTCGCACCGCAGGATTTAGGCGGTTGGGAATTACATGCACGAACCACAGGACAAGTCGATTTATTTGCCGAAGACGATGCGCATTGCCTGGAGCTAGTGCGCAAAGTCCTCGGGTATTTGCCGTCGAACGCGAATCATCTACCGCCATCGATAAAATCCGAGGACCCGGTAAACCGTCGCCTGGAAGACATCTATCGAATGCTACCTGCATCTGCGCGCCAAGGTTACGACATGCGCCGAGTGGTAAAGACGATTGTCGATGAAGGCAGTGTTTTGGAATTGAAGCCATTGTACGATCGTAGTTTAACCGTAGCACTTGCGCGGCTCGATGGCATGGTGGTTGGCGTGCTTGCCAACAACCCGATGTTTAACGCAGGAGCGATGGGTTGGGGCGCTTGCGAGAAAGCGACAGCATTCATAACGCTGTGCGACTCGTTCCATATCCCGCTAATTTTTCTGCACGACACACCGGGGTTTTTTGTCAGCCGCGCCGCCGAAGAACACAAGATGCCGCTGCGCATTATGCAATTTCTTGATGCTCTGCATCACGCCAGTGTGCCGAAGCTTAGTGTGATATTAAGAAAATCTTATGGCATGGCGCATTGCAATATGCTGGGTGCGAACATGAAGGCCGATCGGTTATTTGCTTGGCCGACGGCCGACGTGTCGTTCATGGCGCCGGAGGTCGCGGTGAACGTCGTCTACGGGCGCAAGCTTGAGTCCGCAGCAGATCCCAAAGCCGAACGGCAGCGCTTGATCGATGAGATGAACGAGATGAACTCGCCTTGGGAAGCTGCCGGGCTGAATCTAATTGATGACATCATCGATCCCGCGGATACGCGCGTCGAACTGAGTCGTGCGCTCCGTACGGCGATGGGGCCTGATGGCGCAATGGGACGTAGTAAACGCTTACTCGCGAGCTGGCCGACGATGTATTAGTGTGGAAAATTGGACTTCGTCTTACAAATTAGAAGCCGAGTATCGACCTGGGTCGGGAGCATTCGAATGGCTTCTGCGCCCACCGATAACAGTCGTCAGCATGAAAGATTCATTGGTCCGAAATCGACCGAGGCTGTGTGAAAAGACGATCGTCAATGGATCATTGATGTGAGATCATGTCGAGGTAGCAACGCACGAGAAAATAGCGGATGAAACGGTTTATCGAAGGTGACAATCGAGATCAGAAAACGCTCTTACCGGATTGTCTCGAAGATTTCGTATCCGAAGATAATCCGGTCCGAGTAGTTGATGTCTTTATCGACGGTCTGAACTTCGAGCAACTCGGTTTTGACGGCGTGCTGCCGGCGGCAACGGGTAGACCGGGTTATCATCCGGCCATACCGGTGGCAAAGAAACAACGGCAAAGAAAAGGCGGCAAAGAAAAGGACACCCACAAAAAATGCTGAGAGAAGTGAGGAAATGAACTAGCGTAGCAACTGCGCTTCAACTGGATCTTGTCAAGGAGGACTAGACGATGACGACAGCTCGATCAAGCCTCGTGTCGGTATCAGACACGCCGTACTACCATTGTATTTCCCGTTGTGTCCGCCGTGCTTATTTGTGCGGCGAAGACAGGTACACGGGGGAGTCTTATGAACACCGCCGAGAGTGGTTTATCGAGCGCCTAGCGATCTTGTCTGAGGTATTTTCCATCGAGGTGGCTGCCTATGCGGTGATGAGCAATCATTGTCATGTGGTAGTGCACATCGACGAAGAAGCGGCCCGGGCACTGTCGCTGGATGAGGTGATTGAACGATGGTGCACGCTTTATCGCGGGCCTGATGTGATCCAGCGATATCGGGCTGGCGAGTCATTGTCTGCTGCAGAGCGCGAGGTAATATCGACGGTAGTGGAAACCTGGCGGGATCGATTATCGAGTTTAAGTTGGTTCATGCGCTGTTTGAACGAGCATATCGCCTGGCGAGCGAATGCCGAAGACGGATGTACGGGTCGATTCTGGGAGGGACGGTTTAAATCCCAAGCGTTGCTGGATGACACGGCAGTCATCACGGCGATGGCCTATGTGGATTTAAATCCGATACGAGCAGGGATGTCGAAGGATCTGGCGGGTAGTCATAAAACGTCAGTACAACAACGGCTCGGCACCCTCACCGGACAGCCAGTCGAACCGCAGATCCCATTGCAAGATTTCTCGGGCGTCGGGACGCAAGCCAGTATCGGGTTGCCGTTCAACCTCCATTGATTACCTAGACTTAGTCGACTGGACGGGTCGTTGGATCCGTGACGGAAAACGGGGTGCGATTGATGCGCGTACGCCCAAACTATTGGTCGTCTTGGGTATCGCCGTAGGCGAATGGCTACCGAATGTAACGACGATGCAGGCTCGATACGAGGTCGTGATGGGCGCGCCGGAGAAAATGAAGGCGCATGCGCAATCGCGAGGAGGTCGATTCTATCGAGGGTACCGTCATGCGTTGCGCTTATATCGGCGTTTAGCAGCATAAGGATGCGGTAACAGTTACCTATCTGGTTCGTTATATTTTCGTGGGTGTCCTTTAATTCATTTCTTTAATTCACTCTCGCGGATCTAAGGCAACGGAGCGGCGTGCTGTATTTCCCGATCCGCTCACGTTAATGAACTCATCCGTACTCATTACGTGAGCGGTTGAAACGGCCAAGATGCCTAAAGTGACTCGATGGACCTCGACCGCCGCAATTGCACCGAATCCAGCGTCGGGATAATCGAAGGTTCCCGTCGCATCGCTAATGAACGCAACGCGGTAGCCGTTGAACATCGCGTCCCGAGCAGTGGCGTGGCAACAGTTCTCGGTCGTTACACCCGTGATCGCGACCGTTTTGATGTCCGCGCAGCGTAGAACAATATCGAGATCGGTGCCGAAGAAGCCGCTGTAGCGATGCTTTTTGATGACAATTTCGTCGTCCTGCGGTGCGAGTTCTGGAACCACATCAATACCTGGTCCGGTGTCCACTAAGCAGGCCCCTGCGGCGATAGGGGGCCACACTTCGGCGAATAATCCCATGTCGCTGCCATCGGCACGGTGCGTATGTACGGTATAGATCACTTTCATGCCGGATCCGCGGGCGTGACTTAGTAGGCGTTGCAAATTTGGATAGATTTCGCGACCCATTGGCGTTTCGAGGGCGGCGCCAGGTTGCAAAAAGTCGTTCTGCATGTCGACCACGATAAGCGCACTACGTCTCGGATCGATTTGTTCGATGCGCATTCCCACGGTCTTTCTCCTAGTTAGCCGAATCAGACGAAATACGAAGCGCTATACTCGGACTGCCAGGCATAACATGACTAGCGGTCACTCGCTAATTGCGAATGTCCAACGTCGAAACCGTCATCGTGCTATTAGCGCAATCACGTTTCTAAAGTAAATACGGTATCGCCTTCGCTCACAGAGTCACCCTCGTTCACGCATATCGCGGTGATCACACCGGAAGTCTGGCTTTGTACTGGCACTTCCATTTTCATGGATTCAAGAATCACCACGGTGTCGCCATCTTCTACTCGGTCGCCGACTGCGGCTTCAATTTTCCAAACCTTGCCGGTGATTTCTGAAACACCATTGATCGTCGCCACTTATCGTTCCCCTCAGAATCAAAAAAACTTGTGCGTTACTGCGCGGGTTTACGCGCGCGAACAATCAGGCGATCGGTGTTGTAGCGCAAGCCATCCGCGTAAACAGATTGAGTGTGATCATCGTCAGGGTTGCCGAGTAGATCGGACGTTTTTTCAATTTCGAAGCCGGCTTTGCGCAGTAAATCGAGCATCACCGCTGATTCGATTCGGTGTAGCTCTGCATTGTCTTGACCCGCGATGCCGACGTGATCGCCAATCGCAAGAACCGCACCCGGTTTCATCGCGCGCCTAATGTGAGTTAAGAACTCGACCGTAGCGGCTGCTCCATCGCTGTTGTAGACGTCGTGCATGTTCATGCCCCAGAACGCCATATCGATGGAATTTTCGAATGGCATATCTTCCGTATCGACGACCATGTACTTGACGTTAGTGAGCCGCTTGTCCGCTAGCCGACCGAGCATCGCTTTGTGGTGCGCCCCACCTATCAAGCGCACCACAAAATGCGTGTTTTGCGCGTACACCGTGCCGGTGGGTCCCACCGCTGCAGACAGTATTTCCGTGTTGTAACCGGCACCCGCAATCACGTCGAGCACCGTCATACCCTCTTTTACACCGAAGAACTGCATGGTTTCGACGGGCTTTCTGCCCGGATCTTTTTTCGCATCGTACTCGTCTCGCCCCGGCGCGCTGAGCTGCGCTGTAATTCTAACCGCCATCGCCTCGGCGGTGCTATCGGCGAAACAATACCCGGTACTAACGGTCATCAAAATCACCATTAGACTAGTCAGTGGCTTGAACATGTTGATGCGCCCTCGTTAGTTAATGTCGCAAAAATAATTGCTTGGCCTTGGTCGATACTTAAAATGTAATCGATGGTCTGCCATACCAAACCGCCTACCAAGCAGCAATCGGATTACCGGGTGAGCCGGTCGC
This sequence comes from Gammaproteobacteria bacterium, assembly GCA_047611805.1. Lineage (GTDB taxonomy): Bacteria > Pseudomonadota > Gammaproteobacteria > UBA11873. The sequence goes on from JBLFWX010000079.1 coordinate 20,386, forward strand.
ACCGACGAGTTTTAATGGCGACCAAGTGAACAGGAATTCACCGGGTCCGCGCTCGCCAAGGTCTTTTAGGTCCAGATTTTCAAATAGGTAAATCCCACGTCGAGCGGACAGATTCATATGGCAGTAGCCCCATTCTTTGATCTCAGGGATCGGCGTCGGCCATTTGCCTTTCGATCCGAAATCGTACGGCTCAATGCCCCAGTTATCCGCACCCATCATGGCGATCTTGCGGCTTGCCAAGTGGTCGCAAACGGCTGGCGACACACCGGGGCCGCCCGAATTAAACATCGCATTGTCCGCCGCCGCCTGGTCCGCTGTTTTGGTGAGATTGTTCTGCCACAAATCGTTCCAGCCCGTTCGAATAAGGACGACATCACCTTGACCGGCGTCCTCAATTCCGGCGAGTTTGAGCGCTGCGCGATAATCTTCCATGGTCACTGAATAGCCGATCGGCAAATTTCCGCCTTTCACTTTCACCATATCGATGATGATGCCACGGGTGAAAAATGAACCGACTTGCTCCGTACCGTTCGCACGCAGACCATACGGACCGCCGATGTCCTCGAGACGGTGGCCGTTGTACAAGTAGTTACCGTCCTTGAATCCTTTTGCCTGTTTGCCGGTGATCTTGATCATGGGATGACCCAGTGAATCGAACTGTGTACCGACTTGTCCAATCTGTGCGGTGACAAGTTCGTCCATGAATGTTTGTCGATAGCCTTCTCCGGACCAGGCGAGATCGTGTGTCGGATTGCCACCGCCAGGGATCGTTAGCGAATAGATCCGACCTGGAAACAACGGCATCCGTGCGTGATACGGCATGCCTAGAGTCGCAACTTCACCTTTGCGCACCAAGCTCGCCGCCGCGACCCGTTTTTCTGGCGTGATGTAGTTCGTCCCACCGGCTTGATCCGCTTCGCCAAATTCGCTTGGCCACCATTTCTCGTCTACCGGGTTGTTGTCTGCCTTCGCGTTGCTCGCGAATACGAGACATCCGAGTGCCAATACCAAAAATTTGCCAATAAAATTCAAGTTCGATCTCCTCCAATTTACTTCGTTATACGAATGCACTCGTCACGAGAGGGCGTCCGGTTTTAGTTATTTTTAATGCACTACTCGTGCGAATAGTCATTGCTACTCACCGAGCCAGTACGCTGAAAACGGCCAAATCCGGTTTTTCCGCACGACTGCAAGGAGGCAGGAGGTAGAGCAACGCAGGAGCAGTTGCCGAGTCCAACGGCGCAGAGCCGACAGGCTCCTATGGCCACAGGACTCGGTTTTCGTGTGCTAAAAACGCCGTGCAATTCGCTCCATCGAGAAACATCGGTGCGTCGGCCGCAAAAATCTTTTGAATCCGATCACTTAGCCAATACGCTTCGAATGCGGCCATATCATCGAACGACAACTCAGCGACCCCATCATAAGCGGGTTCGGATTGATCATATGTCGCAGCCGCTTGATGGCATTGGACGTAGCGCACGATACCTGCGTCGCGGGGAATTAGCGGTGCATGAACATTGATCCAATAATCTTGGAACTCGGCGACACTCATGCCGGGTTTGCGGCGCAACAGAAACACCGCTTTCAACAAGGGGGTGTCCTTTTCGATCTTAGGCCCTTCGATAAAAACGTGTTCTTCGGTCTGCAATATACGAATAGCTTCGGTATCGATGAAGTTCGGCTCGTCGGCTTGCGCATAATTGATATAACTCGGCTCGTTGCCTAAGTTGGACATGGTTTCCAAGTCGTCGAACCATATCTCTGCAACGCCGCCATATGGACAGGCCTCGTAGCCGGGGAAATCGTGGGCGCTACGATGCGTTTGTACATAGCGTCGCAGACCCTTGATTTTGAGTCCAAGCTCAGCGTGTGGTCCGCGCCAATGGTTGTGAAAATCAATATCCGATATGTCAGATTTTTTCGTTAATATACCGATACCTTTGATCATCTCGAAGTAACTCCTGTGAAAGGTCTAGTCGATCGGTCGCCGAAGCGGTGGGTCTTTCGGTCGTTATACTTTGACCGGTTCAATTGTCCATGGACATAGCACGATGGCGACCAGTGTAGTATTAGCTGGCAATTTCGAACAGACTTAATCATGCGTGCCACCCACTGCGTTATGAGCAATGACCCTGAGCATCACAATTCGGAGAGCCGGAGATGAGTGAAGAGCTTCTAGAAAACCCTGTCACCGGGGAAACAATGCGCGTCCTCGAATCTACACACGATGTATTTAAGATCGAATACGCCCTACGGGCGCATGGTGAGATCCCACTTGAGCATTTCCATCCTAGTGTCGAACAAGAAATTTCGGTAAGTTCCGGTGAAATGCATGTCACCATTAACGGCGAGCATAAAGTGATTAAGGCCGGTGAAACCTATGCGGCGCCGCCAAGCGCCTTGCATTTCCAATGGAATCCCTGCGATGAGGAAACGGTCGCCACCGAGACCTATCGACCTGCGGGCCGCAACCACGATTTTTTCAGGACCTTATTTGGGCTCGCAACAGACGGGCATACGGACGAACATGGGATGCCTTCGTTATTAGTTCGGGCGGCCATTTTTACTGAGTTCAAAGATACGATCAGACCGGCGGCGAGTAATATTCGCATCGTGATCGCGTTGCTTGCTCCGATCAGTAGCTTGTTAGGTTATCGACGCTTGGTAAAAAAATACGCGCGACCTTAAATGGTCGCCAGCTTGGGTGGCGATTTCAAATCACGCCAGTTTGACGCAAATTCTGTACGTGTTTCTCCACCACAGCAAAATTCTTATACGGCATTCGTTCTAAGGTGATATCCAGCTGATAATTCGGCGAAATGCGGAGTATTTCCTCGGCCGGGAACTTGGCGGCTTCGAGTTGCCCCGCTTCAACTAATGCAGACGCCAAAATCATATGAGCGATAAGGTGATTAGGGTTACGAGTGAGGACTCTGCGCATTAGCGCAATCGCTTCATCGTAGTCACCCAGCAAAAACTTCGCATGGCCGAGTGCCCACAAATAACTCGGGGTATAGCGCGGATTGAGCAACATCGCCTGCTCAAGCAAGGTCACAGCTTCTTCCGACTGTTCGGCGAAACTAAGAATCTCGGCGAGGGTGACATAGCCATCGGCGAAATTAGGATCAAAGCTGATTGCTTTGCGGGCGGACGCTATTGCTGGTTCAAATTGCTTTTTGCCGACTAAGGCCAGGGCCAAAGTTTCGTGCGCTGTCGGCTGGCTAGGATCGAGCTCGACGGCTTTCTCTCCGTAACGAAAAACCTGCTCGATATTGTGCGGATCGTCGGTCCACTGATTGACGGTTTCTACTAGGTAGGTACGGCCGAGATAGGCGTAGGCCTCGGCGTAATGTGGATCGAGTTCGATAGCGCGCTCCAATAGCGACCGTGCGTGCAAATTCGCCGTGCGTTCACGCCGCGAATACTCGTCGCGCGCTCGCACGAAGGCATCGTATGCTTCTAAATTCACCGTCGGCGCGACACCGACCCGCGCTTGTTCACCGACGGTCAGTTTAATCGCGAGAGCCGCGACGATTTGCTTAATGACCTTGTCTTGGAGTTCGAAGATGTCGTCGAGCTGGCCATCGTAACGTTCGGCCCATTGATGATAGTTCGTCGATGCGTCGATTAATTGCGCGGTGATGCGGACCCGATTGCCGGCCTTGCGGACGCTGCCTTCAACGACGTAGCGCACGCCGAGCTCTTGGCTGACGGTTTCCGGCTTCACGGCCCGACCTTTGTAAGTGAAAACCGAGTTCCGCGAAATAATAAATAAGCCGGATATTTTTGACAAATCGGTGATCAAATCTTCGGTCATGCCGTCGCTAAAATATTCTTGTTCCGGATCGCCGCTCAGGTTCGCAAACGGCAACACAGCTATCGACGGTTTGTCGGGTAATTTTGGTGCCGGCACGGGCGTTGATTCTGCCTGCGCGATCCGGTCTTGCTGGGCTTTGGCAATTAGACTCCGATCGGATACCACTCGGTACACTCTGACGGGTTTCACAATGTTCTTTACCGATTGTTCACCGAGGTCTTGAAACTCGTAATCGAGTTTGCCCTCGACCTGATCGAATACCGTGCCAGAAATAGCGATGCCGGCGCCGTCGGCCAATGCTTCGACGCGCGCGGCAATATTCACCCCATCGCCATAAATTCGATCGCCCTCGACAATCACATCGCCGACGTTGATGCCAATGCGAAAACGCATTTTCCGTTGTTCCGCTAGCTTCGCATTGCTCACGGCGAGCTCGTCTTGTACGGCCACGGCACAGTGAACGGCATCGATTGCACTAGCAAATTCGGCCAGTAAATTATCTCCTG
>JBLFWX010000080.1:0-24249 GCA_047611805.1 Gammaproteobacteria bacterium
CACAAATCTACAGATCCGTGTCAGCCATTTTCCGCCCGGCACGAGTAAGTGGAATAAGATCGAGCATCGACTATTCTGTCACATCACTGGCAACTGGCGCGGCAAGCCCTTGCGCACATTCGAGACGATTGTCGACTTGATAGGCAACACGCGAACGGCTCCGGGGCTGCGAGTCAAGGCGAAGCTCGATAAGAGAAAATGTCCACTCGGCGTCGTGACCACAAACGCGGAAATGGACGCGCTGTCTCTACATCCAGATGACTTCCACGGCGAGTGGAACGATGAAATTCGACCTCGCAAAGTTGGCTGATTAATTTCGATCAGTGTCCTAAGCGGTGAGCAGTCGTAATACGTCGCAATACCTAGCGGCAGGGAAATAGTGCCATGGAACAATATAAGAATCGGACTAATTTAACCTACACGATGATTGCGATCGTTCTCGTCCTTCTCTTCCAATCCTGGTGGACCGTTCAACGAACCGTTGAACGCGTTCCATATAGCCGCTTCGAGGAACTGCTGGAAAGTGGCGCAATCGATCAGATAAAGATCCGCAACCAATATATTGAAGGCACACTAAAATCTCCGCAAGCTAGCGGCTTGCAACATATCATCACGACGCGGGTGGACCCGGCGTTTGCTGCGCATCTCGAACAATTTGACGTCGAATTTACTGGGGTCATCGATTCGACCTTAGTGCGCGACGTGCTGTCGTGGATCCTGCCAGTGTTTTTTTTCGTCGCTATATGGATGTTTTTTATTCGCAAAATGAGCGAGAAGCAAGGCATTGGAGGTCTAATGTCTGTAGGTAAATCGCACGCAAAAGTTTATGTTGAAACCAGCACCGGCGTCACCTTCGCGGACGTAGCTGGGGTTGATGAAGCGAAAGCTGAACTAAAAGAAGTCGTCGATTTCCTACAAGCGCCAGAAGAATATGGGCGACTTGGCGCTCGCATACCCAACGGTGTCCTATTAATTGGACCACCAGGTACCGGTAAAACATTGCTAGCGCGGGCTGTCGCGGGTCAAGCGGGTGTACCTTTCTTCTCCATCTCTGGGTCCGAATTCGTCGAAATGTTCGTCGGCGTAGGCGCGGCTCGAGTACGGGATCTTTTTGATCAAGCACACAAAGCTGCTCCCGCGATTGTGTTCATCGACGAATTGGATGCGCTAGGTCGAGCCCGCGGAATCGGCGGAATTGCGGGCGGGCACGATGAGAAAGAACAAACGCTAAATCAACTCCTCGCAGAGTTGGATGGATTCGATCCGCGTACTGGCGTGGTGCTCCTCGCCGCAACGAACCGTCCAGAGATCCTTGATGCCGCGCTGTTGCGCGCGGGGCGATTCGATCGCCAAATACTAGTCGACCGACCAGATAAACCGGGTAGAGTTCAGATTCTCAATGTTCACATTAAAAAAATAAAACGCGCTTCGGATGTGAATTTAGAGAATATCGCTGCGATGACAACCGGGTTTACCGGCGCCGATCTTGCGAATCTAGTGAACGAAGCGGCATTACTCGCAACCCGACGCTCTGGCAACGACGTCAATATGCTCGATTTTAATAACGCCATTGAACGCATCGTAGCCGGAATCGAAAAGCGCTCCCGGGTGCTCAGTGAGCCGGAGCGCCGCACAGTCGCCTACCATGAAATGGGCCACGCGCTGGTTGCCGGGTCGCTGCCCGGGATGGATCCGGTACAAAAGGTTTCAATCATTCCGCGCGGCATTGGTGCCTTAGGCTATACCATTCAACGCCCGACCGAAGATCGCTTTTTAATGACGCGCCAAACGTTACGCGACAAGATGACGGTTCTCATGGGCGGCCGTGCGGCCGAGTCAATCGTATTTGACGAAATATCCACTGGTGCAACTGACGACTTAGACAAAATCACCGATATCGCGCAGCAAATGGTCATGCGGTTCGGCATGGATGACGAAATTGGTCAGGTTGTCTACGACAAGATGAAATCGAACTTCCTTGGCAACGACTTCAACCTTGATTCAAGAAAGCGTAACTACAGCGAAGCAACCGCGCAAGCAATTGATGTCGCGGTAAAATCGTTGGTCGGCGGTGCTTTCGAACGAGCCAAAAAAATATTGACCGAGAATCGCGACGAGCTGAACCGTGGCGCCGAACTGCTGTTGCAGCGCGAGACGTTGAACGCCGACGATTTGATCAGATTGCGAGACAACTGAGTGCGGTATGACGGACAATGGACAGTACTAAGTCCATCACAATTCTGCTGTGATGGTAGTCCGAACTACGGTCCTTCACGCGACCAGTAAACTTCGTTGCTTAACATTGCCGTCCGACCCACATCGTAATTCGACAAGGGCCCATCGATGGTCAGGGTATGTTCCCTGCGGCGCCGCGAACATACCCTGATCGATTAACCCACAATTACCTTGTGCTAAGACGGTCAGTTGGCTTGTCGAATCCTTAACCCATGCAACACTCAGTGCTGGTGTCAGGAAGTCACATGTAGTCGCTAATTCCGCTGTCGTTCCCGCCGTTGTTCATCTTTCGTAAAGCCCTCCATCGTGCTCAGATTAATTACATCACCAGCTTGCGCGATCTGTACCGGTGCCTGCAATTCGTCGCGGATGCGTGCCCTGAGTGTTTCCGCTGCTTGTGCTTCTCCATGCACCAACACCAGTGGCGGTTTCGTCTTAAAATTTTGATACCAGCCGACCAAGCCATCCTGGTCTGCGTGCGCGGACAGTCCTCCAACGGTGTGAATCGAAGCAGCGACCTGGATTGTTTCACCCCACAATCGGATGCGTCGTGCCCCGTCCACGAGTTGCCGCCCTAAGGTCCCTTGAGCCTGGAACCCGGAAATAATAACGTGGCAGTTCTTGCGCCAAATGTTGTGCTTAAGGTGATGTTTGATCCGTCCTCCCGTACACATACCGCTGCCGGCAACGATAATGGCGCCCGAACGAATTCTGTTGAGTGCCATAGACTGGTTAGCGGTACGCGTAAGATGCAAATTGGGGATCAGTGAACGGATTTGTTGTTGGCGCCAAAGCTGCGCAGCTTCCTGATCGTAAAGATCAGAGTGGCGCGCGTACACTTCTGTCGCCTGGATCGCCATTGGGCTGTCGAGGAATATTTGCCAGCGTGAAAGTCCCCAATCGGTAAAATACTTCGCGAACAAATACAACAATTCCTGAGTTCGTCCAACTGCAAACGCCGGGATCAAAATATTGCCACGGGCCCGAGTCGCCGCATCTTGTATAGCGACGAGTTCTCGTTTCGTGTCTTCCAAGGTGCGGTGCAGCCGATCGCCGTAAGTACTTTCCATCAGCACCAAGTCGGCCTCTTCTATTTCAGTCACGTCGCGCAAAATGGGCGCGCCGTTATGACCAAGGTCGCCACTAAAAACCAGCTTGCGCCGTATCCCCTTCTCTTCAAGCCACAACTCGACGATGGCTGCGCCGAGAATGTGGCCCGCGTCTGACAAACGCATCGTCACGCCTGGGAAAAGTTTCCGCGTCACTGCGTAGCGGATAGCTTTAAATCGGGTCAGCGCAAACTGTGCTTCAGCCACTGTATAAAGCGGTTCGACTAAGGGTAGGTGTTTTCGCTCGCGCTTACGGTTCTCCCAACTAGCGTCGCGTTCGCTTAGATAGGCTGAATCTTTGAGCATAATCCGGCACAAATCGCGGGTCGCTAGGTGCGTATAAATCGATCCCTTGAATCCGGATTTAACCAACAGCGGAATTCGGCCGGAATGATCGATGTGTGCGTGACTTAAGATCATCGCATCGACAGAAGTCGGGTCAAAAGCAAAGGGCTCTCTGTTGCGCCGCTCGTCTTTGGCGCGACCTTGGATCATCCCGCAATCAAGCAGGATGCGTCGACCGTTCACTTCAACGAGGTAACACGATCCAGTGACTTCCCCAGCGCCGCCATGAAATTCAATCTGCATTTAAGGTATTCCAGTAATGTAGAAGCCGCAGTCTCCAATTCATAACAGTCTATTTGGCTGAATCTTTAGAGTAGCCACACTGTCGCAGTTGGCAGTTTGATAAGCGCCCACAGGTTTTTTGACTTGCACGGCGGACGGACGAGTAGATCGATCGCCTTGCCGCCTGAGATCAGAAAATTCATCCCCACTAGTTGCTCTATCAAAACACACGAGTACAGCGTATCAATCTCTCCAGAGCCGGGTAATTGGCTATTTCGCGTATTGACCTGTGGGTACCCGCAATGCTTTACGTACAGGGTCGAACGATGTCGTGTTCCTAAAGGAAATCGCCAACCGTCAGAAGATTTTGTAATCCTATGAAAGGTCTACATTTTCGCGCACCGACTAAGCGGCATCCGCAAATTTAATTCCCCGCTCACCATATGACCGCATCTTCTTTAGCCATCGCTGACGTTTCTCATTGATCGCGGCCTCCACCATGCCGAATAGCACTTCTTTAATCGGACGGATTCCATCCACTTTCAAAATATCGCGCTCGAGACTCTTAAGGATATGCGCGCCGAAATACCACCAATAAATGAACACCGGCATTCCCATAGTAATGACAATGCGAGCGGATCGACCGCCCAAACATTGCTTCGGCCATCGTTTGGAGTTCGCCTCGAAAACGAACTCAGGGAGAAAGGTTTGCTCGAAGAACGCTTTGAGTAAGGCTGGCATCGTACCGATGCCACAGAGGGTAGATGATCAAGAGAGGTACGGCCCATTGAATGTCTTGTTGCTCCACTCGAATCTCATTAGGTGGATCGCACGTTTCGAAATCAGACTGTATACGCAACAACGGTAGGTCCAACTTCGCAACGTCGATTCATCTGACCGACAGTCACGCAGCTTCCGCGGCGCGCTCGTACGCAGCAGCCAACGAATGGCAAAGATGTCCGCCCTGCGGTTCTGGGTGACCTTGAATAATCGCGATCCTGGCGGACATCGGACGCCACTACGCCGCTACGATATCGCGCGCGGCGGCGGCAATAATCTTGGTCGTGTCGATCCCATTCGACGGATGCTCAATCGTATTGCAGGTCACTATCGCTAGCGCGCCGGCTTTGTGTAATGCGCTGAGTGCGCCTTTAGCAAAAACACCATGGACCGCAACGCACACTGCCGCTGGCGCACCCATCCTTGTGAGGTGCTCGAGCGTCGCGATCATCGTGTGACCTGTTGAAATAATGTCATCGACCAACACCGGAGTGCGATCGCGATAGCCGTTGAGCTCGGGAACCGAGACCCGAACATCGCGATCACCGGAACGAACTTTCTCAAGAATCGTGTAGGGACAGCGCGCACCGAGCGCAACCTCGGCGACCCACTGCTCGCTTTCACGATCGGGCCCGATGATGATCGGACGCAAAACATTTGCGCATATCCACTCGGCGAGTAACGGTGCCGCGTGCAGCGCAAAAGCAGGAATCGAATAAATTTCATCCAATGTACGAAAGCGATGTAGATGCGGATCAACCGTGATTAACCAGTCGAAATGAGCCCCAAGAATGTCCGCAAAGTAACGTGCCGTAATCCCTTCCCCGTCGCTAAATTGTTTATCTTGGCGCATATAAGCAAGATAAGGCGCGATCAGGCCAACGTGCGAAGCGCCGAGATCATGCAAAGTATCAGCCCCAAGCAGCAAAGGCAGCAGCTTTTTATCGGGCCGATCGAGACTGCAAGCGACCATCACCGGTCGCCCCTTGCATTCATTATCGAAACGTAAATAGGTCTCTCCGTCGGGGAAGATACGACGATCGACGGTGCCTACTTCACCAGCGACTTGGTCGGCGATTTGCCGAAGTAAGTCGTCGCTGCTCCCAAAGTTAAACAGGAGGGGTCGCACTACTTCGCACCCAAGACGATCACGTTCGGCTGTGACCGCTCATACTCCAGCGCGTACTCGAGTTCTCCTGGGCTATCTGCATGGATGACCATCAGGACATCTCCTTTACTCACTTTGGCGTCAAGCTTAACCAGCAACTCAACACCAGCCGCTTGATCAAACGGCGCGCCGGCGAGTTTCGCAATCCGCGCCACTGCCCGATTATCAATGGCTTCGACGAGACCATCGGTTTCAGCAAAAACGTCATAGTGATAAGCCGCGTGAGGCGGTTCCCGCATCCCGCCTTGCGCCTCGCAGATGGCAATGAATTTTTTCCAAGCTGAACCGTTGTCGATGGCGCTCTGTGCCTGGATGCAACCTTGCCCAGCCGCGGCAACACCCGATATCTCAAGTATTTTACCGGCGATTTGTATCGCGCGATCGCGTAAGTCGGCCGGCGCATCCGCCTGAACTTGTAGCACGGCGAGCACGTCACGTGCTTCCAGCGCTGGCCCAATGCCGCGACCGACAGGTTGGTTTCCATCGGTAACCAAAACCTCCACATTGAGACCCAGCGCCTGCCCCACATGCTGAAGTTGCTCATCGAGTACATTTGCAGCAGCCATGCTGCGAACTTTCGCGGTCGGACCAACCGGCATGTCGATGACGACGTGCGTTGAACCGGCGGCGATTTTTTTCGATAAGATTGAAGCAACGAGCTGACCCTCGCTATCAATATCGAGAGCCTTCTCGATGCGGATTAGAATGTCATCGGCTGGGCTTAAGCTCACCGATCCGCCCCATACGATGCACCCACCCTCTTGTTCAACCACGCGGCGCATTGTCGCCAAATCAAGATCAACCGGGGCAAGAGTTTCCATCGTGTCAGCCGTGCCGGACGGCGAGGTAATTGCGCGCGATGATGTCTTTGGCATTATCAAGCCGAGGCTCGCGACGATTGATACCACGATCGGCGTCGTACGATTCCCCGGCAAGCCGCCCACGCTATGCTTGTCTACGATGCATTCACCGGCCCAATGGAGTCGTTGCCCGGCCGCTACCATTGCGTCGGTAAGGTAGATGATTTCGTCACGACTTAGACGGTCGGCGGCGCACGCGGTGATAAATGCCGCTAAATGCACGTCCATATAACGTCCCGCAACAATATCCGCGATGATTTCCTTAAGTTCATTCGATTGCAGTTCATTGCCGTAGATTTTGGATCGCACGTAACTAAGCGATGTCACCGGCCGTGGATGCGAGAGCCGCATCGATTGCCCATCTATTACGTTTAGCAGGCGGCGTGCGGCGTTCGAGAGCCCGGCATAACCGGACGGCAATAATCCTTTATCTACAATCACGAGGGTTGCGACGATCGAACGTGTATTTACGGTGATATTCACCCGCGACATCGCCCCGAATCCCTCCGATCTGGCGACTGGCGAATCATTGCGTAGGAAAATTACTGGTTCCTGTCGCGTATCGATGCCGAAACCGCCAGCAAGTAGCACCGTCGAGTCGAGACGTTCGTGGCTAGCCATGGCGGAGTTTTCCGTTCACGCAGGTTTAATGTACGGCGACGTCTTGGAACAGACGCGATAGCCGTTCAGTGAGTAAAGCGTTCACCGATAATTTCTCGATGAGGTCGGTCGCCCCGAACTCCAAAGCTAGCGTGCGAAGATCAGCACTCCCGGCGTTAGACAATATGATTATCGAAAAACCGAAACCATGTGTGCGCAGTCGCTTGAGTAAAGATAGCCCACTTAAGCCCGGCAAGTCGGCTTCGACCATCAAGCAATTCAGCCGTTCATCCTGCCAAACGTCGGTTACGATAAAAGCTTTGCCGTCCGGAAATATTTGCACTGTAAATTCATGCGTTTCGAGCAACGCCTTTAGGGCGTCACTAACGTCACTATCCGGTTCAACGACACAAATTTTATTGATATGCACTTGCGGCCATTTAACGTAGATTTTTCACCGTTGAAATTATGATTTGATCGAAATGAAGTGAGTATTAGGTGTATCACGTAGTGAAATGTGGTTGAATCAACGTCACGTAATTGCTATGCAGTACGGGAGTTACTAAGTCTCGGTCAGTGCCGACACACAATCGAATCCTACACCTACACGTGCTGCGATCCAGCCTACGGCCAGATGCCGCGCTGCAGCGCCACTTTGGCAACCCGCTCTATGGCAATATTCAACGCTGCCGTCCGGAAATCGATGTTACAGAGTTCATCGGTAGGCGCCACCAGCCTCAGCGATTCGTGTTTATTCACGACAGCATCAACTGCACTCCGCATTTTCTCGTCTAGGCGTCTATTTACCTCGTCGAGCGTCCACTTATCGTGGCTAAGATTTTGCACCCATTCGAAGTAGCTCACCGTCACACCCCCCGCGTTCGCGACGATATCCGGTAACACCGGAATACAGTGCGCGCGCAAGGCCTCGTCCGCTTGTGGCGTAATCGGACTGTTCGCTGCCTCAACGATAAGTTTCGTGTTAACGACATCAACGTTGTCAACCCGAATCACGGACCCGAGCGCCGCAGGAATAAGAATATCGCATTCAATCGCAATCAGATCTTCGTTGCTAATTGTCGTCGTGTTAGGCGTGCCTACGACGCTACCGCACTCCTTTTTGTGAGCCTCGATTGCCGGCAGATCGATCCCTTCTTCAGAATATACACCGCCACTAGAATCGCTCACTGCAATGACCAGGGCGCCGCCATCGACGAGTAGCTTGGCTAGCACGGCACCGACATTGCCAAAACCTTGAATGACAACTCGAGCACCCGTCAGTGAGGCAAGATCAGTAACGGCGTTGCGTTCAATGAAACGTTCCATTGCTTTGAGACAGCCGCGTGCGGTTGCCTCGCGACGTCCGAGCGAACCGCCAAGCTCAAGCGGCTTGCCGGTAACAACGGCGCGGTTACTGGCGCCAGGATGCAGCATGTCATAGGTATCGAATACCCATCCCACCGTGCGCTCGTCAGTGTATAAATCTGGCGCGGGGATGTCAGTATGAGGGCCAATATTTTCGCCTAACGCCGTAATGAACCGACGCGTAACACCGCGCAGTTCATCCTCGCTCAGCTTTTTCGTATCACAGCGTACGCCACCTTTGGCACCACCGAAGGGAACGTCGATAAGCGCGCATTTCCACGTCATTAACGCGGCCAAGGACGTAACTTCGGCGGCCGTCACCTCCTGATGGTAACGGATTCCACCTTTCCCCGGACCTAGGATGCGGCTATGCAGTACTCGGTAACCCTCGAAATTTCTTACCGATCCATCGTCCATTAACACAGGAAACGACACGCTGATACTCTTTGCCGGCACTTTGAAATAGTCAATTAAACCTTGTTTCAAACCCGGCAAGAAGGTCGCCGCTTGATCAAAGCGATCATGAGCAAATTGCTGATGATTTATCTTTTCGGCCGTCGGGCTTCGTGTAGGCGCTGGAGCGTCCATCGTTTTCTACTCAATTGGCAAGGGCATAATTCCTTAGGTGCATTACTACATCAGTTGCTCGGTTGGTATATTGATTTTGATCATTAAATCAATAGCTCTCGACGATGATTTCCGAGCGAACTAGAGAACGTCATTAAACCGTTTTCAGCTAGGGAGCTTTATGGAGTGTTCGTCCCGCCCATTTGCACGCTTTGCGGAATTGCGCGACAGCTGGTCCATTGATCCTAATCAATTCAAGAGATTCTGTGAACTGCTAAGTTTCCTACTAGCGCTTACGAATCTGCTTGATTAATGTCGCGTGCGGATCTCCGCGAGTAGATATTCAGTGGGAATTCACAATGACCCAAAAAATGAAATACATAATGACACCGAATCCGTACCGAATCGGTATTCACGAAAAAATCTTCGCCGCGCTTAAATCAATGGCTGAACATGACATCCATCATCTCGCGGTAATGAATGGTGACGATCTAGAAGGCTTAATTACCGACCGAGACATCGAGTTAGTCTTAGACGTAAAGTTGGAGGGTCTGAAGTACGATAGCATTACCGTACAAGACGTAATGTTCGAAGAACCGTATATCGTTGATGTCGATGAATCGCTCATCAGAGTATTAGAATATTTTTCGAAGAATCACATTGGCACAGCCCTAGTAACCGAAAACGAACAGCTCGTCGGAATTTTTACTGCCAGCGACGCATGCAAAGAATTGTTGAAGCGTATCAAGTATGAAGATTCGTCATCGCCGTAGACACGGAAGATGAAGTTAGAACTGCTGTTCGCGAATCCAACGTCGCCGCGACAGTCGATTTTTTCGTTTCGATAGACCAGGGGTGGCGAACGCTACGAGACTTCTCTATGAGTCGCAAACAGAAGATTGGTTAGTAACTTTCGTTGTCGTGTCAAGTCAATTTCCGAATGGCAAAGATACTGATCCGGTTAAATGCTTCGAGTATCCAGCGCTGGAGGAGGTATGTACATTCGACGCAGCTGGCAGGTGTGCTGCGACGAGAAGTAGCTGTTAAATGACTCTAGCTCACTCAAGACTCAGCGCTTTGCGCTCCAGAGTCGTGGACGAATAGACCAGCAAGTTCTCGTATTTCATTGGCGAGATGAAGGAGCAAATCGTCGCGACTAATAACCCCAATCAAATTCACTACAACATCGACTAAGGGTAATCTTTCTATTCCAGCATCACGCATGAGCTGAATTGCCTCTTGAATACTGTTTTTTCGCGTCCCACGATAAGTTCCGATGTCGCAACATCTTTAACGGCTAAGGAGTCGAGGCTTGCGCCGGTCGAAATAACCCGTACTACCAAATCACGATCAGTAATAAGTCCATACGGCCGCACGGCGCCGGCGGATTCATGGACGACAATCACGCTGCCGACCCTTCGTTCACGCATCAAATCAACCACGTCTTTGATCTCAGCATCACGCGTGCAGGTTACGGGTTTGCGTTTACAAATCTGGCCAACTGACAGACCCATCATTTATCTCCTAGATCGAGAGAATATCCAACTACGACGATATTGCGCTGCCATACGTTCGGTCTATCTTCCGTACAGGGTAGCGGCGTCGATAAACTCACTCCCTGATTTAGATCAATTAGCCCTTAGAAATAGCGTCTGGCTAATCTCGGATCACGTCCATGCATCGCCGTCCATCCGCGAGAATGTGGTTTAGATTTGATCCGGCGCAATTTCGACCCACGCCATCTGATCTAGGGTTTGCGTATCGAAGTGGCGGATTATTTCATCGTAACGGACTCGCCGAACACGGGTCGACGACCGATACCAAAGCGGTGGATGAGCTCTTTGTCCGTCAGTATCACCCGACCCATGATGGAGCGAACGCATTGCTTATTTTTGATTCAGGCTCACCGAAGACACCCAGAGGGAATGTAAATGCCTGATGCAAACAAATATATCCGCTGGTTTGAAGACATCCATATCGAGGATGTGCCGCTGGTCGGCGGCAAGAACGCGTCGCTCGGCGAAATGTATCGTGAGCTGTCCAGCCAGAGCATCAAGGTGCCGAACGGATTCGCTGTCACCGCTGAAGCATATCGCCACATACTCGCGGGCGCTGGAGGATGGAGCGCGTTACACGAAATACTTGATGGGCTAGATCCAGACGATGTAGAGGACCTCGCGCGGCGCGGCGGAGCCGCACGCGATATTGTGTATAACGCATCGCTCACGAATGATCTCTATGAGCCGATCACGCGCGCATACCAAGAATTGCAGCGATTCTACGGCGGCGATATCAGCGTCGCTGTGCGTAGTTCTGCGACTGCCGAGGATTTACCGAACGCGAGCTTTGCCGGCCAACAGGAGACGTTTCTCAATGTCCACGGCGAAGAGCAATTGATTGAAGCCTGCCGACGCTGCTTCGCGAGTTTGTTTACAGATCGCGCGATTCATTACCGCATGGATCACGGCTTCGGTCACTTCAAAGTTGCACTGTCGATTGGGGTCATGAAGATGGTGCGCTCGGATCTTGCTGCCAGTGGCGTGATGTTTTCGCTCGATACGGAAACTGGCTTCCGCGACGTGGTGCTTGTCACCGGGGCCTACGGACTGGGTGAGAATATTGTTCAGGGCATCGTTGATCCCGATGAATTTTACGTACACAAGCCAACCTTCGAACTAGGGTATCGCACGGTGCTACGCCGCAAGCTGGGATCGAAGAAGATCACGATGCGTTACGCCCACACCCACTCCGAACAGGCCACCCGTAACGAATCGACCTCAATAGACGACCAGCACCGTTTCTGCATTACGGATACCGATGTCTTGACCCTCGCCGATTACGCGATCAAGGTCGAGAAACACTACAGCGCGAAAGCCGGTAACCCGGTGCCGATGGATATCGAATGGGCGAAAGACGGCATTGATAGCGAATTGTATATCGTCCAAGCGCGACCCGAGACCGTCGAATCGCAAACCTCAAACACAAGCTTGGAGATCTTTCACCTGAAAGAGTCGGGCGAAATATTAACAACTGGGAATGCTGTTGGGACACGCATTGCAAGCGGACCGGCGCGAACTATCCGAGAGATTGCGCGCCTCAGTGAGTTTCAAGCTGGTGAAGTGCTAGTGGCAGACACCACGACTCCAGACTGGGAACCGGTAATGAAAAAAGCCGCAGCCATTGTTACCAATCGCGGTGGGCGGACCTGCCACGCAGCTATTATCGCGCGCGAACTTGGCATCCCGGCCGTGGTTGGCTGTGAGAATGCAACCGATACGATCACAGACTCGCAGTCAGTCACAGTCGACTGTTCGCAAGGCAACAGTGGCAGAATCTTTGCCGGCAGTTTGAGCTTTGAGATCGAAACCGTGGACCTAGGCAGCCCGATACGGCCGGCCACGAAAGTCATGATCAATCTAGGCAACCCAGACCTCGCATTCAAGACTTCATTTTTGCCCAATGACGGTGTTGGCCTGGCGCGCATCGAGTTCATCATCAACGACTCCATCAAAGTCCATCCAATGGCGCTAGTCCACCCCGATCAAGTGCAGGATCCGGCGGAGCGCAAGCAAATAGAAACACTATGTCACGGTTATGAAACTCCCAGCGACTTTTTTATCGAACGCCTAGCGGAAGGGGCCGGGACAATCGCTGCAGCGTTCTGGCCAAAACCGGTTGTCGTTCGAATGTCCGATTTCAAATCTAATGAGTATGCCGCGCTGCTTGGGGGCCAGCATTTTGAAGTATTCGAGTCCAATCCGATGATTGGGTTTCGTGGCGCGTCACGTTACACCCATCCAAACTACGCCGCCGGGTTTGCGTTGGAGTGCGCAGCGATGAAACGTGTTCGCGATACGATGGGCTTGACTAACGTGATCCTCATGATCCCGTTTTGCCGGCGCATTGAAGAAGGTAGGCGCGTTCTGCAAGCGATGGCCGACCACGGCTTGAAGCAAGGTGAGAACGATCTAGAAGTGTATGTGATGTGCGAAATCCCGAACAATGTGATCCTGATCGACGCTTTCGCGAAACTATTCGATGGCTTCTCGATCGGATCGAATGATCTAACCCAACTCACGCTGGGGGTGGACCGCGATTCGGAGATCGTATCCTTTGAGTTCGACGAACGAGATGACGGGGTTAAGCAAATGATCCGGCTCGCTGTCGAGGGCGCACGCCGAAACCAGCGTCACTCGGGTCTGTGCGGACAAGCGCCATCAGATTATCCGGATATGGCGGCCTTCCTCGTTGAACTCGGCATCGACTCGATTAGTCTGAATCCAGACACGGTCGTCAGCACGACCCGACTTATCCTTGAGGTCGAGGAACGCCTCGGACGGTCGTACAAATAAGCGAACTCTGTGAATTGTGGATACCCACCATTGCACAATAGTTTCGCGACACCGATCATCACAAGGTAGACGAAGTTCGAGA
The DNA here is from genome assembly GCA_047611805.1 of Gammaproteobacteria bacterium. Classification (GTDB taxonomy): domain Bacteria; phylum Pseudomonadota; class Gammaproteobacteria; genus UBA11873. Next base: position 13,686 of record JBLFWX010000080.1, read on the forward strand.
AGCCGTTTTTAGTACGGCGCTACGTTCACAGGTGGAAATGCGTAAATTTTATTTGGACGTAACTATTACGTTGTTTAACTTTAATCGGCGTTCCTTTGGATGACCTGACGATGGCCAATTCGACAAACCCCACAGCAATTCTCACCACGGAAGGACTTCAGGATCTGATCGAACTATTGCGGCGCAACGACTATTGCGTCATTGGGCCGACGGTTCGTGATGGCGCTATTGTCTATGATGAGCTAACGGGTCTCAATGATTTGCCGGCCGGCTGGACCGATCACCAGGACGCAGGTACATACCGATTAAGCCGGCGCGATGACGACGCGCTCTTCGGCTATGCCGTCGGGCCACATAGTTGGAAAAAGTTCTTTCACCCGGAGCGGCTACGTCTGTGGCACGCTCAACGCATCAGTGGCAAGGTCACTGTCACTGATGACGTTGAAGCGCCACCTAAATTTGCGCTACTCGGTGCCCGAAGCTGCGAACTGCACGCGATAGCGATCCAAGACCGTGTGTTTCTGACACCAGATCATCGCAACGACAATTATTCAGTGCGTCGCGAAAACGCGTTAATCATTGCCGTTAACTGCGGCCAGGCCGGTGGAACTTGTTTCTGCGTCTCCATGAAGACAGGTCCTGCGGCGACATCCGGTTTCGACCTTGCGCTGACTGAAATTTTAGACGAAGGCGCGCATCGATTCCTCGTGGAGCCGGGAACCGAACAAGGCACCGCCTTGCTACAGCAACTTGCCTCTGCACAAGCCACTAGGCGGGATCATGATGCCGCCGAGGCGGCCGTCGCGACGGCCCGTAGCCAAATGGGGCGGACCATGGACACGACAGGTATCAAGGAACTCCTCCAAAGTAACCCGGAACATCCCCGTTGGGACGATGTCGCGTCACGCTGCTTGAGCTGCGGCAATTGTACGATGGTGTGTCCCACTTGTTTTTGTACCACGGTGGAAGACGTCAGCGACCTCGGCGGCGACAACGCCGAGCGCTGGCAACGTTGGGATTCCTGCTTCTCGCTCGATTTTTCTTACCTACACGGTGGTAGTGTTCGTTCTTCAACGAAGTCACGCTATCGGCAGTGGATGACGCATAAGCTTGCCCACTGGGTTGACCAATTCGGCGGCTCCGGGTGTGTTGGATGCGGACGGTGCATCACGTGGTGTCCGGTCGGCATTGACATTACTGCAGAAGTGGCAGCAATTCGCGGGGACGAAACTACCAAGGAGGACGCGAAATGAAAAATATGCCTGACGTACTTCGTCAGCATCCCTTCATTGAAGGTCTTGAAGATGACGTCACCGATCTGATTGCCAAATGCGCAAAAAATGTAGTCTTCCAGGCCGGAGAATATATTTTTCGAGAAGGCGGAACGGCGGATTATTTTTATCTTATTCGCCACGGCACGGTCGCGCTCGAAACGTTCGTACCCGGGCGTGGCCCGATTTCATTCCTCACGATAAAAAGCGGTGAAATGCTCGGGGTTTCTTGGCTGATCCCGCCCTATCGCTGGACATTCGACGCGCGTGCCGTGGAGTTAACCCGGGCTATCGCATTTGAATGCAAGTGCTTGCGTAACAAATGTGAGGCCGACCACCACGTCGGTTATGAAATGATGAAACGCTTCATTACCCCGCTGCTTGAACGCCTGCAAATGGCGCGGCTACAAAGCGTGGATGTCTATGGCGATGGCAAGACCTAGCGCAGAATTGAAAACGCCCTCGTGACTAAGCACATGACGCCGAAGTTTGTCACTGTGAACCGCCGAATCCGCGAAACGGCCGATGTCATGACATTCGAAATTCCAAGTCAAGACATAGTGGCGACGTCCGGCGTCTCCAATTTCGAACCTGGTCAGTTCAATATGCTGTACGCCTTTGGCGTCGGCGAGGTGCCGATCAGCATCAGCGGCGACCCGGCCGTGACGGATCGTATAGCGCACACAATCCGTGCAGTTGGTCCAGTGAGTAAGGCGCTGCTCGATGCAAAACGCGGCACCTCTATCGGCGTTCGCGGTCCGTTTGGTAGCAGCTGGCCGGTCGCCGCAGCAGCTGGGTCGGACGTACTAGTTATCGCAGGCGGCATTGGTCTCGCACCATTACGCCCGGCGGTGTATAAGCTGTTAGGCGCGCGCGAACGCTATGGGCGGATCGCGGTTTTATATGGCGCGCGCGCACCAGCAGATTTACTCTTTTGCCGCGATCTCGATAGGTGGCGGCGATTGCCCGACTTGCAGGTACGGGTCACCGTCGACCACGCCACTCAAGACTGGATCGGTGACATCGGCTTCGTCACAAAGCTGCTGCCGAAGATCCGCTTTGACCCGGTCGATACGGTCGCAATGATCTGCGGCCCGGAAGTAATGATCCGGTTTACCGCTTCGGCACTTGAAGATATGGGGGTGACGCATGATCGAATCTACGTCTCGATGGAACGTAACATGAAATGCGCCGTTGGGTGGTGTGGTCATTGCCAGTTCGGCGCGCATTTTGTTTGTAAGGACGGCCCGATTTTCCGACTCGATCGGATCAAAGAACTCTTCGGCCTGCGCGAAATCTGATCATGTCGAAAAAGCGTCGGCCGAAACTCGCAGTGTGGAAGTTCGCTTCCTGCGACGGTTGTCAATTGAGCTTGCTTGACTGTGAAGATGAGCTGTTAGCCGTCGCAGACGCGATTGAGATAGCGCACTTCCCGGAGGCGTCTCGCGCAGTCGTTAAAGGACCGTATGATCTATCCCTGGTAGAGGGTTCAATCACCACCGCGCACGACGCGGAACGAATCCAGCAAGTGCGCCGCGCCTCACGCTCGCTAGTCACTATCGGCGCCTGCGCCACGGCGGGTGGCATCCAGGCCCTGCGTAATTTTAAGGACGTGAGGGATTTCGTAACCACCGTGTACGCCGAACCTAGTTATATCGAAACGCTAGCCACCTCGACGCCGATTTCCGAACACGTGCCTGTTGATTTCGAGCTCCGTGGCTGCCCGATCAATAAAGCACAATTGCTTGAGGTGATCAGCGCGTTTCTCCGTGGACGCAAACCTAATACACCAGCACATAGCGTCTGCGTGGAATGCAAACTGCGGCAAAATGTTTGCGTCATGGTTGCGCATGGGACGCCGTGCCTTGGTCCTGTGACGCACGCTGGCTGCGGCGCGATTTGTCCTGCATACCATCGCGGTTGTTACGGCTGCTTCGGTCCGATGGAAAGTCCGAACACGGAGGCTTTAAGTAAACAATGGCTGCTTCTCGGTGCGACACCAGATACGGTAAAGCGTGCCTACCATACATTTAATGCCTGGGCCGAACCGTTCCGCAGCGCAGGCGACTCGAATGACCCGTAAAACCATTAAGGTCGACTATCTCGCGCGAGTCGAGGGTGAAGGTGCGCTCCATATCAATATCAACGGCACACAGGTAGAAGACGTGCGCCTTGAGATATTCGAACCACCGCGTTTCTTCGAGGCCTTCCTGCAGGGGCGTCATTTCACCGAAACCCCAGATATCGTGGCGCGTATCTGTGGCATTTGTCCGGTTGCCTACCAGATGAGTGCGGTGCATGCACTGGAAGATGCGCTCGGCGTGAACGTCAGCGGTGGCTTGCGAGATCTGCGCCGTTTGTTGTATTGCGGCGAGTGGATCGAGAGTCACGTGTTACACATTTATATGTTGCACGCACCCGACTTTCTCGGTTACGCCGGCGCTATCGAAATGGCGAAAGATCATCCCGCGATCGTCGAGCGTGGCCTGCAATTGAAAAAAGCCGGTAATGCGATCATTAACGTCCTAGGTGGACGCGAAATCCACCCGATCAATGTGCGCGTGGGCGGATTTTACAAAGCCCCCTTGCGCCGTGATTTCGCGGATCTCGCCGAACAACTTAAATGGGCACGCGATGCCGCAGTGGAAACCGTACATTGGGCCGCGAGTCTCGAGTTTCCCGACTTCGATCGGGATTACGAATTCGTCGCGCTTAAGCACGCCGAGGAATACCCAATGAACGAGGGTCGCATCGTCTCAAGTGCTGGCCTCGATATCTCAGTCCCAGAATACGAGGAACATTTTGTCGAACGGCAGGTTCCTCACTCGACGGCATTGCAATCGTTGATCAAAACACGCGGTACGTATTTCGTTGGCCCGATGGCGCGCTTCAATCTCAACCATCAACGGCTGGCCCCGATCGCACGGGACCTTGCCCGTGATATCGGCCTTAACGCGCCCTGCCGGAACCCATTTAAGAGCATCCTCGTGCGGTCACTCGAAGTGCTACATGCATGCGATGAGGCGCTGCGAATTATCGAAGCTTACGCGCCACCATCAGCATCGGCCATAGAATTCACTGCTCAGGCTGGCGTCGGTTATGCTTGTACTGAAGCGCCACGCGGGCTGTTGTTCCACCGTTACGAACTCGACGAGTCGGGCATGATTGTCGAGGCGAAAATCGTGCCGCCGACTTCTCAGAATCAAGCCATGATCGAGGAAGACCTGAGGGATCTCGTCGAACGCAACCTACACTTAACCAATCAAGCTTTGCAGTGGAAGTGCGAGCAATCCATTCGCAACTACGACCCGTGTATTTCATGTGCGACGCATTTTCTTAAACTCGAAATTAAGCGGCAGTGAGTCACTTCGATGAACGGACCCAGGAATAAAGTGGTTGTTATCGCCTTGGGGAGCCGCTTCCGTGGAGATGACGGGGTAGGACCTGCGGTAGCTGACAAACTAAACTGCGGCGTTAGCGAGTACAACATAATCGAGGGGTGTGACGATTCAATGTCAATTTTGAACGCGTGGGAAAATGTCGCGCTGGCCGTAGTGATCGATGCCGCTGTATCGGGCTCGCCGCCTGGCACCGTACATCGATTGGAAGTCGACACAGAACCTCTGCCGCGGGACATCGCGCGTTGTTCAAGTCACGGCCTCGGTCTCGCCGAAGCGGTGGAGCTTGGAAAAGTGATGGGTCGGTTTCCCGAACGCTTGGTCGTTTATGCCGTCGAAGGACAGTCGTTTGAACCTGGGGCTGCTCTGTCTCGCGAAGTAGCAGCGGTAACGGCAGCAGTGGCGGGAAACGTCGCTGCCGAGATTGCAGCAATGCAAACAGTTTGAGGGGGCGAGATGCACGAAGCTTCACTCATACGAGATCTAATCAACAAAGTAACAGTCCTGGCGCTTGAGGAGGATGCCGCACGGGTAACGGTCGTGAAAGTTTGGCTCGGTGCGCTCAGTCACATGTCAGCGGATCATTTTCGCGAACATTTCGATCACGCCTCGAAAGACACAATCGCCGATGGCGCGTTGCTGGATATCGATGTATCAACCGACATCCATGATCCGAATGCGCAAGCGCTGTTGTTGCGCAGTATCGAAGTCGAAACATGATCGCTGAAAATTCGAATTCGTTTGCCTCCGATCCTGCTGTCGTGCCTGAGCAGCGGCTACGCCTGCAGCTGGAAGGCATGCTGCAAGGGGTTGGGTTTCGACCCTTCGTCCATCGATTGGCGACGGCTCTTGGCCTCAATGGCTGGGTCCTTAATACAGGCGACGGCGTTAGCGTAGATATTGAGGGAACAGCATTCGCGATAGCTGATTTTCTGCATCGGCTAAGCGCTCAGCTACCACCACTGGCCAGCATCGAGCGGCTACAAACCGAAGACATCGCACCGGTCGGCTACACGTCGTTTACGATTCGACAGAGCACGAGCAAAAGTGATCAAGCCGCACTCATGTTGCCGGACGTCTCAACGTGCCAAGACTGCTTGCACGAAATTCGGGACCCGACGGATCGGCGCTACGCATACCCATTCACGAATTGTACGAATTGTGGTCCACGCTTCAGCATCTTGGAAACGCTACCTTATGATCGCGTCAATACCACGATGCGGAATTTCACGATGTGTACGAGATGTCAGGGCGAATTTGAGAATAGTTCGGATCGTCGATTTCATGCGCAAGCGAATGCTTGCCCTGACTGCGGACCACAACTGCGGCTATTGGATCAAAGCGGCGTACCACTCGCCAACGAGCACCAAGCGATCCTCCATGCGGCAGAAGAATTACGCAACGGAATGATCGTCGCGCTAAAAGGTCTAGGCGGCTTTCAGCTTCTCGTCGATGCACGCAACGACGCTGCGGTTGTAAAACTACGTCGACGAAAAATGCGCCCCGAGAAGCCCTTCGCGATCATGGCGCCGTCCTTGAAGTACGCAGAAATCTATTGTCACGTAAGCAAACTCGAACAAGCATTGTTGTCGTCGGCGGCGTCACCCATCGTGCTACTCCAGCGCCGAATACCTGAGACGCACGGCATCGACAGACTTGCGTCATCGGTCGCGCCCGATAATCCCTTGTTAGGGACAATGCTCCCGTGCACCCCATTGCACCATCTTTTGCTGAATGAACTGGGTTTCCCAATTGTCGCGACAAGCGGAAACGTTGCCGACGAACCGCTCATCATTGATGAACGAGCCGCACTCAATCGGCTGTGCGACATTGCCGATGTCTTTCTCGTTCACGACCGACTCGTCGCCTGCCCGCTCGACGACTCGGTTGTTCGGGCGGTGGCCGGCCGGCCCCTCATGCTTAGACGCGCGCGTGGTTACGCCCCGCTGTCGCTGCGCCTACCGCGGCGATCGCCGCCGATCCTCGCACTCGGCGGTCATTTGAAATCGAGCTCGGCGATAAGCGTGGGTTCCCAAGTAATCATCGGACCGCATATCGGTGACCTCAATACCGCACCCGCTAGGCGAGTGTACAACGACGGTATCGACCGTCTGCGTGAAGTACTGGCAACACGTCCGGTGGCAATCGCCTGTGATCATCATCCGGACTACTACACCACCACGTTCGCCAAGCGATCCGGACTTCCCGTCATCCAAGTTCAACATCATCTCGCACATATCCTCGGATGCATGGCAGACAACGACCTCGACGAACCGGTGCTCGGCGTCGCATGGGATGGCACGGGGTATGGCGAGGACGCTATTATCTGGGGCGGGGAGTTCATTATCGTCGACGGCACTAGCGTGCGTCGCGCCGCTCACCTTCGGCCGTTTCTGCTACCCGGCGGCGACAAGGCCGTAAGCGAACCGCGCCGCGCTGCCATCGGTCTGCTCTACGAACTCTTCGGCGCGGGTGCAATGGACGATTGTTCGCTCGCGCCTTGCGCAAGCTTTTCGCCAGTCGAACGTAAGCTGTTGATGCAAATGTTGGCCCAAGGAATTAACGCACCACAGACCTCCAGCATTGGTCGCTTATTCGATGCAGTCGCATCGCTGATTGGCTTGATCCAATGCACGAGCTTCGAAGGACAAGCAGCCATGGCGCTCGAATTTGCGATCCAGGGCGCTCAACCCCGAAAGTGTTACAACCTGCCGCTCGACGTTGATCGCGAAAACCCAACAGCGCCGCTCGTTCTTGATTGGCGCCCGATGGTGATTGCGCTAATTGCAGATATCAAACAACACACCCCAATTGCGCAGATCGCTGCCGCATTTCATGACGCGATGATAGAAGCCATCGTAGCGGTCGCTGAGCAGGTGGGGCAAAAGCGCGTCGTATTGTCCGGCGGCTGCTTCCAAAACCGCTATCTAACGGAAGGCGCGGTTGAGCGACTTAAGCGCGCTGGCCTCGAACCGTTCTGGCACCGGCAGGTGCCGCCGAATGATGGCGGTCTCGCACTCGGGCAGATCGTATGGGCATCGCGGATGCTTCCTCAAGGTGCGCTCTAATGTGTCTCGCTGTTCCTGGCCGAATAGAATCCGTCATAGGTGACGACCCGCTGACCCGCATCGGCAAAGTGGTATTCGCGGGGATCGTTAAGGACGCAAGCCTAGCTTTCGTACCGGAAGCGGCGGTCGATGACTACGTACTAGTGCACGCTGGTTTTGCCATCGCGATCCTCGACGAAGATGAGGCTCGACGAACGCTCGACTATCTTCAGGCCTTAAGCGAATACGGCGAACAGGCGGAACCCCAGCGATGAAATATGTAGACGAATATCGCGACCGCGACCGGGCCCAACAATATATTACGGCGATCGCGAAACTGGTGACGCGCCCGTGGACCGTGATGGAGATCTGTGGTGGGCAAACACATGCCATCGTTAAGTTCGGGATAGACGAACTACTACCTGCGTACGTGAACCTGGTGCATGGTCCCGGCTGTCCAGTGTGTGTGACCCCTGTCGGGATGATCAACAAGGCGATTGAGATCGCGTTGCGACCAGAAGTAATCTTCACCTCCTTCGGAGACATGGCCCGGGTGCCGGGATCTGACACGAATCTGTTGGTCGCAAAGGCCCGCGGGGCTGATCTTCGCTTAGTATATTCGCCGCTCGACGCTCTGCAGATCGCGCGTGAAAATCCAACTAAGGAGGTCGTTTTTTTCGCCGTCGGTTTCGAAACTACCGCTCCGGCAACGGCGATGGCCGTGCACCGTGCGCACCTCGAGGAAATTGAAAACTTCTCTCTGCTCGTAGCGCATGTGTTAGTTCCCCCGGCCATGGCTGCGATTCTCGCTTCGCCGTTGTGTACGATAGAAGGATTTCTCGCTGCCGGTCACGTTTGCACCGTAATGGGTTACGAACAGTACGCGCCAATCGCTAATACATTCGGCGTTCCGATCGTCGTTACTGGGTTTGAGCCCCTAGATATCTTGCAGGGACTGTATATGTGTCTACGCCAACTAGAAGAAGATCGAGCGGAAGTCGAAAATCAATATTCCCGAGTCGTGGCCGCGGCAGGGAATCGAGGTGCGCAGGACATCATGCGTGAAGTTTTCCGCGTTGTCGGGCGACACTGGCGAGGTGTTGGTGAAATCGAAGGAAGTGGCCTCGAGCTTGCGCCTGCTTACAAAATTTTCGATGCGCAATGGCGCTTTGGAACTGTCGATAATGTTCCAGATTCAACGAGTGAATGCATTAGTGGCAAAGTCCTGCAAGGGCTCGCAAAGCCTGTGGAGTGCCCGCATTTCGCTAGAAAATGCACACCGGAAAATCCCCTTGGTGCGCCAATGGTGTCCTCAGAAGGTGCCTGTGCCGCCTACTTTAGGCATCGAGGGCGCGCCCTCCAATCAGCGCCTCCGAACGAAAGAAATGAGTTAGCCTCGTGACTCGCGACGACGACTTCGCGCTCAGCTGTCCAACCCCGTTCTCAGACTACCCGGAAGTTGTGCTTGCTCATGGTGGTGGAGGTGCGTTGACGCATCACTTGATCGAGCAACTCATTTTGCCGGCATTTGCCAATCCGACGCTTGACGCACGGCACGACGGCGCAGCGCTCCGGATAGGCAACACTCGACTCGCGTTCAGTACTGACAGCTATGTCGTTAACCCGTATTTTTTTCCGGGTGGCGATATCGGAACACTCGCCATCAACGGCACCGTTAACGATCTCGCGATGTGCGGCGCACGGCCGCTCTACCTCAGCGCCGCGCTGATTTTAGAAGAAGGCTTCGCCATGCATGATCTGCGTCGCGTGGTGGAATCGATGAAGCATGCTGCCGACCATGCTCAGATAGAACTCGTTACCGGCGACACGAAGGTCGTCGACAAAGGTCACGGTGACGGTATTTTCATCAACACCAGCGGTATCGGTATTATCGAGTGCGAACAGCTGATATCGCCTGTAGCTATTCGACCAGGTGACGTCGTGATCTTGTCCGGCGATATCGGCAGGCATGGCATCGCAGTAATGTCTGCGCGCGAGGGGCTCGGCTTCGAGAGCACGATCGAAAGCGATACGGTCGCGCTATCCGTTCCAATTCTATCGATGATCGAGGCACGTATCGAAGTGCATTGTCTGCGAGATCCAACACGCGGCGGCGTAGCGACAACGTTGATCGAAATCGCGCAGACGGCGGGGTTAGGTATCAATATCGATGAAACGGCCATCCCAATTTCGGACGGCGTGCGCGGCGCATGTGAGATCCTTGGATTCGACCCGCTCTATGTCGCAAACGAAGGAAGATTCGTAGCCTTCGTACCCGCGAAAGATCAGCATCGCGTGTTAGAGATCCTGCGCGCCGATCCGCGGTGCCGGGACGCGTGCGTGATTGGAACTGTTGCCGCAGAGAAATCTGGCATGGTCACATCGACAACTTCGATTGGTGGGCGGCGCGTGCTCGACATGTTCAGCGGCGAACAGCTGCCTAGGATTTGTTAGTTAAATAAAAAAAAAGGTCTCGATTTTCAACGTGTTCTCGCGGCACGATCCCTATGTGTCAACCTGGTCCCAGACAGTCAGTGATTGGGATAGCATAGATTTGAGGGCTATAGAAACAGGATGACACTCGTGCCAAAGACATCATTAGAGTTCGACACCCAGGTATTACCCGATCCAAAACTTGAGAAGCGGACGAGGCGGGTATTCAAACCGGATTATAAATTCAGGATCATTCAAGAAGCCAATGCCTGCAAGCACGGTGAGCTAGGTGCATTGCTACGACGGGAAAAACTCTACAGTAATCAGCTTGCTGACTGGCGTCGCGAATACGCCAGCAATGGCCTGGCGGGACTGAATAAATCGGCACCGGGTCCGGCACCATTGAAGTCCGCTG